>CAZTVS010000013.1:0-70694 GCA_964617125.1 uncultured Acidobacteriota bacterium
TTGTCCGGTTCGGAGGGAGGGGGAGCCGAATCCAATCGGCCCTCCCTACCCCTATGAGTTTAATATTTGGTCAATGGGGATGATTCTTTGGCCGGGTATCATACGGCTGGAGGGTGGCGGCCAAGGGGCACCAACCACCCAATGAAAATGGCGTGATCATTCGGGTTATTTTCGGGTACGGACCAGGCGGAAGCCGGTGAAAGGTTCTTTACCTTTAGGCCAGCTGGAGTAACGTTTCGTCGGAGAACAATCTTCCGGCTTGTCGTTCCAGCTTCCTCCGCGAATGGAATACTCTTGAGAATACTCTGTGGTCCCTGTGGGATCGTCGATGGGACTCTTCGAGTAGTAGTTGTCTTTGTACTTGTCGGAGCACCATTCCCGGACATTGCCGAACAGATCGTAGATGCCCATCATTCCGGGTTTCGAGGTGCCTACCTCATGAGTCTGGTCTCCGGAATTGAGTTTATGCCAGACCTGATCGACCGGTGCCGCAGGGCGTCCAGCGGGGAGGACCTTGCCGGCGACGTATTCCCACTCCGCCTCCGTCGGAAGGCGGTATAGAAAATCGCTCTTTGTACTGTTGAGGATTTTCAGGAATTTTTCGATGTCGTCATAGGATACGTTTTCGATCGGACGTCCGGCGGCCTTGAAGCGGCCGGGATTTTCCTGCATGACTGCCACCCACAGCCTCTGAGGGACTTCCGTCCGTCCGATCTGAAACCGGCGGCTGATACGGACCCGGTGTGCCGGCGTCTGGTCTCTGGGGCCGGTATCGGTGCCCATGGTGAACTCACCCGGATCGATGGAGACGAATTCGTAAGTCAGAGAGACGGTGCTGTCGGAAAATACGACCTTGCCGGCAGCCACGCTCCAGTTGTGGACCTTTTCCATAATCAGAAAGGTTTCGGGATTCGGCAAGCCAGAGGGAACGGGAAGGGTGGTGGTAGGCGCCTTCGCTGTTGCCTGGGTAGTGACGGGTACCGGCTGAACGGTGGTCGTCGTAGGCCGGCCTGTAGTCGTTGTCGGCCGGCCTGTGGTCGTTGTCGGCCGGACGGCGCGCCGGGCGTTCTCCTGTGCCTGCTCCAGAAGCGGTTTGCTTCTTTGCGGATGACGGCTGAGCAGATCGGTCAGATCTTTGGGTTCGAAATTTTTCGGCAGGGCCGCCTTCAGCTTTTCGTAATCGGCCAGATGGCCCTGGGCCTTCTGTTCCAGTGAAGCACGGTCCTGAGGACACTGCGCGGCGATTTTGGCGATCTGTTCCGGATAATACACCGGACCCAGGGCATCGATCAGCTGTCGACACAGGTCTTTTTGTTTTTGCGCCTCGGCCGCGGCTTTCTGTTTTACTTCTGTGTTCCTGGCCGCCTGAGCCAGAAGCTCCTTGCTTCGCTCCGGATGCCGGGCGCGGATGCCGGCCAGGTCCTTCTCTTCGAACTGGGCGGGCAGCAGGCTTTTCATACGGTTGTAATCCTCCAGGCCGGCATTGGCTTTCGTCTCCAACTCCGCCCGTATTTCCGGACATCCTCCCAACCAATCCTTCAGCTGTTCCGGATAAAAAACAGGTCCGAGGGCAAGCATTTGCTGCCGGCAGTTTTCCCGGCGTTTTCCTTCCATCTCTTCCAGTTTCTTGATTTCCTCCCTGTCGACGCTTCCCGTCAGCCGTGCGATCAGCCGCTGGTACTCCAGGGCCTTGAGCAAATCGGTATTCCTTCGGGCATCCACCGTTTTCCGATAGAAATCCAGTTCCGAAGCGACCTTTTCCAGTTCCTTGCGGTCGTTCTCATCCCGGGCTTCCGTTTTCCATCGCTCCTCCATCGTCCGCTTGACCCCGGCGCATTCGGCCGCAAACAGGGTGGCATCGGGGGCCTCCCGTTCCAGGGCGTAACAGACCTGAAAGGCGTCCGCCCAATCCTTGAACTGGATCAGCTCCTTCAGATATTGCACCTTTTCCGACAATCGTAGTCTGGCGATCTCTTTATGGACCAGAAGGGTCTTTACCGCCGGAGGCTGGATCGTTGTCGGCGGGGTGACGACGCCTCGCTGCGTGGTCGTCGGAGTGGGGCCGGCGGCCGTCAGCTTTTCCAGGAAAACAACCCGAAAACCCGCCTTGATGGCGAAGGGGGTTTTCATGGTGATGTGTCCCCTCGACTCCGATTCGCTGACCGAGTCGATGACGATTTTGGCCCGGCGCAGGTCCCTCTGCAGTTTGCCGGAGATCACCTCGTCCGTTACCAGGAAGGCTTCCAGCCCGACACGGACTCCCTGCTGCGAGCCCCAGTTCAGCCGTATGTTGTCCCCTTCTACTTGCGTAACCGTCTGGGCTTGGACCCTATCGAGCCGTATTCCGGCTATACCCAGAATTACCAGAAATAACAGACCGTAGGTCTTGATGCATCGATACAACAGGCTCTTGTTCTTCATCCCGGATAACAGGTGTCCGCCTTCACTTTCGAGGTGTTTTCTTCTTTAGTATTGTAACACGAGGGGGGCAACCGCAAGGGTTGCCCCTACCGGAGCCGGTAATAAAAAATTCAAAATCATTTACTCAGGGAGCATGGATTCAAGGCGCCGGCACCGGAAATGGCGGTACAACTACCGTCGAAGCAGGCGGTTCCCATAATCGATCCTGATCCGCAGGCCTGGTAGCTCAGGGTTTTACTGCTGCCGGTGTTGCGGAACGGTCCCCATTTCACCTTTTGCGTGACGGGATCGTATCTTCCATTGTCGCTGATATTGCCGGGAGTTACCGTCAGCGATTCTTCCACTGCATAAGAGACCACGTTCGAGGTGATTTGTACGGAAATGGTGACAGCCGTTCCACTGATGGACCGGGAGGCCACGGATTGCGTGGAGGCGAAACCCGTGACGATAGTCCGGGAATACTCCTGGCTGGTACGGGAGTTGTAAAGCACAAAGGTAAAGGGGCCCGGCGTGATCCAGTCGAAAGAAAACTGGAAGGTGGTGTCGGAAAATTCCCCGGTGATGGCCGCTCGGGATTCCGCAGGATTGGGGTGAATACGATCGACCTTTAAGGGAAGATGGTTCAGATTGTTAGAAACCGACAGCAGGATGCCGCAACGCGTTTCTCCGGGGGCGATCGTGCAGGAAGACTTGTCCGCCGAGATTTTGGGAACAGCCGCCAGGGTCGTGGAGGTCGTACTTGTGGGCCTGACGGTGGTGGGAGTGCTGCTCTGCCCCGTTACCATAACGTAGTCGTATTCCGTGTGGGTCACGGAATCCACCAGAATGAAGATAAAGGTAGTGGCGGTCACCCAGTCGAACTGTACTTCGGCGGAAGCATCGGAAATGACTCCGGTGATGGTCATCCGGGTGTCCTGATTGGAGAGGCGATCGATCACCAGCGGCAGTTTCGTCGGATTCATCACCGTTAATTTGACGCTGCAGCGGACCTCACCCGATGGGATCAGGCAACTGGATTTATCGGAAGTCAGCTTCGGGCCGGAGGCTAATGTGGTAGAGGTCGTCGCGGAAGTGGTAGTGGTGCTCGTGGCGATGCTCTGTCCGGTGACGGCCACCGTGGAATATTCGGTTCCGGTGCTCGAATTTTTCAGGATGAACAGGAAGGTCCCGACCGTGATCCAGTCGAATTGGACTTGCGAGGTGGAGGCGGTGAGCACCCCGGTAAAAGTCATACGCCCTTCCTGGGGATGGACCCGATCGATCACCAGGGGGAGATTTCCCGGATTTTGCACGGTCAACAGGATGCTGCAGCGGCTCTGTCCCGCAGGGATGGTGCAGACGGTTTTATCGACCGTCAACGTGGGACTGGATGGAATCGTCGTAGTCGTAGGCGTACTACTCTGTCCCGTGACCGTTACGGTGGAGTAGTCGGTGCCGGTAGTAGGATTGTTGAGAATAAAGAGGAAGGTGCCGAGGGTGACCCAATCGAACTGTACCTCTGCCGTCGTGGCCGTGATCACTCCAGTGAAGGTTCTTCTTCCTTCCTGGGGGTGTACCCGGTCGATTACCAGAGGGAGATTCCCGGGATTGGTGATGGTCAATTTCACGCTGCACCTCGTCTCCCCGGAGGGGATGGTGCAGATCGATTTATCGGCTGTCAGCGTCGGATTGGCGGGAAGTGTGCTGCTGGTGGTGGTGGTCGGAGTGGCCATCTGCCCGATGACGGTCACGGAGGCGTAATCCGTGCTGCTCGTAGAGCTTTTGAGATAAAAGACAAAGGTGCCTACGGTGATCCAGTCAAACTGAACATCGATCGAGTCGGTGAAAGCCCCGGTGATGGTCATCCTTCCCTCCTGCGGATGAACGCGATCGATGACCAGGGAAAGATGATTTGGATTCTCTACGGAAAGTTTTACGCTGCACCTGGTTCCCCCAGAAGGTATGTAGCAGACATTCTTGTCGACGGTGAATTTCAAGCCGGTCGTCGAAGGAATGGAGGAACTGGTGGTCGATGAGCTGGTGGTGGTCGAGGAACTGGTAGTGGAAGTGCTGGGGCCGAGGCTGGAAGTCGGATTTGCGGAAGACTGGAGTCCGACAATGATCACCGAGGTGTTGGGAATCGGTGTGCTGCTCGCTTTCTCTTCGGTACCCCTCTCGGCCAGCCAGACCTCAAAGGTATTTACCCCCTGGTAGATCTCGACAGGAATGGAGATGGCCAGATTGGTCGTCGAAAGGGAGTATAGTTTCTTGCTTTGGCCCTGGCGCCAGATGCCGTACAGAATACGGTCCGGATTGGTGGCCTGCAGATTTACCGTGCAGCTGGTACCGCTGCTGATCGTGCAGCTGGAGTGTTCCGCCCGCAGGGTAGGACCTGCGAACACCGAAAGACCGGTGAAGCCGACACCAAGGAACAGCGCGGTGAAGAGGAGGATAGACTTTGAAAATTGTTTTTTCATAAGCGTTCCCTTGTTATCGGATAAAAGTGGGTCGATCCGGTGTTTTTAAAACGGACAGAACCGATGGCACATTGATTCTCCCGGGCCTGGACATGCGGGTGAGTTCCGCGGCTGGTTTCCAGGGAGGAGTGGCGGCCGGATTGCAGTCGTAGGCTTCGCCGCCCTCCCATATGGAAATGGCATTATTGATATAGGTTTCCGGAATCGGATTCGTGGATGTTTGCTGAATCCATGCGGTGTAATACAGGCTCATCTCGCTAATGTCGATACGGTAATCCGTGTTCTTGTCCGCCGGATGCGGCAAGCACGGATATAAGGGGCTGGTGCATATCTTATCGATGTAGATCTCGGTCCCCGCTTCTCTTGCCCCCAGCGACAGGGTGTCCAACTTGGAACAGGCCCGCGAGGTGAAATTGCCCCACCAATAGATGGATGTGTTTTTCTTGTTGACCCTGACGGTAATGGCATTGGCATCGTATTGAATGCCGATGGAGGTGATCGGTTCGCTCGGCTGGTAATAGGATGTGGATGTGATTGTGCTGTCGACCGTCCAACCGAAGATACTAACTTGATTTTGGGCATTGACCCGCACGCCGACGCCGGCCAGTTCCAGGTCGCCCAGATTTTCCGTTTCCAGCAGGAACGGATACTCCATCGAAGAGTAGGGAATAACGGAGAAGACCCCATTGCCGGCGATGGAAACCGGATCGATTTCTGCGTCCAGGGTGAAGAAATCCTTCCAGCGAATGGAATAATTGTCATACCAGCTCGTTTTTCCACTCAAGACCTGATTGACATGCAGACTTCCGTTGGCCTGGGTCCACTGGGCGTTGGAGTCGTAGGGAAACCAGCCGGTATCGGAGCCTGTCGTCCTGTCGAATTCTTCATCCAGGTAGGAGCAGAGCACGGAGGCCGGAATCGTGGTGGAGGTCGTTGTATTGTAAACCGTGGTGCTGGTCGACGTGGTAGTGGCATTGGGGTTGAAATTGGTCGGACCGATGCAGATGTTGTCGAAACGGATATGGGTTCCGGTCCCTTGTCCGGTGAGGATCAGCTGATCCATCTTTTTACAGAGAGCCGCGGTGAAGGTGCCGCTGAATTGGATGGGAGTATTCGTCTTGTTGATTCTCAGAATCACGGCCGAACTTGTATAGCGGACTCCGATGGAGGTTATGGTTCCGCTGTAGTTGTAGAAGTCGGAAGTGATGGCATCGCCGCTCGCCGTCCAACCCTGGAGCATGGCGCCTTCGGCAAAGGCAAATACCGCAATGGCGTTGGTCTTCTGTCCGTTGATGGTAAACGGGTAACTTTGGGAGGAGCTGGATGTCTGAAAACCATAGGTATTTACCAAGTTGTAGATATGAACGTCCATGTCAACGGTAAAGAGGTCTGTCGGGGGGGGGATTTCGGTCCCACACCAGCTGTAGTTGGAAGGGCTCGCCGCTATGTCGTCGACATCCAGTTGACCGTCAATCCAGGTCCAGGTAGCGTTGGGTCCGTTGGCTCCGTCCCAGAATCCCCAGGAAGACGGTGCGCTGGAAAAATCCTCGCTGTAAAAGGAACAATTTCCCGTAGAAGCCAGGGTGGTTGTAGTCGTGGTCGTTCCCGGCCGAATCGTACTGGTTGTAGTCGTGGTACTGGAACCTATATAAATCGTAAAAGCGGTGGTGGTACTGGAGTGCAGAGAACTGGTAGTAGTGGTGGAAGTATGCAGGCTTGTGGTCGTGGTGCTTGGGCGGAAGGTGCTGGAGGTGGAGGTTGTTGTCCGTGTGGAACTGGTGGAAGAGGAGGTGGTGGTGGAAGTGCCATTGGCGATACGGACGGTGATGGCGGCAATCTCTGCGCCGGTATCGGTGGCATCATAGGCCAGCAGAGACAGTTGATGATTTCCGTTGGTGAATCTGGAGCTGTTCCATTTCACGGAAAAACCCAGGAGATCCGTGGAAGCGGTAATACCCTGAGTTGCCAGTTGTTGGCGGACGTCAGCGCGCGACACTTCAACCGCCAGGGAGCCGATCAACTGTTGATCCATCCACAACTCCACCTTGCCGGCGGGAACTGCCTGATTGGCCGAAACAACCGCGGCCCATCCGCTTATGGTGACCAGTCCGCTGACCGAGGCATTGTTGGCGGGTGTGTCCAGGTTACCCCGGGGTGTTCCGGTGACGATGGCGGGGTCTCCTACCTGGGCGACAAAGGCATCCTCTTGCCCGGATGGAAGAGAGCCGGCGCCCAGGGCGCTGCTCCAACCGTATTGACTGTCACCGGCGGTGAATATGGTTCCCGCACTGTTGGTTATGACGGCATGGCAGGAATCCATTCCCTCGGACCCCAGAAATGTGTTCCATTGGAGAGATCCCTTGTCTCCGGCCAGCTTTGCCAGGAAACCGTCGCCGCTGCCGGAGAAGCGTCGAAAAGGGGTGCCCCAGCTGCCGTAAGAAAGTCCCGTTACGATTACACTTCCGGCTCCATTGACGGCAAGACCTTCTACCCAGTCCGTCGAAGCGGAGCCAAGGAAGGTGTTCCACAGTAAGGCCCCGTTATTGTTGAGCTTGGCGACATAGGCATCCCCGATGCCCGCATACTCTCGTGCCGGAGAACCCCAGGATGCCTCGCTCTCTCCTCCGACAAAGATATTGCGGCTGCCGTCTAAAGCGATGGCGTATCCGTCGTCGTAGTTCGAAGAGCCCAAAAAGGTGTTCCACTGCAGGGCTCCGGTGCCGGCGCCGATCTTGGCTACAAAGGCATCCCGGCCGCCCGTATAGGCTCGTATGGGAGATCCCCAGCTACCGGTGCTGTCGCCGGCTACGTAGATGTTGCCTGCAGGGTCGCCGATAATCGCCCTCCCCGTATCATTGCTGGAGGAACCGAGGAAGGTAAGCCACTGAAAAGCCCCGGAATTATTGAGTTTGGCGACAAACGCTTCTGCCCCCCCGGTGTAAGTTCTGGGCATAAGACAGTTGGCTGTCCAGGCGGCATTGCTGACCCCGGTGATATAGAGGTTGCGTTCGCCGTCCAGGGTTATTGCGTTTCCGTAATCAGCAGCCGTGGATCCGAAGTAGGTTTCCCAAAGAAGGCGCCCGTCTCCATTCAATTTTGCCAGGAAGACTTCATTGCCGTTGGTGAATTGACTCGGATTGCTCCACTTGGCGGAACTGGTACCGATGATATACACATTTTCGGTACTGTCGACTGCGACTCCACCCACTTGATCGTCGAAGACCGATCCAAGGAAGGTATGCCACCTGAGATTTCCGGCCGAGTCGAGTTTGGCGACAAAAACGTCCGCCTTTCCGGGGCCGGTGAAAGCCCGGACCGGGGCATTACCCCAAGGGGTGTTGCTGGTTCCTGCGACCAAAATATAACCGCCGGTGCTGACGGTTAGCGCATAGGCCGTATCGTCATCGTTGGCGTTGCCCAGGAATGTATTCCACTGCAAGGCAAGGTTCGTATCCACCTTCACCATCACGGCATCCTCTCCTCCGGTGTACTGCCTCAACGGCGTTCCCCAGGTGGCATCTCCGGAGCCGGCCACATATACCCCCGCACTTCCTTCCAAGGCGATTCCGTTGGCCTGATCGGTATTGGAAGAGCCCAGAAATGTGTTGCCAGTCAGATTTCCGTTCGTCCCCAGTTTTGCGACAAAAATATCGGCATCACCCGTATAAGCCCGCAGCGGAGAACCCCAGGAGCCGTATCCGGTACCGGCCAGGAAGATATTGCCGCCGGAATCGACGGCGATGCCCCTTCCATGTTCGTCGGTGGTGGAGGATCCCAAAAAGCTGTTCCATGTCAAGGCCCCGTTGGTGGTCAGCTTGGCCACGAACGCATCCGCCTGTCCGCTGTAAGATCGTATGGGATTGCCCCAGGTGGCATAGCTGGACCCGGTCAGAAATAGATTCCCGGTGCTGTCGGCAAAAAGGGAACTCGCATAGTCGTAATCGGAAGATCCGAGGAAGGTGTTCCACTGCAAGGCACCGCTGCCGTTGATCTTGGCGGCAAAGGCATCGCCTCCCGACCCGGCGGTAAAAGATCGGATGGGTGATCCCCAACCGGCGTAACTCGTGCCGGCCAAGAGTATGTTCCCCGATGGATCGACATCGACGGCTATTCCGTAATCGGCATCGGAAGAGCCAAAGAAGGTGTTCCACACCAGAACCCCGCTGGCGGAGATTTTAGACAGGAATATGTCGGAATCTCCTGCATGGGCACGAAGAGGTGTGCCCCAGCTTTCATAGCTATAACCGATAGTCAACAGATTGCCATTGGCATCGATATTTACACCTGTGGCATAATCGTTTTCCCTGGAGGAGCCCAGAAATGTATTCCATTGCAGTTCGCCATCGCCGTTGATTTTTGCCAGAAAAGCGTCCCATCCCCCGGAGAAAGCCCGGACCGGAGTTCCCCAGGAAGCATTGCTGTAACCCGAAAGATACAGATTTCCGGCTGCATCCAGTGTAATACCGGTTCCGTAATCCCGATTGACGGATCCAAGAAAGGTGGTCCAGAGAAGCACCTTGCTGGAGTTGTATTTGGCGATAAAGGCGTCTTCCAGTCCGGACCAGGTACGTACGGCCTTTCCCCAGGAGCAGCCTGAGGTTCCGACGACATATACGTTTCCCTGAGAGTCGGCGGTGACGGCATCGCCGGAATCGGTGCGGCCACAATTGGAGCCGAGAAAACGGACCCAGGTCAGAGTGGGATCGATAAACAGCTTCCGGTTTCGATCATAAGCGGGTAGGGAAAATCCGATCTCGTCATGGTGTGACTGCCGATAGGACACCGAAACATATTCGCGTTTACCTTCCCGGATCTGCCAGGCAATCGGAGCCGACTCTCTGAACTCACCGTCCGGTAAAAGGATGGACAGTGTGCCCTCTTCGGTGATACGGACCGGGGAATTATAATGCAGACGGATGCAGGACGGATCCGTTCCCGGTTCGATTTCATAGGTGCTTTTCAGAATGGCGCCGGGGGCTTTGTCGAAGCGTGCGGAGACACCGCTCCATATCTCCCGATAGGAAGCTCCCCTTGCAGGGTCGTTTTTACTTCCGTGCAGAGCAGGTGTCGTACTTTGGGATTCGATAAAACCGATGTGGAGTGCATGGCTGGTCCCGGCAACCAGCACACCGGAAGGCTGAAATCCGAGAACATGTCCTTCCGAGGTAAATTGAGGCAGGGCACCGGAAGATTCGGGGATCTGTCTGCCCTTTGCCGCGGGATTGTACGGCAAGAGTAATAGAAGGCTGCAGAGGAGGAGCCATAGAGAATAGTTGGTCTTTCGAATCATGATAAGATCCCCCAATAATGGTCCGACTTATTCGAATTCGTTAGGACATTTACGTCAAGTAACGAAGAGTGAGTGCCCGGTTTAAAAGTATAATGACTGGGGAAAAATGTAAACGTCGTCACCTGATTTTTTTATTCGGATGGCGGCAAAATTAGGTGTCCGGTGCTGAGAAAGGTCCCTTTTCGGACCATGGAAGAAGCAATCATGCCGAGCGAAAAGAATACGTATGTTCCCGATCAGATATGGCTCCATCCGGAAGCGGATTCGTTTCCGATGACAGACAGAATTCGGAAGGCGTATCCGTCTGTCCCCGGCGAAATCGTGTCCTCGATCGAGGAGCGGATACAAAAAATCTCCGGCGCTCCTCTATTTCGGGAGAAGGGAAAAAAAATCCTTTACCTGGGACGGCACAGGGGACGCGTCTTAAAACCCTGTCAGGGCATCTGCGACCCCGTGGCCTGTTGTCTGTACCACGTGGTCGATTTTGCCTGCAACTGCCCGTTGGATTGTTCTTATTGCCTGCTGCAAAGCTACCTGAACAATCCGCTGCTGCAGATATACGTCAATACCGAGGAAATGATCGAGGAGTTATCCTGGGAGCTTTCTCGTCGCCGCGATCGGGTTTTTCGCATCGGAACCGGAGAACTGACCGACAGCCTGGCGATGGATCCGGCCACTCGTCTGTCGATTGATTTGGTGCCTATGTTTTCGCGGCAAACCAACGCTGTGCTGGAACTGAAAACGAAAACCGTCCATATCGACAATCTGAAGGGATTGGATCATCGGGGAAAAACCGTGATTTCCTGGTCTCTGAATACACCGTTTATGATACGAACGGAAGAAGGAGGGGCTGCCGGATTGGAGGAACGTCTTCAGGCGGCGATTCGTTGTTCCGAGTGGGGATATCCGATCGGATTCCATTTCGATCCCCTGGTCTATTATCCCGGATGGGAAGAACAGTACCGGCAGACGGTCGACATGCTTTTCGATGCCATGCATGGAAGGAGAATTGTCTGGATCAGCCTGGGGGCCTTGCGTTGTCCTCCCGGTCTGCTGGAAATCCTGCGGGAACGATTTCCTCCCAGTCCCCTGCCGCTGGGAGAGTTTGTTCGGGGACTCGATGGAAAGATGAGATATTTTCGTCCTCTGCGTGTCGAGCTGTTTCGCAAACTCTCCTCCTGGATCCGCGAACGCCGTCCGCAACAAACCGTGTACCTGTGCATGGAGGGCGCCAGGGTGTGGGAACAGGTGTTCGGCTTTCGCGCAACCCCTCTGGACGTCTGCTCCATACTGGATGCCGCCGTCGGATTCGAAAAAAAAATCGGCAAAAGTTGCAACTTTCAGCAAGCGTTTACATCTAATAAAGTATAAAAGGAAGAAGAATCTGTGCGTTCTTTCCACCTCCTTTGAGAAACGGGGGAGAGGGCTCATGCCTCTCCCCTTTATCATTTCCTGCCTACTTTTGTCCGTAATAGGCCGAGGTGCCGTGTTTTCGAAGAAAATGGCGCCGTAGCAGATCCTCGGCGATTGGCGGACAGTTCGGTTGCAGTTGCATCGACAGAAAGGCCATGCGGGCCACCTGCTCCAGTAAAAAGGCCGTTCGGGCGGATTCTCCGGCCGAGGTGCCCCAACAGAAGGGGCCATGATTGGCGACCAGGACAGACGGCATCTGCAGCGGAGCGATACCCTCCACTCGGCTGACAATGACTTTTCCCGTGTTGATCTCATAATCCGATTGGATCTCCTCGGGATCTAGGCATCGGGTGACCGGAATGGCCCCGAAAAAATAATCGGCATGAGTAGTGCCCAGGCAGGGAATTTCTTTGCAGGCCTGGGCCCAAACCGTGGCATAGGTGGAATGGGTATGGGCAATTCCCATGACTTGCGGCCAGGCTCGGTAAAGTTCCAGATGAGTGTCCGTGTCGGAAGATGGGCGCAATTTTCCTTCGAGGACCTTTCCCGAGGCGAGATCGACAGCGATCATGTCGTCAGGGGTCATGCGGTCATAGGGGACTCCGCTCGGTTTGATGAGAATCCGTTGCTCGATCGGATCTCTTCCGCTGACGTTTCCGAAGGTATCGATAACCAGTCCATAACGGACCAGTTCCAGATTCGCCTTCCAAACCTCCTCTTTTAATTCCATCAACGACATCGGTTCCTCCTGATTCGGGACTACGTTTCCAGCAAATTGCGAGTTTGTAATGCCTTACGTAACAGCGGTTCCATCTGTTCACGAATGGACCGGTTGGCGTAACCGACCCAGGCGACATCCGCGTCCACAGACAAAGGCGCCTGCAACGGATTGCCATATTCGTCGGTGACGATCACGCCCAATTCCCGGGCGATCAGTTCCGTACAGATATCATAAGGATGACAGCAGATCCCCAGGTGCAGTCCCCTTGACCGGAGGATGCGATTCATGAGAGGGCGCAGATCGGCATTGAAGCGATCATGGCCGGCGAAAAGTTCGTAGAGCTGACCGGCGGTGCTGGTGTACTGGTCCTCAAAACAATGCGCTTTTCCCTTCTTATAGGGGCCCAAGGCCTGCATTACGATCTCCTCGTCAATCTCCGCCAGGATATCTCTGGCGCCCGGAAAGAATCGTGACAGCATGGCATATCCATGTTCGATGCTGCGGCTGCCCGAAGGGCAGGGGCGGAAGGGAAACCTTTCGCCGGTAATACGGTTGTATCTTTCCGATTGAACCATGCCGCCGCGTTGCACCCAGAGAGAATCGCTCAGGTGTTGTTTCATGACCGGGATTTCCGTCTGAATGGCCAGTTGAATGTCCTGCAGATTGGTGGCAGGTCCCCGATTGGGAGCCACGGCCGAGAGAATCCAGGCACTGCGTTTCTGATACATCAGGCATCGTGTCCCGTCGATAGGGTCCATGATCACCCGCCAGGCGGCTTCTTCTTCCGTTATCTCCGGCGGGAAAACGCATTTTCCACCGGAAATTCCTTCGGCGATGAGCATAAAAGAGTCCGGAATGCCTTCGAAACGAATATGATCGAGCAGGACGTCCTCGCTGACCCGGTCGATGGCATAAATGGTGTCACCCTCTTCCTCTTCGCTATCGATACGGAAGAGGGATCTGGGATCGGCATCGCGGCAGGAATTCAAAATGGTATCCCGGATTTTCTCGTGCAGCCGACGCAGGAACGGTAAAAAACTCCCAACCCCTGCAACCGTATGCCGAGTTTCTTTGTTCCTTTGTTTCATGGCCTCACTCACTGCATGGCGTCATGGCGATTTCCGGCTTGTCAACGGTCCCGTTCCTCCAGTTTATCCGTTTTAATGCCGAATGAATATTTCCGGAAAATCATAACATACATCGGGGCAGGTCCAGCCTCACAAAAAAAAGAGACTTGCCTTGTCTTTATAATATGAGTTACATATACCGTCATCGTCCGTATCGGTTGACTGCAGTAAAAGCAAGATTCTTGCAATGGATGGGAATACCCGGGAGAACTGATTATGGCCACACTGGACTGGTTCGTAATACTTTGTTATTTCCTCATATTGACGGGGGTTGCCTGGTGGGTGATTCGCCGTAACAAGGACACTGCCGACGATTACTTCCTGGCAGGTCGCAACCTGAGCTGGTGGGTGATCGGAGCCTCTATCTTCGCCTCCAATATCGGATCGGAACATGTCGTCGGCCTGGCCGGTTCGGGATGTACGGACGGTGTCGCTATGGCGCATTATGAGCTTCATGCCTGGTGCCTTCTGGTCCTGGCATGGGTTTTCGTTCCCTTTTATGCCCGTTCCATGGTTTTCACCATGCCTGAGTTTCTGGAGCGGCGCTTCTCCGTCGGTTCCCGATACGTACTCTCTATCGTCTCGCTGATTACCTTTGTCGTCACCAAGATTGCCGTGGGTATCTTTGCCGGTGGGGTGGTTTTCAGTACCCTCTTGCCGGAGCTTCATCTGAATATCGCCGGCCTGGAAATCAACAGCTTCTGGATCGGGACCGTGTTGGTCATCGTCCTGACCGGCCTGTACACCGGCCTGGGCGGTATGAGAGCGGTTGCCTACAATGACGCCGTACAGACCGGGATTCTGATTCTCGGTTCGGGATTGCTTACCATGTATGGTCTGAACGAGTTGGGGGGGTGGGACAAGCTGAGGGAAATCTGCGGTTCGGATATGTTCAACCTGTGGAAACCTCTGAGCCCCATAGGTGTTGAGTCTACCTGGGCTCCGGTTATGGAGAAGAATGCCTCCGGGCAGCTGGTGAAACAGGCCTGGTATTTCAACAGCAATTACCCCTGGCTGGGCATGCTCTTTTGCGCTCCCATCATAGGACTCTGGTATTGGTGCACCGATCAGTATATCGTGCAGCGGGCATTGGGTGCCCCCAACGAGAAAATCGCCCGGCGGGGCAGCATCTTTGCCTCCTTCTTAAAGCTTCTTCCGGTTTTCCTTTTCATCATTCCCGGTCTGGTCTGTTTCGCCCTGGCCAAATCGGGAAAAGTGCCGGAACTGTCCATGCTGATCGGCCCGGATGGCAAAGCGGTTCCAGCCGTGGCTCAGGGTGCCTTCCCCATGATGGTGCAACACCTTCTCCCTCCGGGCATACGAGGCATTGTTGTGGCCGGTCTGCTCTCCGCATTGATGGGATCTTTGGCCGGTGTGTTCAATGCCTGTTCCACTCTTTTTACCGTCGATCTGTATGAGAAGTGGAAACCGAAGGCTACGCAGCACCAGCTGGTGCACACCGGACGCATCGCCACCGGTGTCATGGTTTTCGTCAGCCTGCTCTGGATACCGGTGATTCAGGGTGCCCATGGGCTTTACAACTACCTGCAGACCATTCAAGGCTACCTGGCGCCACCCATCTTCGTTGTCTTCTTCTTCGGAGTCTTTTTCAAACGGCTCAACGCCAAGGGATGCCTGGCAGCCATCGTAGTCGGATTCATTCTGGGGATCTTCCGTATGCTGGTGGATACGCCGGTAACACTCGGCCTGAGCGGTTTTGAGAACGGCTATGCCCCCGGATCCTTCCTCTGGATCGTCAACAATATTTATTTTCAATACTTCAGCGTATTGATCACCATCATCTCCGCAGTGGTCATGGTGGCCGTGAGTTACCTTACCGAAGAGCCGGACTATGCCAAGATCAAGGGGCTGGCTTTCGGTACGATCAGCGAAGAGGAGCGTAGAAAGACCCGGGGTAGTTGGGATTGGCGCGAAGTGTCGGCCTCGGCAGCGGTAGTACTGGTGATCCTCGGCGTCTACCTCTATTTCGTAGGTTAAAGAAATTCCGGAAAAGAAAAGAGAACCAACGATCCTAAAATAATCTCGAATAAGGGGTGTGGCCGAACGGTATTTCTGTACATGATTAAATTTATTCTTTGGTGTATCTTACTGGTTTTATGCTGGCCGCTGGCCCTGCTGGCCCTGGTTTTATACCCGATCGTCTGGGTATTGTTACTGCCCTTTCGCCTGGTAGGTATAGCCGTTGGGGGCGTGTTCTCCCTGTTGTGGGCTGTCATCACCCTTCCGGCCAGACTTGTGCGCAAGCTGGCCTGAGGCTAGGGCCGATCGAGCTGCCCCCGGCCGATCATCTGGCCACCTTCCGTCCACACATCCACCCGATAATCCAGAACAGGATCGTCCGGAACCAGGAGGCTGTCCCAAATGCGGAAACCCTCTTTCCGCCCACCGGTCATGGTCACCATTCTGCTCTGACGCATGCTTTTCCCGTTGCCGTACCATTCCAGAGCGACCTTTTCCTGAATACCGAGAGGGGCTTTGACAGCCACAAGGACATAGAGGGTCCTGTTAGTGCCGATCTCTCCGGAGTTCTGTACCTCATGGACCGGCTTCAATCCCTTGGCCTGAAAACCGGTGGAAAAGGTTACCTGAGCCAATTCCAGCGGGCAGGGCGGGATGAATCCGCGAAGCAGATAGAGGCCGGCCAGGGTGCAAAGCAGGGTGATTCCCAGCTGTTTGGCGACATGACCGGTGCGCCATTCATCCGGCCGGTGTGTCAGGGTAACCAGAGCCAGTACGGCCATAATTCCGGCAAGGTAAATGCTGTAGCTGTTGCGTATGCCAAGAAAAACAGGGAAAAAGACATGGAAGCAGGCAAAGAGCAGAAAACAATAGAATAGCTGTGTCCACCATTGATTCCGGGTCAACCACTGCCAGTACACGGTATCGAAGGAGGCCAGCAGGGCGCAGACGGCGAGCAGCAGCAGAAAGATCAGATTGCGCGAAGAGAAAGTGACGCTGGCATAGTAAAGCGGTAAAAGGAAAAAAATCATTTCATGGTAAAAATTCTGAATGATATAGAGCACAACCCGGCGTACTTTGGGGCGCCTTTCCTCATTGATGCCTAAACGGTCAGCCTCCCAGTGCAGGACCAGCGACGCGGCCCAGATGAAAAAAAGGTAACCGATGACCAGGCGCATGAAGCGGAAATCGTGACGGGAAAAGAACATGACACCGGATCCGAGCATCAGCGCCCAGAGGGAATGCAGCCATTTGAGCTGATGGTGATGGGTGCGTATCCAAAGGACTGGCTTGTCGATCTTTTCCAGCAACATAGGGATTGGATTATACCTTTAAGCCCAGGTAAGGATAAGGATGTTCATCTGGACGCTCGTCACAAGAAACGTTAGTATCTCTTCGCGAGACAGTGGAAATATAGGCAATCAAGCTTTCCTATGGGAAGGGAATGTCGGGGGAAAGTTCGCACCCCTGTACGATCATGGAAATTACTGGTAGTCCAATGCGCAATCCGAGGAACGAATTATGGAAATAAAACATCTGGTAGGCGTCGACATCGGCGGATCACATTACTCTGTCGGGATTTTCACTTTGCAGGGAAAACTGCTCGACTATCACTATGTATCCACCATCATACGCGGACAGGCGGAACGGATTCTGGAGGAAGTGGCCTCTCTGATCTGTGAGGTCATGGAAAAGAATCAGGCCCAGGCGTCAAGTACGGCCGTGGGACTTGGTATGCCCGGACCTCAGGATCGGTGCAAGGGAGTTATCACCAAGGCGCATAACATCGGCTGGTATGATGTCCCTGTGACTGAACCGTTGTCGAAACGCATCGGATGCCCCTGCTTTATGGAGAATGACGCCGTTGCCGCCACCTGCGGGGAGTGGTGGCAGGGAGCGGGGCGGGGAACCGATCATCTGGTCGGATTGGCCATCGGTACCGGCCTGGGAGGTGGTATGATGGTAAACGGGCGCGCTCATTATGGAGCCGAGGACATTGCCGGACATTTCGGTCACCTGATCATCGACCTGAACGGGCGGCAATGCCCCTGCGGGGTACAAGGGTGTCTGGAGGCTTATGTGGCCACCGGAGGCATATTGAGAACCGCTTCCGAACTCGGACTGGAATTTAGCCAGGAAGAGGGGGTCAAACCGATCTATGACATGGCGCTCGCCGGAGATAAACGGGCCATAGCGACCTTTGCCCGGACAGCCGATTATCTGGCCGCCGGGATCGCCTCGATCGTCCATGGGTTGAATCCGCAGAAGATTGTGGTCGGTGGAGCTATTGCCCTGGCCGGCGACGTTCTTTTTACACCCTTACGCGAAAGGCTGGCCGTACGCGTGTTTCCTGCTGCCCGGCCCAACCTGTCCGTGGAACCCTTCCAGCTGGGGGACAGGTCCGCCGTGTATGGAGCGGCCATTCAAGCCCTGCATCACATGCAGGAGTGACAGGGACAGGTCATTCCAGATAAAGCCCCTCCCGCAGAGCCGGGGGAAAAATAGAGACCTTGTGTCGGAACTCCTCCCAGCAACATGCATAGAAGGGGGAGATTTCCAATGTGGTCAGTCCAGTGGTATCGAAACCGGCGCGGGAAAACCATTCTCGAAACTTGGCGCTCTGCCCGGCATGGCAGGTGGCTACGGAGTCTTCTCCCTCTTTGTTTTTCAGCGGAGCGAACTCCTGGGAGCGTGAGCATTCCATGAAAAGCGCCTGGCGAGCGAGAGGAATGGCATCAAACACAAATCGTTCCAGCTTCTTGCCGTTGGGCTCGGATGGATGCACCGTTTTTCCTACATGCGGATCGTAATAAGGGATTCGCTTCATGGCTTTGTGGTAGGGCAGGCGCAGCACTCCGGAGGCGATCCGTGCGATAAAATCGACATTGAGCAGGTGGATGGCTATCGAACCATAGTTGTAATAGAGGGATCCGTCCGAGGCGGTCTTACGGGCCAGGGATTCAGGCAGGTCGGAGTATTCGACAATCGCAGCACGGTCTCCCCTGACGACGGGAATCCCGATTTTTTCCAGGGGATGGCGCTTCGCCAGAACCTTGGAGGAGATCTCGGCCTTTCTTTCGCAATGAGCGCCTAGAAATACCGGATCGCAAATCTCCACCAGGGGATTGTCCACTTGAAAGTAGGAAAGGTATTCGATTTTCTGCCGGTGCATCCTCGCCAACATCCCGCTATGGTGCAGTGCCTTAAGAACGCCGCCGTGCCCGTCCGGGGCACGGAAAAGCCTGTCCCGGTCTTCCAGGATCAACCGGTGCTCTGGGTCGACCGCCGGCAGCTCGCCCTGTTCGAAGACATGTACCTGATCGCGGGAGAAGCCAAAAAATGCATGGGCCTCCAGAAACCTTTCCGTCTCCTCTCGGTTGATGGAGGAAGTCATCAGGAAAAAATGCGGTTCGAATCCATAATACCTTCCGCAACAGAGTGCTTTGTGGAAATGGATCTCGAAGAGGCTTCTCTTGCTGACCACTCCGACCGGATACATCCCTTTCGGATGGGGAAAGCCCAGCCGGGTTCCCTGACCGCCGGCCACCAGGAGAAAGCCGAGACGGCCCTCCTGTAAAATCTCTTTGCCGATTGCGGCGAAATGTTCGGTGTCTAGTCCCTTGAGACATAGAGTGGGATAGGGTTCCCCGATTGCCTCCTGCGGAACGGCTGTCGTCTCGAGAGATGACAACGCCGAAAAATACTCCTCCAGATCGACCCGCTCCAGCTGCTTCAGGATCGCAGAGCGGACAGTCTCATCGGCTTGTAGTAGATAGCCGATCAGATCCTGCTGTCCGTAACGACTCAGTGTCTCTTCCCAATTCTGTGCCAGCATCTATCCTGTCATCTCCGTTAGAAAACCGCTTTTGTAAAAATGGGAACCCTTCCCTGGATTCTTCGTATCTTTTTCTGTCGGATGGAACGCTCTTTCCTTCGAATTCCGGTAATATTCTATCGTAATGAAACACTGCATGATCAGGAATCGTCTTTTTCGCTTTTTCTTCGGCATCTGGATTGTATCCATAGGGTTTTCTCCCTTGATGTCGACCGGCCCCGCCTCCTTCAAATTCGAAAGGATTTCGCTGGAGAGCGGCCTTTCACAAAGCATCGTGGCCTGCATCCTTCAGGACAGTCGCGGCTTTCTCTGGTTCGGGACGGAAGACGGTTTGAACTTTTACGACGGCTATGACTTTCGCATCTTCCGACATTTGCCGGACGATCCATCCTCGATAAGCCACAACGATGTCCAGTCGCTTTACCAAAGCCGAGACGGATATATATGGATCGGTACCTTTCACGGCGGTCTGAATCGCTTCGATCCGAGGACGGATACCATCACCCGGTACCTGCATGATCCCCAGTCCGAAAACAGTCTGGGCAACAATGTAGTTCGGGCGATTCAGGAAGATCGTTACGGACAGATCTGGTTGGGAACGGAGAACGGTCTGGATCGATACGATCCCTCGAAGCAGACTTTTGTTCATTATCGCTATGAACGGGACAAGCCGAACAGCCTGGGAAATAATTGGGTCCGCTGTCTGTTGGAAGACAGGGAAGGGAATTTGTGGGTCGGAACCGATGGGGGCGGTCTGCATCGCTTCGACCGATCGACGGATTCTTTTACCGTCTATCGTCTTCACCCGAAGGAAACGACGGTATTACCTGCAGACCAGATCTATGCCATCCACGAGGACCAGGAAGGGAATGTATGGATCGGAACCAATGGTGCGGGACCTTTCCGTCTCGATCGCAGGACGGGCGAATTTCACCCTTTGTCTTCCTTGGTTCAGACTCCATCCTGGATGTCGACCGCCCGTGTTTATGCCCTGCATTCGGACCCGGAAGGGAATTTGTGGGTCGGTACCGACGGGAATGGATTGCTGTTTTGGGACCGGGCCGCCAAACGGGCGGAAAGTCTGCAACTGGATCCGCAGAATCCGCAGAGCCTCAGTCGTAACGAGATTCGAACGATTCGTCAGGACCGTTCCGGAGTTCTATGGGTGGGGACCTACGGAGGCGGAATCAATAAGATCACCAAGAGGTGGTTTAACCACTATCGTTCCAATCCGCAGGACGGCAACAGCCTCAACAACAACATTGTCTGGTCGATTCATGAAGAAGAATCCGGTGTGTTGTGGATCGGCACCCATGGCGGCGGTCTGAACCGTTTTGACCGGAAAACGAACCGCTATACGCACTACCGCCATCGCTCCGGAGATCCGAAATCCCTAAGCAGCGATTACGTACGTCTGGTCTACGCCGACAGTACCGGTATGCTGTGGATCGGGACCAACGGCGGCGGCCTGAATCGTTTTGACCGGCAGAAGCAGGAATTTACTGCCTATCGACACGATCCCGGAAATCCCGACAGCATCAGTCACAACGACATACGTTCCATCCTGGAGGATCGTCAGGGATATTTATGGATAGGAACCCACGAAGGCGGACTCAACCGTTTGGATCGGAAGACCGGCAAATTTACCCGTTACCGTCATGATGAAAAGGACCCCAACAGTCTGGGGAACGATGTGATCCGATGTATTTTCCAGGATCATGCCGGTGTTCTCTGGTTGAGCGCCTATGGCAGCGGTTTGGAAAGATTCGACCCTTCTACCGGACGTTTTTTCCACTATCGGGCCGGGGCAGGAAGTAAAAATGGATTGAGCAACAATTATCTTTTCGCCCTGCATGAAGATCGGCATCATAATTTATGGATTGCTACCTGGGGCGGCGGTCTGAATCGACTCAATCCGGAACGAAACGCCTTCCTCCATTTTGATGTCAATGACGGCCTACCCAGCAATTCCATCTACGGGATTTTAGAGGATGAACGGGGATTTCTGTGGTTGAGCACGGTCAACGGTTTGTCCCGATTCGATCCGGAAAAGAAGATCTTTAAGAATTTTACCGAGCAGGACGGTTTGCAGAGTAAGGAATTCAACGGCGGATCGTTTTTTCGCAGCCGTACCGGGGAGATGTTCTTCGGAGGAATCAACGGATTCAATTCCTTCTTCCCCTCGGATATACAGGACAACCGGTACCAACCTCCGATTGTGCTCACCGCCTTTCGTATGCTGAATAAAAAGGTCAAACTGGACCCGCCGATCTCCGAGACGAAGGAACTTACTCTTTCCTACCGCGATTATTTCTTCTCCTTCGAGTTTGCGGCTCTGGATTTCACTTCTCCGGAAAAAAACCAGTATGCGTACCGTCTGAGAGGATTGGATCCGGACTGGATCACCACCGATGCCGATACGCGCCTGGCCGTTTATACCAATCTACAGCCGGGGGAATACCTGTTCCAGGTGAAAGCCTCCAATAACGACGGGTTGTGGAACGAAACGGGGACCTCTCTGCGTTTGAGGATCACTCCTCCGTTCTGGAAAACGAAATGGTTTCTTCTGTCGGCGCTAGCCGCTCTTTTCGGCTTATTATTCTGGGTCCACCACCGCAGAACCATACGCATCACCGAACGTCTGGAAAAATTGCGGCTGGAGAATGAATTGAAATGGAAGGCCGATTTTACCGCTATGCTGGTGCACGATCTAAGGGCCCCGCTGAATGCGGTGATGGGGTATGCCGAGATCCTGAAGTCCAGGCCCGATGCGGCCGGGATTGAAAGAATTTGCGGGATCGTCGTAGTCTCCTGCGAAAAGATGTTGGGACTGATCAACGATATGTTGGATTTTGCCAAATTCGAAGCCGGCAAGATGACCATTTGCCGAAAAGACGTGGCTATCCTGCCGCTGTTGTCCGATGCCGTGGACCTGTTGAATCCTCTGTTCCAGCAGCGACAGGTGGAGGTCTTCTGCGATTTCATGGATGAGATGGCGTTGACCGTATTGTCTGCCGACCAGGACAAGATCCTGCAGGTGATGGGCAATCTGTTGAGCAATGCCGTCAAATTTTCTCCAAAAAACGGAAAGATACGGGTGGCGGCCCGCTTCGTCGATTCCGGACAGGTAGAAATCTCCGTGGAAGACAGAGGTGCCGGTGTACCCCAGGAACAAAGGCAGTTTCTTTTCCAGTGTTTTTCCCAGCTGAACGCCGATAAAAAGATCAAGGGCACCGGACTGGGTTTGGCTGTCGCCAAACACATCGTGGAGATGCATGGTGGTACCATCGGCTATCGCGATCCGGAATCGGGATCCGGCAGCGTCTTCTATTTTACTCTGCCCTGTCCCGCTGCCGGCGGGAAGAAAGACTGACCGCTGTTCCGAACGGGAATTATTTCCATCGATCCAAGGGATGGGTCGCCGGAAGCGGCTGCTTGCCCGTGCCCCCCGGTATAAGCGAAACTGTAATATTTTGTCTGTCCCCGGCCGAATAGGTGGTCTCGAAGCCGATCCGTATCGTTCCCGCGTTGGGCGATTCATAAGGCTTGGGAGGTGTCGTGGACCACGTCTTTATGCTGACGCCTGTCGGCTTCTCCACCTGAAAGAGAAGTGTTTTCCCTTTTTGCTTCAGCAACGCCTTTCCCGGGCCGAGGATACTTACTTCAGCCGGGGTCAGCATGGTCCACCGGATCAATGTGTTTTCCTTGGGAATATTCATCTCGTCGCGGATGGTCACGTAACGGCCTTCCCGCAAGGCGATTCCCCGATACAGTTTCGACAGCAGGCTTTTATATGCCGAGGAGAGGTCGAGGATGACGCTTTTAAAATTTCTGCTGACCGAAGAGGACAGAATGGGGGCATAGCCGTCGACCCATTGTAGGGCATTGTTGACGGTCAGGGTGTTGTGGACGAGGTTGTTGTAACGAAATACCTTCCAGCGTTCCGAGTCCTGTTTCATATCCCACAGCTTGACTCCTGCGGTTTCCATGTTGTTATAGATTTCTGCGCCGAAATCCATGGCCCACCTCTCTCCACCGGCATCCATGACAAAGGAGCCGAGATCCATGTGGCTGTGATTCACCGAAGGAGAGCCGCCTTTAACCCCTATATATATGGCATCGGGGTCCGTCCATGAGGATCGCATCAAGGCCACCGGATTTTTTCCTCCTCCCCGCCAGGTGGTTTCCTTGGGCTCGACAATGCGGTTCCACTCGGTCGAGGCGCCCCATAAGAGGGTGACCGGCAGGAAGCGGTTCTTGCCGTTCTGGCCGGCGTGACCTGCCGAGAGATATTTTCTCTCCGTCCAGAGCAGAGAGGGGTCCTTTCGCTTCTGGGCAAACCAGAACATGGCCGGCTGCAGGCTGCCGCCACTGCCGCTGTCGGAGTAATTAAAGCACTGGCCACTGGGGCCGGTCATATGTTTCAGATAATCGGAAGTCGGTAAAAAACCCGGCTTGGCCGATAAATCAAAATCCGTACCGAAGGCCTTCTCCACCGCTGCCAGCAACAGAACGTTGAAGGTAGTGCCATAACCCCAGTAGCTGTAACCCTCAGGGTAAGCGCCGTCCGGGGCATAATCCGCCATGGGTAGAACGATGGTTTCCAGAGCCCGATCCACAATCTGTCGGGCCGGGACGGATGTCTCTTCCCATAAGGCCAGGGCCCCGAAAGTTAGTCCGGCATTGCATACCTGGTTCCAGTTGTGAGAGGCTTTGGTCCAGTTGCTGTAACGTGCTTCCAGAGAGGGTTCCAGGCCCTTCTTGCAGATCGCTTCCCGGATGGCCGATCGCGAGGCTTCCGGCAGAACGGCATGGAGCCAGTCATATCCGATCGCCATGCCCATTGTCATTTCGGCTACATCCAGAAAATGGGAAGGGTTCCAGTCGCTGAAGGCAGCCACAGCCAGCATCTCCTTTTCAGCCCGTTGCCGGAATTTTTCTTCTCCGGTCATACGCCAGGCGTAGGCAAGAAAGAGGACGCGCCGCAGGCATTCCCGCGATTTGTCCAGAAGACGTATTCCGATTTTCACCCTTTCCACCGGCGGCTTATCGCACATGGTTTCGCACTCGGAGAGGACCTGTCGATGGACCTCCTTCCAGACTGCATCCGTTTCGATCATCTGCTGAACGGCTTTTTCCTCACCCGAAAGCCAAAGGATGCGGGGGTGCGCCGGAAGGTCCTTGGTAACGGCAGAAGTGGGCCCTGCTGCCAGGATACCGGTCAGCAACCCGGTGATAAGTAAAAATCCGAAGCATCCGGAAAACCGGTGAAAAAGCATCATATCTTCCTCTCTTTCCCATACCTAACCGCTTTCATAAGTCCCATAATACCCATGGTTCCTATCAATCCTGCTTGGCGTCTGCTTTGAGCTTGGCTAAAACAGATCGAAATTTCGGCACATCCGGAGAATTGGGGTGATAACGTAAGAAGTCTTCCAGCTTTTCTATGGCCATCTTGCGCTTTCCCTGTCGCATATAAATCTCCGCCAGCCACAGCTGCGGCTGGGTGAAATAGGAGGGATCCAGCCGCTCAGCCTCCAGCAGATTTTTAAGTGCCGGTTCGTTCCGGCCAAGCGCCATGTAGGTCAGTCCCAGCTGAGAATGAGCCAGAGGATCATCCGGGCGCAAAGACACGGCCTGTTCGTTGCATTGCCGGGCCTCCTCCAGCCGATTCAGATGTATCAGGGTTCCGCCCATGTTTACCAGCGGGTAATAGGCCTCCGGATCCGTTTCCCGCGCCTTCTGGAAATACTGCAGAGCCTCCGGGTATCGTTGGCTTTGATGAGCTATGGTCCCCAGATGGTTCCAGGCAGCTGTAAATTGGGGGGCAATCTTCACTGCTTTTTCCAGGTGGGCAATGGCACAGGCACTGTTATTTTGCGAAAGGCAATTCTGTACTCGTTGGTACTCTTTCCATGCCTTGTCGGGGATGGCGAGGTTTTTGACGTTGACGGTAGTCATCGTTTCCGGGGCGGAACGTTCCGGCTTCATCTTCAGCAGAACCTCGATTCTTCCCTTGGAGTCGGCGGTTTTGTCCCCTACATGTACCGAAGAGCGATGTTCCTCATGCCGCGGGTGGCGAATGGAAATCTCATAGACATCAGGAGGCACCTTCTTGAAACGGAACTTGCCGTTGGGGCCGGTTTGGACTGTCATCTGAAAAGGGACCGTGTTTCCGTGTAGGGTAACCGTTGCCGCCAAGGGCGGGGAGATCCTGCCGCGTATCTCGTATCGTTCCTCTCCTTTGCCAAAAACCGAAACAATATATAGGCAGACGGCTGATAAACAGACCATAAGGATTGGGTTCGGTTTTAAACTGTGCATAACGTCGCGCTCAGGGCTATAGAATAGGATATCGATTTTTATCGCGGCCTTCCTGCCTGCCGGTAATTGTAAACCCAATCGGATCTTTCCGTCACCTGGTAAAAAAGGGAAGGAAAATGCCATGGTTCTTTAGTAAAATGCATACGATCCAAAACGGACAATAGAAACAGGGACGATTCAGTATGGATATGAAAACATGGACCACCCAGTTGAAAGATTATGCCTTGTCCCGCGGGATCGATCTCCTCGGCATTACCTCTGCCAAACCGTTTGTCAAAAAAGGCGAAACAGAGACTGTCATCGATCCTCGGGAGATACTGCCGGAAGCTCAATCGATCGTGGTAACAGGCTTTTATATGAAGGAGGCTATCGCAGACCAGCCTCAGGATAAGGAAAATCCGAAAGGCAGATTTACCCATGGCTATAGCCTGAGGGCTTTTACTGCCATGGAGAACTATTACATCGGAATCATCCGCGAATTTTTAGAGGGTCAGGGGTATCGAGTCGTGGCCAATCCGAATTACCGCATACCGGACAAGATGGCCGCTGTCCGTTCGGGGATCGGGAAATATGGCAAAAACTCGCTGATCGTCACCGAGGACTACGGATCCTGCATGATGTTCGTGACCCTGGTCACCGATGCACCTCTGGAATATGAGGAGTTGGATGTCCATCTTTCCGACTGCAGCAACTGTGAACGATGCATGAAGGCCTGCCCGACAGGAGCCATCCAGCAACCGTATCGGGTGAAAAGGGAATTGTGTATTACGTCATGGTTATGGGGAGGATTCATACCGGTCCATCTGCGGGAAAAGCAGGAGAATCGTCTCTTCGGTTGCGGCGAATGTGTAAAGGCTTGCCCCAGGAATCATAAGCTTGTTCCCAGAAAGGCATACCCGGTAGAGGTGGAAAGCATCGATACCTCACCGGAGCTCATTCCTCTTCTCACCGGCGATCGCGACTATTTCCTAAAGATATTCGGTTCCTTCCCCAACAGGGCCGGGGTGGAAGCGCTTCTGGGCAACGCCATCATTGCCATGGGTAACAGGGGAACGGAAAAGACCGCCGAACCGCTTTGCCATACGCTTACCCATGGCAATCCGCAGATTCGGGCCTATTCGGCGTGGGCCCTGGGAAGGATAGCAGGTGTGCAGGGAAAAGTGGCGCTGGAAAAGGCCCTGGAGACGGAAGAAGAGCCGCGAGTCCGGGAAGAAATACAGCAGGCCCTGACTACATAGGGCAAACGATATAGACGGCAAAGGCAGGGATAACGAAGCGGTAAAAAGTGGCACAGACATTCTTGTCTGTGACTGAAACGTCCGTCCAATGGGCATTAGGAAAAACCACACAGTATGATTTTCGACTTTTTACCGCTTCGTCAGGGATAACAGAAATCAGAAAGTAAAGTCGACGGGAGTGAACAAAATGAGTTTGATGCTGGATGGAAAAATGCTGGCCAGAAAAATGGAAGAGGATCTGGCTGTGCGGGTTGCGGAGTTGAAAAATCGTAATCGGGGGAGAATTCCTGCCTTAGCCACGATCCTTGTCGGCGAGGACCCGGCATCGGCCACTTACGTGAGGATGAAAGGGAATGCCTGTCAAAGGATCGGAATGGAATCCCGGAAGGTATTGCTCTCCCAGTCTACCACCACGGAGGAGTTGCTGTCGGAAATCGATGCCCTGAATGCCGATCCGCGGGTGCAGGGGATCTTATTGCAGCATCCCGTGCCTTCGCAGATCGATGAACGAAAATGTTT
The DNA here is from genome assembly GCA_964617125.1 of uncultured Acidobacteriota bacterium. Taxonomy (GTDB): domain Bacteria; phylum Acidobacteriota; class UBA6911; order CAINFC01; family CAINFC01; genus CAZTVS01. The sequence continues at coordinate 27,325 of CAZTVS010000013.1, forward strand.
TGACCGAATCCGTCTGGAGAAGGACGTCGACGGTGTCACCAGTCTGGGGTTTGGCCGAATGGCGCTGGGGGAGCCGGCCTACGGATCGGCGACGCCGGCCGGCATTATGCGGCTGTTGGATCATTATGAGATACCCTTGCGCGGCAAACATGCCGTGGTGGTCGGGCGCAGCCCCATCCTGGGAAAACCCATGGCCATGATGCTTCTCAATCGGCATGCAACCGTGACCATTTGTCATTCCCGTACGCAGGGACTGCCCGATCTGGTCCGAAGGGCGGAGATCGTAGTCGGGGCTGTGGGGAAACCGGAATTCATCCGCGGAGATTGGATTGCCGATGGGACGGTAGTGATCGATGCCGGGTATCATCCTGGGGGCATCGGAGACATAGCCTTACAAGAGATTGTGGATCGATGTGCGGCTTATACCCCCGTCCCGGGAGGTGTGGGACCGATGACCATCGCCACCCTGATGGCCCAAACCGTAGAAGCGGCGGAAAAGTGTGTCTCCCTCGCTGATACGGAGGCATGCTCCTGAGTTCTGTCAAGTCCGGGACAGCCGCATCCCGCTGCGGCAATCGAAAGGCTCCGCCGAGAGAATGGGATGGATCCTTAAGGCATTTGCGGCAACGTCAGCTTCCTGTATTTTCCGGAGAAGAAGAGTCGAACAGATCCACCCGGTCGGCGGCGTCGACGAAGAATTCATCATGGAGGCGATTGATGGTGGCCTCCACCTTGTCTTCGTCGATAACAAAGCTCAGATTGATATCGGAAGCTCCTTGAGAGATCATGTCGATACTGGTATTCCCGACAGCCCGAAAAACCCCGGCTGTAATTCCGGGAATGTTTTTCATGTTCTCGCCAACGACACATACGATGGCCTTGGAGTTGCTGACGGTCACCGTGGAAAAAACACGGAGCTCCTCGACGATTTCATTCAGGTTCCGGACGGTATCGATGGTGGCCGATACGTTCACCTCGGAAGTGGCGACCGTATGAACGACGGTTTGGTGTTTATGGAAGACATCGAATATGCTTTCCAAAAATCCCGGGGCCATGAACATCCGGGTGGAAACGATGTTGATGAGGGTGATCCCTTCTTTGTAGGCAATCGATTTGACGGCGTTCCGGGGAGGTGCCGCCGGCTTTTGAATGATCAGGGTTCCGGATGAGTCGGGGCGATGAGAATTCAGCACCCTGACCGGGATCTGCTTTTGCACCGCGGGAAGAATGGTGTTCGGATGCAAGACCCGGGCACCGAAGTAGGCAAGTTCCGACGCCTCGTCGAAGGTCATGGTCTTGATGTTCTTGGCGGTTTTGACGATGGTCGGATCGGCGGTAAGAATCCCGTCGGTATCGGTCCATATCTGGAGTTCCTCGGCCTGCAGCAAAGAGGCGAAGATGGCGGCCGAGTAATCCGATCCTCCGCGCCCGATGGTCGTGGTCAATCCATCCTCGGTGGCCCCGATGAAACCCTGGGTGACGATGCAGGAATGACGGGAGAAGAGTGGCAATACCTCGGACTCCATTTTTGTCTGAGAACGATCCAGTAGGGGGACGGCAACGGTAAATGAGGCATCGGTGATAAGGAACCGGCGGGAATCGATGAGCGCACTGGGAATTCCCAGCGATTGTAGGTAGCCGTTGAAGATCAGCGAGGAGCATCTCTCCCCGAAAGAGGCAATATAATCTTTGGCACGCGGGGTCAGCTCTTTGGTAACGGTAATGGCGTTACTGAAGGTCCCCAGGCGATGGAACCATTGATTCAGTCTTTCTTCGAGAGGAGAAAGTCGGTGGGTGTCCCCGATCAATTCCTTGGCCAGCTGCCAATGTCGGTTTCTCAGGCTCTCGATGGTCAAACGGACTTCGGCGGTGTTCCCGCTCTCAGCTGTTTTGGCTAAATCCAGCAGGGTATTGGTAACCTTGGCACAGGCGGAGAGTACAACCAGTACCTGACGGTTTAGCGATTTTTGCACGATGGAGGCCACGCGCCGCATGGCCGCGGCATCCTGTACGGACGTGCCGCCGAACTTTTGAACAATCATTGCTGCCTCTCCTTTTCTATGTTTTCAACGGGAACGAATGGTAAAGGGCCAGACGACCTCTTGTCAAGAGGTGCCAGTCTCTGTGTACACCTCGGGTCCTTCCCGCTCTGCCACCCAGGATGAACTCACAAAAAGTGCCGGGAGCGCCGGCATCCTGCCGGCAAAAGCAATGGAATCACCTCGAAAATATGAAAAGTGAACAGGCAGGACAGCCACTCTCCCCGTGAGGTGGGAGGTGGCTGTCCTGGGTTTCGGATGCGAATCGGCGCCTAGCCTCTTCCCATTCGCCTCACGGCGGGCATGGGCAACGAGTCGGTATGATTGGGCATGGTAGGATAGTCGGGCATGCCGATGTTCTTTACCAGATCGGCAATGACAATTTCTTTACCGGACTTGAAGCAGTGGTTGGCAGCAATTCCCGTCAGGATGGAGTAGGCACCGCTGCGCTGGTCGGCGGCGCGCATGTACTTGTCTTCCTTCTTTTCCGGCAGGAAAATTTCGTCCAGCATCACCTTGTCGCCCCCACCATGTCCACCGGTACCGGTCCAGACATCGACCGCATAGGCGGGATCACGTAGCGGATAGATGCGTATATAGGTGCCGTCGCCCTTGATGGCCCCCGGTACCGAGCCGTCACCGAAGACGTAGACCTGTTCCTCCATCTTATGTTCCAGGCGGCCTTTGGTGCCGTTGAAGATGACGTAATAACCTTCCCAGGCGTTGAAGGCGTTAAGAGAATAGCTCATGGTAACACTGGTATTGTATTTCACCAGGACATTCATCGTATCCTCGATATCGATATCGGGACGGAATACACAGCGATCGCGGAAATAGCCGTCGTACTTTTCCTGGTCCAGGTACATCCTTTTCATTTGCGGATTTTTAGCCAAATCCATGGCAAAACCACATTTATCTTTTTCCGGACAGGTGTGGCAGCGTTCGTGATGGCTCTGCAGTCCGATGCGCTTAGCCATCTCCGGCCGATAATAATCACGCTTGCCGGTTGCCATGACGGAAACCGGTATGGCCGACAGCCACCAGTTGACCAGATCGAAATGGTGCGTGGCTTTATGTACCATCAATCCCCCGGAAAAACGTTTTTGGCTGTGCCAGCGACGGAAGTAATCGGCCCCGTGAAAGGTGTTCAGCATCCAGTGAAAATCCACCGACAGGACGTCGCCGATGGTTCCCGACATCAGCAGATCCTTGACCTGCGTTCTCGGCGGGGAATAGCGGTAATTGAAAGTCACTCGTAGTTTTTTGCCCGATTTGCGCTGGGCATCGATGATCTGCTGACATTTATTTTCGTCGATGGTCATCGGTTTTTCGCTGATGGCCGAATACCCCTTTTGCAGCGCTGCGACGATGTATTCATGATGAAATCCGTCAATCGTCGTGACGATGACGTGGTCCGGCTTTTTTTCGTCCAGCATGCGATGGAAGTCGGCTGCGGCGTAAATGGCGGGTTCCGGCCTTCCTGAGTTTTTGGCGAAAGCCTGGGCTTCCTTCATACGGCCTTCGTTGGTATCGCAGACACCTACCAATTCGGAAAATTCTTTATAAGTGCGCTGGATGGCCATTTGGTACATGTAGGAACGGGAACCGACACCGACAATACAATAACGTGTAACCGGTTTGTTCTGAGCGGACACGGACGGAACCCCGGCAATAATTGCGGTACCCGCGGTCGTGGCTTGAACGAATTCCCTGCGGGTCAGGTTTAAAGATGACGACATGCTCTGTCCTCCTTGAAAAAGGTTTCCAATATATCGGGCACAAACGAATTCATTTCTATGATATTAGGGAGTTATGACCGGGGTGTCAATGGGCCCGGGTGAAAAATAGAAAGCGGTTACATCCTTTCGGGAAGCAGAAAACGAAGGACACGGAAATTCATTTGCCTGTCGCCGATCGTATCCGCTATGATTTCCTGTCAGGGGAACCGATGAAAATATTTCCGGCTAAAAATGGGGCTGCACCCTTTCCAAAGCGTGGAGGAAGAGAGAAGCATTCCTTGCTTCTTTTCCGGCTGATTTCCCGTAAGTTCCTGGCCTTTTTGCTGCTGTTTTCCGGATGGGCGGCATGGACCATCGTTCCATCGTCCGGGACGCCCGGTCCCTATTTTCCCACCCCTGGTCCTTCCCGGTATATAGAGGCAGAGAACACGGATTCTACCTTTCCGTTCGTACGGAATCAGTCGCTGGCGGAAAGCCTTGCCCGTGTGCAAACCGCCGATGTTCTTTCCCTTATGGCGGGGTTGACAGGCAGAAGTCCCCTGATCATCGGTGGCCAGTCCTTTCTCATGACCACACGAAATTCTACCTATACCAATCCTTATCTGACCAAGGCCACCCAGTACATGTACGAATCGTTCCAAACCCTGCCGTTGACGGTCAGCTATCAGGAATGGAACCAGGGATTTCTATCCGGAAGAAATGTCGTGGGAGAGCTTCGCGGGCGGACCCATCCGGAACAGATCGTTCTAGTCACAGCCCATCTCGACGATATGCCCCGCCGGATGGTGGCTCCGGGCGCAGACGATAATGCCAGCGGATCGGTGGGGGTAATACTGGCCGCGCGGCATCTCTCCGCCATGGCTTTCCAACGTACCATTCGCTTCCTTCTTCTCACCGGCGAAGAGGATGGACTCTATGGCAGCAAGGCTTATTCCCGGAGATGCAGACAGATGCAGGAATCCGTTGTCGCCGTTTACAATATGGATATGATCGGCTGGGACGACAATGCGGACGGAGCCCTGACGCTCTATACCCGACCCAAGGCCATGAATGGCTATTCACAGGACATCGCCATCACGGAGGTATTCCTTCAGGTGATAGCCACATACGGCAACTTGAACCAAAGAGTCAAAGCGACTGTCCGCCCGCACGAAGATTTGGCCTGGGAGGATTTCGATATCATACCATTTTGGAATCAGGGGATGGCCGGAATCACCGCCTTCGAGGACGAATGGGAGGAATACAATCCGAACTATCATACTCCCGAGGACACGGTGGAGACGCTGAACCTGAATTATCTGACCGGTAACATCCAGGCTTCCATCGGTACCGTGGCTCATCTTGCCATTCCCTTGATTTCTACGACAACGACGGTACCCCCCAGCACCAGCAGTACGTCGACAACCAGTACGACTTCGACTACCAGCTCGCTGCGTACCACTTCCACCACATCTACGACTACCAGTTCCACTACCAGCACTTCTTCATCTGCAGGCAGTTCCACTACCTCAACTTCACTTCGGCGAATTTTTCTGCCCCTGATGAACCGGAATTGGTAGGGCGATCCTTGCGCTTGCCCTTGTGTCTTGTTTTACTCCGGTTTGTGGAAAATAATCCATACACGTATAACTGATGGGAACAAGCTGGTCGGAGGATGACACGGCTTTCTGGAGGGTCTTATGGCGGACTATGGTGACACCTACTGCGGTATTTGGTGCGGTGCCTGCTCCATTCTGGTGCACGGAGAGACCGGAAAAAAGGATGCATTCATTGCCTGTTTTGAGGGTGTGCCCCAGACGGAGCTTGCCTGTCAAGGCTGCAAATCCGATGCAGTTTACGCAGGTTGCCGCATATGCAGGTTTCGTGATTGCGCGATCGGCAGGGGGATAGAGCATTGCGTGGAATGTGCCGATTATCCCTGTAGGGAGTATAAAAAATGGCAATCGGTATCCAAGCTGTTGCCGCACATACGCGAAGCCGCTGCCAGCCTGGAAACAATCCGGCATGAAGGGGCGAATGCCTGGCATGCGGCACAGCATTCCCGCTGGTCATGTCCCGGGTGTGGGGCAGGGTTCTCCTGGTACCAGACCACCTGCGCGGAATGCGGACGAAGCCTTGCAGGCATGTCGTTCGCTCTGAATCCCTTCCGCAAGTTGGTGTGTCGAGTGCTCCTCCCCAAAGTATTCCGTAAGGGTAAAGAGCGGAAATAGGCGGCCCTTCGCCATGAAACGCGCCGGGGAGTGACGAGATCCCATCGCTGCACAGGTCCAGCCCGTACGCGGAAGTGAAAAAAGGCAGGATCCGTTAGGGAACCTGCCTTGGATTGCTGCTCTCTTCCGGCATTCCTAGTAGTAGAATTGCATGACAGTTTTATTGTCGAAGACACCGTCATTGTTCAAGTCGCGGAGGACGATTCTTCCGACAATGTTGCCTCTTTGGTCGTATTCGAACGTGGTAACCTGGACGTTATTCGCAGTGCCGTCGTTGTCGGTGTCGGTTTCGATTGTTTCCTTGATACGCCAGCCCCGGGCATTGAATTCATTGGTTGTGGCCTGGACGTAATCGATGCTGCCGTCGGCAAGGAAATCAATCTCCATGCGGGTTGTCAGAGGTACATCGAAACGGGGATTCCATGTGGAGTATCGTGTGCTGACCTGCTCCACACTGCCGTCGTTGCCGTTATCCGATTCTATGACTTCGACCAGGGCATTCCCCTGTGCGTTGTTGGTCCGGGTTGTGGTGGTGGCGACGATTCCCGTCTCGTAAGTTCTTAATGAGCTGATACTGACCAGGTGACCGCGTTTGTTGTACGTGTAGTCGCTGACGACGTGGATGGCCGGGCCCGGATATAAGTTGCTGTCATTGACGATTTGCATGACGAGATCCCTTTGACCATACGTGTATGCGGTGGTGGACTGGTTGTGGAATGTGTCCGGTCCGTCCCCGTCAGGATCGATTTCCTGAAGTACAGTCAGCATGTTGCCATGCCGGTCGTGAGTGAAGGTGGTCCTGTTCTCCAGGTCGATATCGGGATCACTGTCACTGTTGGTCTTCGTGATCACCAATACCCTCAGGCCCCGATGATCATAGAAATGTGTGCTTGTGGAGAAGGTATCAAAAACCCCGTCGTTGTCTTCGTCGTATTGCGAGGTCGTCATGTAATAAAGACCACGCCCGACGCCGCTGGAACCCGGCGGATCCGACGCCATACCGATGCAACCCAGGACTACTGCCGAGATGCAGGTAAAAATGAAAACTTCCCGACAAGATACTTTCATGGTTTTCCCCCTTTCTGACATTGGTTGTTTTTTTTATATGGATTCCCATAACAATGCATATAAAAAAGGCGGGCCTAGGATCGAACGTAGAAAAATTTTCCCCGTAATTATGCTTATAGGCAAAATGGGTGTTTTTGTCAAGACATATCGCCATCTCCCCTTGATTTTGTGATCTGTGTTCTGTAAACTCCACCGTCAAGGTGGCATGCCTATGGAAGATCCCGTTTTGGAGATGAATCATATCAGCAAGAGTTTTGCCGGGATTCCCGTATTGAAAAACATTACCCTCCAGGCAAAACGGGGAGAAGTCCATGCCGTGGTGGGAGAGAACGGAGCCGGCAAATCCACCCTGATGAAAATCCTGATGGGGATTCATTCCGCCGACGAGGGTGAAGTGAGGGTGCATGGGCGCAAGGTCATCTTTCGCAATCCCGGTCAAGCCATTGCTTGTGGTGTTTCCATGATTCATCAGGAATTGAATCCAGTTCCGGACATGGATGTTTCCGAGAACCTCTTTCTCGGAAGGGAGATCCGACGAGGAAAACTGGGCGGCCGGATCCTGGTAGACCGGCAAGCGCAGCTCCGCCGTACTGCCGAACTCCTGCAGCAATTCGGATTGTCGATCAGTCCCAGGCAATGGATGCGCAATCTGAGTGTGGCCGAGATCCAGATGATTGAGATTCTCAAGGCGGTCTCTATCTCCTCCCAGGTCATCATTATGGATGAGCCCACCTCTGCCATCACCCAATGGGAAGCGGAAAGGCTGTTTCAGCAGATCGATCGTTTGCGGGAACAGGGAGTTGCCATTCTCTATATCTCTCACAAGATGGAGGAAATCTTCCGCATCGCCGATCGTATCACCGTGCTTCGTGACGGTAACTGGATCGGTACCTTTCCCAAATCGGAAATCAATCGGGATACTCTGGTTCGGAAGATGGTCGGTCGGGAAATCGGAGAGTTTCTTCCCAAGGTAGAGGTCCCCATTGGGGAAGTGGTTCTGGAGGTCAGAAATCTGTCCCGGCACGGGCATTTCGATAACGTCAGCTTCCGGCTCCATGCCGGTGAAATACTTGGAATCGGGGGTCTGATGGGTGCCGGAAGAAGCGAGCTTGCCGAGTGCATTTTCGGAATGACCCGGCCGACCTCGGGAGAAATATATATAAAGAGTCGACGGGTGAGTTCCCGGCATCCCAAGGAAGCCATACGAAACCGGATGGCCCTCCTCACGGAAGACCGCAAAGAAAGCGGACTGAACCTCAAGGGGACCATTCAGGAGAACCTGACCCTGGCGGGAATCGCCCGGTTGGCCCGTTTTGGCCTGATCGACAACCGGCGGGAATCCCAGGTGGCGGACCAGACCATCCTTAACATGAAGATCAAGGCCGGCTCATGTCACACGCCGGTAGCCGTCCTGAGCGGCGGCAACCAGCAGAAGGTGGTTCTATCCAAATGGCTGTATACCGATCCGGAAATCATTCTTCTGGACGAACCTACACGCGGAATCGATGTAGCCTCCAAGACGGACATCTATCTTCTGCTGGGTGAGTTGGTAAAAGCCGGCAAGGCCCTCATCCTGATCTCCTCGGAACTCCCGGAACTTATGGCTCTTTCCGACCGCATCCTCGTTCTGTCGGAGGGGAGGTTGACCGGAGAATTGCCTCGCTCTCAATTCTCCCCCGAGGTTATTCTGCGTTATGCTTCATCCTCCCGCGGTGACAATATATGATTCGAATCTTTCGGACAAAATGGCCTGTTCCTCCCTTGCGCGAATCCGGCATCCTGCTGGCCTTTCTCCTGCTCCTGGGAATACTCATGATCCTCTCGCCGAATGCCTTTGCCAGACCGGTCAACCTGGTGAATATACTGAAACAGGCATCCATCAACGGTATCCTGGCGATCGGCATGATGTTCGTGATCCTTTCCGGCGGCATCGACCTTTCGGTCGGCTCGATCGTGGCTCTGTCGGGGGTGGTGGCCGCCGGTTTTTCCCATCCCGGCGAATATCCATTGCCGGTCGCCGTCTTTCTCGCCGGTCTGACCGGCTCGGCTGTCGGACTGGTAAACGGCGCCGGTGTGGCCTACGGGAGAGTCTCGCCATTTATCGTAACCCTGGGCACCATGACCATTGTCAGAGGACTGGCACTGCTCGCATCCCATGGTCAGCCGGTTTTTGGTGTAAGCAGGCAGTTCGAGGCAGTCTCCGGTGGATTTCTCTTCGGCGTAATCCCTCATCTGGTGATTTATTTTCTGACCGTCACTCTTCTCGGCGCCTTTGTCCTTACATGCACGGTCTTTGGCCGCAGAGTATATGCCGTCGGCGGAAACGAGACGGCCGCCCGGGTGTCCGGCGTCGATGTCGGACACATCAAGCTTGCGGTCTACACCATCTCCGGTTTTTTAGCCGGAATGGCCGGGCTGTTGCTGGCTTCCAGGCTGATTTCCGGCAATCCCACTGCCGGGGCCGGCTATGAGCTCGATGCCATTGCCGCCGTCATCATCGGAGGAGTCAGCCTGTCCGGGGGGGCGGGCAAATGGTATGGAGCGGTCATCGGAGCCCTGCTGATCGCCGTGATCGGTAACGGGCTGGATATTCTCAATATCTCCTCTCACTTTCAACTGATTATCAAAGGCTCCATCATTGTTCTGGCCGTGCTCCTGGACCGCAAAAACAAAGCGGGGGCATGAAAGTTATCTGTTTCTCCTTCCATAAAGGGAACCTGTAAAATGAAATACCGGATCTGGCGAATATCGTTTATGCTGTCTGTACTGGCCCTTGCCGCCGCCTGCACCTCGGAGGAAAAGCCTCAGGTCAAGAGGTACGGCCTGTTCATGAGCCATCGGACCAACGCCTTTACTATTGAAATGTCTGATGCAGTCAGGGCTAAAGCTCAGGAGTTGGGTGTGGAGCTGACGGTGTATGATGGGGAAAAGGATCCTGCCAGGCAGGCAGGACAGCTCGAATCGGCCGTCAGCCAGGGGATTTCCGGCGTGATCATCGAGCCGGCATCGGTGGAGGGCCTCGTCCCGGCGATAGAAACCGCCAGACGGGCCGGCATCCCTGTGGTAGTGATCAATCAGAGGATAGGCAAGCCGGAGGCTGCCTCCAGCTTCGTAGGGGTCAGCAATGAGGACGGCGGCAGACTGGAAATGAAAACCGCCGTGGAGGCCATCGGTGGTAAAGGCAACGTGGCTTTGTTGCTCGGACCGATGGGATCGGATGCCCAGGTAGGACGTACCCGAGGCTACCGGCAGGTCTTGAAGGACTATCCCGAGGTCAAGGTGGTCTTCGGACAGTCGGCCAACTGGAACACCGATGAAGCCCTGAAACTGGTGGAAAACTGGCTGCAGACCGGCACGCGTATCGATGCGATCGTGGCCAACAACGATGGTATGGCGTTGGGAGCGCTCAAGGCGGTAGAGGATGCCAGGATGCAGGACAAGATAAAGATTTATGGATTGGATGCCACTCCGGACGCTCTGGCGGCGGTGCAAGAGGGACGGCTGACGGCCACCATCTCCCAGAGCACCTCTGCCCAGGGGCGAAAAGCCATGGAGACGGTACTCCGCCTGGCCCGGGGAGAGAAGGTAGACAGCGAGATCCTGCTGGAATTCCAGCTCATACAGAAGGATAATAGAAAATAGGGCCGACGTCTGGTTCTGCGACAAAGGCAATGAATCTGGATGAAATCTATGATGGTCAAAAATAAAAACCACATCTTTGTCATCTTCGGTGCCTCGGGCGACCTGACGAAAAGAAAGCTGGTCCCTGCCCTATATAGCCTATATGTGCAAAAGCTTCTACCGGATAAATTTGTTCTGCTGGGCGTGTCCCGTTCGCCGTTCACCGAGGAAGCCTTCCGGGACAAAATGGCCCAGGCCATCCATGAATTTGGGGAAAACGTAGATGCTGTTCTGATAGGCAGATTCATAGAGAAGATCTTTTATTCCTCGATGCCCATCGACAATGCTGCTGCTTACCCCTTGCTGCAAAAACGCCTGGAGGAGTTGAGAGACCGGTTTGATATCGAAGGCAACAACCTATTTTACCTTTCGACTCCGCCTGTCCTGTATGGAACCATTCCGCGGCTTCTTGCATCGTCCCAGTTGAACCGGGAGGAGGACGGGTGGAAGCGACTCGTCATCGAAAAACCCTTCGGACATGACTTGGCCTCTGCCGTGGAATTGAAGAATCTGCTGCTGGCCGATTGGAAAGAGGAACAGCTGTTCCGTATGGATCATTATCTCGGCAAAGAGACAGTGCAGAATCTCCTGGTTACCCGATTTGCCAACGGCATCTTCGAGCCGCTGTGGAACCGCAACTACATACATCATGTGGAGATCACCTCGGCTGAGAGCATCGGGGTGGAAAAAAGGGGGGGGTATTTCGACCAGTCGGGTACCTTACGCGACATGGTACAAAATCACCTGTTGCAATTGGTTGCCTTCACTGCTATGGAGCCGCCTTCTTCTGTCGAATCCAAGGCTATCCGCAACGAAATCCTCAAGATTTTCCAGGCGATACGACCCTTCAGAGCGGAAGAGGTAAAAGACTATGCCATTCGCGGACAATACCTGTCATCCACCATTCAGAACGAGAAAGTGAAAAGCTATCGCGAAGAGGAGGGGGTCGATCCCCGTTCGACGACAGAAACCTATGCCGCCTTGAAGTTTTATATCGATAACTGGCGGTGGGGCGGGGTACCTTTTTACATCCGTTCGGGTAAAAGGCTACCGACGCGGGTGACCGAGATCGTCATTCATTTCCGGCCGACTCCTCACTTCCTGTTTTCCCGGATTCCGGCAGTAACCAACGGCAACCAGCTGGTGATCAGAATACAGCCTGACGAGGGGATGTTGATCCAATTTGGAATGAAAGTTCCCGGCGCCGGTTTCGGGGTGCAAAACGTCGCCATGGATTTCCATTATTCCGATCTGACCGATCGAAGGATTCCTTCGGCTTATGAACGGCTGATCTATGATGCCATCCAAGGTGACGCCACCCTGTTTGCCCGAACGGATGAGGTCGTGGAAGCCTGGAAGTTCCTGGCCCCGGTGATCGAAGGCTGGAAAAACGACGAGAGTATTCCTCTCTATGGCTATCCTGCGGGCACCTGGGGTCCGGAAAAGGCGGACGCATTAATAGAAGGGGAAGCGTTGACCTGGCGATATCCCTGCAAGAACCTTTCCTACGACGGCCTGTATTGCGAACTCTGAGAGACGTCGCCCCAGGTGTGCTTCGGGAAACGATCAAGGGCCGAAGGCCCGGAACAAACATCACTTGGAAGCAAAATAGTAGCGGTCCTTCAGACCTTGGTGGAGAAGGTGGCTCAATCCAGGGGTTTCGCTGCGCTACACCTCTGGCTGGTATGTTACCGGACCTTTGATTGCGAATGTTTTCGCTTGATTTTTGGCTGAACCCGCCATAAACTTGCGCAGTACAAAGAAATCCAAACAAGTATGCAATCCAATCTCCTCGGCCCTGAATTATGACTACAGAAAAGAAAAGCATGTTCATAACGGACGACGGTAGAAACGTCGTGGTCACCTTCATCCTGGTCAGTTCCTTGTTTCTCCTCTGGGGTTTCTGCAACGGAATGATCGATGTGATGGATAAACACTTCCAGACCGAACTGAAGCTCTCCCTGGCCCAGTCCGCCTGGGTACAGTTTGCCCATTATCTGGGTTACTTTCTCATGGCTCTGCCCGCCGGGTGGCTGGCGACTAGGCTGGGTTACAAGGGTGGCATCATCGCCGGACTCCTGATGGTGTCCGTCGGCGGATTCTGGTTCATTCCCGCGACCAGGATAGCGTCCTTTTGGGCCTTTCTTCTTGGTGTGTGTGTGATCGCTGCCGGACTCACGTTCCTGGAAACGATTGCCAACCCATATACGACGGTCTTGGGCAACAAACGTTATGCGGCCACCCGCATCAACCTGGCCCAGTCCTGCAACGGGATCGGCTGGATTTTCGGCCCCCTGGCCGGCGCCGCTTTCTTTTATGGAAAGGATGCCTCGGGTGCCAGCACCGGCGCGGAGACACTTTGGATACCTTATGCGGCTGTTGCCGTCGTTGTTCTGGTTCTGGCCGTCATCTTTTATTTTGCCGATGTGCCTGATATCAAGACCGAAGACTCCTACCATCTGGACGAATCCGACCCCAATGTATCGCATTCCATCTGGATGCATCCTCACTTCGTGATGGCCGTCGCCGCCCAGTTCCTGTATGTCGCCGCCCAGGCGGGAATTTTCAGCTTCTTCATCAACTACATGACTTCGCAAGTCCCGCCGCTGCCTGAATCCTGGACCTCGGGCTTTCTGAAGAGCTGGCTCGAATCGGGGACTGCAGGTGAGATAAGGTTGACCGATAAAGGCGCCGCTACCCTGGCGTCGCTTGGTTTTGTCTGCTTTCTTGCCGGCCGTTTCTCCGGCGCCGCCATTCTGCGGACCTTTTCGGCGCACAAGGTTCTCGGTCTTTACGGTCTCATGAATGTCATAACCTGTTTTATCGTGTTCCTGAAACTAGGCTGGATCTCGGTGATCTGTGTGTTCCTGAGCTACTTTTTCATGTCCATTATGTTCCCGACCATCTTTGCCCTTGGGATTTACGGCCTTGGGGCCAGGGCCAAGAAAGCATCGGCATTCCTGGTCATGGCAATCATGGGAGGGGCCATCCTGCCCAAGCTTATGGGGCATGTTGGCGATCTATACGACATGTCGCGTGCTTTCATCGTACCGTTGGGCTGTTTCGCGGTGGTATCGCTGTACGGTTATCTGTGGCCCAGATTGAGCAACGCGGAATCCCTGCACGTCGATCCTGCCGGCGGCGGCCACTGATCCGAGATAAAGAACTGGGACCGCCGCACCCCAGTGCGGCCTGAGGCTAATAAAAGTCCGGGACAGTCGTAAAAATCCGGAACAGCCGCACCCCCATGCGGTATGAAGCTGATCTTCGATCGAATCGACTACGTCAGGCGATCATCTACTCCGATTTAAGAGATGCAAGCAGCGGTGAGCAGAAGGCGGCAGTCAAGGCAAGAATCGAGGACACTACTCCCGAAAACAGGACACCGGTTAAAAGAAGGCCGATCATGGTGAGGGGAAAAGAGCCGCCACGGGCATGCATGGCCGGCAGGATGGCAAGCAGCGCGCAAATGGTTCCTCCGGCGAGGCCCAGAATCAGAAGAACTACGTTTTCAGCTACGACCATGAAGGCCAGGGCTTGTTTGCGGTAACCGATGGCCCTCAGCAGAGCCAGTTCCCTCCGCCGTTCGAGCACATTTCGCAGCAGGATTGCCGCCAGGCCCAGAGTACCCAGGATCAATCCCAAGGCACCGAGAGACTGGAAAGTGGAGAGGTAGGTGTTTTCCACCTGGTGATAGGCGGAAAGCCGTTTCCGGGTCGATTCGGTATGGAAGCCCCAACCGTCCAGGCGCTCGTCGAGCAGGCGGATCAGCGAGGGAGTATTCTCCGGAGGCGAATGGAGGAGGAAAAACCGATAGCCTTCCTGTGCGGGAAAGGCGCGCAGGAAGTTGGCTTCAGAGATCACCAGTTCACCCTGCAGAACGCTGTCTCTCAGGGCCCCGACCAGACGCAAACGCACCGGCGACGCACCGTTTCGGCCAAGTTCGAGCACCTGACCCACCTCAAGGTGCAGGGCATACCGAATGGTATTGGCATCTCCAATGGCGGGAATGGTACCGTCCCGGGTCTCCGATTCCAGCAGCAGCCAGGGATTGCGTTTCTGCTGCGGTGATGCGGCCAGTGAATCCTGAAACGTAAAGCGGGCTTCGGCGATAAAGGAAGGAACGGCGCCCAGGATCTTGGGTTCCTGAGGGGCGTACAGGTTCAGACAGCTGACATCATCGCCCGGGCGTACTCGAAAGGGGACAAAGTTTACCTGAGCGAGCCAAGGATTTTCCGATTCGGGGATGCCCAGGGTTTCCCGTCCTTCCAGGCTGTTGGGGTCCTGTACAATGGGAAAGTCGGATTCAGCGATGAGCGGATATCCTCCTGTGCCGGAGGCAGGTTCCAGCGATATGCTTTGCTCGTCCTTACGGAAGGCCTCCATGGAAACGATGAGGAATGCCGCCGAGGCGATCAGGGCCACGCAAAACAGGCTGCGTCCCGGCCTGTACATGACGTTCCGTGCCCCAAGGCGTAAGTAGGCCCATCGGCCGTGTCCTGCTATGAGTCCAGGGCGATTTCGGCGAAGGTATAATCCGATGAAACACAAAACGGATATCAGCAGCAGGAAGCCGGCACCGAAAAATCCGGCCGTGTCCGGTATTTTCTCCAGAGCCGCTGCCAGCAGCAAGTTGATGGCGACCAGCAGTGCCACGGCCGATAGAATGGCAAACAGTCGAACTCGCCGGCGTTGGATGGAACCCGATTCCAGAACGCCGGCAAGAAGTTCTCGGGTTGAATTTTGCTGCAGGCCACGGATCGTCCAGGCAATCATACCGAGCGCAGCAAGCGTTCCGACAGCGGCTCCCCAGAGGAGATCCGGGTAGGAAAGGTGCAAGGACAGGCGAGAAGTCCCAACGGCGTCCAGCCACCAGGTTACTAATCCATGGACCAGAAGCCGACCGTAAAGGATGGCCCCGAACACTCCCATACCTCCTCCGGCGACCGCGAGGATTGACCCCTCCAGAAGAAAGATGCGTCGTAATGTACCCAGGGGAAATCCCGCTGCCTGGAGGATCCCTATTTCACGCACCCGCTGTTCGATGGACAACCGGAAAAACAGCAAGGAAAAGAGAATGGCCGCTGCAATCAGAAAGAAACTGAAATAGAGGAAATATTCTCCGAAATCCGTAGAGCCCCGGGAGGCTTCCCGCCCGCCTTTTAATACGTCGTTTATGACAAAGCCGGCCGACTCGGGATCGATTTGGTTACGAATGCCACGCGCCAGCCTTTCCTGGGAAGACAACCAGTCCGCCCCGTCCGGGAGCGTTATACGAATGGAGGAGAATCTTCCGAAACGGCTTTGCCAAAGCATCTGTCCCTTGTTCAGGGTGAGGAAGGCCTTGGGCGTCGTTCGATATTGTTTCCAGTATTCTTCATCCTGCGGGCGAATACGGCGGAGATCGATCGGAAACGGAGGGTCCCATTTCTGCATGCTCAAGGTCTCGGTAATACCTGGGAATGCAGGGACAAGCGTTGTATCTATTTCTCCGCCCAGGGAGACGGCGCCGGCCAGGCGGAAGCGGTCGGTCCTGGTGACCAGGTGTCCGTCTTCCTGCCAGAGGTAATAGTCCAATTCAATGGTTTCCCCGCGAGAGGCTCCGAGATCTTTCCAGGCCCAATCGCTAAGCCAGATCGGATCGGAATCACCGACAGACGGCGATGGAACGGCAGAATCCTTCCTGTTACCGGTCGAGCTCACGGCGCCCTGGTCCAGATCGGCGGCCGTGATCAGGGAGTAAGGGATTTCGCGTCCTCCGGCACGGATGGAATTCGCCAGATAGGAGAGGATGCCGGAGGCTCTCATTCCCGAAGCCGCTGCCTCCTGGAACACGGCCTGAGCAATCGATTCCTCAAGCAGGATGCGAGTGCTCTCAACCACGATCCCGGTCCGCGATGGAGTGGGTCGGAACTTGACACCCAAGTCCTGTAAAGAGAATCTTTCCTTCAGAGCCGCTCGTATCTTCTGCAGAGAGTCCTCTTGCGATCGGGAGGATAGAAGAATCATGTTGGCCCGGGAAGGCTGTTCCAGATCCCGCTGCAGACGCTCCAGCGGTACAAAAATGGAATAGACACTCCCCTGATCCGGACGCAGGGCAAATTCACCCAACCTTTCCACGGGAAGGATCTCATCACAGGTGAGGCGTGTGGTCCGCTGGGCACCCTCACGGCGGCCGTGAAGAGATTCTCGAGGAATTCCTTCCTGGGTTTCCATCCTCAGCAGGAAATCGTCACCGGTTTGGATTCCCAGCCTCTCTGCCAGGGCAGATCCAACCAGGGCGGTGCGATCTTCCGGAGTCTTGCGACCGGCCATGCCTTGGAACTTCCAGAAGCGATGATCCACACCGTACACCTGGACATTATGAGCACGCATGCCTGTTCTTTCATGGATTGCCAATCCCCGCAGGCAGACAATGGCACAACTGTCCAGAGAGTTAATCTTGTCTGCTGCCGGGGGAATCTCTGCGGCAAGCTCCTGGCGGAAAAAGCCTTTGGCTGAGATCATGTATTGGGTGGTGCCGAGCCTTTGATCCAGCAGTCTGCGCAGGCTTTCCTGGACGGATTTGCCTACCAGCAACGCGCCGGAAAGCACAGCCGAAGCCGTTGCCACGCCGGCGATGACGGCGAGGTTGGTGCGCCAGTAATAGCGCAGATTGCATCGTATGAGGTGTAGTAAATTCACGATCTTCGGGACAGCCGCACCCCTGTGCGGCAAGGGGCGTACGTAACCAAGCCCTTATTTTGGATGTGCCGGCTGAAGGTGGAATTCCAAATCATATTCTTTCGATAGGGCGAAGGAGAGTGTCGTCCAACCGGTATCTCAGAGAAAACCTGGCGGCCAGATCCAGGTTGTGGGTTACCGTTATCAGTATGGTCTGGTACTTTTTGTGCAGATTGAGAAGCAGGGCAGCGACCGCTTCCGCCGAATCATGATCCAGGTTGCCGGTCGGTTCGTCACAGAGCACGATCTTGGGTTTCCTGACCAGAGCGCGTGCCAGGGCGACTCGCTGTTTTTCCCCTCCCGATAACTCATTCGGACGGTGCCGGATTCTGTGGCCAAGGCCGACCTGCTCGATCAACTCGAGAGCGCGACTTTGAGGCCCAACATTTTCTTCCGGTGCAACCAGGGTCGGGAGAAGAACGTTTTCCAACACCGTACATTGGGGTAACAGAAGGTGATCCTGAAACATAAAGCCGATCTGTTGGTTACGAAACGCAGCGAGCCTTTGATTGTCCAGATCGAATGGATTCATCCCGTCAAACAGGATCGTTCCTGTGGTCGGGGGTTCGAGAGCTCCCAGGATATAAAGAAGCGTGCTTTTACCGCTGCCCGACGGTCCCACGATCGAAAGGGAATCTCCTCCGTTCAGAGAAAGGTTGATTTCCGACAGCACGACCAGCGGTCCGACGGGTGTGGGGTATTGCTTGGAAAGTTTCCGAACTTCTAGCACCGTATCTCTTCCTTGTTTGTTCTGTATCGATTCGAAAGGGAATGACGGCAAAGATGCCGGCGCTCCCGGCGCTTAGAGCAGGGAGCGATAAACCTCCAGTGCCTTTTCCGCCATCTGTTCTGCGCTGTAATGCATCCTGACGCCCTCATATCCTCTGGAGGCCAAACATTCTCTTTTCTCCGGATTTCTCCACAATTCCCATATTCCTTCTGCCAGATCGGCCGGATTGTCCGATGGTACCAAAATGCCGCCACCGGTGGTCTCGATTATTTCGGTGAAGGCCCCGCTTCGTGGCTGCACGACAGGAACGCCGCCGGCCATCGCCTCCAGCAGATGCAGCCCTTTGGGGTCACCGGGAAAACCGGGGACGGAAAATACGTCCAGATTCCGTAGAAAAGAGATTTTTTCCTGCAGTTCCGGCTCACCATGGTAATGAAAATTTGCGGCTAATCCCCAGGCATCCATTTTCCGGCGTATGTCGGCCAGGTAAGACCGATTTTCCGGCGGCAGGTAACCTGCCGCCCACAGGCGACTCGGCGGGAGTTCTCCCTGCGATACTACTCGATGATATGCCTCGCATAACAAGTGCAGGCCCTTTTCCGGAGCGATTCGCGCCAGATACCCGATGGTGTATGGTCCGGTGCCTTGGCGGCTCCTCCGGCTAGAGCCGTCGAAGTTGATTCCCAAAGGAACGACATGGATCCGGTCTCTTTCGATTCCGAGATATTCGGCCATGTTCTGGGCACCGAAGTGGCTTACGGCCACGAAAGCGTCTACCTGGGCCGCATGCTCGCGTATCAGCTGCAGCGATTCGCTACGATAGGGCTCTCCAAGGCCCTGGAGAAATAACTCCTCGCCCTGCAGGCAGCAACAGACCGGTACCTTGATGGCGGCTTTGATTGCGGGTGCCAGAGAGATGAGCAGGGAATTAGGAATCTGGACGATCTCCGGACGGACTTCTTCCGCGAGAAACCGGACCAGTTTACTGATTTCCTTGTTCTGGAATCCCTTTGTGCCTCGCAGCATGGAAACTGTCAATCGGCCCAGGCGTGCAGGATCGACGCTTACGCCGAACCGCGTAGTTAGACGAAGGAGAGGTCTGAGGTCGAAAAACCGGTCAAGGAGCCACGGGGTTTTTCGAAAAACCGGGAGATGCTGCTGGAGGTAGACGTTGATACCGCCCAGAAATACCCGATGAAAGCTTACATTGCGCTCGTCGGTCCGCGTGGGTGTATAGGTGGGAATGAGCAGGACCTCATGCCCTTTTTTCAGCAGAGTTGCTGCGAGGGTGTTGTCGCGCAGACAGCTTCCACAGTACATATTACCTGCGCCTGCGGTGATCTGCGCTATTTTCATCCTCAAATCCCCATGTCCGGTCTATGAAATCTTATGTCTTTCCATTCCTCACATAATACTTCAGGAATCGCGATCTGGGTGGAAAATGAGGTGAACCGGTTCCTCCAGGAGAAGTTCACCCTCCGGCTAAATCACAGACTCAAGCTTCCACAGGGTTGTTCCATTTTTTCCATCGGTGGATCAGGAAAAACAGGAGAATGACCCCAATGAGAAGGAAGGAAATCATGGGATAGTGCGCCTTGATCACCTGGGCCGCCTGATTGCCATATTGCGCTGCCAGATAGGCGATCAGCATATAGCGCGCAAATCTTCCGATGAAAACGGAAACGGCAAAACGTCCTTTTCCTATCTGTAAAACACCGGCGGCAAGAACAACCAGCTTGGTTGGAAATGGCGGCGGGGCCATTACCGAGGCTATGATGGCCCAGGCACCATATTCGCGCATGCGCTGCTCCATGCGGGCGACACGCTCCGGATGAAAGTGCGCCAATGCTTTTTCTCCGCCCTTTCGACCAATACCGTAAAGAACCAGACTGCCAAAAGTCGAACCGATCGTTGCAGCCAGTGCAATCCATAACGCCATGGCGGGCCTCTGCCATGCCAGTAACAAAATAACGGCATCCGGTCCGCCGGCAAGCGGTATGGCCGCCGAGTCCAGGAAGGAGATGGCCAATAGCCCAGGTATACCCATTACCGCAAGATATTCGCTCAATCGGGTCAGAATACGCAAACACACCTCATTTTAAAAACATGACAACAGGATATAAACGGGAAAGACGCCGCCTCCCCCGTAAACGATGCCGTCAGATGACCTGTACCCGATCCGACATCGGTGAACAAGGCTGGAATGGATCCGTGGTTGATTTTCCGGGTTCCAGATCCGGCGGTTATTGTAAGGGGAACAGCCAGGAAAAGCAAGGGATAAAATGGGGGGGGCGAAGACCTGGTATCTCGCGCAAAAATGTGATCATTGCGGAATGTCTGCAGCGTCATCTTCAGGCTGTTTGCCCAGGTCCGCCATGCGCCGTAGTGCATCCAGAGAGAAAATCAGGGGGTACAGCGACTCGAAATACCAGAGCCGGGCAAAATAGAGCCCAATAGGCGACGGGGTTATTCTCTCTCCGGCGCCTGTGGCGCGCACGATCCATTCCGTCCCCAGGCGGGCGGCCTTTTTTTCAAGCGTACCGGAAAAACCGGCGAGAGCGGAGACGGCGAGTGAAGTCTCTTCGACACTGGAGGTCAAGCCTCGGTCGCCTCCCCAGCCCCCATCCTGGTTCTGCACTGATACAAGCCAGAAGACGGCCTGTCGTACGGAGGGCGAATCGGGCCGTATGGGCCGCATCCCCAGAAGCACTCTCGCCGTGCCATAGACTGGATTTTCTTCCTTGGGGGTAAACTGGTTTCCGAACCAGAGGGGCGTCCATGCGCCATCCGGCCTCTGAGCGGCTTCGAGAAAGGCCACCGCCCGGGAGATGGCGATATCCACTCGCAATCGATCGCCGGGTGCGAGCCATGGCCGCCATGCCGACCATGCCAGCATGGCATGGGCCGTAAGGTCAGCAGAGCTACGATCGAAGGGCAGCTTTCCCCAGCCACGGCAGAAGGTTGGGATGCCGCCGTCACGATTCTGTAAATCGAGGAGCCAGTGCACGCCCAAGGTGGCGGCGGAAAGGATCCTGGTTTCACGCAAGCCAAGGGTGTTGAGGGCAAGCAGAGCACCGGCCGTGTCGTCGGCATCGGGTACACCACCCGGAAGATCGGTCCAGGCCCAGCCACCGGGGGCGGCACCGGTGAAAGGATGAGGGACGTGATATTGTTGGTTCAGAAGCCAGTCGGCCAATGGCTCGAGATCGGTCTTGGGCAAACGGTCCCGCAAGGCGTTTACGGATAATGTGGTGAGCCAGGTGGCCACATTGGTATCGATGGGCCAACTGCCGCAAGGGCGAACCGATCGGCGTAAAAAATCGAGACCACGATCCAGTACGAGGCTGGTTTTCAAACCAGCCGCCAGCAGACTGATGCACACGAAACTGGTGAGCGGAGTGGCCTCCAGAAAGCCGCCATGAGTGGGTTGGATACGTTCCAGCACATGGAGGGTCCTACCGGAAGCCAGGTTGCGAATCAGGCGAGCCGCCGGATTCCTCGATGGCTGCTTGCGGTGCCTTACCAGTCCGATGGCAATCAGGGCGGGAAGGGCGTAGCTGACTACCGGCAATCCCAGACGGGCGAACCAGGAGCGGGGACAGACTGCCATTTCGAACGGCAGTTGTGGAACCAGTCGCCAGGGTACGATTTGCGATATGGCCAGGACCGTGAGGATGGGGACGGAGAAAGTGCGGTCGTTGCCGTAGCGTGCCGCGAGAGCGCCGGCCAACACCTTGGGTTCCAGGCCTCCCGCCGTGCGGCATATCCATTCCCTCGATCGATTCTCGGCCCCGCCCTTGCGGCCTGTGATCGAGAATGCCGCCCAGCAGACGGCGGTTGTGCTCAGATTGCTCATACTGCAAGTGGTGTCGCCAAAACCTCCATCCGGATTCTGTGTGCGCTCCAGCCAGTCCAGACCTGCTTTAACCAGCGGGTCAGTGGTATTGGCCAGGTACAGGGCGATGACGGCCGTCGCCGTGGACAGCGCGCTGTCGGAAAGCTCTCCGGTCCAGCACACATTCTGCTGACGGGCATCGAGAAGGCGGCACTTCAACCGCTCCAGAGTGGAGTTGAGTCCGCCGGTATTCATAGGTCCAAATGTCCCAGTGCCAGTAATCCGTAATAGGTGTATTCGCAATCTGGTGTGCTGTCTGTCCAACTGCCCAGAAACGATCCATTTCCGGTCCACAGCGAATGGATGAAATCAAGACACGGATTGCGGACAGAATCGAGATGGACACCCATGCATGACATGGCGTGAAGGGCCGTTGCCGTGGAAAGCAGGTCCGGAATGGGTGCGGCAGGAGTGGCGAAGAATCCGCCTTCCGGGCAGTGCCTGGATAGAAGCCATGATGCCAGTCCGGGCGGCAAATCCGCCCCCAGTGCCTGCAACAGCACCGCAGTCGCGGCTGTGGATGGAGTCAGGCCAAAGTCCTGATCGGTTTGGTTAGCATATCCGCCATCGGAGGCTTGAAGGTTTTTGAGGCAGCGAACGACCTTCTCTTTGCAGGGGACCTGTTTCCCAAGATCCTCATATGCCATGGCGACCAGAAAGCACCCGTAGGCGGATCCCCTGGCAGATGCAGGTTCCGGATTGTATCCCCCATCGGGTGTACGATAGTCCTCCAGCCGTTGGAGAAAAGTATTCAACTCGCCACTTGACACAAGGAGTCCGGCGCCGGCCCGGCAACGGATCAGGCAACAGAGGTGAACCAAATCCAATTTTTCGCCCAACTCAAAGCTGAGCAGGAAGGGGATGATCTCGGGTGGTGCGCATTTATTCAGTGCGATCAGCGATTCCAGTCCGAAAACAGTGTAATAGAGATCGGCACGCCCGGAGCGATCAAGGAACCCTCCCTCCGGGCTTAGTTGGGAGTAGAGATACTTGCCGACCAGCGAGGATGAATCACCCAGCCGCTCAAGCGACAGGCTTACGGCCTGCAGCATTTCGAGTCTCATGCTCATGGCACCAACCTTTCATCTCCGGCTGGAAGATCATTCCGGCGACACGCCGCAGCATCCCCTTCAATCCTGGATTGGCCAGGGGCAGAAGCGAGCGAAGCGCCAGTTCCCGATACGATTCCAGCAAATCCCGGCAACGCTCTCCGGCAAGGCGGGAGAGAAGCTCCTCGGGGGCTGGGTTCTCCCTTTTCCATGCCATTTCCAGAATCTGCCGTTCTTCGCCCTTGGCTTGCTCATAGGCAATGGCCATCGGCAGCGAGGGACGCACTTCACGGGAGGCCAGGTCTTCCAGGTCGTCGCGGATCTGGTAGGCGATCCCCAGTGCGCTGCTGAAGGCGAGAAGCGCGCTCAACAGATCTTCATCGGCTCCGGAGAGAGCGGCTCCAATTTGCAGCGCAACTTCGAAGGACGGGGCGGTCTTCTGATGAAATACGTGCAGCACCTCGGCAGGACTCATTGGCCAGGGGTTGCGAATCCAGCACAGTTCCGCGCCCTGACCCAGGCAGAGTGTCCGGTGCCCGCGGGCTGCGATCTTCAGCATTGCGGCAATGGATTCGGCAGGCGCTTCGCAAGCGGCAATCAGGCGGTATCCTTCTCCGATCAGGAAATCACCGCAATTCAGGGCCACCGGTATGCCCCATTCCATATGCAGCGTCTTTTCTCCATACCGCTCGCTGTCGTTGTCCTCGATATCGTCATGTATGAGCGAGGCCTTATGGAAACATTCGACGGCGATGGCGAGCCTTTTGAGCGAATCCGGAATACCGGTTCGGGGATTTTCCTGCAGTGCCTTCCATGCACAGACGGTCAGGAAGGGTCGCCAGCGTTTGCCGTCCCGGGCAAGCCACTTCCACGCAACCCGTTCCGTTTCGCTTTCCCCCTCCCGTCCCAGTAAGCTTTCGAGGACTTCAGGATGGAACCAGGACTGCACTTCGCTGCGCAATTCGTCCAGATCCATGCGAAAAGCGCTGTCGACACCATGTAGGTGAATAGCCTCCAGTACCCAATCGATATCTGCAGACGTGTCGCGGCACCCGTCGTGAAGCAGCGGAATGGCGATGCCCGGAATCGAGGCCGCCTCCATATAGGGAAATGCCTGCTCCAGCGCCGAGAGGCAGCCTACACCCAGGATGGCGCTGATCTTGCCGGCTTGAATGATCGAGGTGACCGTGCCCGATCCTTCGGCGACCAATACCGCATAACCGAGGCTTTCCGCCTCCTCCTGAAGGTCGCGTATTGGACACAGGCCGCAACTCCGACACAACAGACCGTACTCGTCGACCGGTGCCGGACATTTCTCGAAATGACGCAGACACTTGGGCAGGAGAAGCAGCCGGCGGTTGTAGGGAACGCCGGCGAATTGCTCTTTCCACACCTCATTGCTCAGCAGAATGGCGGTAAAATCGGCATAAAGGGGATCGATTTCCATCGAACGGCACAAATCACGGGCGGCATGACGCAATTCATCCAATACCAGCGGCGGAATCAGATGCGCGGTGTGGGCCGCGGTGTAGTTCTCCACCAGCCTTCTTAGACCTTCGCGTTCCATCCGGGTGCGGGGAACCGCGTTCAGCGTGAAGGTCTCCGGCGTGTGTCGTGAATAAGGAAGTATAGCCATAGCGGTCTCGACTTCTTAAAGATAGGCTCCGAATCCAAAAAACCAGTGTTTTTTGGCGAAGCGGTATATCCAGTGATCTTCGGGTATCTCGTGGCCGGGGCTGTGCTGACTTCGGCGCGGCGGTGAGGAAAGCAGTTCCGCCAGGGCCGTCTGGCGCTGGGTCGTGTCCCGGGCGCCATGTCTGGCTACTACCTCCGCGACCAGATCGGGGCGTTCCAGCAGCACGCAGCCGCGAGTCGCAGCCGCCGCGGTTTTGCGGAAATCGTCGAGAAATTTCGATTGGGTCATCAACTCGAACAGACTGCCCTGGTCGTGGATGGTTTCCCGGGCGAACTGGATAATCGGGCAGGGCTCGATGTCTCCCGAAGGCCCGATATGATGGCTGATGCCGGTGACCATGGGGCAAAGCGCGACTCCCTGGTCGTCCCAGTAGGCATCCAGAATCCCGATCGGCAGTTGCGCCCGAAGTTGCACGATTCGCCGCCGTACCTGCAACATCTGCTCGGGAGTAAGAGCCAGATGTGGAGCGGGAATCGGACCTACCGGGCGGTAGGTGTAATACCAGGCGTAATGGGCTCCCAGGGAAATGAGCTTGCGGAGCCATGTTTCGGAGACCATCTCCAGGTTCGTCCGGCAAACACTGGTGGAAACGCCGAAAAGCAAACGGTTGCGACGGCAATTCTCCAACCCGTCCATGGTTTTCTCGTAGACGTTTGGTCTTCCTCGCCGGCCATCGCTGACGGTTTCATCTCCTTCGATGCTGATGAGCGGCGATACGTTACCCAATTGTCTCAGCCGGGCAGCCACTTCGGCCGTGAGAAAATGGCCGTTAGTGAAGAGAAGAAAGTAACAATTCGGATGTGTGGCCAGTATGTCAAAGAGGCCGGGATGCAGAAAAGGTTCTCCGCCCAGAATGCCGAAGAAGGAATTACCCTGAACCTGTGCCTCCCGGATGACACGATGGACATCCGTAGTCTCCAGCATTCGGCCGGGCCCTTCCACATCAACCCAGCAGCCCTGGCATCGCAGGTTGCATCTCGACGTGATCGAAAGGAAGAGAAACGGCGGAAAGTACATGCCCCGTTTCAGACGCCGTTTGTGGGCCTCGACCGAGCGGATACCTTTCACTCCGCATGTATAGGCGAATTTCAGCAGCAAGCGTAGATCTATCTCCGTCAGCGCTCGACAGGCAAACCGGAAAATCATTGCGACTCCTTGCCATCGGATGGAATTGCCGTGAGCGCATCCGGAGGAACATCGCTTGGTTGTTGCGATTGTTTTAGGTGGGCCATCCTTTCCTGAATAGCCTTCCATCGGCCCGGCTCTGAAGAGAAACGGGGTCTGCTTCTGCCGCGTTCCCGCAGGATCGCAAGGACATCCCCTTGGGCCAATACTGCTTTATCCACTTGCAACGACTCTTCCTGCTGCTCGCCCTCCTTCAATTCGCCGCCGTTGATGGGGGCTTTCGTGTATTTGGGGAAAAGGATGGCTGTCTCGGGGCAAATACGCGCGCATGCCGGGCAATCCGTTTTGCAGTGGGTGGGATTTGCCACCTCCACCCTTCCATCGGCAGCGGCGGCATACACACCGAAAAGGCAGAATCCAAGACATTGATTACAATTCGTGCAAAGGGAACGATCGATCACGGGAAACCATGGCTTCCACTCCGGATTGCCGGAATATCCGCCTTCCTCAACGAAAGGATCTGGATCGCGGTGCAGGGCGGATGAGGACGGGTTTCCAAAAGAATCTTCCGATACGTTTCCTGGCGCCGCCAAATCCCGGATTGCGGGCAGAAGCGGCTCGATCGAAGTCTCTCGCATGTCGAGGTATACAACGCACTCTTGTCGCAGCGGAGTTCCGCCTGCGGCAAACAACCACTTGACGGCCCGCGGGTGGCAGGCTGCGATCACCAGTCGTGATGCACTGGCGAACTCCGCCAGTCGAGGATCTTTACGTGCCGCCAATTCACAAAGATCCGGAACGGTCTCGAAGGAAATGCCTGATTCGGTCAACGCCCGGCAGACATCTTCCTTCACATGAGGTGTGAGAATGGCCGCATAGGCACAATGGCAATAGAGAATGCGTATTTCCTGTTTCATTTCCATTCGCAGGCCCTCATGGTCCTCAATGCCAGTGCTCCTGTCGGACAGGATTCGGCACAACGCCGGGCGGTTTTCGTCAGGGCCTGCGCAAGAGGGATTCCGAACGGGGGAGCTACTCGCACATCGAATCCACGTCCGATCATCGCCAGACCCATCTCTTCGCCTGCCGCCGCGGCAATGCGCACACAGGCATCGCAGCTGATACATTTTCCCGGTTCGTAGATAATGTCCGGGTGCGAAGTGTCTTCGGCAAAACGGCGGCGCTCGCCGCTGTAGCGGTATGCATCCGCATCATACTCGGTAGCCAGGCGGCGGATGGTGCAGCAATCGGCCTTACGGCAGCCGCAGGTCATGCAGCGACGAGCTTCGCGAAGAGCTTCTGCTTCGGAAAGCCTGCCCTCTACCTCTTCGAAACCGCACAGCCGGCGTTCCATCGCGATTTCCGGCAGGCGCACACGTGCTGCGCGCTCTATGGCGCGGAACATGGCGGCACGTTCCTCGTCATCCGCCGGTTGTAAGGCTATGGTGGCGGTCCTGGGTTCTCCGGTGACGGGCTCACCTGTCAGGTACTGATGGATGGAGGTTGCGGCCATCCTTCCTGCGGCCACCGCGCGGACTGCAAGGTCCGCACCCAGCACCGCGTCGCCGCCGGCGAAGACACCGGGAATATGGGTGGCCATGGTGAACTCGTCCGCTGCAATTCCCCATGCCGTCACCTGCAGACCTTCGCTTTTAGCCAGAGAGAGATCCACGGATTGCCCAATGGCGGCAATCACGCTGGAGGCCTCGACGGAGAATTCCGAACCTTCGATGGGCACGGGTCGTCGTCGTCCCGTTGCGTCCGGATCACCCAATGTCATGCGGCGGCAGATGAGGAGGTAGCCGGTACCGTTTTGTATCAAGCTTATCGGAGCCGCCAGGTATTCGATAGGAACTCCCTCTGCTTCCGCGCCCTCCACTTCTTCCATGAGACAAGGCATCTCCCGGCGAGTGCGGCGGTAAAAGACCCGCACCTTTGCCCCCAGCCGGATGGCAGTGCGCGCGCAATCCATGGCGGTGTTCCCGCCGCCCAGGACGATCACATTTTTGCCGATTTCCGGCGTTCCGCCCTCGGCTACCTGTGCGAGGAATCCAATACCCGACAGTGCATATCCTTCACCTGGACAACCGAGTGCCTGCGTACTTTGGGCCCCGATGGCGATAAACACGGCATCGTGGCGGGTACGTACATCGGCAAGCATGAAATCCTTGCCCCATTGTTGCCCCATACGGAACTCGGCTCCCATTGCCTGCACAGAGGCGATTTCGACATCAAGTGCGCGTTTGGGGAGTCGGTACTCCGGAATTCCATAGCGCAGCATGCCGCCGGGCAGCGTGTGGGCATCGTAGAGCGTACAGGTATGGCCTCGTTGCTGCAGGTAATAGGCTGCCGTCAGGCCTGCCGGGCCGGCACCTATTATGGCCACATTTTTACCGCTGGTCGATGCACATGCCGGCAGATAGGGTCGTGGTGCTTGGCCGTCCAGATCGGCCACATAACGGTGCAGCGCGCCGATAGCCAAGCCTTCGTCAAGTTGGCAACGGCGGCATTCCTTCTCACAGAGGCGGGGACAGACACGACCGAGCGATCCAGCGAGTGCCAGACGCTTCGAGATCACTTCCATGGCTTGAGACGTGTCGCCGCCGGCAATGCTGCGAACAAAACCAGGTATGTCCAAACCCGCCGGGCAGCGAGCCGAGCAGGGAGCTTTGCACTCGCCGGCATGGTCGGAAAGCAGCAGTTCCAGGGCCATGCGCCGCGCCTGACGCACCTCTTCGGTGTCGGTGCGGACCACCATGCCTTCCGCAACCGGCATGGCGCAGGCTGGGGAAAAGCTGCGTCGCCCTTCGATCTGCACGGCGCAGATAAAACAGGATGCGGCGGGTTCGATACCATTGACGTGGCACATGGTGGGGATACGGATGCCAAGACACTCAGCCGCATCCAGAACTGTAGTGCCCTCCGGTACCGTGACAGATAGTCCGTCCACCGTCAGGTTGATCATCACCACACCTCCACTGCCTCGTCCCGGCACACCTGCCGACACATATCGCAGCGCGTACACTGGACATCATTCACCATGTGCCGTTCATAGGGAGTGTAGGTGATCGCTCCCACAGGGCAAGCCTGGGCGCACAGTGTGCAGCCGATGCAGTTGTCGTTAATCCGATAATGGATAAGCGCGGGGCATCGACCCGCCGGGCAACGGTGTTCGTGCAGGTGTAGTTCGTATTCATCGCGAAAATAGCGCAGGGTGGTGAGTACAGGATTGGGAGCGGTCAGCCCCAGGCCGCAAAGGCTGCTGCGGCTCACGTACAGGGCCAGTTCTTCGAGTTTTTCCAGGTCGTTGCTGCGTCCCTGCCCCTCGCACAGCCGGTCCAGAATCTCCAGCATGCGTTTGGTACCGATGCGGCAGAAGGTGCACTTACCGCAGGACTCGGTCTGGGTGAAGCGCAGGAAGAAGCGGGCGATGTCGACCATGCAGTCCCGGTCGTCCAGCACCACCAGGCCGCCCGAGCCCATGATGGCGCCTGTCTGGGCCAAGGCATCATAATCGATGGGCGTGTCGGCAAGCCTTGCGGGGATACAGCCGCCGGAAGGGCCTCCCAGCTGCACGGCCTTGAAAGTGCGGCTGTCCTTGATGCCTCCACCGATCTCTTCCACGATCTCGCGGATCGTGATCCCCATGGGTACCTCGATCAGACCTCCGCGGTTGATCTTGCCCGCCAGGGCAAATACCTTGGTGCCTTTGCTGCCGGTTGTGCCGAAAGCAGCAAAGGCCTGTGGGCCATGACGCAGAATCCATGGGATGCAGGCCAAGGTTTCTACATTGTTGATGATGGTAGGCTTGCCGCGAA
The DNA here is from genome assembly GCA_964617125.1 of uncultured Acidobacteriota bacterium. Lineage (GTDB taxonomy): Bacteria > Acidobacteriota > UBA6911 > CAINFC01 > CAINFC01 > CAZTVS01. The sequence continues at coordinate 57,098 of CAZTVS010000013.1, forward strand.
AGCCATGCTCCACCGGGTAGGGCGGGCGAAGGCGAGGCATGCCGCGTCTGCCTTCGAGCGATTGGATCAATGCTGTCTCCTCGCCGCATACGAAGGCGCCGGCTCCCTCCCGGACTTCGAGTCGAAGCGTATGGCCGGTGCCGAACATGTTCGACCCGAGAATGCCGTGCTCCTCCGCCTGACGGATGGCTGTCTTGACATGATGCACGGCCAGCGGGTATTCCGCCCGGATGTAAAGGTAACCTTCGGAGGCGCCCACGGCGAAAGCCGCGATCGCCAGGCCTTCCAGTACGCGGTGGGGGTCCGATTCCAGAACCAGACGATCCATGAAAGCCCCCGGATCGCCTTCGTCGCCATTACAGATCACGTATTTGATATCGCCCGGCTGTGCATTTCCCAGAGACCATTTACGCCCTGTCGGAAAACCTGCACCTCCTCGTCCCCGCAGCCCGGATTCCTGGATGACCGCTATAACCTGTGCAGGTGTTGACTCTTTAAGGCAGAGTTCCAGCGCCCGATAGCCGTCACGTGCCAGATAATCGTCCAGCCGGAGCGGATCCATTTCGCCGCAATTTTCGAGGACGATGCGCTGCTGTTTGCCGAAATAGACACCAGCCGGTCCGCCATGCCGGTCAAGCAAGTGGGCGGTCAAATCTGCTGCCGCTCCATTTCTACCGAAGAGCGTTTGGGTGCTTTTTCCCAGCCATCGGAAACGGGCGGCAACTGATTTGGGACGCAGATAGGTTTGCGTAATGGCTACGGCCGCCTCAGGATTCATATTGCCGTAGAGAGCGGCCTGACCATCGGCCGTTATCACTTCCAGCATGGGTTCGCGGTGGCACATGCCGTTGCATCCCACCGTCTTGACGATGCCGGCGGCGCCTGCCTGCCGGGCTTCATCCAATAGTGCATCGCGTACGGCCTCAGCGCCGCTGGCAATGCCGCAGGATCCCATGCCGATTCGAATTTCCACCACCTCTTTCACGCCGACACCATCGGTTCGATCTCTTCCAGAACTGCAGATGCGGTTGAGGGTGTGAGCCGTCCTGCCGTGTGCTCATCCACCATCAGGACCGGAGCCAGGCTGCAGCAACCGAGGCAGGCCACTTCTTCGATGGTGAACAGGCGGTTTGTATCCGTATCGGCGCCCTCAGGAATCTGCAGACGGCGATGCAGTTCTTCGCTGAGCTGGCGGGCGCCGGCAACGTGGCAGGCCGTTCCGTGGCACACGCGAACGATGTGTCTGCCGACGGGCGAACGCCGGAATTGACCGTAGAACGAGGATGTACCTGCAATTTCGGCCGGGGTAATTTGGGTGATCTCACACAAGCGACGCAGCGCATCCTCCGGCAGGTAGCGATAGTGTTGTTGGATCGCCTGTAGAAGCGGAATGGCTGATTCCTTGCCGGATCCAAACTGGGCTACGGAGTGATCCACGAAACTGAAATCCGGAATCGAGCTTTCCGGTTGGGCCGGCGCAGAACAATGACACCGGCCCTTCCGCTCCTGTTTTCCTGCGGTGGAGAACGAAGCGGCTGCGATCTTTTCCATTGGAATCGGTTTGCTACCGGCCAATGCCGCGATCTGTTTCACCGAGGCCAGAAAAACCGCCGAACACACCAACAAACTCCAGCCGATGGCGTGGCTCCGCCAATGCCGCTCCCGGAGTTCCTCCGTGATACGTTTCTGTTCCGCCTCCAGTCTGGAGGCGATGGCCGCATCTTCCTTTCCCTGGTTTTGCAGCGCCTTGATGATCTGCTCGTTCCGGGGGGATCGATGGGCGGCAATGGCCCAATCTACAACCAGCGCGGCAACCCCGGCAAAAAGTAAAATTCCTGTCGTCCAGGCCACATGGCGCAGCCAGGCTGGAGTCATGGGATACCTCCGATCTTCGCGAGTTTCGATTTGGCGTGTGCCAGCTCACCGTCGCGCGGGCACGCAGCATAACAACGAGCGCAATAGAGGCACTTGTTTCGTACTGCGCGCATACGTTCGATAGCGCCATAAGGGCATGCCTCTACACACAATCCGCAATCGAGCTCCTTATCGGGCGTGATGGTAACGCCATTCCGGGACAGCAGCGAGCACCATGCCAGAAGTCCGCCGTAAGGGCACAGATAGCGGCAATATGGCCGTCCGATAAACATGGCACCGATGAGAAATGCTCCGCCAACGGCCAGCATCGCAGGTGCAGCTGTAAAACGAAAAAAACCCACGAACGGATCGAACCGGCAAATGAGAAAATCACGCGTCAGGGCCGGCTTGAGGGCAAACAGTATGGCCAGAGCAAGGTACACATATTTGAGCAGTCCCAGCATGCGGTCTATTCGCCTGGGCACCTGCTTTGGTTTGATCAAGACCAGTTCCTGCATGGCACCGAGAGGACATACCCCTCCGCAGAAGGCACGTCCGAAAAACAATGCCACCACCAGTGGCAAAAAAAAGACGGCAATGGCGACAACGGGAATCGAGTAGCTCGGATCGACCAGCGCCACCGTCACGTTCTGTATGGAACCGATGGGGCAGATGCAACCCTCGCGGTAGAAACCGAAATAAGCCAGCGAAGCGACGGTGAGTCCTACCAGATGGCGGCGATTGCGGTGCTTGGTGACGATCCATACCGATGCGCCCATAGCCGCGGCCAGCAGGACTACGTCCAATACTTCGAGCCACCAGCCGCGCGGCAAAGGCTTCTGTACGGCGGGAGTTTTATAATCGCCACCGATGGTTTCTTCCTGTGGCGCCGTTGTTACCGGGCGTTCGTAGGGAATGGCCTGTGCACCCAGGCGGGACATCGCCGCCGTACTCAGCAGCAGTGCTATCGCCAGCGAGAGAAGGATTCGATACATGCTATCCCTCATGTCTCGCCAGTCTGGATTCCAGGCCTGCCTGCTTTGGTACCTGGCTGACGGCATCTTTGGGGCATGAAAGCGAGATGGCACAGCGATTGCAGTCGAGGCACAGGTCGTAACGCACCTTCAGTGTGATGGAGCCGAGACCCAGGGGTTCTTTACACTTCAAGACACAGCGACCGCAACCGTCGCACTTTTCTTCATCGACTATGTATTCATAAAAGTTATTGGCCGGATCTTCCGGATCGACCTTGCCGATGGGTTGGCGGGTGATGGCGTCGCGCGGACAGAGCTTCTGACTAGGCAAGCCCTTCTCGTTTACCGCGCTGGTGATATCGAAATAAGCGGGGCAGATGTTGCAGCGTCCACATTTGGAGTACTCATTCACCGCGCGCACAGCGGAAAGCGATACCACGCACTCGCTGGTACATAGGGTACACACCTCAAGCTCCCCCTCATCCAAACGGCTGTTGAGGCAACGCGAGGCATCTACCTGCCATACGAGCTCGCCGTGCGCCTTTCGGGTCAGGTAGATGGCCGTGCAACCCATGCCGGTCAGGACCGCCCCCCGCATCACCTTGCTGATGAGTTCCCGCCTGTCCATCGAATCGCTCATGAACGGATATCGCCCCCTGGCTCAAACTCCAATACCGCCAATTTGACGGGATCGGAAAGAAAGATGTGCCCGCGCTCATCTACCTCCACATCCATATTCTTCGCACGGGGATCGAAATCATTGCTTTCGATCATGGCTATGAGTTTGCCCGAGTAATCGTAAATCTTGGCCCGCGGGCCGGCCTTCTCGGTGACGCATAACCGATTCGGACCGGCGATGGCGACGTTGGTAGGATTGCAGCACCCGGAAAAGCCTGACGGGTCGGATCCGGTGAATTTGCCCATGTGACCCAACAAGGCGCCTTTCAGCGAATAGCGTTCGACGCGGTGTTTGCCGGGATTGGCGACATGAATCACACCTTGAGAATCGACTCCGAAATCCACCACTCCATTGGGGATGTGCAGACCGCGCAACGGATTGTCGTTGCCGATCGTGTTGAGATACCTGCTTTCGGTGTTGAAGCGGTGAATACACCGGTTCAGGGAGTCGCCGATCAATACCGAATCCTGGAAGAAGCCGATGGAAGTAACGCATCCCAGATGTACACCGTCTTTCCATGTCTTTTGCGGCTTTCCGTCGCTGCCGAAGATCTCGATCTGTCCGGTTTGCCCGGCCCACACGCTGCCGCCGCCATCCACGGCCACCGAATAGGAGGAAAGGGCGGTAGTCCATCGCCGCACCAGTGCCCCGGCGGTGGCGAAAACTTTCACCTCCGAATCGCCCGCAGCAAACAGGTGACCCCGATTGTCGAGTGCGATGCCGCGCAATGCCTGGCGAAATTCAGCAGGGCCGGTGCCCTTTCTGGAAATGATTCGAATCTGGCGGTAATGCATGGTCGGACCCACCGTCAGGCACGAAGATCGATGCAAATCATCTTGGACAGATCACGCAACACCATTTTACCTTCGGAAATGGCCATGGGTCCCCAGACCTCCGGCCCGCTAAGGACCTGGGCATTGCCCAGTTCGCTGTAACCGGTGGCACTTGCCTCGATCATGTGCAGCTTGCCGGTGTCACCTTCCATTACGTAGAACATTCCGTCAGCCAGAATAAAACTGCCGAGGCCGAATGCCGCCTTGCCTTCGCTGGTCCACACCTCCTTGCCGTCGAAATTCAAACAGGTGAACAATCCACGCTTCTTCTTACCTACGGCGTACATCAAACCCTTATGAACGATGGGTGTATGCACCTCCGAATTCCACTCGTTGTTTTTCATGTCGAAGATCGCTTCGGCCTGGAACCCGGTGCCGTTCTTCTTGATCCGCACCATGACGCAACCGGCATCGTAGCTGCCGGTCATGAAGACACGTTCTGGATCGACGGCGATAGGAGAGGGTGCCACCGCAACATTGAATTTCCGCGGAAACTCCCATAAGAGTTTGCCGTCGGCCGCAGAAACGCCCAGCGGGCCTTTAAGCGTTCCATAGAGATATTGTTTAACTCCTGACAGCATGGCGGGCATGATGCTCGCGTGTGACATGAGCAGTTTGCCGGGATTTGGCGTGCGCCATATATCTTTTCCTGTCGCCTTGTCTATCGCCACCAGGATGGCATCGCCGCCGGTGGCGAGGATCAATCGGTCCGGTTCCATCAGCGGGCACTGGCCATTGTACCAGGGGGGGATAGTGCTTTTGTAATCCGTGACCAGGCTCTTACGCCATAACTGATTTCCGGTTTTTACGTCCAGACAATGAAGTACCGCCTTGGGATCGAGCGAAAATACAAAGCGAGCGTCCACTGCGGGCACGGTACGGGTGATCGCATGGTTGGGTCGGATCTCGCGTGCCTCACGGAACTGCCAACGCAGCTTTCCATCGGAAAAATTGCGGCAATTGACGCACCACTCGCCTTTGGCTTCGTCGTAATCGTGGTGGTAGACGAGGCCTCCCACGATGGCGGCACCGGCATATCCCTGGGCGACAGGTACCGACCAGAGTACCTTGGGACCTCCGGTCGGCCACTTGCGGGCCAAACCTGTCTCCCTGCATATATTGTCCCGTCCGGGACCACGAAACTGCGGCCAGTCCATGGCTGCGGCAGAGCCCGGCAACCCGGCAGGCAGCAGGCCGCTGGCCGCCAGGGATCCGGCACCCAGGAGGACGTCTCGCCGAGATATCATTTTCAAGCGCTCCTTCCGTCGTCAACAGATCTATCCATCGCGTAATGATAGAGCTGCAAAATGTCAACCGTCATATTATATAATGACCTATCCGAGCGGAACCTAACACATGTTTTTACTGCGCTGAGTCAAGTAGGAGACAAGCGGCATTCATCAGGATAATGGGAAGCAGACCTATGCGTAGGAAAGACGATTTTTTACTACTCGCATTCGCCGGCATTTTCTGCCTCATAGCAGTATTGCCGCTGGAAGCTCAGGACTGGCCTATGTGGGGGGGCACAGCCCAACGCAACATGACTTCGGGCTTGGTAGGCTTGCCGGAGTTATGGAATGTTAAAAGCGGGAAAGGCGTTAAATGGAAGGTGCAGATCGGTTCGACCGCAAACGGGAATCCGGTGGTGGCCGATGGGAAGATATTTCTCGGTACCAACAATGGGAACCCCAGGAACCCTGAGATAGAAGGGGACAAAGGGGTACTCATGTGCTTCCGGGAGTCTGACGGCAAATTTCTCTGGCAGGCTGTGACGGACATCCTGGATTCCGGGTGGGAAAATAACTTTCCGGAACAGGGCGTCTGCTCGTCTCCGGCTGTGGAAGGGAAGCGTCTTTATTATGTTAGCAACCGCGGAGAGCTGATCTGCCTGGACACGGAAGGGTTCACGGACGGCAAAAATAACGGTCCTTACCGTTCGGAAGTTCTGAAGGGACCAACCGACGCCGACATCCTGTGGAAGCTCGATATGATGAAGGAACTGGGAGTGTCCCAGCTTTTCATGGCCAATTCGTCACCGGTGATTTGGGCCGACCTGGTCTTACTCGGGACATCCAACGGCCGTGACGGCAACGGCGAAAAGGTTCCGGCACCGACAGCCCCCAGTTTTATCGCCGTAAATAAAGATACCGGCAAAGTCGTATGGCAGGACAGTTCTCCGGGAGAAGGCATCCTGCACGGCCAGTGGTCCTCACCATCCTTTGGTCTGGTAAGCGGAGTGCCGCAGGCGGTTTTTGCGGGAGGTGACGGCTGGCTATACAGTTTCCATGCCCGGACCGGAGAAAAACTCTGGAAATTCGATTTAAATCCCAAGGATGCCGTTTGGCCTAAAACCCGAAACTATGGCATTTCCACGCCCGTATTCAGCGCCGGCAAGGTGTTCATGAGTGTGGGACAGGACCCGGATAAGGGTAACGGAATCGGGCACACCTATTGCATCGATCCCGCAGGGCGAGGCGATATAACCGGGTCTGGGCGTGTCTGGCGTTACGACAAGATCAATCGATCCCTTTCGACAGCGGCGGTCGCCGACGCACTGGTCTATATATCCGATTTCAAAGGGCTTTTACACTGTCTGGATGCCGGTACCGGAAAACCCCACTGGACATTCGATATGTTGGCCCCCGTGTGGGGCTCTCCGCTGGTAGCGGACGGCAAGGTTTACCTAGGCGATCAGGATGGAGATGTCGCCGTCCTAAAGGCCGGAAAAGAGATGAGGAAGATCTCGGAAATTGATATGGGGAGCTCGGTCAGCAGTACGCCGGTGCCTGCCAATGGGGTGCTGTACGTCATGACGAGCGTGGAGCTGTATGCCCTTGTCGGTGGGACTGACAGATCGGTAAAAGATCAGAACACGAACTTGTTTTCTCTGGAAAAGTGACCTAAACTTACCTCATCTTAATCTTAAGCTAGATTCTGACTTTCTGAAACCAATCACTTGTCCGTGCTAACGGATGTGCCGCCCGGCATCGGGTAAAGAGGAGGAGAATGCCATGCTTGATTCATCTTCGCCGCGTTTTACCGCAGCAGAAACCGTCGCAACTCTAAACCGGAAATTTCTCGCTGTATCCCTGGCTGCGGTGTTGGCTGTTCTAATCCCCGGGGCGTTAGGACAGTCTTTCACCGCCAGCCTTATCGGGAACGTAACGGACGCCACAGGGGCGGTCGTACCCAACGTTGCCTTGATGGCGATCAATCTGGCCACCAACATCACAACCGAGGCTCGCAGTGATGCGGCGGGCCGGTTTGTAGTTTCGCCGTTGGTGCCCGGCACCTATCGCTTGGAAGCCTCTGCCCCTGGCTTTCGCAAGTTCATTCAAAGCGGTATCACACTGGCGGTGGGCCAGCAGGCCAGAGTGGATGTTGCGATGGTGATTGGAGAAATCACCGAGAACGTTACGGTGGAAGCCTCCTTGTCCACCATCGAGACGGATTCTTCCACGATCGGCAAGGTGGTATCCAACACGGCGATCCTCAATATGCCGCTGAACACGCGCAACATCTATTCCCTTATCTACCTGACGCCGGGAGTGGCCGGTTCGATCGGCAACAACTACAACAGCATGAGCTATTCCATCAACGGGGCGCGTGCTTCGATGATGGAAACGCTGATCGATGGGGCCACGGCTTCGCATCCGACCGTACAGGGTTATGCGGGGATCTCGGCGTTTCCCAGCGTGGATGCCATCGGCGAATTCAAGGTGCTGGGGGCCAATTTTTCGGCCGAATATGGGCGTACGGCCGGTAGCGTGCTGAATGTGGTGTACAAGTCGGGCACCAACGATTTCCACGGTTCGGCGTATGAATTTCTGCGCAATTCGGCTCTCGACGCCAACACGTTCTATAACAATCTGCGAGGGGTCGATTTGTCCAGCTTCAAGCGCAGCCAGTACGGAGGCACCTTCGGTGGGCCGATCAGGCGTGACCGGACATTTTTCATGACTTCCTACGAGGGCCTGCGACAGAGGAGCTTTTCTTCCCGCACGACCACGGTACCAACAGCGCTGCAGCGAACAGGTGACTTCTCCCAGACCTACGCCGGGGCCAACAACCCGGTGATCATCTACGATCCCTTCACTACCCGGGCTTCCGGCTCGGGGTTCATCCGCGATGCCTTCGCGGGCAACATCATTCCGGCGAACCGGCAGGATCTGGTGGGGCGACGTATCGCCCAACTGTACCCGCAACCCAACACCCAGGGCGCCGCGTACACCAACGCCAACAATTATTACAACCAAGGCTCTTCGGCGCTGGATATCGACCAGTTCGACAGCCGCGTGGATCATACCATCTCCACCAGCCAGCGCATGTTCGTACGCTATTCCTATCGCAATCAGGACAGCCTCCCGGCAGTACTCTGGCCGAAAGAATTGAAAGCCGCCGAGACGGCGAACAATGAACGAAACCGCATGCATAACGCCGTGATCGACTATACTTTGACGGCCGGCCCGAGCACGGTGATTTCCGTACGCGGCGCCTTTGCCCGGAGCATCTATCTGTATGAGAACCTGGGGCTTGACTTCCAGCCCTCCTCCCTTGGGTTTCCGGCAGTCCTGGATACCGCCGGCGGATTGACCAAGTTCCCACAAATCTCCGCAAGCGGCTTCACTTCTCTGGGCAACAACGACAACCGTCGCAATGCCTTCATGACCTATACACTGGTCGGCAGTATTACCCGGGTGAAAGGACCGCACACCTTCAAAGCCGGTTACGAAGGCCGCCTGATACGCGTCAATAACCGCGAATCGCGGGCCACTACCGGATCCTACTCCTTTTCAGCCGGTTTCACCCAAGGACCGAATCCAAACACAGCAGCCTCCAACCGTGGTAATTCCATTGCCAGCCTGTTGCTGGGCACGGGCAGCAGCGGTTCGCTGATCCAGAACTTCAAGGACGCGGCGGCACAAAGCGTCTATACCGCCCTCTACTTCCAGGACGACTGGCGTGTTACCCGCAAGCTGACCCTCAATTTGGGGCTTCGTTACGATCTGGACACACCGCGTACGGAGCGTTTCAACCGCATGAACTACTTCGATCCCAACGCCACTTCTCCTCTGGCCTCGCAGGTACCCGGTTTTTCCAATCTCAAAGGCGGCCTGGTTTTCGTGGGCGTCAACGGACAGCCGCGTACCCAGTACATCATGGATAAGAACAACCTGGCCCCGCGCTTCGGCTTCGCTTACCAATTAAGCAAGAACACCGTAATCCGCGGCGGCTTTGGAAATATCTTTGCCATTTCGCTCCAGCAGGCCCATGGTACGGTGGGACCCTTCGGATTCCGGTCGGAAACGCCGTGGGTTACCAGTGTCGATGGCATCACACCGAATTATCTTTTATCGAACCCGTTCCCGGGCGGATTTTCGACACTGCCCGGTTCCTCGAAGGGCCTGCTCACCCAAGCCGGTGCCAATATTCAGGCTCCGGTACGCGAAACGCTGACGCCGCAAACGTACCAGTGGAATCTCAACATCCAGCGGAATCTGCCGGCTGGAATCGTACTGGAAGTGGCCTATGTGGGAACTCGCGGGCTGCAACTGTCGCGCAACGACGAAAGCGGACTGAGCCTGAACCAGCTTGACCCGAAGCATATGGCCCTCGGTTCGCAGCTCAACCAAAAAGTGGACAATCCCTTTTACGGTATCGTCAATTCAGGGGTACTGGCGACAGAGAAGATAGGACGAGCCCAACTGCTGCGACCCTATCCGCAATTCACCGATGTGATTCCACTTTACTCTACCGGCGCTTCCGCTAATTATCACGCCCTGCAGAGCAGCTTCTACCGGCGGTTCTCCCAGGGGATCCAGTTTGAAGGCAGCTACACCTGGGCCAAGGCCATCCAGGAAGCTTTAAGGCACCAGAACAGTTACAATATCCGTGAATCGCGGTGTCTGGCAGACTATGACATTTCTCATCGATTCGTCGGCAGTTTCATTTACGAGCTGCCCTTCGGTCGCGGACGGCGGTTCGGAGCAAACTGGAACCGATGGGCCAATGCCATTTTGGGTATGTGGCAATTCAACGGCATCGCTACCTATCAGACCGGGACTCCTCTCGGCATCAGTGCGAACAATGTAGCCGGCATTTTCAACCCGATCGGTTACGCGAATAACAACGGCAAAAGCGCCAAACTGAGTGGAGACATTCACGATCGGCTCACACGTTATTTCGACACCACCGTCTACTCCCAGCCGGCGGCATTCACCTTCGGCAACACTCAGCCCACATCACCCGACTTGCGCTCACCCGGTGTGCAAAACTGGGACATGTCCGTATTCAAGGAATTCCGGATTGCGGGTTGGGAGCAGGCCAAGATCCAGTTCCGTGTCGAGGCTTTCAACGCTTTCAACAGGGTTCAGTTCGGAAGCCCCAATACCAGCGTGACTTCGAACCAGTTCGGTCAGATCAGCACTCAGTCCAACTCGCCCCGACAGTTGCAATTCGGCTTGAAACTGCTGTTCTAAGGCAAGCCATAAAAAATGGAACCCGGCGGGGCTATGGGTTCCTGACGTAACTGTACATCTTTGGTTAAGCCGATGTACTCGATCGCCGGATGTGGAAAATCACACAAAGGGCGGTAGGATCGAAACGGCAGCAGGATCGGGTTCCGGGGCACAATCCCCGGAACCCGACCTGACAGCAATCGGCATCTCTTCTCTAACGATCCAGAACAGACCTAATCATTCCCGCGATTTCCGACATGCGGATCGGTTTCATGACCACCTGATCGATCTGTTGGGTTTCCATCGCCTGCATATCCTCGTCTTCCATAAAACCGGTGCACATGAGGATGGGGATATCGAATCGTACTTGTTTGATATGCCGGGCGAGATCGAAACCGCTCAACCCCGGCATATTCTTGTCTGTGATGACCAGATCGAAGGATTCGGCCGCAGATGGGAATTCCTTCAGGGCCTGATTGGGATCGCGAAAGGCCGTGACCTGGTAGCCAAGATGACGGATCATCAGGGTGACCGTATCCAGGACCGAACTCTCATCATCCACGAGGAGTATATGTTCTGATCCCCGGGGGATTTCCGGGGGCAAATTGGCATCGGGAACAACCCTATTGTCGACAAGGGGAAAATGAACATGAAATACCGTACCCCTCCCTACCTCGCTGTAGACACGAATATCTCCGCCATAGTTTCTGACGATACTATTGGCGACAGCCAGTCCCAGCCCTGTTCCTTCACCGGCCTCTTTGGTGGAAAAATAGGGTTCGAAAATGCGGTCCAGATTTTCGGGAGAGATGCCCGTTCCCGTATCACTGACTGTCAGACGGAGAAAGTTTTTATTCTTATTCCTGAGATTCGGGTAAAACGATAACTCCGTTTCATTCCATCGAACCGTATCCAAGCCGATCTTCAAATGGCCGCCATTCTGTTTCATGGCATGGCCGGCATTGGTGCACAAATTCATCAATACCTGATGGATTTGGGTCGGATCGGACATAATAATGTCATCTTCCGTATTCAACTGCAGGGAGATTTCGATCAGCGTAGGGAGAGATGCTCTCATGAATTTGGACACTTCCTGGACCAACGGGATCATTTTTACCGGTTGGGCCTGCAATTCTCTCTGGCGACTGATGGTCAGGATTTGTTTGATTAGCTCTCGGGCACGGTCAGCGGCATGAAGGGTATTCTCAAGATACTGCCTGGGTTGGCCCTGGACTTCCTCCAAGGCCAATTCTGAGTAACCATAGATGGCGCTGAGAATATTGTTGAAATCGTGGGCGATCCCGCCGGCCAACCTCCCTATCGACTCCATTTTTTGGGAGTGGCGAAGTTGTTGTTCCATCCTCTTCTCTTGGGTTATGTCCCTCTTCACGGCGACATAGTTGACGATCTGGCCCTGCAAATCCCTTATCGGAGAGATGATAGCCGCTTCATCGAAGAGGGATCCGTCTTTCTTTTTATTGATGAAGTTTCCTTTCCATGTCTCGCCGGCAGAAATCGTGGTCCAAAGATTCTTATAGAAAATGTCATTCTGTTTGCCGCTTTTTAATATACGGGGATTTTGTCCGATGGCTTCCTCTCGGCTGTAACCGGTCACTTGGCTAAAAGCGGGATTGATATATTGGATAGTGCCCTCCTTGTCGGTGATCAGAAAGCACTCATCCGCTTGTTCGATGGCGGTTATCAACCTTCTTCGGTCCTCTTCCGCATTCTTTCGTTCGGAGATATCCCGGATGATTGCCTGGACAATTCTTTCGCCGCGCAACTCAACTCCGTGGAGATGGACTTCCGCATCAAACAAAGTCCCGTCTGCCCGTACATGTTTCCATTCAAAATCCTGTTCGGCCCCGTTCAACATCCCTTGTAGTTTTTCTGCCGCCTTAATTTGCGATTCCACACCATCTGTTTGTTCGGGAGGAAAAAAGATGTTTATGGATTGTCCAAGGATCTGCGATTTATCGCCACACCGGAACATGATGACTGCTTTTTGATTGCAGTCGATGAACCGTTGGTTTTTGATGAGAAAAATGGCATCGTTGGCCGATTCGAACAGGACCCGGAATTTTTCCTCATCCTCCTGTAAATCGGCGTAGCGGGAATGAATCAGAGTGACCATCCTTTCAATGGAAGTATGCAAACGTCCAAGTTCTCCACCGATCACTTTGTCCTGGGACGGCTCAGCAGTTCCATCGGAACTCATTGCTTCGGCATAGTATTCGATCCGTTGCAGAGGTTTCAGGACGTTGTACCATAAAAGGAGATAAAGGCTGAGTACCAGGCTCAGGTCGAGAAACAGGATGAAAGAAATGGCAGATATCAGGTTGTTGCGAATCTCCTCCTCTATGAATTTGGCCGTGGCATATATTCGGACAGATCCGATCTGTTGACCGGAGTAAAGAATAGGCCTCTCCTCGGAGAGTAATCCCTGGACGGGAAATTCTTTCGTGACGAATTCCGTCTCCCATTTTGCATTTCGGGTTAGAAGGATCGATTGGTCCCCGAAATGAACGATGATTCCCAAAATGGCAGAGTTCTCGGCAGTGCTTTTAATGATCTCACGGATTTGATCGTTGTCGACATTCCATATGGGCAGGGAAAGTCCAGCCGAAATCTGATTCGCATTGACTCGCAGCCTTTCACGTAGTTCTGTCCACCGAAGGTTTTTATAGGATGTAAAGTCGATTATGCCAGTGATTCCCAACAGCAGAGTTGTCACTGTCAGCAGCGTCAGGATTACCGTATGAGTTATGGAAGCGTTTCGTATGGGCATGGGATAATGGG
>CAZTVS010000014.1:0-57456 GCA_964617125.1 uncultured Acidobacteriota bacterium
TCATTTAGGATTTGGAGCCGGTGAGGGAATTGTGGTATTTTTTGCGTTCCTATATATAGGGGAGTTCGGATTTTCCCAATGAGACGAGATCATGATTTGACACATATTCGGTCAGCGGTTGTCGTGCCGATTCTTCTTTCCCTGCTCATCGGCATTTGCGCACCCGTCCGGCTCGACTGCCGGGGAAAAGCCTTAGGGATCGAATCCATGAATCAGGATCTTCAGTCCTGGGTGGAAAAACAGCTGGACCGGATGAGTCCGGAAGAGAAACTGGGACAACTCTTCTTTCCCTCCTTTTCCGGGCGAAGTTCCGGCAGAAACAGCCAGTCATGGCGCACGATGCTGGCCCAGATCCGCGACTGCAAACCCGGGGGAATTCATATCAATAATGGGAATTTGCGGGACATCGCCCAGCTGATACAACGACTGCAAAAAGCCGGCACTGTCCCATTGCTGATCACCGCCGATCTGGAGGGCGGAGTCGGATTCCGCTTTCCCGGAGCCACCCGCCTGCCGCGGGCCATGGCTATAGCCGCCGGTGGAAAGGTAGATTCCGCCTATCAGGCCGGTGCCATTACCGCCAGAGAGGCGCGCGCCCTGGGAATCCATATCAACTTTTACCCGGTGGCCGATGTCAATAATAACGCCTCGAATCCGATCATCAGCATCCGTTCTTTCGGGGAAGATCCGCAAAAGGTGCAGCAGCTGGTCTGTAGCTATTTACGCGGGCTGCAGGAGAACGGGATGGTGGCGGTCGTGAAGCATTTCCCGGGCCATGGAGACACCTCCGTCGATTCCCATCGGGAGATCCCGATTATCAATGCCCCTCTGGAAAGGCTGCGAAAAGTCGAATTGCCGCCTTTCCAGGCGGCCATTCAGGCCGGGGTCCTCGGAGTGATGGCCGGCCATCTCTACGTCCCGGCTCTGGAACCGGAAAACGGACTTCCGGCCACCCTCTCCTCGCGTATCCTCACGAAACTGCTGAGACAGGAAATGGGATTCTCCGGCCTGATTTTCACGGATGCCATGAATATGAAAGGCTTTGCCGCCGGCAATACAATGGAGGAATCGACCGTACGTTCCTTCCTGGCCGGCAGCGATGTGCTGCTGTGCCCGGCCAATCTTAAAAAGGCCTATCAGGCCTTGCAGGAGGCGCTGCGCAACGGAAGAATCTCACCGGACCGGCTCGATCGATCGGTAAAACGCATTCTGGAGATCAAGGCCCGCCTGGGATTACATCGCGCCAATGCAACCGTTGCGTTGCCGGTTGTCCCCTTCCGCCCCTCGGTTTCCGACGCCGATCAGGCCCGAAAAATCATGGAAGATGCCATAACGCTGGTCAAGGACGAAAAGAAAATCATCCCGCTGAAACTTGCCAAAACGAAGAAACTTCTCCACCTGCTGATCCCGGACACTCCGAAATGGAGGCCGAAACCGGGTTCCGTATTTGCCGCGGGACTCAAGCGGAAACATGCCGGCACAACTTCGATGGAAGTAGGCAAGCTCGCCTCCAGGAAGACGATCGATCGTGTATTGCAGACCAGTCGAAGTGTCGACGTCATCGTGGCCTCGGTCTTTGTCCGTGTCACTTCCGGAAAGGGAACGGTGGAGCTGTCACCCTTACAGATCGAGTTGCTGAAAAAATTGGCTGCCGGACCGAAACCACTGGTGGTCGTATGTTTCGGAAGTCCTTATCTCCTGGTAACCATCCCTGAACTGCAGGAGTACATGTTGACCTACGAGTACTATCCCGAGGCGGAGAAGGCCGCCGTCAAGGCACTCTTCGGCGAAATGACCCCTCGCGGGCAGCTGCCCGTATCCTTAGGCGGTTTGCATCCTGCAGAGTGACACAGACATTCCTGTCTATGGAACAAACAATATAAACAACCTCTCCAAACAGCAATAGGCCAGTCTCTACACCCGCTCAGGAGATGCGGGTGAGCAGGGTGTTCACTTCCCGCATGAATTCGGAAACGTCTTCGAATTCCAGATAAACCGAGGCGAAACGCAGATAGGCGACCTTGTCCAGATCCTTGAGTTCGGAGAGCAGAATCTTCCCGATCTCCACCGAGGGCACCTCCCGATCCGGATTTTCCTGGACGGCCATTTCCACTTTATTGACGATCCGTTCCAGGGCGGTAGGGGAAACCGGACGTTTTTCACAGGCCTTCATCAGTCCGTAAAGGACCTTGCTTCGGTCGAAAAGTTCCCGGGAGCCGTTCTTCTTCACCACCATATAGGGGATTTCTTCAATCCGTTCGTAACTGGTGAATCGACGACCACATCCCAGACATTCGCGTCTTCGTCTGATATGCTGGGCCTCACGACTTTCCCGGGAATCGACGACCCGGTCACTGGTATGTCCACAGTATGGGCAGCGCACGCTCGATGAACTCCTAGATCGCAATCAATCGCAATATTTAGAAATATTTCCTTATCCGCTTCTATGCATTGATATATGATTATATACTAGAAAACATAGATGTTTGCGGAAATCCCGCTTCTGTTTTTTATTCCGGTCACGGAACTTTTAGGGTGATTCCTTCGTTACCCTTGATGGAAAGAGCAAATAATGAACCTTTGGAACCCGGCACAGTTCGAGGAAAAACTCGCTAGCCGATGCCAGGAAGGAGATGCAAGGGCATGGGAAGAATTGGTGCGTTCCTACTCGCGCAGAGTATACAACCTGGCTTATCGCTATCTGCGCAATGCCGGCCAGGCGGAGGACCTGACCCAGGAAATCTTCCTGCGGGTGTACCAGACCATTTCTTCCTATCGTTCGGAATCGGGGACCTTGACCGGCTGGCTGATGCGGGTGGCCAGAAATTTGATCATCGACCATTACCGTCAATCCAAACGCACGTTCGTTTCTACCGGGAGCGGCAGCGAGGATATGGAGCGGTTGGACATTCCCGACATGAAACAAAAGAGTCCGATGGAAAAGATACAGCGGGATCAGGAACAGAAGCTATTATGGATCGGGCTGGGGAAGCTCTCTCCGGAATTGAGAGAGGCTGTTGTACTGCGGGACATTGAAGAAATGAGTTACGAAGAGATTGAATCGATGTTGGCTGTTCCTCTGGGAACGGTGAAATCCCGAATCAATCGGGGCAGGCTGGAGCTGGCCCGAATACTCAGAGGCAATCGGGATCATAAGGAGACACCTTCTTCGGTGTCGGCCATGGAGTAGATCATGCTTTGTCGAGAATTTGAAGAGCGGATCAGCGATTATTGCGATGGACTTTTAGCGGAGTCCGAACGAACGGCGTTTCAAAGCCATGCGGCGGAATGCGCCCATTGCCGGCTGCTGCTGGGCGAGATCGAGGATGTTATCCGCATAAGCCATAACTTCCCGTTATTGGCTGTCCCCGTTCACCTGGAAGAACGTATCCTGGCGGCGACCATCGGCAAAAGGAGGGGATTTTCCTGGGAAAACCTCCTGCAGGGCGACCTCTCTTTTCTTTATCGCGTTCCCAGATTTGCCATGGGACTCGCACTGGTGATCTGTTTCGTCGCTTTTGCCGCCTGGCGTTTCGAATCGCGCACGGAGGAACAGGGTTCAGCGACGCAAGTGGTACTTTCCCAACTGGATTCCTTCACCCAGGGGATTTACACGCAGGGCTTGCGTCTCTACTATGCCAAAAACCGCATCGTCTCGGAGCTGGATTATCTAAAAACCGGATTGACCAGTCAGATCGAATACAGCTGGAACCGGATCACCGGCGGGAAAAAGAAGGAACCGGCCAAATCCGACAAACCTCCCGTTCCCCAGGCAAATCCTCCCGGAAAAGAGGAAGAGAAGCAGCGTTCCGAAAAACGTACGGATGTTTTTACAGTATGAAATCTGCCGAATCAAAATCAATATAAAAGGGGTGGGCCATGAACTGTGCATATCATGCGGAAATCAATGCCGAATCTTTTTGCAGCACGTGCGGGAAAGGGCTCTGTGCCGCCTGCAGGCATCAGATACAGAACGAAGTCTACTGTCAGGAATGCCTGATCGAGGGTACGGAAACGGTAAAGAAGATTCATAACCGGAAGGCATTCGTGCCCAATCCGACCAAAGCTGCCCTCTGTGCTATCGTTCCTGGCCTGGGACAGGTGTATAACGGGAAGTATAACCGGGCGTTGAAGCAGTTCGCCATCTTCATCACCTTGGCCTGGATCGCCGACGAGCATCACGGCGCCTTTCAGATGATGTCCTTCTGTTTCTACGTCTTCATGATCTTCGATGCCTATAGGACGGCCCAACATTTGCAGATACAAAGCGTTACCGGGGAAGCGGCTGCAGAAGAGAATTTTTCCTTCCTGGAGGAAAAACAGACTCCCTATTGGGGAATTGCCTTGATTCTCCTGGGGGTGGTATTCCTGCTCAACAACCTGGGCTTGATCGACGAGGATTTCATCCGCCATGTCTGGCCGTTCGGTCTGATCCTTGCGGGCCTGTATCTGATCTTCCGGTTTATCGCGAAGAAGAAACCGAACGGATCCGGGAAATCGGAGGCCCTGCCGGAGGATGATCTTTCTTCGTAACGATAGTTGAGCATGCAGGATGGAAAGGCAAAGAATCTGGGATAAGAATTTGAATCGGTACCTGTCGCCGTTGGGGGAAGTCATGAGCGAAACAAACAGAAATGTGAGTCTGCTGGTCTGGGGTGTAATCCTGATCCTTTTCGGGCTTCTATTCCTGCTGAGAAACTGGATCGATTTCCGGATGATCTTTCGTTTCGTCTGGGATTGGTGGCCGCTGGCCCTGGTAGCCTTCGGGCTTTGGAATATCTATCGCTATATAGCAGCCAGGAACTGAACGGAGAACATCATGCCTTCAACGCAAGGTGAACGTCGCGGGTTATTCAGCGGGCTTCTTTTCCTGTATATCGGAATCGTATTCCTGCTGGCAAGAACCGGAGCCATCGATAACGGATTGTCGTTTCTCGGCAGGTACTGGCCCATACTCCTGATCCTGGCCGGTATTGCCAAATCGATCGAATATTTTACCTTCGGTAGCGGAAAGCTATTCCGCGCAGGGGAAATTTTTCTGATCTTCCTGATCGTCATCTTTGGAATCGCTCTGCAGACGATCGCTCCCTTCATCGATTCCTTGCCCAAAATCGATTGGGGACACGGGCGCATCTCGCTCGATTCGATGTATGAGGACAGCTTTCAGTTCAAAGAAGATCTGGACTACTCTCTGCCGCCGGGAGGTACCCTGAAAGTCCGCAATGAACGTGGCAACGTCGTTCTGATTCCCATCACCCAAGGACAGCCCCGAATACGCATCAACAAACAGGTTTACGCCTCCAGTGAACAGGATGCCAAGCCTTTGGCCGAGTCGCTCCACGCTACGGTCCAACAATCCGGGAATCAGACCATCATCACCCTGGATCGAGTGAAAAATGTACGTGGCCATCTGGAAATCACGGTACCGGCACGTTGTTCCCTGCAGGTGGAAACCAGCTACGGAGATATCTCCGCTGAAGGCTTCCAGGGAGAACAGCACACGTTCCGCAACCGGCACGATACGATCCGGCTTTCTCAGCTTTCCGGAACAGTCCAGGCCGAAAACGAATACGGATCGATTACCGCCGATCGGATCACCGGCACGATCAGGATGACGACGGTACAGGGGGAAATAGCCGCCCGGGAGATCACGGGAAACCTTACGGCGACGAACGCTTATTCCGGAATCAAGGTATCCGGCATCAAAGGAGACGTTAACCTCACCAACAGCCACAGCTCTGTGGAGGTGATCAAGGCTGTCGGTAAAGTCGACATCACGGCACCTCAATGCCGGGTGGTGGTCGAGGAGGTACAGGGTCCGGTTCGCCTGGAAGCCAGCCAACGAGGTGTACGCCTTACACAAATCTCCGCGCCTTTGGATTTGAAACAGAGATACGGATCGGTGACTCTGGAGCGGATGGCCTCCGAAGTCAAGGCCAGTCTGGAAAATACCGAGCTGAACGGCTACGATCTGAAGGGTCCGGTGCGTCTGGATGGAGTTCACAGCCATATCCGGCTGGAGAAGCTGGCCGGCGATATCGACATTCGCAACAGCATGCGTTCGGTCACCCTGACCGACTTTGCCGCCCGGGTTCAGGTAGAAAACGACAACGGTTCCGTTATCCTGTCTTCGGCGGAGCCGATCCGGCAACCGATTCAGGTGCATACCGTCCGAGGACAGATCGAGCTCTTTCAACCGGAAAATGCCCGTTTCCGCCTGGCGGTCAGTACAGAGAAAGGCCGTATCCACAGCGATTTTACCCAGCTGATGCCTGCTCTTTCCGATGGAAAGCAGCGCGTCCTGAGCGGCGAGATCGGAAGCGGCGGCCCTCTGGTCACGCTGGAGAGCGAAAAGGGCAACATATCCATCAAAAAGGGAACGAATCGACGTTCCCAGGATGGCGATGACGACTGATAAGGAGAGATGCCATGAACAGACGATGGATTGCGATTCTCCTGGGAGGGGTGTTCTGTGCCGGCTTTCTTGCGGAAGGTTGCCAGGTCTCTTCCAAAAGATCCGACGACATGTCTGTGCAGACCTTCGAACAGAAGCACACCTGGAACCAGGAGAAAAGTCTGAAGGTCCAGCTCGGATTCTCTGTCGGCAACGTCATTCTGCAGACCGCCGAGGACGATACTCTTTTCTCTCTGGAAGCGGATTACCACCCGCAGCATTATCAGCCGATTTACGAATACGATGAAAACAATCGTGCCTTGCGTTTCGATCTGAAAGAGATAAAGAAAGATGCCTGGCTGGATAAGCTGCTCCATGGCGGTTCCTTTAACAAAAAGAACCGCCTCATCCTGAAGCTTTCGCCCAAAACCGTTTTGGATATGGAACTAAAGACCGGCGTGGGTACAGCCCGGTTGGATTTCACCGGGATGCAGGTCCGCTCCCTGGATCTGGAGACGGGTGTAGGGGAAACCCTGGTCAGTTGCCATCGGCCGAATCCCATTGCCTGCGAACATCTGAGCATCCACTCGGGCATCGGCGAATTGAATACCAGCTCCTTGGGCAACCTGAACTTTACCGAAATGGACTACCGCGGAGGCATCGGTTCCTCCGATATCGATTTCTCAGGTGTCTGGGGCAATCAGGCCAATCCGGAGATCCGGGCCGAAGTAGGCATAGGCGAGCTGACCCTTCGTTTGCCTGCGGAACTGGGTGCGGAAATACGATCTTCCAAACATTTTCTCAACGATCTGAAGCTGGATTCCTTCATTCGAAAGGGGGACCGATACCTCAGCAAGAATTACGAAGAGGTGCAGAAACATGTGGTCATCCGCATGAATGCCGGAATAGGTTCCATGCGGGTACGCTGGCAGTGATCCTCCCCAGGCAAAGATTCACGATATAGATGCTTTTTCGCCTCATTTGGTGTATTTTGTCCCAGGAGGATTTTCCATGAACCGAAGAAACTTTGTATCTACTTCCCTCACGGCCGCCGGGGCCGCTTCCCTGGCCAATGCCGCCCAATACACCGGCAAAGGCGAAAAGCAGGAATATTACGAACTCCGCCTGTACCATCAGTTGAACGGAACGAAAAAGAAACTCCTGAACGACTATCTGGCCAATGCCTTTATTCCGGCTGTCAATCGCACGGGAATCAAGACTGTCGGTGCCTTCACCGTCACCTACGGTCCCAACCGGCCTTCTCTCTACGTTCTGATACCTCATCCGACGCTCGAATCCTTCATCGGGCTCTCCGATCGTCTGATGGCCGATGACGAATACAAGAAAACGTCCGCTTCCTTCATGGATCTGCCTTTGCACGATCCGGGGTATATCCGCAAGGAAACCTCGCTGCTCAAGGCTTTCAGTCATCAACCCAGGCTGGCGGTCCCCAAGCAGACGGCGGAAAAAAAGAATCGTATCTTCGAGCTGCGCATCTACGAGAGTCACAACGAGAAGATGGCGAAAAAGAAGATCGAGATGTTCAACGAGGCGGGGGAGATCAAGATCTTCTGGGATTCGGGTTTATTTCCGGTCCTGTTCGGAGAAACCCTGGCGGGTCCGAGCATGCCCAATCTCCACTACCTTTTGGTGTTCGATGATATGGCTGCACGGGACAAGGGATGGGAATCCTTCCGCAATCACCCCGATTGGCTTACTCTGCGGGCCAAACCGGAATTTGCGGACACCGTTTCCAATATCAACGACATCATTCTGCAGCCGACGCCCTTCTCCCAGCTGTAATCGCTTTTACACCTCTTTTCAGTGTTGGGGCACGGCGTGCCGTGCCCCTGCGCGGTTCCTTCGTGGTCGGCGGATGGGGGAAGGATTTTTTTCTGTAGCAACTATTCTCCAATACCTGAAGCCTAAATTCGCAAGTAACTTCACATAAGTGATGGAATAGACAAGCGGAGAAGCCCGCGAAGCGGGTGGAGTTATTTTAGCCCCAGGTTTCAACCTGGGGGACAGATGTTGACAATAGAAAGAGTCCTGTAAGGGACGACGTTACGTCGGCTGACTAAAACAAGGAAATTACGCTATCGTGTTTTAACGTCGTCCCTTTCGGGACTTGCCTGTGGAGGTAATGCCTCCCCCAGGTTGAAACCTGGGGCTATCGAACATCGTCTCTTCGAGACGGAGGCACACGCGGTCTTTCGGTGGGGAACTTTCATGGGAGATTGACTCTTTCGGGACGTCAACACAGGTCGTCGAAAGCCTGATCCAGGCGCCGGACCAGGCTTTCCTTGTTTTCCTCTTCCAGAAAACTGGATCGGGCCGCCAGCATTTGCGAATCGCGAATGTCTTCCTCCGTCCATTGCAGCAATTCCGCCGCCAGACAGATTTCCCTGGTCAAATCGGTATCGAAAATCCCCGGATCGTCGGTATTGATGGTGAAGGGGATGCGGTTCTTCCGTAAAATGCCAATGGGATGTGTGCTCA
Organism: uncultured Acidobacteriota bacterium; assembly: GCA_964617125.1. GTDB lineage: Bacteria > Acidobacteriota > UBA6911 > CAINFC01 > CAINFC01 > CAZTVS01. The sequence continues at coordinate 8,894 of CAZTVS010000014.1, forward strand.
AGTCATCCCAAACCCCGGTGCGAAGATTGCTGGTGAGGGAAATATCCAGCACGGTCCTTTTCTCCCGTAATCTCCAGAGAATGGCGGGGTCCTTGGCCGCCTGAATCCCGTGTCCGATCCGTTCCGGACGGAGGTGCCGTATCGTTTCGCCGACGCTTTCCGGTCCCTGGCTTTCTCCGGCATGGGCCGTGGTGTGCAAGCCCATGCGGCGGGCTTCCTCGAAAAAGGGAGCCAGCTCTCTGGCCGATACGCTCCCCTCATCACCGCCGACTCCGATCCCGACAACACCCCATTCCCGGCACTGTTCCGCCAAGGCCAGGGTTTCCTGCATGGCCTCCGGCCCCCATTGCCGCACGGAATCGAAAAGAAAACGACAATCGAACCCGTCTCGTTCCTTTCGGCGCAAGGCTTCCCGGTGAATGGCCGGCAGGGCTTCGAAGATGGTCCAGTCAAGCAGGGCGGGGTAGATAATCGGAGAGAGGAAAATCTCGGCATAAAGGACCCTCTGCGCCATCAGATCGTCAAAGAGGGCCGAAGCGGCACGGACCAGGTCCTCCGGTCGTTTCAGGACGGAACAGACCTGACGGAAGCAATCCATGAAGCCCTCGAAATCATGATAATCATAGGCACTGTCCTTGTCCGGATCGAATAAGGAAATACCGTCAGGATGATCCATTTCGTTTTCTTGAGCCAGGGCGAGGTAGAGTGGACGACGGATCGACCCTTCCAAGTGGAGATGAAGTTCCACCTTGGGTATCAGACGGATCTGTTCCCGGCTGAGAGTCATGTCAGCATAACCTTCCCATGCCTATTGAGGCACACCATGCCGGACCTTGTAGAGACGCAGCGCGCTGCGTCTCTATCGTTGGTCTCTACAAATCACTTCGTTTCCGCATACCAACGTTCCGGATGTATCTCCTTCATCCCGTGCATGTAGGGCTGAAGGGCTTCGGGAATCGACACCGTTCCGTCCGAACGCTGATAGTTTTCCACCACCGCCACCCAGGTCCGGCCGATGGCCAGGCCGGAACCGTTGAGGGTGTGCACCAGGCGTGGTTTGTCCTTGGCTTTCGGACGATATCGTATATTGGCCCTCCGCGCCTGAAAATCTTCAAAATTGCTGCAAGAGGAGATCTCGCGATACTTGCCCTGTCCAGGGAGCCATACCTCCAGATCGTAGGTTTTGGCCGAAGAAAAGCCCATATCGCCGGTGCTGAGGGTGACCGTCCGGTAAGGAAGTCTCAGGCGCTGCAGGATCTTCTCTGCGTGACCGGTCAACAGCTCCAGCTGTTCATAGGAGTCCTCCGGCAGTGAGAATCGCACCAGTTCCACCTTGTTGAATTGATGCTGGCGGATCAGGCCCCGCGTGTCTTTGCCGTAAGATCCGGCCTCGCTGCGGAAGCAGGGAGTATAAGCGGCAAAGGCGATCGGCAGTTCTTCGCCCGGCAGAATTTCTTCCCGGAAGATGTTGGTAACCGGTACCTCCGCGGTCGGTATCAGGTAGTAGTCATGGTCTTCCAGCTTGAAAAGATCGGCGGCGAATTTCGGCAGGTTTCCCGTTCCATACAGGCTTTGCAAGTTGACCATGAACGGCGGCAGAATTTCCCTGTATCCATGTTCCCGGGTATGCATATCGAGCATAAACTGGATCAGTGCCCTTTCCAGGAGGGCCCCGGCCCCGGTGTAGAGGGCGAAACGGGCTCCGGTGATCTTGCCGGCCCGGCTCATATCCAGAATGCCCAGCTGCTCGCCAAGCTCGACATGTTCCTTAGGCTGGAAGTCGAATCGGGTCGGCTCTCCCCAGGTGCGCACGACACGATTGGCGCTTTCATCGGACCCGACCGGGACGCTTTCATGCGGCAGGTTGGGAATACAGGCCAGCAGAGAATTCAGTTTCCCTTCCACTTCGGCCAGGGTGTTCTCCAGATTTTTAATCTCGTCACCCAGCCGGCGCACCGCCTCCTGCTGGGCGGCAGTGTCCTCGCCCGCCTTTTTCATGCGGCCGATCTCCTGGGAGGCGCTGTTACGTTCGGACCGCAACCGGTCCACTTCCGAAACCGTATTGCGGCGGGACTGGTCCAGCTCGGAAAACTCCTTCAGATCGTACCCCGGCCCGCGTGTGGCCAGCCGCCTCAGGACCTCTGCCTGTTGATTGCGCACAAAATTGATATCCAGCATGCATGCTCCTATAAAAATATTTTCTGCTTCATTCTCTCCGAGCGATTGTAGCCTCATGCCGGCGGCAAATCAATCCGGCAGCGACATCTACCCCATGGCCACATCAAGGAACATCATTACGGCAAATCCCAGCATGGCGCCGACCGTGGACAGATCGGTTTCATTCCCCGTTTGCGATTCAGGGATCAGCTCTTCCACAACCACGAAAATCATGGCCCCGGCAGCGAACGAGAGCGCATAGGGCAGGAGCGGCGTGACCGCCAAAACCAGATAGGCCCCGAGAACTCCGGCCACAGGCTCCACCAGCCCGGAGAACTGGCCGTAATAGAAGGATTTCAGCCTGGAGAATCCCTCTCGTCGCAGAGGGATGGATACGGCCGCCCCTTCCGGGAAATTCTGCAGACCGATTCCGATGGCCAGCGCCACGGCACCGGAAAGCTTGCCCAAATCCGGATCTCCGGCCAGGGCTCCGAAACTGACTCCTACAGCCAGACCTTCCGGGATGTTATGCAGGGTAATGGCCAGAACCAGCAAAATGCTTCTTTGCCAGGAGGTTTTAATCCCTTCCGCCTTATCCATGGCTAAACCCATGTGCAGATGGGGCATAAGCTTATCGACTGCAAACAGGAAAAATCCTCCGGCCAGAAAACCGGTGAGGGCCGGTATCCAGGGAGGTAAACCGCTTTTTTCCGCCATCTCCATGGCAGGTTTCAGTAGGGACCAGAAACTGGCAGCGATCATAACTCCGGCGGCAAAACCAAGCATGGAATTGAGCACCTTGCGGTTGATGCTCTTGAAGAAAAAAACCATGGAAGCCCCAAGGGCGGTGACACCCCAGGTAAAAAGGGTGGCCAGCAAAGCCAGAAGCACAGGATCATAGGTGAGGAATCGATGGATATTCATGTGTACAATCTTCCCATATACTTTCTCAAATCTTCGTGACATTGATTATGGGCCATGGTGACCACGAGAGTCCATTGTGTCGGCGAGAAGATAGGGGAATGGAGCTGTTTCATCTTTTCCAACCCAATCTGGAAACGCCCTTTGACAGCATGGCCAAAAGGCTTTAACCTTCTGGTATGGCGGAACGTGACAAAATACAATCGCTATTCTCCGGAAAGATCGCAGTCATTGGCGCGGGAGCGGCAGGCATGACGGCGGCCATCAGCGCAGCGAGGAATGGGGCCAAAGTCCGGATCATCGAGAAGAACAAGCGACCGGGGAAAAAAATCCTTATCACCGGAAACGGTCGCTGTAATTTAAGCAATCAAAAACTGGCCCCGTGGTTTTATCACGGCTCCGGGAAACCATTAACGGAAAAGCTCTTTCTGCGGTTCGGGCTGAAGGAAACCCTGGCCTTTTTCCGGGAATTGGGGCTTGAGTTTTACACGGATACGGAAGGTCGCATTTATCCCGCCAGTCAACAGTCTTCCGGACTGCTGGATGCGCTCCGGTTTGAAATGGAAAGACAGAAGATAGAAGGCCTGTATGAGCAGGAAGTCGTCCGTTTGACCGACGGCAAGAACGGAATGACCGTACACCTTAAAAACGGTCCAGAAATTCCGTTTGACAGGGTCATCCTATGTTGCGGAGGAAATAGTGCGCCGGCGACAGGAAGCGACGGCTCCGGTTTCCGGATGGCCCGCGAGTTGGGACACACCTTGGTTGATCCTCGACCGTCGCTGGTGCAGATCAAGCTGGAGGGCGATAATCACAGGATCATGGAAGGGGTCCGCTGGGAAGGAAAGATAACCCTGAAAGTCGACAATCGACAGGCCGCCGTCTCGCAAGGAGACATACTTTTTACCGCCTACGGTTTATCCGGGATGGCGGTCCTGGATATCAGCGGGGAAACCGTCGCGGCAATCGGCAGGAGGCAGAAGACAATTCTCGCGATCGACCTCTTCCCCGAGATGGTTTTCCGGCAAAAGCAAGACGCCATCCGTTCCAGGGTGCGGCGTATGCCGGATAGAAAAATGGAACATTTTTTTACCGGCTGGCTAAACAAGAGGATCGGCATGGCCGTGGTGAAAGCTTGCGGCATCGACCTGTCGAAAGAAGCCGGGAGCTTGTCGGATCGAGAACTGAAAAACCTCGCGGAACACATGGAACAACTATGCTTTCGTCCGGTCGGCGATACCGGCTGGGTCAATTCGCAGGTAACGGCAGGCGGGGTGGATTGCCGGGAGGTTTCCGGAGAGACCCTGGAATCGGCCATTTGTCCCGGCCTTTTTTTCGCCGGAGAAATCCTCGATATCGACGGAGACTGTGGAGGATATAATCTTCAATGGGCATGGACGAGCGGCTTTATAGCAGGACAGGCGGCTTCTACCTAGATCAGGCATCCATACAGGAATGGGATGGAGCCAGATCAGCTCTTCGGTTTCATGGTAGTGGAATGGTTGAGAGTGATGGAACGATATCAAATAAGTAATCTAAAAATTCTGGAGGCGGAGAGCATCCATATCTTTCGCGAGGTGGTGGCCGAGTTCGAGCGGCCTGTCTTACTCTATTCCGTGGGCAAAGATTCTTCCGTTCTCGTCCGGCTGGCGCAAAAGGCCTTTTACCCGGCAAAAATCCCCTTTCCGCTGCTGCATGTCGATACTTCGTTCAAATTTCCCGAAATGATTGCCTTTCGCGACCGTTTGTGCCGGGAGATAGGGGCCGACCTGCGCGTATATCGGAATGAAGCGGCTCTCACCCGGGGTGTGAACCCGGCGGATTGGGGAACGATCTCGTGCTGCGCCGCTCTGAAAACCCAGGCACTGCTCGACGCCATCGAGAAGGGCGGCTACGATGCCGCCTTCGGAGGGGCCCGCCGGGATGAAGAAAAATCACGGGCCAAAGAACGTATTTATTCCTTCCGCGACGCCCGGGGGCAGTGGGACCCGAAGAACCAGCGCCCGGAATTGTGGAACCTCTATAACGGGCGAATCCATCGGGGAGAATCGCTGCGTATCTTTCCCCTCTCCAATTGGACGGAGCTGGATGTCTGGACGTACATACGGGAAGAAAAAATCCCGGTCGTTCCCATGTATTTCGCCGAAGAACGCCGGATGGTAGTCCGCGGCGATCAGCTGATTCCGGTAGGTTCCTTTACACGTTTGCAGGAAGGAGAAAGCCCGCAATCGATTCTGTGCCGTTACCGTACGCTGGGATGTTATCCCTGTACCGGCGCTGTTCGTTCCTCGGCCCGCACCGTGGAGGAGATCGTGGAAGAGACCAAGGCCCAGCGTCTTTCGGAGCGGATCACCCGGGTCATCGATCACGATCAGGATTCGTCCATGGAGCAGAAAAAACGGGAAGGGTATTTTTAATGGCATTGTCCCCGGTACAGCAAGAAGCACGAAGCGTCGACCTGCTCCGCTTCACTACCGCCGGTTCGGTGGATGACGGCAAATCCACCCTGATCGGTCGCCTGCTCTATGACTGCAAATCGATCTTCGAAGATCAGATGCATGCCTTGGAGAATGACTCCCGGCGACTGAACCGCAGCGAGCCGGATCTGGCCTTGTTGACCGATGGTCTCAAGGCCGAGAGAGAACAGGGAATCACGATCGACGTCGCTTATCGCTATTTTGCCACACCCAGACGACGTTTCATCATTGCCGACACCCCCGGACACGAGCAATACACCCGGAACATGGTCACCGGGGCCTCCACCGCCAACCTGGCCATCATCCTGGTGGATGCCCGCCAGGGTGTGCTTACCCAGTCCAGGCGTCATGGGTTTATTGCCTCTCTGCTGGGAATTCCGCACATCGTCCTGGCCGTCAATAAGATGGATCTGGTCGATTACTCCCAAGCCGTTTTCGAGCAAATCAAGGAGGACTACACCCAGTTTGCTTCCAGACTCCGGATGACCGAGCTTACCAGTATCCCCATCAGTGCGCTTCGAGGAGACAACGTAGTCCGCGCAGGAAACCGAATGCCATGGTACCGCGGAGTGACCCTCCTCGATCAACTGGAAAACGTCTATATCGGATCGGATCGCAATCTGATCGATTTCCGTTTCCCGGTGCAATATGTGAATCGGCCGCATCAAGATTTCCGCGGGTATACCGGTCAGATCGCATCCGGCGTCGTCCGCGTCGGAGACGAGGTGATGGCCCTGCCGTCCGGCCGGACGACACGCATCCGCTCTATCGAGACCTACGACGGTCCATTGCCATTTGCTTTCCCACCGCAATCGGTGACTTTATGCCTGGAAGACGAAATCGATCTCTCCCGGGGGGAGATGCTGGTCCATCCCAACAACCTGCCTCATATCGTGGAAGAAGTGGAGGCGATTCTCATCTGGATGGACGTGGAACCTTTTCAACCGGGGAAGACCTATCTCGTGAAACACACGACCCGCTTGATCAAAGGTGTTTTCAGCAAGCTCCATTATCGTATCAATCCTGACGGACTGCACCGGGAACCATGCGATTGCCTTGTCTTAAACGAGATCGGACGAACGATCCTGCAGCTGCACCATCCGATCTTTTTCGACGAATATGAGCGGAACCGGCAGACAGGCGCCCTCATCGTGATCGATCCCCTATCGAACCGGACCGTCGGCGCCGGAATCCTGATCAGCCGCGGAAAACCGCATGTCCGTATCTCTCCAAGAATCACCTCGGGGGTCCCGGTCAGTCGGAATATCATGAAGGAAAAGAGCCTGGTGACGGCGGAGGATCGGCAGCAGCTCCTGGGACACAAAGCAGTCACCTTGTGGCTAACGGGCCTAAGCGGCTCGGGGAAATCAACACTGGCTAAGATGCTGGAAAAGTGCCTGCTCCAGTCAGGCCACGCCTGTTATGTCCTCGATGGGGACAATATACGCCAGGGATTGAATCGCGATCTCGGCTTTTCCGCCGAGGACCGCAGCGAAAATATACGCCGTGTGGCCGAGACGGCGCGGTTGATGAACGAAGCCGGTTTGATCGTGATTACCGCCTTTATTTCTCCTTTCCGGGAAGACAGGCGCCAGGCGGGCGAAATTATCGGAACCCATCGCTTCCGGGAGGTGTATGTCGAAGCCCCGCTCGAAGTCTGCGAAGAAAGGGACCCCAAGGGGCTATACAGAAAGGCACGTTCCGGAGGTATCGCGGAGTTCACCGGCATTACCTCTCCCTATGAACCGCCGGAAACTCCCTCCTGGCGCATACGGACCGACCGGACATCGGTGGAAGAGGCGGTCGCCACGCTGTTTACAGGATTACAGCTGGAAGGCATCCTGCAGGAAAAGAAATGATGAATTCTCCTATTCAGTCAAGCTTTTCAGGAATGCGTCACGAGAGTCCGCATAAAATTCAATACTGATTTTGGTGGCAAGTTCGTCCGGTAGCTCGAAGAGCTGGCGGCGAGAGCCGATCGGCATGAGGAGCGTGATAGCGCCTTTCTCAACGGCCAGCTCGGCGACTGCTACAGGATTCGGGATCATTTCCATGGATCCGCCCAGGTTTAGGGCGCCGACGATTATCAGTCCGCCTTTTACGCTGCGCTCGATTAGGGAACTGCAGAGTGCGATCAGCATGGCAAGGCCGAGGCCGTGGCCGCTGGTGTCGGCATCCATCGCGCGGAGCTGAACTGAGAATTCATGCGCGCGGGGATCACGATCGCCAACTAGCCCCTTTGCACGCGTGTAAAGGTTTTGCTCCCCATAGCGGACGCTTTCGCGGAATGATGAGGGCACCGGCACATTTAGAATTTTGACACCACTTCCGGGCCCCACGTTGGCCTCGATTCGGTAGAGGGCCGGTGCGGCGCCCTGGCCACCTGGGCTGATAGTCCAGACCTGGCCGGGAGGCAGAGGATCGCTGTCAATCCGTTCATCGCTGTGTAGCTCCGGTGTTGAAACGAATTGCTCCACGCCTTCAACACCCAGATGGTAGCTGAAGTGCGTATTCCGGAATTCCGTACGAAGGACGCGCTTCTGCTGTTCCTTGACACGACGGCGGCACTCCAACGCTAGACGAACCACAGTCTCAAGTTCAGTTTCGGGGATGGACATTGCCGGATCAGGGTAGAGCAGCTTGATCAGGCCGCTGACGGTTTTGTTTACCGCTTCGATATCCCGGCCGCTCAGTGCTCCGCCCCAGTTCACGCGGCTCTGTATACTCGAAAGGCGGGAACCCGTTCGAAGTTTGTTCCAGCACTCGGCCAGGAAATCGCTGACCAAACCAAAGTGTGAGGTCAGGTGCTCACGGGAGCTGACCTTGGGGAATTCCCAGCCGGGAACATAGCTGTGAAGGCGGTCCATGAAGGCCGTGTCGTTGCGCATCTCCGGCGGCAGTGGACTTAGCAGGTGCCCGATGCGCTGTTGTTGGTCCACGTCTACCTCGAAATTGCCGACCATGACAAGGCTGCCAAACGCACGGATACTCTCCTTGCCGCGGGAAAACTCGCCTGCTGCCATGTAGCCCTTCATAATATTCACACCATCCTTCTGGTCGAAGGAGATGCCCGCAACCTCGTCAAAACACACGACATCGTATAGACATACTAGGCCGCGTTGCCCGTTGGACATGTTCACAAACATCTTCGCGACCGACGCCTTTCCGCCGGAAATCAGGTGAGAGTATGGTGATATCTGCTGGTACAGGTGGCTTTTGCCTGTGCCGCGCGGGCCCAGTTCAACGAGGTTGTAGTTCCTTTCCGCAAAAGGGACCATTCGCAGCAGCGTTACCATCTTCGCGCGGTCCGACATCGCCGCCGGCTCCAGTCCAACCGATCGAATTAGAAAGTCTCTCCACTCTCCTGTAGTGAATTGGCTGCGGCCTTTATTGAGTGTCACCAGCACATCCGACTTGGAAAGCTGGATCGCCCGCAGGCTTTCGATGGCGAACGGCCGACCATACTTTTCTTCCGCGATGGCAGCATCGTAAGTCAGAGTCACCTCGGCGTAGAATCCGTCCGTCAGCATCCGCTCGTGCTCGTGGACGAATGTGTCGGCGATCCGCACGTCTTTAATTCCGAGACTTGGCAGCTCTACAAGGAAGGAATCAGTCTTCGAATCCAGACGCGCCTTGACGATGTCGATCAGCTTGACCGAACCTTTCTCGCGCGCCCGCGCTTTGAAAAGCTCCTGCTCGCTGGAGCGTATGGTCCGATCCTGTAACTGACGCTCGACAATCTTCAGGCCTTCTTCGATCTCTTGTTCATTCACGGTTGCGCAGTATCGCCCGAGCAGAAATTCCACAACATAGGTAGGTACGGGGTATTGCCGGCTGTATCGCCGAACGAGGTCTTTGCGAACCAAATAGCCGTCGAAGGCAGAAGCCGCGATTTTATCTAGACGATCTAGTTCCATAATTACCTGTCGCCTCCAACGGTAGTTGCCTCTTTGCTGATGACACGGCCGGACTTATCCACTATGACTAGACTGACGGTTGTCCCTTCGAGATTTTCGTCAGCAACCAGCAGCGCAGCCTTGCCGGCGGCATCCAAAGGCTTGGGATCTGTAATGCTTGAACCGGCAACATTTGGCTTTGTCCGCAGATCCACCACTAGCCCATCTACGGCGGGTTTCACGGTAACGCGGCACCGCAAACCTACCCATTGAACCTCGCTTACGGTGATCACGGCTCCAGCCGGCGCCCCCGTCGCTGCAAAGGTCAGCACCGGAGTCAGGCATTCCTGCAAACTCATCCCACCGTGGCCGTACTCCTGGTTGGCCACGAAGCAATGTACCCCTGGGGCGTGGGCAAATCGCTCCTGCGAATTCCATGACCAACCGGCGACGGGCACCTCAACGTGCGAACTGTCCTTGATGGATGCGCATCGCGACCAAAGGCTCTCGGTCAGATATTTGGGCAGTTGAACCTTCGGCATCCCACCGGGAACAAGCTGCCATCCGTGGTCGGTTACCACCCGCACGCGTTTCCAGCCAGCATCCAGTAGGGATTGCACGCGTTCCATCAAAAGATCCAACTGGTCCTCCATCCGCGCTGCGAGTTTAGCCTGGAGGCTATGCCCGAGTTTGTCGAACTCTCCGTACTCCGTCCAGGCGCGAGCATTCTTGACCTGCGAGTCGCCGCTTTCGGTCGCCCCAAGAAACTGAAAGCCAGCCGTCAGCAGCAGTTTTTGGAAGCGTTCGGCGCTGAGCTTCTCTCCTGTGTCGGACACCTCGGGGTAAAAGTCGGCTTCGAGGTTTCTGCCACGCACTGAGCTGACAACCGGCGAGGCAGCCGGCTTAGCCGTCGCCGTCACTGTGGGCACGGCGGCCCATCGCCACCTGATGGATACTTCCAATTTTCGCGATCCCGCCATTGCCGCAAGCCTCTGGCCGATGTCGAACCGAAGGCCGTCGGCAAATAAAATGCATTCACCGGCTGCGGCCGTGACACCTTCCTGCTGCTCAACCGTGGGCAGCCCCTTGATCGAAAGACACTCCTGGAAATGTCGAGCCGTGTCATCCAGCCATGGCAGATACACACAGCGGACAGCCGCCCGGACTGCTGCCATGTCTTCCGCGGTCTTCGCGCAGACTATTGCTCCTAAAGCCGCGTCGTCAGCCAGGTATCCGCCTTCGGCGTACAACCTGGCCATTGCCTCGGCTGAGTCCCCGCCTAAGGTCGTTGCCGTCCGCTTGGCGACCACCGCCAGATGTGCCATTGCGCCGGCCAGCGGACAGAGCCCAAGCCGCGCCCAGGCCCAGCCGCGTCGAGGCCCATGCTCCGCCTCCAACTGCTCCAGGCGTTGTCGTGCATCGGCCGGCTTCATCGTGCCGACTTCCAACAGCGCCTTGCGCAGCGAATCTTCCATCGCGTCGTTTTCGTCCGGCCAAGTCTCTTTCTCGAAGATCAATTTCCCTTTGGGCTTTGCACGTCGCAGAAGGTCCGGGATGCCGGGGTACAGCATGGGCGACTCGGTAAAACGTTCCCATACCCCGTACCAGGCATCCTTCCTTTTTGCGATCCTCTCGCCGCCGGTAATCTCACCTTCGGTCTTGGGATCGAAGTCGTAGTCCTTCACGCAACGATTCCGAAATGCCGCCCACTTCGCATCGTCCCAGCGGTCTCGGGTCGTTACTGGATCTCCCAGCCACAGCAACAGATCGCGCGGCGTGTCGCCGATCATCAGCTTGTCGAAGTCCTCCGCTTCCAGCCGCTTGTCCCTCAGCCGCGCTACCGACGTCACCGCCAGTTGCGACAGTGCGCCCTGCATCGCTTGAAGCGTGAGCCTGTCTTCTGCAACATCCAGGCCAAGTCCTTCCTCGTCGTTCACCAGAAAGGCGCGAATGGTCCAATCCTTACCATTCTTCTGCGTCCAGACTATCCCGCGATATTGAAGCTCGACCAATGGCTTAAGCTCATCAGGGCACTCCTCTACTGCCCGGAGCGTCTGGCGGCTGACATTTGGCAGGTAGATTACCGGTACCAGATTCGCTGGCCAAACAAGGTCGGGAAACTTTTCTGCACGCACGGCCGGCTCGATCACGCAGCGCAGCCAAATCGCCGGTCCGGTTCGTGTCTCCGAGTAATAATCGCCCAGAGTGAGAAGCTCCGGCATCATGCTGCGGAGTCGCTCGACGACTGGCTGCCACTGGCCATCGGCGTCAGTCCACAGCACCGCTGCGGGCGCAACCGCGTCGCCAGGATTGTATCGGCCGGCGTGTGTTAACGAGTTCTGCAGACTTTGCAGCAGCGTTGTGGATATCATTGATGTATCCCTAACTCCTGAATCAAATCCCCTCGTCGGAATGTTGCCGCCATGCGCTGCAGAGACACCTCATGCTCACCATAAAGTCTCTTGAGGGCGTCGGCCACCTCGTCTGTCGCTTCAGCGAAATACGCTGCTTCGTTCTGGTCCAACTTGGCCTTCGCTTCGGCAAACTTGAGATGGTTGAGTTGTGCCAGATTGATTCCAAGATCGTTCAAGAGGTATCGCCCCATCAGCATGGCAAAGAAGCATGACCCATAGGCTATATAGGCTGGAGCACCCTCCGGCGGGCGACGCCTTTTGTTTTCGGCGATTCGGAATATTAGTGTGGCGATAACGACTTGCGCGGCATTCAGATCATCTGTAAAAATGGTATCGTACAGCTTCCCAAAGTGTTCGCGGCCCATAAACTTTGCTTGATGCGGCCGATGACGCCACACGGATAGAACGGCTTCTGCTGCAGTCCCACTGCTGATATCCGTTGTTTTCAGCGACGCTTCGCTTCGATGCCGGTGGTATGTGTATCCTAAATCACGGATCGCAATCTCCAGACTCTTCTGCCTGGTATCGTTTGAGCGAAGGTCGCGAAGGTCGACAGGGTTCTGGCTGTTAGTGGCATAGGTAATGCTGCGGACGAGGTCCCCAGCTTCGCTTGGTAATTGATACAGACGGATCAGCACAAATGCCCTTTCCAATCCCTCATCTGCGCCAGTAAGCGCCGAAAGAGTGCTTTGGATAGTCTTGCAGGTCTGTCCGCCGTTAATGACCTGCAATCCTTCCACTCGAACCTGGTAGTTTTCACCCTGAAGGGCGTTGTAGGTAAACTTCCGGCACAGCAGCGTCACACCATTGTTGTAAAAATAGAAGTTACCGCGCTCGTTATTGGTTCGCAGGGTGTAGGCGATGCCCTGGTTCACCCGATTTCCCTGCAGCCCCAGATATCGACGGACATTCCGTTCCAGCAGGAGATCGCCATGTCGATTGAAGAGCGATTCGATCTCGCGTACCGGCATCTTACCCACCAATACTCGGCAGTAGTCAAAGTCTTCTATAATCGCTTTGCCTGCAAGTCGAAGAGTGTCGTCCACCTGCTTCGCCGCCTGCATCAGGCGCACCACTTCATCATGATTGATGTAATCCCAACCTACCTGTTCGGACGGAAAGGCAGCATGATCGATCAATGCCTGCGCAACATCGGACCATTTTAGCCCATTGTTACAGAGCACAACACGCACGCGCGGGATCTCCCCATCACGTATCAGCGATCGAATTTCCTCAATACGAGTACTGAGCAATGGATTAACAGTGATTTCTGAGTCAGGATTGAACAGATACCGGATTGCCTGAATCAATTTTTCGACGCCGTTTTGGGGAAAATTGGCACTTCCGGCTAAGTCCTGTTTGTATTTACCTTGAAATAGGGTCACGACGAATTCGCCATCTTCCACATCACCCACATGTACGGCATCGACGCCGAAATCATTGCCGCCTTCGGTCAAACAATCCAAGGCTTCTTCATCAGGGAGATCCAGAACTGTCTTTACTACCAGGAAGACAAAAGCGGTGGATCGTTGCTTGACATCGTCGTTCTTGATGTTCAGCCGAGTTTCGAACTCTTCAGCCAAGTCCTGCGCAAGCTGCCTGACACGCTGATCAATGATTCCGATATTGATGCTCATGGATTCTCCTCAACAAGAGTCATTCTTTGCTCTTTGCCTGCTGGCGCGCCTGATGCTTAAAATCATTGGAATAATGACATTCGTTGAATCTTTCTCCTGTGAACTCGGACAGTGGCCCGCCGGTATAATTCTCTGAACCATCCCAACCCCAGAACCATGGGAACTCGCGGATCGGACGCTTGGGTTCCTTGCCACGATCTTTGGTCCATTTGATATTGGGTTTGCTCCGCAAAATCCCAGCCCCTTTCTTGCCATTCGACAAATCGGCTGCAAGGAAGGGACGAATGTTAACTCGTACGCCGTCATTGATGTCCGGTTGCCAGCCGACTGGCTGCTCAGACAGGGGCTTCCATCGCACAAAAATATCAAAAGGAGGTTCGCCGTCGAGGATGGCCTGCAGGAGTTTTTGAAGCTCCATCGCTGCTGCTAGTCGGTCCTCGGCACCGCCTTCACCCCGTTTGACGCCATCTTTTTGGCGGGTGATCCACTCGCCGAGATAAGCATAGGTAAGAGACTCCAACAGCTTGCGGCCTTTGCCGTTGCCCTCGCAGAGTTTGTGGTAATTGACCAGAACGCCAAATCCATCCCGCTTCCGTCCGTCCCAGATATGCCATATAAAGGGCCGATCGTGAAACATCTTGCAGTGTTCTTCGAAGAAGCTATTACGGATCCAGTCTTCTAGATCCGCCCCGCCGGCCAATTCTCGCGCTTTCCCTGGATCGATGCCTGCTGCAGCCAGCAGCGTCTGCAACCGCTCGGCAGCAGGCTCTTCGCCACGCACTGACTGGATCGGGATAATCCCGTCCTTGTCGACAAACTTGACCAATGCCTCGCATCTCTTGACCAGTGCCCGAGCCCGCTTGCTGAGGCGCATTTTATCGTCGTGTTCTGCTGGCCAGCGATATCCCAGTAATCGAGCTACCGCAACCTGGAGGGTGGCAGCGGCATCCTGCCGCTGATCATTAAAGCGGCTGGAAGCCGCTTCCACATTGCCATGAAAAAGCCACTGCGTCGGATCGTCACTCTCGGGCTCAGGCAAACCGTTTGGGAAGTTCTCCGCTGCGACCTTCTGCCAGTGGGCAAGATCGAAGGGGACTTTGACTAATGAAGCATTGGTAACATTTAGCTTCTGGTTAATCCGGCGAACCGCTACTGAGTAATCTGGAGATGCGCAAAAAGCCCAAATCGGAAGCAACATAGCATGGTCTTTAGGAAGGATGACAGCTACGTTAGTATCAAATTTGTTTCCGTCATAAAGAGTGGCAGGCAGTGAACCCATCTGTTTTACTGCGACTCCCTGCTTTCCCCATGCTTCATTACCGCGGTAATCAGCATTATGGAGCCGCTCACGAACTTCGTGAGCAAACGCCCGCAATTCGCCATCACCGTTATCCCACAAGATGATCTTCTGGCGCCCACCATATAGACAGGTACTATCAATGGTTGATTGTTCGAACTCCCACCGTGGCCTTCGTTCGGGTAATTCCCAGAATACTCGCTCAAAGCGCTCGCAGTCTCCGTTAAGAATTCCGACAAGACCATCGGCATATTCGCTGAGATAGCTAAGGGCAACACTCGTCGTCAGGGTAATTGCTGCATCAGGATTCTTGAGTTGTTCAGATTGGAGGACGCTGACGATCTCGGCGGGCTGTTGTCCGCGAAGCATTGCCGCTTTTTCGTCAGCATAGATGGGGAGTTGGCCGCGCGGAGACGACACATCAAGGCCAGCCATCAAGTGAATATCTGCTGAGGCTCTAGCTGAAAGGACCAGCATCGCGGCAAAGGCACCAGCCGCAGCGCTGCTATCGAACGCATGTTCTCCCAGCCTCGCAAAGATGTTCCACTCACGATGGGAGAGCAGTGTCTTGCGGAGGTTGGTGTATGTAGTGAGGAAAAGCCAGTTCTGCGGCGTAATCAAAGCAATAGAACCACCTCGTTCACAAAATTCCAGGCAACGCAAAACGAATGCGGTGGCGAGATCCGCCTTCCCCAATGGATACTGCATCTCCAGATGTTCTTTGAGTATGTCTTCCTGTTTGCCCCGGCCCAGGTAGGGCACGTTCGTTACGACGAGCGCATAGCGGTCCGCCAATAATTCGGCTGCCCTGGCTAATCCTTGGGCCGCGACACCCATCTCATGCTTTTCAGGTCCAGCATTGGGGTCTTCGGCAATGGCAGTTTTAAGATTTTGCAGAAGCGTTTCCATACCCTGGCGATTAAGCATGCCGCTGCCAAGGAACCGATGAGGATTGATGAGCGAACCGAGTGTGGGAGCTTTGCGGAAGAGGTCATAGAGCTGGCCGAAGAAGAAGCGAAGCTCCAGTTTGCTGTGGCCTTCGAGGATGCGCAGCCATTGGTCGCGAGTTCCGCCAACAGCTATACCGGTATGTGCGATGTTCAAAGGTGGAAGCGGCTTCCAGCCGCTTATCTTCCACGCCTCAAGAGCCAACGCAAATGCCGAAATCTGGCAACATCGCTCATCAATTTCCAAACCGTGGATGTTGTCGCGCAGCACGGCATCGACAGCTTCCGTTGCTGATAATCCTTCCTCCGCCATGCGAATCGGCACAAGATGCTGCAATGCCGCAACCAGGAAGTGGCCGGATCCACAACACGGATCCAATACTTTTAGTTCTGCGGCATTTTTCGGCCAGCCCTCGAATGTACCTGCAGCCGGCCACAAAAAGGTGGAAGCGGCTTCCAGCCGCTTCTCTTCATGCCCATCAATATATGCTCGTATTCGTTTCAACTGCGCCTGGCTTCTAACAATATGATCAAAAGACTCCTTTTGCCAAAATGTCCCTGACTGTCCAAGCGTCCTGTTGATCAGATTCGAAGTATAGGACTTCCATGAATGGAGAATATCAGACAGTTCGTATCCATCTTTTGGTGTTACCAAAACATGAACATGGTTGCCGGCAATAGCGTATTTGTCGAGAAAATATCTTTCTCCGTCAAAATGCTTAAAAGCATCCTCAACAATCTTCCTAATCTCCGCTTGTCTTAGGTGACAAGCCCCGGAACATTGATCAAGCCAGTATTCGATACGTTCAGGAAAACGTTTGTAATATTCCTGTTTCGTTGCTTCATCATGAGGTTCGGGGTGCAGCTTAAGCCATTGCTCCCTTTCGCTAAGCCATCTTTGAAGGTATTCATGTGGAAGAGAATCAGCAGTGCGGAAAGTGACAAAATAAGTAACGCCTTTTTGCCGCCAATGAGGCAGGTTGGCGGCCGTCTTTTCTGTGGGTTCATCTTCATGATAGAAGGCAACCGGCGCAGGTTCAATAAATCTGAGATAGTCCCATGTTAAGCCAGGAAGAGCACAGGCTTGCCGTCCTTCGTTTTCTGTTGTCAGGAAAGACCAGGGGCTGGAAGCCGCTGCCACCTTGCCCGCCCACCAAGCACCGAGGGTATTGTGAAGCAGGAACTTCACCATGTACGGCTCCGTGAATAACTGCGTCACTGCAGCGATTTCATCCGCGCCGATCTTGACCTCGGAGCGGTTGACTTGATCTTTCTTTTTGCTCTGCCAAAACTGGTAAACCCATCCAAGTGCATCGGAGGCGGTAAAGACCGCACCAGGCAAGGAATTCAGGAGATTCTCCAGTTTCAGCAAATGTTCTATTGCAAAAGACACCTGCAGCAGCGGATCGTCCGGCCGAAATATTTGCGGCAGCATTCGCTGGGCACAACGGGAAGCAAAGATCCATACATCAATCCCATCTTCCTTTGCCAATTCTTCTGCCTCGGCCAGGCTGATGGCCATGTTATCTTCCGGCTCGATCAGCAACCCATTTTCAGCCAGGAAACGGGCAAAGAGCATGCGATGCCAGTGCTCATACGCGCACTCCACGACGATGTGATCAATAGTCATTCGTCCGGCTGTATCCTGTCGGTCACCAAGTTGCCGCGCCCGAGCGCGAAGCTGGCTGCGCAGTTTGCGAAGCTCCGGATTCATGTGCGCAAATGGCTCGTGGTTGTGGACAGCTAGGGCTTCCAGGGCGGCGCGAGCGCCAGCCTCAGCCACATCACGGGCATCAATGACCACGCGCTCCAGTTTGTTCCTCAAATCGCTTGCGAGTGTCGGCATATGTACAGTTCCTCACGAAATCACTACGGGGCCGTCCTTCAACCTCTCCAGCAGATCTTTCTCCGTACTGGCCAGCCAGGCCTTGATTTCCTGTGCGGTCTTGAGCGTATCGCTGGACAGATGGACCTGCTGGGTCTTCGGTTCCAGCAGCTTGGCCGCGGCCATAGCGGCACGGAGGAACTGCTGAGGGAGGGCATCTGTCTTTGTCTTCCATGCCGGCAACGATGTCTGTTCCAGCGCGCCGATGAGGTCGGATTCGCTGCCGACGGAAAGTGATGGCATTTCGTCAATGCCTTCGTCGGCGAGGATCGTTTTCCGCTGGGCGTCCTTGAGTTTCTTCCAGTGGTCGCTGGCAGTGAGGGCGGCCATCTGCTGGTTGTAGATCCGCCGGTATTCGCCGTGGGCCTTGGTGACGGCCGTGCGTAAACCATCTGCTACGGCCTTGCGAATATCTGGTACGGGATCGCTGGCGTCCAGAAGCCGCCGCTCGGACATCACTGCCTCCGCCTGTGGGCGGAGTTCCTCGGCCCCAGCCATGTCGCCGGCGTGCTTGAGCAGGGTGCAGAGCGTTTCCCAGGCGGGTTTGCGCCTGGCGGCGAGGTCCGCGAGCTTACCCCAATCCTTTGCCTGCTGGGCGAGTGTGTCGTGCTGCTTGAGGATTTCGGATATCTGCTCGACGCCGCCAAATCCACGGAGTGTGTCAAGGTGTCCAGTCGCCGGCCTTGCCGGCATGGGCGGCTGACCGCCGGCGCCGTCCGCCAATTCCGTAAGGCGTGCCAAAAAGACTGGGGCCTTGGCGGTTTCCTCATTAGGCTTGCAGTCCACACCGGCCGCCTGGAAGAGCTTACGGAGTTTGATCTTCTCCTTAGCATTGATCGTGGCCGCTTCGGAACGGAAATCGGTTACCGAAATCTTGCCCTGGTCAAGCTGTCCCTGCGAGAGCGTCATGCCCTTGTGCGTGGCGCGAAGGTGCCCGGTGGTGTGCAGGGTGATGAGCGCGGCATCTACCGCATCGCGCGGCCAGCCATAGGGACTGGCCTCAAAGGCGTCACGGACTTCTTTACCGCGTCTGCCCGAGCCAACCTTGGAGAGCACGGCAGCACATACCGGATGTTTTTCCGGAGCCTCGGTCCAATCGACAGCGGACATCGCCGCTTCATCGCCGTTCTTGGCACGGTTGATCACGTAGGTCCAGCGGTTGTCGTCGGCGTTTTTGAAGTGGGGGAAAAGCCTATCGAGGGACGCCTGTGCAGCTGATTCTGCCTTGCCGACGAGGTTCAACTCGAACCGTTCACCGCCGCCGCCCTGGAAAACCTTGGCGCGTTCGATCACGCCACTAACGATCTGGTTGCGTGACGCTTCGGCCGTTGCTATGCGCGTCGCCATGGCGTCGCGGGCCTCGCGACCTTCGGGAGTGGTGGGCGTGCCTTTGAACTCCAGGGTGGACTTTGCCGCCTCGTACTCGACGATCGCCTTCTGCAGGTCGGCGGCGCTGGCCTTGGGCACGTAAATGTAGACCATCGGGCTGTCGCTGCCGGCGGCGCGGGCATCGTTAAGGACGGTATTTTCCTTCTCACCCCAGCCGTCACGAACCCACACAGGGATGTCGGTACCACCGGCCGGCGGTGCTTCGCTGCCGAACTGGACCAGCAGCTTGCGGGGCTCCTTGCACTTACCCTGCGTGAGCTTGATCCCCTTGAGCGCCTCCCCGCACGCGGCGTTGATGAGCGAGCTGCGCTTGCTGGCGATAGAGGTCAGGTCACTGTTCAACCGGGTCTGACGATTGCGGAACTCGCGGTCCCACTCGCTGCTCTCTCGCGTCTGAAGGCTGTATTCACCCTCGATTTCTATCAAGAGCGCGCCCTTATCCTGCATGGCCTTGCGTAGCCACGACGGTCGCTCCGATTCCGGCGGTGGGTTGGTCAGCATTTTAAGGATGCGCGGGATTTGCTTGCGGAGTTCGGTCCCGTCGTTCGCCAGGTCCGACACCATCAGGTCGGCGAGCATCTCTGGAGTTGCCCGGACGCCAATGTCGGCCACGGCCTCCAGCGGCAGCTTACGCACCAGGAATATCAACCCGCAAAGGCGCTGGGCAAGCCGACCGTCCGCAGTCTTGTCGTCCAGATTGCGGATGGTCTCGTCGATCTCGCGGAGAAGGATGCCTGTCTTGCGCAGATCAGGGCTGATCTGTTCGTAGATGAAGTCCGCCGGGACCACGGTGCCGAGTTCCTGGTCGGCAGCCTGCCGCACGGCTTCGTGGACTATCTTGAGTTGGGTGCGAAGCTGGCTGGCGGTGCCAGGCACATCCACTGCGCGGAGCACACTCTCCCAGAATCGCCGGCGTACGGGCAGCAGCGGGTAGTCGTCCACGATGATGCCGCGGTCCTCCGCGGAGGCGGCGATGCGCGTGCCGGCAAGCTGACGGTTGATCTCGCCGGCGTGGGCGTCGAGCGTGTCCTCGATGATTTTGCGCTTGTCGGCTTTCTTCGCCAGCACCACGCGGCGGGTTACTGTCTCCACGTCCGAGTCGGAGAGCTCCACCGGGATTGTGAATCGGCCGGATAGGCGCTGGAGCAGGGGAACGTTGCCAGCCAGGGCGGTCTGGCCCGCGCCCAGTAACAGCACACGGCTGTCAAGTTGCTTGCAGATGCATTCGGCCAAATCCTGCACAGCTTTCGACCGATCGGGATCCTGTCCAATGAATAGCTGGATCTCATCGAGAACCAAAACCGTGCAGGGAATCTGACCGTCGACCGAGAGCACCTCACGGCATAATCTGACGAACTCACTGCCTGTTATGTCCTCGACCACCGGGAATTGGGCCCGCAGCGCCGCACGGGCCGCTTTCAAATCGGTTGCGAAACTGGGATCGGCATCGAGAACGGCCTTGGCCAGTAGGGGGCTAACATAGAGGTCGTGGAGTTCGCTGTAAAATTCCTTGCCGGCCGCTTTGACCGCTGCCTTCACCCGATCGAGAAATCCGTTCTTCTGGAGCCACATGCAGAACTGCGCCTGAGGCAGTGCTTCTGGCAAATCCTTAGACGAAAGTACGGTGCTCAGCACGGCCAGACGAACGCTCTCGCCGCCGCCCGAAGGGAGCGTGCCGGAGGCGGCGTGAAGTCCGCCGCAGCGTCTGCCCAAGGTATCAAGTTCGCGGAGGAGGTCTTGCACTTCTTGCGGAAGGCGAGCCAAGCCGCGGGCAGTCGAACCGTCATCGAATCGGGTGTCCACCCACAGATGACGAAACATCTTCAACAGGTGCGATTTACCGCTTCCGTAGAATCCGCTGACCCAGGCTGCCGGCTGGGTGGTCGAACTGACGTTACCGAGGTAGGATTCCAGGATACGAATCATGCCGTCCTCGTACTGGCCTTCACACACAAAGTGCTCAAGCTCATACCGGAGTGTCTCTATTTCCTTGGCGCTCGTGGCCTCGCGAACGGCAGCCACGCCGTCATTTAGCAGCTTGGATACAGCGGGATCGCGTTGGAAGAGTTGTTTGTTTTTCATCAGTCGTTTACCCCGTTATGCAGCGTGATCGGCACGGCCAGGTAGTTCCAGCCATCCTGTGCGTCCAAGAGTCGATAATGGTTGTCCTCATACTCGCCAGAGAAGAAAACTACAAGCCGGCCCCGAATGTCCTTGACCGTTTCCTTGAGCACCAGTGAAACGCGAGTGAAACCGAAGAGGCACGCCACACCAACGATGGCGATTACAGTGTCATCGTCGACGCCATCGGCTGTTAGTGCCTCACGCAGTCGGTTGGCCGCGTATTTTACAAAATCGCTGCGTAGTTTCATGGAAAGCGTGTCCGGCTCCTCAAAGTAGGTGTCGCGGTACTCGGTTTCGGCCATCCACCGGGCAAAGGTGCCGGTCAGGTCAACCAAGCGCCACCGGTGACCGCTCGAGGTTGTAGCCATCTCGAATAGCTCAAGCCGTGCTCGCAGCTTTCGCTCGTCTGTCTTTGGATATACCACGAATATCGCCTTCTGATCCCCGGCGAGATTGCGCTGCCATGGTGCTCCAATGTGGCTACGGTATCGGGCAGCGAGTTCTTCTATTCTTCCCATTGTGCCTACCGCCTTTCCTCCGAGGCAAGAAGTCGCGAAAAGGACAGTTCCAAAACGCCACCGGACTGGCTCATGTCGAGGAGACCCAGGCGTCTGGCGTCCATGGCGAGGTTCATGAGTTCCCCGGCGGGTACATCCAGAACTTGAGCCCAAAGCGATTCGAAGAGGGCCGTACCTCGATTGCCGGAGACATAGCCGAGTAGCAGGGCGAAGGCGGTGGTCATTGCCGTTGGTCTGACAATCTGACGAATCTTGCGGCCCCGACCCTTCAAGTGGCCCGATTGCGTCCAGGAGGAGGAGGCATTGCGAACAACCTTATCGAGCGTGCTCTCGCTGAGTCTGTTACCAACGGTTCGTGCAAGGGCGTCGGTCATCTGCTGTCGCGCGAGTTCATCGCCGGGCCGCATCCGAAGAACAGGTGGTGCGCTTGCTCTTAGCAAAGGATCACGGGCCAGGGCCAGCAACATCGCAAGAAGCGGTTGCCCGTCGAGATCGGCATACCAGCATCGCCTCATGACCCGGAACAGAGACACCTCGGGGTCGAGAGCATACAGTTCAGAAAGCCGCTGGCTTGAAAGCTTCCTGGTAGCCGCAGTGCGTTTGATCAAACAGTTATCTTCGTGAATCGCCGCTAGATATCTCTCACGCGTTGCGTCCGGCCGGTGATTCGCTAATAGGGCGCGCAGCTCTTCGAGCATGATTGTGCGGCTGGTATGAGTGCCTTTATCTCCCCACCGAAAGCCAAGGTTTCGCAAACGGAGTTCGTCTGTTTCCCCATTCGGAAGGATTTCGTCTGTATCCATATTATAACCCACTTATTAAAATCAAAATATTTCGCCGGCAAACTAGCCGGCGATAAATTATTAATTAAGACGCGCGGTTCAGTCAAGCCAAATCTTAATTAACCTCGCTCCCCACAATTTCCGGAGTAAAATCTTCCAATCCGGTCCGGCAACTCAGAGCTCAGAGAAAAAATATGAAAAAACTACTTGACAAGATGCGATAATACTGCTAAGTTAGCAGAAAATTCTTTTACTATTCAACAGCGAGGAAAGCTGTTTCCCCTTTCGAAGCCTTTTTTTATTTGCCAGTAACAACAAAGATGCTTCAACACTGCCATCGATGGAAAACCGATGCATAGCGATCCGGCTATTTCTCTTCCTCACGCTAAGGACAACACAGATTGGGTTATTGCTCATTCAGAGTAAATTGTTTTTCATTTCAAACGAGGAGGTAGTTATGAAAGTACGATGCAGCAGAATCAAGGCAGTATTGCTCTTAGTCTTAACGCTGTCGTGCCTAATCGGCACTCAACTGGCTGTCACTCAAGGGAATATGTTTGCTATTGCCGATATATTTATTGAGGATGGCACGGTGGCAAATTATGTTTTGACTGTCACTGGTTGGGTATCCGCAGGAGGCGTTGAAGCAGCTGCCATCATTTTATGCGTCAACCCATGGCTTGGTTTGGGTCTTGGGCTATCATACGCAGCATAGGAATAGCCATGAAAAAGAACTACGCTGTCTTCGCAATCATCGCTTCCTTAATCTTTGTCTTTTCAGGAGCGATCATTATTTATGCACTCACCATTCATGGTCCATTAAATCTGCAAGGAGTAGCGCTGGGTTCAGGTTTCGGCCTATGGGTAGTAGCTGTATATCTAATAGGTCGAAAAATCTATGGTGTGAAAAAAAATCTAATTGGTTTAATTGGCTTTATGTTGATAGCCATTGCCGTAGGCCTGATCTTCCAGTTTTATTGTAGGAAACCTTACTTGGTTGATCATCGCAACCTAGCCGGTGTCATCGAACAGCTTTGTGGGATTGCTTGGATCGGCGGATTTGCGGCCATTTATCTGGCCTATCAGGATTATCGTCACGCTTCCGAATGATATACAAGGTCGGAAATTTCTCCGGCTGTTGGGCATTGCCGGTTTGATCTGGCTATTAGGTGTTTCATTGGGATTAGGGTTGTCAATCTCTTTCCCTATGAAACACCAACCCCGTTCTCTTCCGGTCATCCCATCGGTGTGGAATATTTTTGCCGCCAATCTTAGAGTCTCTATGGGTTGTCTCCTGGGGCTCTTCACTTACTCGATCGCCAGTGTAGTAACTCTTTTTGCCAATGGTCTCCATTGTGGCATTCAATGGCAAATTTTCACCTCGTTCACAACTGGATCACACTTGGCGTCACTTCTGGTTCCTCACAGTCTTTTTGAAATACCGGGGATACTGCTATCCGGTGCTGTCGGTCTTATGGGACCTTCAATCCTCCGTTCCTGTTATCAATCAGGGATAGGGGCCGTTCGTTCTCAATGCCGTTCACTCCTCTATGGAATTTCCATCTCAGTACTCCTAATATTTTTGGGGGCCATCATCGAATTTTGGAACATCGCCAAGCTATGAATACTAGAATTCCATTCCGGGATGTACCGCTTTGGATACCCTTGACGGTGGTATCTCTTGTCGCATCCACCTTGTGGGGTATGCTGACTATTCTCGGGGCAGGCACGCTGAAAGCAGTCCCAAGCGAAATCCGATCTGTTGTGCTTATTCTCACTTCGATTGGTAATATCATGGCCGCGCTGGCCGCTTTAGCTTTTTGGCCGCTCATTACCTGTTCCTTTTTGTGTATGGGAGTCCTGATCACAGCCGGGGACCTTCCGGAATTTCGCGATCTGGCTTGTGGGATCGGTTTGGCTCATGTACCAGTTTTGATCGGCATGTGGATTGCCTGGATCCTCATCACTGTCTCCCGGGTATCGATTCCAACGGAGGCCTTTGGGGCCGAAGCTACCCGGCAATACTTGGAATCGCTGATTTCCGTGCAAATCAGCCGCATCATTGTCTTACTGGCCTATCTAACAAGTGGAGGATCTTTCGTGCTTGTGGTGCACGATCTATTTAAAACTTCGTGGCCCCGGGCAATAGCCATCGTGTTGTGCCCCTTGATCCTTTATTACCTGGGGATATCCTTGCTTCCCAACGGACGGCAATAGGGATGTATAACATGGAGTAAGGAGACGCTATCTATATTTTGCTAGATGTTGGCCCAGCATGAGTATAGTCTGCCTGTGTGCCAAGAACAGCCAGGATCGTTGTGCCTGCGATACCATATCACGTCACGCAGCGGGGAAACAGACGTGACGAAGTTTTCTTCTCGGACGAAGACCGCCGGGTGTATCTCGACCTTCTCCTTAAGCACTCGAAACAACACGGGATGGATGTCCTCGCGTATTGCCTGATGACGAATCGTGTGTATTGGGTTATCCTGCCGCACACGGCGGATTCTGTGGCCGGAACGTTGAAACCTCTCCATCTGCGGTACGCGCTGCATGTGAACCGAACACATGGCCTTTCCGGGCGTATGTGGCAGGGACGATTCTTCTCGTGCGGGCGGAATGAGACGCATTTGCAAAGCGTGGTGCGGCCTCCGATGCGAACCGCGTGCTGGTCGACATCCCGGCGCTGTCGGAATAGGTTGACAATTGGCCGGCGTAGCTACGCGGTGAAGTGCAGAACGCATCTGTCGAGGCGTTACGTCGACACACCTCCACGGGCCGTCTGTTAGGAAGCGCGACGTTCCTGAACCTCCTGGAATCCATGTTGGGTCGGACCGTTCGCCCACGCAAGGTAGGCCACCCCAAGAAAACCGCCAAAGGAGCGTGCAATATGGGTAGCGTCCCTAGTTTCTCACCGGATAGCGATTCAAGGCACCGGTGCGTAGGCTCCGCTGTTGTCTCCCAGAGGATTTTGTACGGCATTTTTCCAGGAGAGAACGGAGCCCCGGGCAGGCAAGCGCCAGTCGATCAGCACATCTGCCGGCTGAACGGAGAGGAATACACCATCCCGATAAATCTGTAGCGCCGTGTCGTTGCGTATCGCCAGGCGATAGCGATTCCCCTTTGGATTCGGAGCGGATCCGGCAATTCTATATTCCTTCCCGGTCTGACGGTAATAAATCCCATCGGTCGCAACCCGCAGTCTATAGCGGTTTGTGTTGTGCGGACCGGTTCTGATCTCCAGACTCAATTCCAAACCGGCTCCTCCAAGGCATTCCAGGGTAAATCCCCTCTCGGGAGAGAGGTCCTCCAGAACGCTCGGACTTTTCCGAAAGGCTTGTGTCAGGGATTCTCTGGCGGACAGGTTTCGAAATTCCGGTCCCGGTTTCGGAGTTCCGGTTTCCTGCTTTAACCAGGCGACATTGAAGGCATAATGGTTCCAGCTGCTGATCAGGTGGATCCTTCCATCCTTTGCCTGGCAGACGGAGAGATATCCTTGCGGTTCGGAACGGTCAGGACTCATCAAAATCAGCGCGCCATCGGTGGTGGCCGCTCCATGTTCCGGCAGTCCATCGGAAATCACTTTGCGGACAGGCCAGCTCTTTCCTTCGTCGAACGACAGGGCGGCAAAGAGATTGGTTTGTCCCCTTTCATCGTTTGCCGTCTCGGTTGCGGGTTCGAAATCTCGAATGTTCTTGGCAAAAGAGGCAAAAAAGATAGCTCCCTCCTTGAGTCGCAACAGGGCGGCGCGTTGTCCTCCGCCGATCGGCGGAAAGGGGCTGGCTTGTGACACCCAGGTGGCGCCCCGATCCGAGGAATAACTCGCCGGCATCCATCCGTCGATATTCTGTCCTCTTCCGAGGGCCAGGAGCCGACCATCCTTCAGCTCGACGATACCGGCATGAACCCCACGGATCGTTCCTCCGGGATCGCTCCATGTCTTTGCATGATCACGGCTTATCCAGACAGTGGATCCTCCGCCGGCATCGGCTCCGAAAAGAATGCTTCCGTCGGCAGTTTGCAGCACGGGTTCCCCTACCATGTTCCGCAGTCCGAAGTCGGGTGCAATCAGCCGGGCCCGGGACCAGGTGTATCCGTTGTCGATCGAAGTCCGCATCAGGATAGCCAGCGGCTCCCATCTGCCGGCGGCACTGACTCCGTTGAAATGATAGAGGGTTTGCTTGCCGTCAAACCAGAGGGCGGGGCAGTGATCGTTGCGATCGGGGGTGTCCCAGAAAGGGAAGGCCGGTTCCCATTCCCCGGACCCACGGGGCAAACGGGCGGCGGCCACGGCCAGTTCCCTGCCCCTTTCCTGGCCACAGGTATACCATATGGCCAGAAGATCTCCGTTGGGACAATCGGTAATAGCGGCATCGTGATTATGATGGGGGAAGAGCGGTCCGCGAGCCTCGGGGGGTATTTTTACATAGCGTCTAGGCCCCAGGAAAAAGGGCTTTTGCGGATCCATGGCTTTTGATTGTGGAGAGGGGGAGGATGAATTTGCACCTGACTCGGGCGACGATACCGGGAACGGCTTGGTTTTCGGCGACCTTCCCTGGACCACTCGAAAACCGATCAGCCAGCTGGAGGTTTGCGGAAGAGAGGCCATGCGGTTGGCCGAACGCAGATAATAGGGATCGGTTCCATGGCTCCCTCCCCGGGATATTTTAAAGCTCCCATCGGCGGGCCCGACCGGGTCCGTCTGACTCTCCGCTCGATAAGGGCCATACCAGTCGGACACCCACTCTTCCACGTTCCCGATCATGTCGAAGAGGCCCCATGCATTGGCAACCGTCGTACCGATTTCCAGAGAAACCCTATCCTCCACGGAGGCAAAGGATGTGCTGCGGGCATTTTTTCTATAGGCAGGCGGAAGGGTGTTTCCCGTGAAAAAGAGGGTATCGCTGCCGGCACGGGCGGCATACTCCCATTCCGCCTCCGTAGGCAGACGATAGGGACGCTTTTCTTTTCGCGATAGCCACTGACAGAATCGTATGGCATCCTGCCAGGAGACAAAGATGACCGCTTCGTCGTCTTTATGGGAAAATCCCATCTTTCCCCGAAGAGAGCGATGGGAAGGATCGAATCGTTCATACTGGGCATTCGTTACCTCGAAGGCGCCCATATAAAAGGGATCCCGGATGGAAACCATATGCACCGGATGTTCGTCATAATCGCCGGAACGAAAATAGTGCGCCGGAAGATGAAAGCGGGAAGGGTCCATCTCCGGAAAACGCTTAGCCAGTTCCGACCGGGCCGGATAACAGAGCGGATCGATCCATTCCTCGCCGATTTCCCGATTTTCCCCCATGCGAAAGGTACCGGCCTCGATACGAATAAAACGCATCCCTATGGAATTGACAAATTCCCTGGGGGTCGAGGGAGCAGCAGCAAAACACCACGACCGGAAAAGAAGCATCCATGCGAGGAGAAGGATTCTACTTTTCATGACACCCCCGTAAAAAGTCGGAATTCGAGCAAAAACGGGACGGGTTTGTAGTTCCGCCTTTTAGGCGGTGCCGTGTAAATACAGGCTTTCATGGATCCATGGGATGCCGCGTAAACGCGGAACTACAAACCTTGGTTTTTTTTGCAACCTCATCATTCATGACATCGCAAAAAGTCGATTTTTCGTTATTCTGTGTTTATTCCATATTGATTCGAAAGATTTTGCCGGCGGGACGCCGGCGCTCCCAGGACTTTTTACACGGGCTTATGAGCCGGCCTTGGCGGAAAAGACGGGTTTCCCTCCGATAAGGGTATGGACCACTTGCAGCTTTTCGTCCAGGACGACGAGATCGGCCAGATAACCCGGTACAATCGAACCCTTGTCCTTGCACCCCAGGACACCGGCAGGGGTAGCGCCGGCCATGGTCAGGGCTTCGGCCAGAGTACAGCCGGTGAAGGAAATGGCGTTTCGTACGGCCTGATCCATTTTGAGAATGCTCCCGGCCAGCGTCTTGTCTGCCAGACGTGCGGCCGATTCATCGACAATCACTTCGCGGTCGCTCAACCGGTAACGTCCGGGTGGCATACCCATCGCTTCGTTGGCATCGGTGACCAGCGTAATTTGCGAAGCGCCCTTGGCCTGAAACACCAGCCGTATGACGGAGAAATGGGTGTGCACCCCATCGGCGATCAATCCACAGGCATAGGGGGAGGTAATGGCGGCCCCGGGCAGTCCCGGATCGCGATGGCCGAAGGAACTCATGGCGTTGAATAAATGAGTGACCCATCGAGCCCCGGCTCGAAATCCGGCCAGAGCCTGGTCATAGGTGGCATTGGAGTGTCCCAGACTGACCAGGATCCCCTTGCGGCTGAGGGCCTCGATGGTCTCCAGGGCACCGGGCAGTTCCGGTGCCAGGGTGACGATGCGTACGGGTTCCTCGGCCCATTCCAGGACTTCCTCCCTCTTCGGCAGGCGGAAGAAATCCTGGTTGTGCGCCCCCTTCTTGGAAGGTTGCAGATAGGGACCTTCCATATGAACACCAAGCGGACGGGCTCCTTCCGATTCCTTCTGTGCCTGGCGTATCTCCCGCATCCGTATCGGATAATCCTCCCAGGCGGAGGTGATGACCGTCGGCAGGAATGAGGTAACTCCGGTCTCCGGCAGCCGTGCCGAGACCATGGGTAGAGAACGACCGTTCCCGGAAAAATCGCATCCATAGGCGCCGTTGACCTGAAGGTCGATAAACCCCGGAGCAATCACTCCCCGAGTGACAATATCGGCGGTTAAATCCAGACCGTGCCTGAGGGAGGAGATCCATTCCCCTTCCAGCAGGAGAGTCGATTCGTGGATGGTTCCATCGGGCCATAAAGTCGGCCCACTCAAACTGAATTTTTCCATAGTATTTTCCATTGTTATTTAGTTAAGTTACATTCCGGGTAACAGATTACTACCAATCATTCCGAATTGGGTAGGGAAACCACGCTTTACCGAGATCGTTTCGGGATTCTTCCGTCAGGATTGGCGGGCGCAGGTAGGGGCAAAGCATCTTCTCCTCCCGGTGGGAGGCCAAAAATGATTTACCCCTACTGTTGGGGGATTGCAGAAAGCGATTGTCGGTCCCGGGTGCCGAAAACGGCAAAGGCAGCTACGGGGAGATCCGCATAGACCCTGAAATATCCTTTGGTCAGATCGGGCAGAGGTCCCACTAATTCGCTGAGCAGACGGGAGAATTTGCCGTTAGCCGGCAGAACGATATTTCCCCAGGCGCGGCGCACTCCCCATTCGTCATCGTAAACCTCAACCCGCACGGTGATCGGCAGGCTGTTCAGATTGATGACGGCCAGGCCGGTGTAAAACAGATCGGATTCGGCCACCTGGGAGAAAAGATATTCCTTTTTGCCTATGGTGACGAACGGCAGAGCGCTGCCCAGATGTTCGGCCTGGGGATCGGTAAAAAGAACCGATCCGGTGGCTCTGCCTCCTCGCATCCGTATGTAACCATTGACCGGTGGGCTCACGCCGAAAAGGGACACTCCGGCCAGCCGCTCCGACCCGTACGCGGGAATCTGGGTGACATAGGTCTCACCCAGCTTACTTCCCTGCTGATCGAACAGCTCCAGAAGAAGTGTATTGGAATAACCTGTGAGGTTGATGATGTCCACCAGGGTGTTATACCCTTCCCCTACGACATAATGGGGGGCGTACGATTCATTGGCCGCCTTACTTATTTCCATACCGTTCAGTACGGCCGACCATCTATTTTCGTTTCGTATCTCCTCAGCGGCAAGCAGACCGATCTCGGAATATCCCCGAAAGTATCCAGGTACCTGAGCGTCCGGGACCAGATCGGCAGAATGGAGGACGGTACGCCCTCGTATGGGAATGGATCCCGAATAGGATCGCAGGACCCCTCCCTGATTGCTCACGAATTCCAGGCGATAAGGGGTGACTCGATCGGAGTAAGGATTTCCCAGGAATATCTCCGCATTGTCCTTGAGCGGCAAGACGAATGCGTTCAGCGTCTCCTTCAGAGGAACGGAACCGTCGATATGACTCAGACGGTCGTCAAAGAGCATATAAAAGCCGTTCACCTGACTGTGAGAGCTGCGCATGGCCATCCATCCGCGAAAGGTTTCCGGCAGTTGCGGAAAGATTTCCCCGATCATCCGTGCCAGCTGCTGGGCTGCCGGCAAAACATAATCGGTAGAAACGGCCGTCAGTTGTCCGTCATCGGCGTAGGCCTCGAAGCTGAGACGTACGTCGATCGCCGTCGGATTGACGATGGCAAGACTGGTCCGTTGCTCCGCCGTATTCACCAGCTTGGGGAAAAAGCGGACCACGCTCGGCATGGTGGTGGTAGTCGAGGAGGGATGAAAGGGCAGAGTACTCGAAGTGGATGTGGTCGTATAGAGCAGCGTGGTGGTAGTGGGCGGCAGATTCTGCTGTCCGGCAATGACCGAATCGGTCCCGTCGAGACTCAACAATCCGGTGAAAGAGACGATGCCTGCCGTTGACAGCGGAGGGGTGACTGTATAGGATACGATTTTCGTTTCCGTTCCGAAGAACGGTCCCCATTTGACCTTCTTGTGGACGGGATCCCAGGCGCCACCGCTATCGATATTCGTTAGGATCCATCCGGTCGGAGGGATTTCTTCTATCCCCAAGGCCACGGTCGTTTTGTCCGGATAGATGGACAGATAGACGGTTATAGCTTCCCCAGGCACGTAAGCAAGCGGCATGGATCGTATTGCCGCCCCTTTGGCGACCGGCGATTCCGGCGCAGCCGCAGTCGACGGCAGTGTATCCGACTGCCTCGCCAAACCACCGCCGAAAAAGGATATCCAGCAGAGCGGACATAAGTAAGAAGCATTCAGGGTGTAGTGCTCACCGGATTTCCATAGGTAAGCGGACCGTATCAAGTAGTTGAGGGGGATCGGATTCGGTGGATAGATCCAGGTATCGCCGCTTTTCCAGTAGGCACCATACCGCTTCAACTCATCGGAAGAGATGCGCCAGTCGGTGTCGATGTCGCAGGGATGATAACTGCAAGAAGCATTGGTAAGACGTCCGTAAACGGGCAAAACCGTCTGGTTGAAGCTGACCTTGCCGGAGAATACGTGAGCCTGAGAACTCTGCCCCGGAGGTGTCACCTGATAGCTCAAGGTCCTCTGGCGATCGTCATAGAAGGGCCCCCAGCGAACCTGCTGGAACGGATAATTCCAGATACCGTTGTCGCTGATATCGGAGATGATCCATCCTGCAGGCGGTGTCTCCTCAACGGCATAGACGGATACTCCCGGGGAAGGATGGACCAGAATCGATACGGTTGTTGGATTGCCCGGGGTGAAACAACCGGAAAAATCCCTTTCGGCGGATCCGGTCATCGGCAAGGTCGTGGTTGTGGTCGGAATGCTGCTCGTGGTCGGAAGAGTAGTGATGGCAAAGGTCGAAGTGGTAGATAAAAGAAAGGTTGTACTGGTTGTGGTGGTCGATGTAGTCGTGGATAAGATTGTGGAACTGCTGCTGGTGGTAGGCAATATCGTGGAGGTAGTCGATACGGCCGGACAGGCAGGAGCCATGGTACTTCCGGCGATAACGGTGGTTCCTCCATTGAAGCTGACCTCACCGAAAAAAGAAACCTGCACCGTACTGGGATCTGCCGGTCTGGCCAGGTAGGTCAGATTTCGGGTCAGTGCATCGAAGTATGGTCCCCATTTGATCTTCTTGGTCGTATTGTCCCATTTTCCGTTTTCGCCGATCTCGGTGATGATCCATGCCGAGGGAGGCAATTCCTCCACTGCGTACACTACCGTATCGCCCGGAGGGTGAATCGACAACGTGGCAGTCACGGCGTTGTTTCCGTCGTAACAGCCGCTAAAGCTTCGGGCGGCCACGCTTTCTGACGGCAGAGTGGTCGTGGTTGTAGTGATGATCGTACTGGTCGTTGAACTGTCGGGGTAGAGAGAAGTGGTTGTCGAACTTTCGACAGTCGAACTGGTAGTCGAACTGGTAGAGGTGCTGGTACTCGTAGAGGTAGAGGTGGTGGACGTGATCAGGCATGGGGTAAGAGTCACGGAACCGTCTTCGGTGGCGATCCCGGCGATAGGACCGGAATTGGGATCGATGGAAGAAAGGAAGACGCTTCCGGGATGAAACCGAATGGGAAAGACCCCGTTGGCGGCAAAATCCTTTTGTGAAAAACGAATTTTTAAAATTTCCCCCGAAGGTATCCCGGAAGTCGACGAATTAGGGTTGGGGAAAATGATGATCCGCCATCGACCCGCCACCGGCAGGCCCTGTTCATCCGACTGCAGTGCCAGCAGGGGGAAACCGGCACCCAGCCCTGTTTGCAAGGCGGAGCCGCGAAGAATTTCAGGGCGATTGGACGCATGATTGGGTTGTAGGTAGGATTCGACGAACAGGTTGGGAGGCCACGAAAGTTCCATGGTCATGGATGTGGCCGGTGAACCACTGGGCTGCAGAAAATACACCGGAACTTCCACCGGTGCACTGCAATTGCCAACCACGGCATCGAGTCGCAAATGAACGGCGGTGGTTACGTTTGGCGAATAAGGAGCGTCTGACTGAGATGAGAATGCCCCGACTTTCGATTCATGACATAGCACGCCCGAAAGCAGAAAGACATTGAACAGCGACGAAAGAATCCATCTCTTTCGAACCTGCATCCCTACCCCCGAAATCCCCTTATCGTTCCCATTTTATCGCTATTTTGATAAAAAGTACTTAAATTTATGAAATAACTCCTCTGGGATTGAAGCAATTGCCATGCCTTTCATTCCACATCCACACAAAAAATCCATTCCGGAACTGTTCCACTCCCGTGCGGCATGAGGAGGGTGTATAAACCATCCTTAAGGAAGGGCTGAAAGGGCGCCAGATAAACAAGGAGCATTCCCCTTTTCAATTTGTGGATTTCTGGATCCTCTTCTTGAGGAGGATTGCCAGATCGGCTGCTTCCTTACGTAATTCTTCCGTTGCGGCCTGCTGCTGGAACCTTTCCAGATAGACCAAAGCAACGTCGTACTTCCCCAGGTCCGCCTGCAGCTGGGCATATTGCAGCAGATAAACCGCTTCCAGGATGATCAGAGGATTTACCTGTCTGGCCTGGCGCATGTACCTTTCGCTCTCGGCCAGCCTGTGGGACCGGTACCTGGAAATACCCATTTGCCACAGGATACGGTAATCTTCCGGCTGCTTCTTTTCCAATTCGCTCAAGAGAACATCTGCTTCCTGGTAACGTCCCTGCTCCACGTAAGCACTCAACCGGTTGACTTGTTCGAAATAGATCCGGTTTTCCTTATCCTCTTCTGTTGCGAGAATGCTGCAGAGAATGACCAGGACAGCCACCACGGCCAGTGTAAGGAAAAAATAGGTGTTTTCGGAAAAATCCAGTTTTTTCATTGCGGTTTCAGACGCTCTGCCCGGAGGACTCCCGATGCAGAGAAATGGAAACTCCTAACAGGGCCCAAAAGTAGATCGAGGTGGCAACGGTGGAGTCGTTGACCAGCCACTGGACCATGTAGGACAGGAAAAAACTTACCAGAGCAGTTTGAAAAATCGATGGGGTGAGAACCGCGGAGTGCAACAATACCTTCCCGACGGCCCAGAGGTGAGAGCCGAAAAGAAAAAGCATACAGAGGAGTGCCGGTATCCCGGCTCCAAAGGCAATACCCAAATAGAAGTTGTGGGGTTTGGAAGGATATTGCAAGTGGGGAAAAGCGGCATATCTCTCCTTGGTATACTGGGGGATATAATACGGGAGGGTGTCCATTCCATGGCCTAGGATGGGTTTTTGTGCAATCAAGGAGAGGGTGTGTTTCCAAATATACATTCGCACCGGATCCAATCCCTCTGCTTTAGGCGGGAGATACAATTCGTCCATGGCTTCCTTCCCGGCATGTCCGTTATCGGCGGAATTTCCTGCCGGCAGTTTTGTCACCGGTGTCAGGACGGGTGGGGCCTGTTGCCAGGCAACGGTCACCGGCGGCTCAAGTTTCGAAGCCAGGACAGCAGATGCGTCATGATCTCTGCCGGTCGGCCAATCCCGGCCTGCAGCAAAAAGGACCGAAGAAGACCGGGTCTTCGGCGGTTTCAGCGGCACGAATCGCTCCGGTCCACAGGCCGGATCCATTGCCGGCAAAGAAGAAGATTTTGCTGCAGAGGATTCCGTCGCCGCTGTAATTTTCTTGAAAAAATTGTCTATTTCCCGGTAAACATTTGCGTTCCATGTGATCGAAGCGAAAAAAATCAGCAGAAAAAACGACAGATTCCAGCATAAACCTTTCCATACCTGTGACTTCGGCATTTTTAAAAAGGCCCATAAGGTGAGCAAGAAAAACATGACGGAAATGGTCAGTATCCCACTCATGGAGACAGCCGCCAGGATGCCGAAAAAGGCAAAGGAGGCCATGATGGTGGGAAATATTTTCCTGCGGGTATCGACGGTCAACAGGCTGATCGTCAGAAAAAAAGCACAAGCTGCCGCATTGAAACCGCTGCTGTAGTTGACGTTTTCCAGCAAGGAGGGGAGCGAGATATCGGCACGTCCCGGCAGGTGGCCCGGCAGGATCAGGCTTTGTATCCATCCCACCTTTCCCAGATCGTAATGCAGGATGTAATAGCTGAAACAAACCAGAGAGTTCATGATTACCATCAGGGACAGGCAAGCCTTTACCAAACCGAATATCTTTTCCCGGTACGGCAGATGGGAAAGGGCATACATCAACAGCAGAAAACCGATATACGTCAGAGTGCCTTCCCGGCGGTTATACAGCCCATAGAGGCTGATGCTTTTGTAATCGGCCCACAGCGTCGACAGAAGGAACAGAGCGGTCAGCAGAAGGAGGGGAAGATGGAGACTGTGTTTCTCCAGACGGTAACCGGAAAAGACGATTTTGAAGACCAGGGCACTGATCGCCGCCACGCCCAGAACGCAGAGAAATACAAATTTGTAGTAAGAGAACGCGTCGCCCTGGGGTCCGCTGGAGAGGGGTCCGATCGTATAGCGGGGCGCCAGATAAAGCCCGGTTTTGATCCGAATCAGGAAAGGAACCATCGCCAGACCGATCCCCAGAAGGAAAAAAAGGAAACGGTCCCAACCGTCCGACCAGCCGGCAGAAATAGAAGTATTTTTTTCTCTCCGCTCCCTGGCCGGAAGGCTTCCTGCAGTCGGGATCTGCCTCTTCATCGATGTTTTGGCCATAAAGTCTCACTAATAGTAGGGCACGCCATATTCCCTGTCAACAGGGACCGGATTCGGACTAAAAAATTTAGGCGGTGTCTCAACGGCAACATAGTGATATAGATTGATATATGGTATTACTAAGCTATATCTAAAATAAAAATAGATAAGATCGCTAAAGAATTCAGTCCTTTTGTCGATCTGTAAAATTTAGCAACAGAAGAGGGTTGTTTGCCCGGAGGGCAGGATAAACATGTACCCGGCACGAGATAGATCTTGCCGGTTCATGCTCGTTGGGGGAACAAGCTCCTGGCTTGGGTCAATGGGTAAAACAGCTTAAACCACTTTTTGGAGGATAGAGGAATGGGAAAAATCACTCGTTACTTTTCAAGTCCCCCAGTCACTCCGGCGGTCACAGCTCTATTGCTGGTACTGTTCCTGACAACAGGAACCGTTCCAGCCGGAGATAACGCCTGGACAAGTGTCGGGCCGTTTGGGGGATCCGTCACTGCTGTAGCCAGAATCGCTACGGCACCGGATGTAGTTTATGCCGGAACCTGGGGCGGTGTCTGGTTTAAAACGCAGGCGGTCGGGGCTCAAAGCTGGACTGCAGCAAACTCCGGACTGGCCTACACGACAATCACTTCTCTGATCAGAATTGGCGATTACCTCTTTGCCGGAACGGTAGGCGGAGGAGTTTACCGAGGTCTCATTACCGGTGGTATTGGCGCTCCGACTGCCATTACCTGGACTCCGATCAATACCGGTTTGACCAATTTCAACATAACCGGTCTGGCGACCGATAGTGGCGGTGCCCTGTATGCCGCCACGGAACTCGCCGGCGTTTTCCAATGCCCGGCTCCCATCGCCACAGGAACCTGGACACCTTTTGCCGACGGTTTAACGGGCAACAGCCTGTTCGTTCGATCCATTTATGTAGACACTACACCTACGGGTCCCGACGTGGTTTACATCGGTACCGATGCCGGCGGGATATATTACCGTGCGGTATCCGGATCTGCCAACTGGTCGGTGGTAGGCGGGACCACGGCCCCCTTCACCAACACATCCGTCAATAGCGTAAATTCCGTTTTGGCCTATACCAATGCGGCTGCCACTCCGATAACCTATCTTGTCGCTGCAACGGACGCCGGTGGAGTGTATACGTTTGATGGCACCAGCTGGGCGGAAGTAAAATTCGGAGCCAACCCTCCGCTTTCCTCCACGATCGGAGCGGATATCTCCTCTCTTGCTCTCTACGTGGACAGCACAACCCCTGCCACGGTCGGATTGAGCAACATCTATATCATTGCAGGTACAGACAAAAAGGGGATATGGCTGTTTAATCCCACAGATGGATGGCATAACCTTTCCGGCACACCCACTCCGGGACCGGTAAGCGATACACATGTCAGGGCTCTGTGGATCGGATTGGGAACAACGGACAGCAACGGCATCGTTTTTGCGAACGCCGCAACCTTGCCGGGAACCACACTGCTCAGCGCAGGTACCTGGTCCGGTCTGTATCAATCCACCAATACTGGAACGGCCTGGACGGATATCAGCGGCGGCGGCACCACATCGTTAAATCCGATGAACGCCACCCGGGCATACTCCGTTGCCTATCTACAAACCAATCCTGCCATAACCGGTACTATTTTTGCCGGAACGCATGGCAGTGGGGTCTTTAAACAAACTCCGGCTGCAACCAGCTGGACGCGGGCCTACCTGTCCTCGTCGCCTCTGGATATGGATATCTTTACCGTCGCCGCCGATCCTCGCACCGGCAAGATATACGCAGGTTCAGGAAACGAAGGCGTATTTATGTCTCCCGACAAGGGTTCCACCTGGTACACCAACGGTCTGGCGGGAAAAGATGTCAGGAAACTGGTAATCGATCCCTCCAATTCCAGCTTTATTTATGCCGGGACCTGGCAGGGTATCTACAAGACCACCAACGGCGGCAGCACATGGAACCTCTCCGGTTCGGCAGTAGCCAACAACATTATCAATGCCCTGGTGATCAATCCGGTCAATGTCAGCATCCTGTATGCCGGAACCAACGGTGGTGTATACAAAACCATCGATGGCGGCACCACATGGACCGCAGCGAGTACCGGACTCACCAACACGTATGTTATGTCTTTGGCTATAGACCCTCAAAATCCGAGTGTCCTCTATGCAGGAACCATGGGCGGCGGTGCGTTCAAGACGACCAATGCCGGGGCCTCCTGGACTGCCATCAATTACAATCTGGACAGCGACAATATCTACGCGCTGGTTCTGGATCCGCTCAAGACCTCGGTCATTTATGCGGGATGCGATCTGGGAACCATCTACAAAACCATGGATGGCGGTGCGAATTGGACGCTGTTCGCGCCCGATCTCAGTGCCACCTCACCGCTGAACCTGAACATCAAGAGCGAGATACGGGATATGAACATTATCCGTCAGGTCGACAAGCTGACCCTCTATGTCGGCACCAACGGTAATGGCGTTTGGGAAATCCGGCTGCCGGCTTTGCTGGACAATCGGCCGACCGAAATCATATCCACCGATTCCTCGAGCATCCTCGGCAACGGAATGTCCTATAACGGCCGCATTTCCGTGGCCAGCGGGAACGACGGTCGCTACGTGGCCTTCCAATCGGCCGCCAGCAATCTGGTTACCGGTGATACCAACGGCTTCCTGGACATTTTTGTCAAGGACCGGGTCACCAACAGGACTGTCCGTATCTCCCAGGCCGCTGACGGAACCCAGGCCAACGGAGATTCCTATACTCCTTCCATCTCCCAAGATGGCCGGTATGTTGCCTTCGCTTCGCAGGCGACCAACCTGGTATCCGGAGACACGAACGGAGTGGCGGACATCTTTGTCTATGACCGCGATGCCGATGCCAACGGCACTTACGACGAAACAAGCGGTGTGGCCATCGTCCGGGTGTCCATCAACAGCAACGGCAACCAGGCCGACAATTACTCCCTGACTCCTGTCATCAGCGATAACGGGCGTTTTGTCGCCTTCACCTCCTTTGCCAACAATCTGGTGGCGACCAACCTGGCCGAGATCAGTACATTCCGAACCGCCGCAGCCGGTGGATCCCAGATCTTCGTACACGATCGTCTGGGCACCAATACGGTCGGCAAATATGATATGGTCGGTAACTATCTGACCAGACTGATCAGCAACACGGCCGTTGCCGGTACTCCAGGGAATGCAAGTTCCACCTTCCCGTCGATTTCGGGAGATGGCGCCTTCATTGCCTATCAGTCCCGTGCCACCAACCTCAACGGTGCTGCAGGAACCGGAACTCTGAATATTGTCGCAGCCAAGATTCTCGATCCGACCCTGACCACCGTCGCCTTGTATACCCCTCCCTTCTCGAACTACTATCTGGCAGGGACCGCTGCCACGGTTGTGGATTTCGGCGATGACAGCGGATTCAATTTCTCGCCGGTATCCATCAGCAGCCGTAACACCGGGCTCTACACCGCTGCCTTCCATTCCCAGTTCGACAATGCAGCCGCGGCCTCGGGAGGAGAGGTTTATTACAGCGTGATCACCGACGGCGCTCCGCCGACCGTGACCACCTACTTTTTACCCCTTACCGCCGGTGCCGGTGCCTCCGGTTCCTATGGAGTATCGATCAGCGGAGACGCCACCCGAGTGGCATTCACCAGCGATGATGTAAGTCTCGTCACGGGAGATACCAACGGCAAGATGGATCTTTTCGTCTACACCTTTGGTGCCACCCCGGCCATCACCCGTCATTCTCTGGCATCCGATGGTTCTCAAGGAAACGGACAGTCGGAGTTGCCCGCGCTGACCGGCAACGGCTACTTCATGGCTTTCCATTCCTGGGCCAACAATCTGGTCCCCGGAGACAGCAACAACACCGTGGACGTGTTCGTAGCCAGGATCGTGACCACCACAACCGTGGCCCCGACTTCGACGACGACGACAAGTTCCACTCTTCCCCATCCTGCAGGCCGGGGAGTCCGTTCCCTGACCGGTTGTTATGTGGCCGGATATGCCACACCAGTGTCCCTGACGGTTACGCCGGGTGCAACGGCTGTGGTCTACACGGTAGAGGAGACGGTGCCTCCCGGCTGGACGGTACTGGCCACCGATATCGGAGACAACGGTGTTTTCGACGCCAATACGGGTAAGCTGCGCTGGGGTCCCTTCTACGACAACAACGCGCGCACCTTTACCTACAAGGTCACAGCCACCCCGTCTTCTACGGGCGTCCAGATCTTCAGCGGTATTCTTACCTTCGAAGGTTACAATAATGGAACCGTGAAGATCGTGACCGGTGGAGATACGACCGTATACGACAACTGTCAGATGCATCCTGCAGATACGAACAAGGATATGCGTATCGAAGCGGGTGAAGTCACCGCCTACTCCTTTGCCTGGATCACCGGGCAGGTCTGGTCGGTTCCTCCCAATCCGATACCCTTGAACTATGTAGCCAGGGCCGGTTACCTGTGGAGAAATGGCGAGATTTATCGCTATCGGTCCACATCGACAGCCCCTGACTGCTGGTATCCTCTGACCATCTCCACAACCGCCAACCAGAGTTCCAGATTCATAGAAGTCGCCGCCGCCCGTGAAAAAGGCAGTGCCGTCGCCTATGCTCCGGAACGTTTCCAGGCGGATATGCCGGTGCAAATGAGCATCGACATCACGCCTCCGGTCGACAGTACCACCTATGCCGCCGAAGAGGTGATACCCGCCGGCTGGCAGATC
Source organism: uncultured Acidobacteriota bacterium (assembly GCA_964617125.1). GTDB lineage: Bacteria > Acidobacteriota > UBA6911 > CAINFC01 > CAINFC01 > CAZTVS01. The sequence continues at coordinate 49,241 of CAZTVS010000014.1, forward strand.
CTCAGCATCAGTGAGGGTGGTCGCTGGGATGCCCGGAACGGCAGGGTGAAATGGGGTCCCTTCTTCGATCAGAAGAAGAGAACTCTCAGCTACCGTGCAGTACCCGATTCTTCGATCATGGGTCAAGATTTTGCCGGAAGGGTAAACTTTGACGGGACTTTGACAGTTCCGTTCGAGGGAACACGGCGTCTGATCAGAAATTTCGATCGCTAGAACCGGCGATTTCAATCTCCTGCCCTCAGGAATGTTCGTTCCCGGGGGCAGGAAAAAAATGCCGATCCTTTCCGGGGCGCCGGTAGAAATTACCGTCGCCCCGTTTCATTTGAAGTTCTGCTTTCATCAATCCGGATAAGTCATCTTCTGAGTTCTGGATTCCTTATTTCAGTATGGCCTGATTCTTGCTTCTTAAATATTTCTGACGAGCGACGAAGCTTGTACTATTGTTTATGAGCATACTGAGGATAATCAACAGAAAGAAGATTTCCTTCGCCATCGGGGCGCTGTTTCTGCTATGCCTGCTGACGGTATTGGCCGGAAGCCGGGGTATTTATGCGTTGCTCCCGGAAGCCCTGACACCACCTTATGCCTTAAGAACACTTGCCCCGCCTGTCTATCAGAATAACCTGCCGACAACGCAGACCATCCAGTCCTACATTCAGATCAACACCACAGGTATCAGAAACAGTTACATAGTTTTTGAGATCCCACCGGACGGCTGGACGGTACAGAGCGGCAGTATCGTCACCAGTGACGGAAAAGTCGGCTATTACAATACCGATTGCTACTTCAGCTGCCCGACCGCGGGCCTTACTTTTACCAAACCCTGCATTATCTGGGGTTATTTTCACGATAATGTAGCCCGTACCCTGAGCTACAACGTGACCGTTCCTGCCAACTCGGCCGGAGACAAAACTTTTATCGGAGCCGTCTTCTATGATACCGGGCAGTGCTTCCAGATAACTGGGCAGAATTTGATTGGGGCCACCACGACCTCGACTTCCAGTACCGTCACCACCAGCTCGACTACTTCGACCTCCACCACCTCCACCACGTCCACTTCCACTTCCTCCACCAGCTCGACTTCCACCAGCAGTACCTCCACCAGCAGTACCTCTACATCTTCCACGAGCACATCGACTTCCAGTACACTCAGCACCATACCCACGACTTCGAGTTCCTCCTCCTCCGGGCCGACCACTTCGACCACCACTTCTCTTTACACCTCCTATACGACCACAACCGTCATCTACTCCTCAACAACCACTACTCTGCCTGTCCGGGGGAAATGGATACGTCAGAACCCTCTGCCCACGGGAAATCCGATGCTTGGCATATGGGGCAGCACTCCCAGCGATGTCTTCGCCGTGGGGGCCGCCGGAACCATTCTGCGCTACAACGGCTCCGGCTGGTTCTCCCTGCCAAGCGAAACGGAAGAAGACCTGAGTGCCGTCTGGGGAAGTTCGCGGGAAGATGCTTTCGCGGTAGGCAACAACGGAACGATCCTACATTTCGACGGCAACCAATGGACCGCCATGAACAGCGGGACCGGCAGACAACTGGCCGGTATCTGGGGCAGTTCGCACGACAATGTTTTTGCCGTCGGTGACCGGGGAACGATTTTGCATTATGACGGGACCCAATGGCAACAGATGAATAGTGGGACCGACCGATTTTTACTCGGCATATGGGGAAGCTCCCTGACCGATGTCTACGCCGTCGGCAACGAAGGGGTTGTTTTGCACTACAACGGGACTTCCTGGAGTGCCATGCATAGCGGCACCTCTCATCGCCTGTACGCAGTGTGGGGGACGACCAGCCAGCGCGTTTTTGCCGTCGGAGCGGAAGGGACCATTCTGTTTTACGACGGAGTGCAATGGGCGGCCATGAACAGTTGGGTGAAGGATTATCTGTACGGCATTTGGGGCAGCCCGTCAGGGAACATTTACGCCGTGGGCTCATCCGGAACCATCCTCCGTTTCGATGGAGCCAACTGGACGCTGATGAGCAGCTGGACCGGCAATTATCTCTGTGGCCTCTGGGGAACAGACGACAGCCAGGTTTTCGTTGTCGGAGATTTCGGCACGATCCTCCATTATAATGGAGCGATGTGGAGCCCGATGAGCCGTGGAACCACCAATTATCTATACGGAGTCTGGGGAACGGGCCCCGACAACGTCTTTACGGTTGGCGACTTCGGCACCATCCTTCATTATGATGGAAGTCGCTGGAATTACATGAACAGCGGTGTTGCAGGCTTCCTCAGTGGGGTTTGGGGGAGTTCCGGTACCAACGTCTATACCGTGGGCTTCCAGGGCACCATTCTGCATTATAACGGTTCGTCCTGGACAAACCGGGCCGGCCCGACATCCCAACATCTGAATGGGATTTGGGGCAGCTCCGCCACGGATATTTTTGCCGTGGGGGATGGCGGGACCATCCTCCACTATAATGGCCAGAGCTGGACCGTGATGGATAGCGGCATCCATAAGGATCTTTTTGGAATCTGGGGCAGCTCCCCAGCGAACGTATATGCCGTGGGTCATGGCGGTACTCTACTGCATTATGACGGGACGAACTGGACGCTCTCCAACGGCTGGATCGGAAATGATTTTTATGGTATCTGGGGCAACTCCTCCAGCAATGTTTTCGCTGTCGGTCTGGCCAAACCGGGCATGAATACGCTCAGCACGATCCTACATTACAACGGGACCCGATGGGATTCGATCCATACCGGGTCCACCTATTTTTTCATTGGTGTGTGGGGCAGCTCGGCCGACGACATCTATGCCGTCGGTTTCGGCGGATCCATCCTTCACTTCGATGGATCCGCCTGGAGCACCATGTTCAGCGGGGCCGCCAACGATCTGTATGGAATCGGAGGCACCTCCGGAAACGATGTGTTCTCTGTCGGGGCCTCCGGAACCATTCTCCACTATTCGCCGGCCATTCCCGTGAACCGTCCCGGAGGAACACCCAGGCGGTAACGAATTGAGTTGGTATGAGAATTGCTTCTAAATTAGTTGGATGAGAGTTCGAATCAGGAATCGATGGGCAAACCCATCGTCGGGTGTCGTATCGGAAGATGAGTAAGCACATAAAAATCGCCTGTAAAAGGACCGGTTTCGGGTTGGCAGGGATCCTGGTGACCTGGCTGCTTTTGCTGTCGGCTCAGGAACTGGGAATTGCCCAGCTTCTGCCCGAACAGCTGACTCCACCTTACGCCCTCCGTTATCTCAACCCGGCGGCGTATAAACCCTCCACCAAACCCCAGACTATCACTGTAACCATCCAGGTACCTTCCGAAGGATTGTTGGGAAATTACCTGATGACCGAAGTTCCGCCCGATGGTTGGACGGTGGATGAATCGAGCATTACCACCAGTCGCAATGAGCCGGGTGTTTGGGATGAGGGATGTTCCATCGAGTGCACAGCCGTTGGAAACCGTGTTGAAAAACCATGCGTCAAATGGGGACCTTTCACGGACACCAATGCACGCAATTTTACCTATAAGGCAACCATCCCGGCGAACGATTTTGGCGACAAGACCTTCTTTGGTGTCGTTTTCCACGGAGGCGGCTGTTTCGGTGTTTCCGGTCAGACGATCATCGGCGGAACGACCACCACCACCTCTTCCATCAAGGGAACAACATCCACCAGCCTGAAAACGACAACCACAACTTCTCTTAAGGGGTCGACAACGACCAGTATCTTCTTTACGACCACCAGCAGTACGACCACGACCTCGCTTTTTGGACAGACCACCTCTACTACTAATAATATAGTTACGACTACCACCTTTTTCGGCACAACCAGCACCTTCCCGGGAAATTCCACCACCAGCACCTCTTCCCCGTATGTGACCACCAGCTCCAGTACTACCGGACCGACCACAACCACCAGTACCACATTGCCGGGTCCTCCCTTGCCGGATCTGAAGGTGACCAAGACCCACAGCAGCGAATTTCGCGCCGGACAGGATGGAATCTATTATATTAGTGTTTACAACCAGCCCACGGCCAGAGCCACGGCCACCTCGGTGAACTTGACCGATGCCCTGCCGGCAGGCATGAGCTTCCGCTCGGGAACCGGAGCGGGTTGGGAATGTTCCAACGATCGCCAGGTCGTGCTCTGTACCTATGGCAACGCGCTGGTTCCGGGACAGGCGGCGGCCACTCTGTCCCTGCGCGTAGGCGTAGCCGCCCAGGTTGCAGTCTCCAATCTGATCAATGTGGTTATGGTTCATCCGCGAGAGGGGGACGCCGATCTCTCCGATAATACCGATGCCGATACGACCAGCATTCAGCCGCTACCGACCACCAGCAGCACCAGCTCAACCAGTACCAGCACGACGACGAGTTCCAGCAACGGAAAAACCACAACTACCAAGAAGACGACAACCACCACGGTTCGAAATACGACGACGACAACGTCGAGATCTTCTACCACTACGAGCACAAACGGACCCACCACCACCACACTCCCCGATATCTATATCTCGGCAGCCGTCAGCCCGACCTACGGCAGGTATAACCAGAAAACGGAATTTCTGGTCAACCTCCAGGTGGATATGAGTCTCAGCGGCGGACGGACCCTGGGAGCGGTTACCGGTGAGTTACAGTGGAACCCGTCCATTCTTCAGTTGCAGGCGGTTGTCCAGGATCCGAGCAACGGTTTTACCGGCTACGATAATCTGAACTACATCAACCAGGGACGCCTCCTGTTTACCGCTACCAATCCCAGCGGCGGAGAGGGTACCGTAAATCTTCGCCAGGTGCGCTTTCTGACGATCGGCGAATTCGGCAGCTATTCCTCCTTGGATTTGTCTTTCTCGATGCTTACTGCCGCCGGCAGTTTTGAAAACATGCTGCCGCTATTGATGAAGTTAACTGCAGGACAGGCGGTGGTTCTACCGTCCAAACGCATCGGCGATGTCAACTGCGATTTCCATATCAACTCGCTCGATGCCCTGTTGATCTATCAGAACGAGGTTCAGCTGAACGCTCCGGCGGGATGCCTGGAATGCGGCAATGCCGATGGGGACAACGATCTTCGCATCGATTCCACCGATGCCAATCTGATCATGTCCTACGATGCCGGTCTTTTCGTTCATCCTCAATACCCTCTGGGAGAAGAGTGTCTGACGCCCAAACCCAACGGTGCGGGTGTCCTTGCTACGAAGGCAAAGAAAAGGGCGACTAGCGGTATGATCGCCGGGGCCGGTCATCTGCCTTCGAATCGAATCCTGTCCCGGCAAATCGGCGAATTCCCCGGTGCCGGAATCAAGGCTTACCTGTCCGCCACCGGACCGGAACCGTCCTATATGGATAAGATTGTGGTTGAATTTTTCCTGGATACGACTGCGGTCAAAAAGAAAATCGGCAGCTATACGGCGGTGGTGTCCTGGGATGAATCGATGTTACGCTACATGAACAATAGTCCGGGAAGCTCCAAGGGACTTACGCAGTTGGTCAATCGTGTCGGAAACAAGCTCTATCTCACCGGAGGAGTCGTCGGAGGGGCTTCCGGTTCTCTGAGCCTTGCCAAGATTGAATTCGAGTATCTGCTGGGACCGGGGGATGAAACAACCGTCAACCTGTCGATACGATCCATTGCCTCCGCCCTCGTGGAGGGTCAACTGGAAAATCTGCAGAGCGGCCTTAACGTCAGCAGCCTGACGATTCGAGAACCCTACCGGGTGAATTTTCCGAGGTTGATCGCCGGTGCCGTGGATGAGAACCTGAACTCCCTCCATACAGGAATTGCCCTGGTTAATCTGAGTCCGGAAGAAAGCCGGTTGACGTTTACCGCCTTCGATCCTCTAGGCTCCCTGATCGGTGGAGCGAATATAGAAAATCCCCATACCTTCTCGCTGCCGGCCAGGCACCAGATGCCGAGGGTTGAGTTTCAGCTGTTCGGAGAGGGAATCTTGGAGGAAGGGAAAAATACCGGATGGTTTCATCTCAAGAGCAGCATTCAGAAGATGCTGGGATTTTTCCTCATTTTCGATGACAAACTCCAGGTACTGGATGGCACCGAGGTTACCGAACAGACATACAAGTCCCTGATCTTTACCGCGGTTGAAGAACATGGCATTACCCAACTGAATGTAAACAACCCGGGTGCAAAACCGACCAATCTGACCGTCGAACTGGTGCGTCCGGACGGTGTCAACAAGGCGGCCGTCATAAAACCTGTGGCGGCGCTGGGTGCTGTCTCCGAGTCTTTGAGCGTTCTGATCTCCGCCTCTACGGCAAGTCCGGCAGACTATTTTCGAGTCAGTTCCGCCACAACCTCCATCTCGGCGGTAGAACTGCTGAGTTACAATGGAAATTATCTGACGGTATTGAATGGACAGGATCCCGATCAGGCAGCCGAAAAGCTGTATGCTCCGCAATACGTGGTCGGGGGTTCCGATTGGCGTTCCACCCTTTCCATCGTCAACGTAGACTCCAAAGCAGGTTCTGTCCGACTGCGACTGATACAACAGGATGGCACCCCGATAGGTGAAGTTCGTACCCTTCCCGTTTCCGCTAAAGGAAAACTCTTCATTAACGATCAGGACTTTTTCGTTACCGCCGGCTCGGAGATGATTCAGGGGTATGTGGAGATTATCGGAAACGGAATCAAATTGCTGGGCAACATCTTTTTCGGGGACCAGAACCAGCAGCGGTTTGCCACTACCCTGCCGCTGGCCTCGAAGCTGTACCAAAATCTGGTCTTTGCCCATGTCGCTTCGGACGATACCTACTTCATGGGGCTGGCGTTGATCAATCCCAACGATGCTTACGCCACCCTGGATATTCGTGTTTTCAACCGGGAAGGAGGAACCCTGGCCCAGAAAATGATTATCCTCCCCTCCCATCAGAGACAGAGCCTTGTCCTGACGGAACATTTCCCGGAATTGATAGGTTATCCCATCAGTTCGGGTTTCATCGTGGTTTCCTCCGACACGCCTATCGCAGGATATTCCGTCTATGGAACCCATTCCCTGGATGTAGTATCGGCAGTGCCGGCCCAGCCGCTGCCACAGTAGCCGCCGACTGGTCAGTTGTGGAATAATTCACCCCTGTTCACAAGAGACCGAGGAGCGCAATTACTTGTTTCGAAATCGTAGACCTGCATCTTTCTTTTTCATCCTGTTCGGATTTTCCCTGCTCCAGGTACGGGCCGGCAACATCACCCTGGAAGTCGCCTCCACGACGAAAGTGGATCGTCAAGCCAGAACCGTTTGTACCGTTTCTGTGACCAATAAAGGGGATGAGCCTGCGTCCCATGTGCAGATCCGTGTCGAATCGCAGGGGCGGCGCTTTACCGATCCCCAGACTCCGGATCTGAGCCCCGGGCAGACTCACCAGGCGGTTTTTCCGATTCCCACCGACGCGTTATCGATAGGAAGACATTTGCTGGTCATTTACGTCGATTATACCGATACCGCCGGATTTCCATTTACGGCTGTTTCCCATGGGAATTTCGTATTGGGACAGGACCTCTCTCCCAGACTGCAAGCGGAGGTCCAGCCGATAGAACTGGCAGAGAAAGCCCTGGTCCGAATTCATATTAAAAATCCCGACAACCAAAAACGAAAAGTGGAAATGCGCCTCATCCTGCCGTCGGAGATCGCCACCGAACACCCTGATCACATTCTGGAGATGGGCCCGTTTCAGGAGAAAGAGCCGGAATTCGAGTTGCTCAATAAAACCGCGTCCGCCGGCAGCGTTTATCAGGTCTTCACCCTTTTACAGTATGACGAGGCAGGAATCCACACCGGCATGGTGGTCCCCCTAAGTGTTCGAATCGTAGGGACCGAAGGCATGTTTCAGCGTTACCGCACGGCGATCATTCTACTGGTGGCCCTTCTGACGGCTTTGTTTATCGGTTCACAGTTTTACACCCGCCGCCGAACATCTTCTCATCATGTGCCCCCGGAAGAATCCTCCAGGCGTACGAAAGGAAATTCCCCGTCACGCCGCAGGGAAAAGTGAACTTCTCCTTTTTCTGACGACCTCGCAAACAATACCGGGAGCGCCGCACCCCAGTGTGGCAAGGGAAAGGATGTGTATCCCTGTCCTCTTCCTTGCATCGCAGGATTGTATAATACAGAAAGGTATTTCTAATAAACCATGTTCTCCTGCCGCACTGGGGTGCGGCGCTCCCAGAACTATGTATCGGAGATTTTTTTGGCGGCCTGATATAATTACCTGGGACCATTACCATGT
>CAZTVS010000014.1:57556-61614 GCA_964617125.1 uncultured Acidobacteriota bacterium
TGTATCGGAGATTTTTTTGGCGGCCTGATATAATTACCTGGGACCATTACCATGTCACTGAAAACCAACAAACCGTTATGTCTGGAACTGCCGGTCGCCAAGCCCTTTATACCTCTGGCATCGGCGTTTGTCCGGTTGGCGGCCCAGGGACTCGCACTTTCGCAAAAGCCCTCGAACGAGTTGGCCCTGGCAACGGAAGAGATCGTATCCTATCTCGTTCACCTGGGAATTGCCGGCGAGGAAATGAGGATATCCTGCGAAAGCGGAAGTTGTTTCCTGCGGATTTCTTTATCCCTGCCGGTAGGCAAGCTTCCACTCCAGGCCTTCAATTTGACAGCCAAGGTGGATGTCGAGAGCGAAGCCTACCTCGACCAGATGGGACTTCTGATCGCCTCTCGGATGGTCGACCGGTTTCAAATATCCAAATCAAAGAGCGGAAATTTAGTCCTGACTCTTATCAAGGAATTCCCTTATCCCGAAATCGGCGAGGATTTCCGGCTTGAAATCCCCAAGTCCATTTCCCGGTTCATCATCCACGAACCTGAGCCGGCAGAAATCAAGCAGTTTGTCCGTCTGGTCAGCCAATGCTATCCGGCCACACAGTATCCCAGGGAATTCAGATATCCGGGAAAAATTGTGGATATGACCCGAGCCCAGGAGTATCGAATTCTTCTGGCGAAAGGCCATGCCGGCGATGCCGGCGGCGGCATCGCCTGGAAATGGGAAGGAAAAAAGACTGTCGAGATTTTCGGCCCATACATCTTCCCTGCGGACGGGTGTCCGGAAATGGCCGCCCGGCTCCTGGATGCATGTATCGGAAATGTCGCCAGAACCTCGGCCATGGTAATCATTAGCCAGACGCCTACTCCCCAATTGCCTGAAGGATATCTCGAGGAACTCTGCCCGGCGAACGAAAAAACAAAAGGCCCGGTTGCCCGATTTCGCATGATCCAGGAGGACACCGGTGCCGTCGTCTACACCCATCCCGAACTGGCTGCCTTTCTCAGGCAGGAATACGAGCGGTTGGTATTCCCCCGGGATGTACAAACGGTTGGCGACGACGGCGAGGCCAAGGAGGCTTATTCCGTGTTGAGTACGGAGATTGACCATGGCCTTTCCCGGGCCATCTTACGCCCCGTCTGGCCGGGAGAGGATTGCGCCGAGAATCTGGCAAACCACGTAGCCTTGCTGCGACAGGAGGCGATTTCGTCCGTTCGCCTGGAAATGGATCTCGGCGTCTCCTGGCATGCCGGATTCACTCCCGGCCTGACGCGCCTGGGATTTGAACCCAAAATGATCCTCCCCTATGCCGGTGTTTCGGACGTGGTTCTGTTCGAACTGGGCATCGGATCGTAACGATGTGAGTCTTTATGGAAAGACCCAACATCGATCAGCTGGTTCCGGACCACATACGATGTTTTAAAAGCTACATCCCCAGCAAGCCCGACGATGTGCTTAAGAAGATGGCCGGATGCAGCCGGCTGTATCGTCTCAACAACAACGAGAATCCGCTGGGACCGCCTCCGTCGGCACGGGAAACGATCGAGACCTTTCCCCCCTTTGGGGCATCGGTCTATCCCAGCGGCGATGCCTATCATCTTCGCTGCAAGCTCGCCGATCGTTTCGGATTTCATCCGGACCAGTTCCTGTTCGGAAACGGCGCCAACGAGGTCATCAGCTTCGTCATCAAGGCCTTCTGCCGCGAAGGAGACAATATCGTCACGGCCGACCAAACCTTTGCCGTCTATGAATGGGTAGCCTCCTTTTCCGGTTTCGAGGCCCGGTTGGTACCTTTGCGCGATTTCGCCTTCGACGAGGAAGCAATGCTCTCCTGCCTGGATGAGCGAACCAAGATCGTATTTTTATGCAACCCGAACAATCCGACAGGGACTTACTGGTCCGAAACCAAACTCCGCCGTTTTCTTGACCGTTTGGCCGGCAGATGTATCATGGTTGTAGACGAGGCCTATTTGGAATTTGTGGATAAGCCTGATTTTCCCAATGGCATGGACCTGATTCGCAAATACCCCAATCTCGTGGTTTTCCGCACCTTCTCCAAAATGTATGGTCTGGCCGGGCTTCGCATCGGTTATCTCGCAGGAGATCTTGAAGTGGTAGACATTGTCCGGCGCACCTGCGTAGTCTACTCGGTGAACAGCCTGGCCCAGGAGGCCGCGCTGAAGGCCGTGGAAGACAAGGACCATGTGTATGCGACCCGGGAGATGGTGCAGAACGGAAAGGAAATTCTCTGCCGGGAATTGACACGACTCCAACTCCCCTATGTTTCCGGAGAAGGCAACTTTCTCATGGTCCGGCTCCCGATGAACGATGGACTGGCTTACCGAAAACTCCTAGCTCGCGGGGTATTGGTACGCAGTATGGCAAGTTTTCGCTTCCCCAACTGGATACGTATCACCGTTGCCCTGCCCGAAGCCATGAACGTACTTCTGCAGGCCCTTTCCGAGATAATTTCCCATGAAGGATAAACGCACATACCAGGTGGGTGAGGCCATGGCACGCTCCGATGCGTTTACCAAGGTCACGGGACAAGAGAAATATGCGATCGATGGCGTCGGTCCCGGCTTTCTTTGGGCCGGGGCTAAAAGGGCAGGCATACCCCACGCACGCATCCTTCGTGTCGGCACAGACAGCGCCCTGCAAGTGCCGGGCGTGCGGGTCGTCCTTACCGCCAAAGATGTCGCCGGAAAAAACCGTCAGGGAGTGATCCGCAAAGATCAGCCGGTACTGGCTGATGACCGCGTCCGCCATTGTGGAGACGCCGTTGCTCTGGTGGTGGCGGAAAATCCTTCCGCCCTGGAAGAGGCCCTGGAACGTATCGTTCTCGATCTCGAACCCCTTGCCGCCGTCTTCGATCCGGAGGAGGCCCTTTCCGAAGGCGCCCCCATCATCCATCCGGACCATCAAGGCGGAAACGCCCTTTTCTCCGGGGAGATCCGCCATGGGGATCCGGAAAAGGCCTTCGACACCTGCCATACATCGCTGGCAGCGTGCTTCGAACTGCCCCGTCAGGCCCATGCTTTCCTGGAAACGGAGAACGGATGGGCCATCGCCGATCAGGAGGGAAGGATCGAACTGACCGTCTCCACACAGACCCCCTTTCGCGACCGCATGGAAATGGCGGAAGCGCTCGGACTCTCGCCCGATCGCATCCGCATCATCGCCCCCTATTGCGGAGGGGGCTTCGGCGGTAAAGACGGCATCACCGTGCAGAGCCTGCTGGGCCTGGCCGCCCTCCATTGCCCGGGAGAACCGGTCAAGATGTGGTGGCGTAGAGAAGAGAGCTTTCTGGCGGGCATCAAACGGCATCCTGCCCGTCTCTATTATCGACTTGGGGCCACGCAGGACGGTATTCTGACTGCCTTGTCGGCCCGGATCTACTTTGATACAGGGCCTTATGACCATCTGGGCAGCGTCGTGGCCACGCTGGGACTCGAACATGCGGGGGGACCCTACCGGATTCCCAATACCCATCTGCAGGTCTGGGCGGTATACACCAACAATCCCATCTCCGGCGCTTTTCGGGGTTTCGGCGTTCCCCAGGTGACGTCGGCCATGGAATCCATCCTCGACATGATGGCGGAAAAACTCCACCTCTGCCCTTTGGAAATTCGTAAGCGCAATGCACTGACACGGGGTGACCGTTGTCCTGCCGGGGTCACGCGCCAGGGATCGGTGGGGCTTCTGGAATGCCTGGATGTATTGCAGTCCCATCCCTTGTGGAAAACGCGATCCGAGTGGAGAGCCTCAGCAGGCCCACACCGCAAACGGGGGACCGGTATCGCCTGTGCATCCCACGGAATGGGATATGGGCCGACCGTTCCGGATTCCGCCACGGCGGGCATCGAACTCACCGCGGAAGGAAAATTCCAAATCCTGGCGGGCGTGGTGGACATGGGCCAGGGAAATGTCGCCACCTACCTGCAGATGGCCGGGGACATCCTTTCCCAGCCGCCGGAAAACCTGGTTGCCGTTTTACCGGACACCAGCCGGACCTTCCCCTGTGGCTCTTCCTCGGCAAGCCGCACTACCTACACCTA
>CAZTVS010000014.1:61714-64332 GCA_964617125.1 uncultured Acidobacteriota bacterium
CCAGCCGGACCTTCCCCTGTGGCTCTTCCTCGGCAAGCCGCACTACCTACACCTATGGTAACGCCCTGATTGCCGCGGCCGAAACCTTGAAACAACGGCTCCTGGCCCGCGCCGCCGATTTCCTCATGGTCCCGGACACGGCGCAGCTGGTTCTCATCCCCGGCGGTATCCGCCATATCGCCTCAGGGAAGGAATTTCCCCTGGCCCGGCTGGCATGCCTGCTGAATCCGAAGGAACGGTCTGCGACCCACCATTACCGCGCCCCGGTGTGCCAAGAGGTGACGCAGGCGGATGCCAGATTGCGACTCTGCGGCTTCCCTCATCTGATTTTTTCCCACGCCGCCCATTTGGTTCGGGTAGAGGTGGATGAATGGACCGGACAGGTTTCCGCCAAAGCATATCTCGCTGTGAGCGATTGCGGAAGGATCGTGAACCCCATCAACTTCAGCGGACAGCAGGAAGGGGCCGTGGCCCAAGGGCTGGGCTATGCGCTCTTCGAAGATTGTAGGGTTGAAAACGGGCAAATGATGACCAAGGATTTCACCACCTACATCCTTCCAACCGCTCTGGATGTCCCGGATATCGAATCCGCGACGGTTTCTCTGAACGAACCGACCGGCCCTTTCGGGCTCAAGGGGGCCGGCGAGATCGGCATCGACATCCCTCTCGCCGCCACGGCCAACGCCGTTCAGGATGCCTGTGGTGTGCGGTTTTACCGATTTCCCATCACTCCTGAGCGGGTTCTGTCGCATCTGGATAAATAGGGAAGACATATGGAGATACGATTCGAACTGAACCGAAAGGAGGTATGCCTGGAGGCACCGGACGATCGCCGCGCCGTGGATCTGCTGCGCGAGGACCTGGGCCTTACCGGAACCAAGGAGGGCTGCGGTGCCGGAGAGTGCGGCGCCTGTACCGTCCTGGTGGACGGCCAAAGCCGCCTTTCCTGCCTTATGACCGCGGCCCAGCTGTCGGGGAAAAAGATAACCACGATCGAGGGACTCTCCACGGAAGGGGCACTGCATCCGGTCCAGGCCTCCTTTGTGGAAAAGGGCGCGGTACAGTGCGGATTTTGCACGCCGGGTATGGTGCTGGCCGCCGTGGATCTTCTCTCCCGCTGTCCGAATCCGGAGCGCCCGCAGATGGCCGAGGCACTCGGCGGAAATATTTGCCGGTGCACCGGATATAAAAAGATACTCGATGCCGTCGCGGCGACGGATACAAAAACCGTCACCGATTTCCCTCTTCCCACGAAAATGGATGAAAAGGTCGTTCCCGTCCCGATACCAAACCGTACCGGGAAGGTATGCCCGGTGTTCCTGCCGGAATCGCTCGACGAGCTCTGGTCCCTGCTCTCGAAGCATCCGCAGGCAAGGATTTTTTGCGGAGGAACGGATTTGCTGGTGTGGATTTACCACAGACGTGTCCGTCCGCAGGCCTTGATCTGCATCGAGCGTATACGGGAACTTCAAGGCGTGGTGGAGACCGCGGAATGGGTATGGATCGGAGCGGGAACCACCCACGATTCTCTCTTGCAGAATCGAACCATAGCCCGCAGGGTACCCGTGCTGGTCCAGGCCCTGAAAACATTGGGGTCTCCTCCCATTAGGCACATGGGCACCATCGGCGGCAACCTGATGACCGCCTCACCGGCCGGAGACACCATCCCCCCTTTATACGTACTCGACGCCTTAGTCGAGCTGCGGTCCGCGCGGAGTACAAGGCGTCTGCCGCTGGCCGACTTTATCCTGGGGCCAGGCAAAACCTCACTGGCCGCCGGGGAGATTCTGTTCGGGATCGTGGTCCCCAAACCTGACGAATTACCGCTTCAGTATTTCGAAAAAGTGGGACTCAGAAAAGCCCTGGCCTGTGCGGTAGCCAGCCTGGCTGCTGCTTTTAAGCTATCCGAAGATGGACGGATCGAAATAGCGCGGCTGGCCTGGGGAAGCGTCGGACCTGCCGTGTTGCGATTGCCCGGAATCGAAAACGCCCTGACGGGTCAACCCTTTTGTCAGGACACCTTGGAAAAAGTCATTCCCGTCGTTCGGGAACATTGTTCTCCCATCGATGACGTACGGGCTTCCGCCGTCTACCGACGTCTGGTGGCGGGCAATCTGCTCCTGCGACTGCCGCAAGCGTTCTCATTTTCCAGACCGGTAGCCGAATGAAGACGGAAATCGATCGTTCCTCCGAACCCCGGCTTTCCCGGAATTTACTGTTCTTGATGGCTGCGGCTTTCCTGGCCTATTCCAATGTGTCGGTCTTTTTCGGTTTTGTGGACCATCTGCATTCCCTCCCGCTAACGCCAGGCGATTACGGTGTCCTGGTCGGCGCCCTGGCGGCCACGGCTTTGCTCGTGCGGCCCATTCTCAGCCCCTTCTTCCATCCCGGTAATGCCCGTACTTTGCTCTATCTCGGGACGATCCTGGCCGTCTGTTCCTTATCGGCCTATACCCTGGCGCATGATTTCTGGAGCATGCTGGCCGTACGGGTATTTCACGGATTCTCCTTTGCCGTGCTGGGGACTGCCCTCATGGCCCTGACGGTGGAAGTGATCCCTCGGGACAAGAGCGCCCAGTTTTTCGGGTATCTGGCGGTGGCCACTCTGCTTCCCAACA
>CAZTVS010000014.1:64432-66262 GCA_964617125.1 uncultured Acidobacteriota bacterium
GACAAGAGCGCCCAGTTTTTCGGGTATCTGGCGGTGGCCACTCTGCTTCCCAACACCTTGATCCCTCCGCTCCTGCCCCTGCTGGAGGAGACGATGGGAGGATACAACCGTATCCTGCTGTTTTTTGCCGCTCTGATGCTGTTCCTTTTCCCGTTGATCTACGCCACCTCAGGCAAGTCGGGAGAACGAACCGGGGAGACCGGTCCCTCCGTTCTTTCCTTTCGCGAAATCATGGAGGACTTGAAGAGCGGGCCGATCATACGGATCCTGGCCGCCATGCTGCTTCTTTACGCGGGACACGCCATGGTGTTTTTCTTCCTGGAGGGATATGGGAAATCGATTCAAGTGGCTTACGCCGGGGTTTTCCTGACTCTTTCCACCGCTGGGGAAATCGGTATCCGTCTGGTCGCCGGATCTTTTTTTGACCGGATCGACAAGGCCCGCCTGGCTGCCTGCAGTCTGGCCGGATTGTGCCTGGCCTATATCGCTTTGACCCAGGTCACCGGAAAGGGCGGACTGTATATTCTGGGTCTGGTCTTCGGCGTCGGATGGGGAGTTGCCATGCCGGTATTCAACGGCTTGATTCTCGAGATCTCCCGACCGCGCTTTCGGGCCTTCAACATCAACCTGGGCATGCAGATGTTCCAGGCCGGTTTCTTTCTCGGTCCCCTGGTAGGGGCTCCTCTGCTGGCCCGTTTCGGATATGGCCCCCTCTACCATTTCTGTGCCGGACTCAGCCTCCTGGCCGCTATACTCATGATCTGGAAGATCCCCCTTGATTTCCGCAGCGAAAGCGGTTAGTTTGCTTATCGTTCTCTTTCTGATAGATAAACGATTCCTATGATCTGGACTTGGTTTTATTCCTTTTTAAGCGTCATCCTGGTCAGCGCCATCTCCCTGATAGGCATTTTTTTCCTGTCCATGCAGGAGGAGCGGCTGCGCCGCATGCTTCATCTGCTGGTGAGTTTTGCCGTCGGTGGCCTGTTCGGCGACGCCTTTATCCACATCCTTCCCGAATCCTTCGAGCTATCCGGTCCGGGCATCACCGTTCCCCTGTTTATCCTTTTCGGCATTTTACTGTTTTTTGCTCTGGAAAAATTCATGCTCTGGCGCCATTGCCACGTGCCCACATCGGAACATCATCCCCATCCGGTCGTGGCCATGAACTTGATCGGAGACGGGATCCACAATCTGCTGGACGGAATGATCATCGGAGCGGCGTATCAGGTCAACGTAACCCTGGGAATCAGCACCACTCTGGCCATCATCCTGCACGAAATCCCCCAGGAAATCGGCGACTACGGGATCCTGGTTCATGGAGGGCTGAGCCCGAAAAAAGCCCTTCGTTTTAACTTCCTATCGGCGCTCCTTTCCCTGGTCGGCACCTTTCTTTCGCTCTCGATCGGCCTGCAGTCGGAGACTTTTGCCGCCTTCGTGCTGCCGATGACCGCCGGCGGATTCATCTACATCGCCGGTACGGACCTGATCCCGGAACTGCGCCATGAAACAAAATTGCTGAACTCCGCCCAACAGTTCTTCTTCATCGCCCTGGGTATCGGCCTGATGGCCCTGCTGCTCCTGGTCGAATAACCGCACACCTGTATCAGACCAGAAGACCTCCAAAAACTTGAGCAAATAGGGTCTGAGTGTCTTTTGAAAAGTAACTAGCTGCTGCCTTTTATCTTGACAGTAAGATTGCGCTTGCGTTAATTTAATCATTGCCTTGTAATTCGATGCAGGCCGAAGTGGCGGAACTGGCAGACGCACGGGACTCAAAATCCCGCGTCCCTTGCGGACATGAGGGTTCGACCCCCTCCTTCGGCATTATCC
>CAZTVS010000015.1:0-50597 GCA_964617125.1 uncultured Acidobacteriota bacterium
CTTCGGATATACTTTTACAGGCTGCTGCCGCTTAACTTTTGTTCAAACTCCAGTCCCCAGGTTGAAACCTGGGGCTATCAAACATCGTCTCTTCGAGACGGATGGGCTCGCAGCCTTTCGGTGGGAAAGTTACATGGGAGTTCCGCGTTTACGCGGCATCCCATGGATTCATGAAAGCCTGTATTTACACGGCACCGCCTAAGGCGGAACTCCCATGTAACTTCAAGGTAACCAGAGCCTCCGGCTCTGTAGAGCCATCCCCGGAGCTGGAAGCTCCGGCCACATTTTGGGAAGTTTCTTTTCCATTTAAACTGCGGTTCTCCGGAGTGTCATTCGCTACAAACACGATCCGTTTTTTCTATCATTATCGACTTTTTGCGATCTTATCATAGCTGAGGTCGTAAAAAGTGCCGGGCGTGCGCACCCCAGTGCGGCTAGCGAAAGGATGTGTATTCCTATCTTCTTCCTTACATCGCCGGATTGTATGGTACGGAAAGGAATCCCTTGTAATCCATGTTCTTCTGCCGCACTGGGGTGCGGCGCTCCCGGAAATACTTTTTTACGACTTCATCCCAGCGCACAGCCGGCCCATAGGATTCTTCCGCCTGTATTCCTCTTTTCTGTTGACATCCCCCAACTTCGTGAGTAGTATTACGAAATTAATTATCGTGCTACTTAGGACTCGGGATTAAACATGACTTATCTAAAATGCTTCTGCTTCTTGTTTCCACTGCTGGCTTGCGTCGGCCTGGCCGCCGGAAACGGCACAGAGAAGGATTCGGAGTGTCCGAAAAATCCTCTGCAGCTGCAAACCACGGTCATCGTCACCGGCGCACGTACCGAAACCGAACCGGACAAATCCCCGGTGTCGGCCAGTGTAGTTACCCGTCAGGAGTTCACTCTGCGAAATACCCAGCTCATCGACCAGGGGTTGAACCTGCTGCCGGGGATTCATGCCTTTCGCAGCAAAGGGCCACAGGATACCACCCACGGGGTGAGCATGCGCGGATTCAACGGCCGGGGCGCGGACGGGGCGCGGGTCCTGGTGCTGCTGGACGGTCAGCCCATGAACAGCGCTTACGACGGTTCCATACAGTGGACTACGATTCCGGTCACGGAAGTCGATCGCGTGGAGGTCGTCCGCGGACCGTTTTCTTCCCTTTATGGCGGCAACGCCATGGGCGGAGTGGTAAACATACAGACCCGCCCGGTGGAGAATCGCCAACTCGATCTGCAGGCCCAGTACGGTTCCCATGATTCGGTCTTCTATTCCGCCTCCGGCAGCGACCGCTGGCGGGATCGTCTGGGCATACGCCTCGGCTACCAGCGGCTGCAGAACGGAGGCTATCCGGTCCAGGGAGTGTATGCCACCGCCACCTCCGCATCCACGGTCACCGGCCCACTGGTGACAGGCGCCATCCGCACCCTCAGTACAACCGGCGCCATGCGCTATGCTGTCGGCGAGCAGGGTGATAACTGGTACAACCAGCACGCCGCCTGGCTTCGCGGAGAATACACCCTGGGCACCTTTTCCTTTCTCAACTTCCAGTACATCCGGCGCAGATACGGATATGGATACAAAGCCTATCGCAGCTATCTGACGGATGCGTCCGGCAATCGTATCGACAAGGGGACGGTTTTTTTTCAGGATGGAGGCCTGACCCGCATGACGCTGTCTTCCGGCAGCTTTATCGGCGGCCCGGGAGGGGGCTCGTCGCATACGGCCGGGGCCCAGTTTCTCCACGCCTTTTCTCCCAACAGTCATCTGCGGATCGCCGGCGGCATGATGGACCAACCGCTGGAATGGTTCACCACCCCGGCAAGCTCGGCAACGCTTATGGCAGGAACCGGAACCACGGCCGATCGACCCAGCCGCTCATGGTACAGCGATGGACAGTGGAATCTCATGGGTTCCGGACGCCACAATATCGTCACCGGTGCCGCCATGAGGGGAAACCGCAGCACCGGCATCGAATACGATCTTTCGAATTATGCCCTGCGGGACAGCCACCTGCGCCGGACGGCTTCCAGTTTCGGCAGGGATTCCAGCCAGGCGATTTTTGTCCAGGACCGCATCACCCTCGGCAGCAGATTGCAGCTGACGGCCGGGGGGCGATACGATCGATGGAAGAGCTTCGATGGATCGGCCGTTCCCAGTTTCGGCGCGGATCCGATTTCCTATTCCTCCCGCAGGGCCGGCTCTTTTTCGGGAAAGATCGCCGCACTCTTTGAGGGCCCGGCCGGATGGATATTCCGGGCAGGGGCGGGCAATTCCTTTCGCAATCCCTCGGTGTATGAGCTGTTTCGCACCTGGCGCTCCAGTTCCGGGATTTCGTACCTCTCCAATCCAGAGCTGGAAACCGAACGACTGATCAGCTGGGAAGCGGGCCTGCGTAAAAAGCTCGACGGCCGGTTGGACCTGGATGCCGTCTATTTCGAGAACCATATACATGGCCTCATCTATCGTTCCACGGATCTCCAGGCGGATCCTTCCGGAAAGACCCGGATCTTTCTGAATGCGGGAAAGAGCCGGACCCGGGGCGTCGAGGTGGCCACGCAGCAAAACGCCCTTTCCTGGCTGCTCTTGCGACAATCGTACACCTGGAACAACGCCGAAATCGTGCAAAACGATTATGCCCCGCTGACGGTGGGCAAACGCGTGCCCTATGTACCGCGTCATATGGCCTCCTTGATGGCCATCGTTTCCCATAAGGGTTGGACCGGCACGCTGACCGGCACGCATGTCGGGAAATTGTTCAGCAACGACACCAATTCCGACATCGTCAAGGGAGTACCCGGCGCCTATGATCCCTATTTCGAATTAGGGGGATCGCTGGCCTATCGATTCGAGCGTTATGTAACCCTGGTCCTCAGCGCCGAGAATCTGCTCGATCGCCGTTACTACGAGTATTACCGCACACCCGGGCGCACGCTCTCCGCCGGTCTGCGCTTCCGCCTCAAATAACGATACAGGAGAGCCCCTGCCTTTCGCCCCAACGGCAGGGGTTTCCTAAGGATCCGGCCAGGGAGACCCGACCAAACGGTCGCACCGGAGCGACACCCGGCGATAGACTATTTGTCTCTTTGCAGGAGAAGCAGCATGTCCTTCTCCTGGTCCTGCCGGATCTCCATTTGCGAACCGTGATGCATCTCCGGCGCAGGCAAAGACGCGATCCGGGCCGGGGAATACTCATTCGTCGCCGGATCGAACCATTGGGCCCGGTAATTCGACCCCGTAGGATTGAATAAACGGACTGTTTCCCGAGCGGGGACGTACACCAGGATCTCCGAACCATCTTCCTTCTGCAGAACGGAAATCCAATGGTTGAAAACGGCATCCCCCGGCTGATGAACCAACAGTTCATTGGCCGGATAAAATCTCCACCATTCCAGCCGCTCGAACATGCGGGCCAGGTAACCCATCTGAATGCTTCCGGGGAAGTCCAGGCTGGCACGCCAGTTGGTAGTCCCCGGGGCATCGCTGTGATTCAGGATCGATTCTCCATCGCGCAGCCATGGCCATATGCCGTTGGCGCCATAAGTGATTCCGGCCACCGGAGTGGCAAACAGGCTCCAGTAGGCAGCATTACGCACATCCCTGGCGGTGATTTTAAAACCGATCTGTTCGTAATTGGGCTCCATATTGATGTAGGGCATGGGTTTCAACCGGCTCCACATTCTGGACATGGGACCCTTGTTGATCCAGTTCACCGTCTTTTCGCCGTTGCTGTGGGAGGACTGATACCCCATCAGATCGTACCAATCTTCCGCAGCATACAATTCGCCCAGCCAGGAGATCCCATGCGGATGCAGGGTGACCGGGGCATGATCGATATCGTTGAAGACCCGGCGGCCGATCTCTTTCCATTTCCGCTCCTGATCGTCGTAGTATTTACCGTCTCCCCCCAGGGTCCAGATCACTTGGTTTCCCTGATATCGGGCAACGATATACCTGGCCAGCAGGACCGCTTCCTCCAAAGGCAAGGTGTAGCCGGGGCTGAGATGCCTACCCTGTCCGAAGGGCAGGGCCCAGAGGAGGACCGGCGAGACGATCAGGCCTTTTTGATTGGCCTGGTCGATCTTGCGATCGAGGCGCCGGAAAAATTCCGGGTGGATGCGTATGCGACCCGTTCCTTCGATGGCCGTCAGCCCTTCGGCATTCATATCGCCTCCGCGCCATTCGGTGGTTACCAGCTGTATGACCCGGTAATGGTTTTTCACCCGGTGATCGAGATAGTACTGCCATTCCTCCTCGGTCGATCGCAGGGCGCCGTTCCAGGCAGTACAGGCCAGCCAGAAGAAAGGAGTTCCGTCGCTGTAAGCCAGGTAATACTTCCCAGGCGGATGTCTGACGCTACCTTTCTGAAAAATGAGTTCGGACCGGCTGTTCAAACGGCAGGAGAAGGTCCCCTGCCGGTCATGCAATCCCGGGTTCTTCTCGTCGCTACACTGGCTTTTCCATGACCATTCGCCGATCTCATCCGGACAAAAACGCGCCTTCCAGTCCCGGCCGCCATCCCAGAAACCTCGGACCACGCGGGTTTTCCCGGAAGGGGCGGTGAACAGGACACGGAAATCCTTCACCTCGTAAAGAGGATTCTCATAAACGGTGTCGCTGGAAAAACCGATCTCGTGTTTCATCCAGAGAAGAGCCTGGCCTGCAGACGGATGCAGGCTGAAAGAAAAAAGCAAAAGCCATAGAATTGTTCTTTTCATAGAAACTCCTGCAGGTAAGGTTATTATACATGACGAAGCGGTAAAAAGTGGCACAGACATTCTTGTCTGTGACTGAAACGTGCGCCCAATGGGCATCTGGGAAAACTATACAGTATGATTTATAACTTTTTACCGCTTCGTCATACATTGCTTCCATTCATTGCCTCCACAGACAAGAATGATGACGTCGAAAAATAACATCTTCCCCGAAGGGGAAGCGTAATGTAGCCCGGGGTTGGCGCACAGCGCCTACCCCGGGTCGCGTCGTCAAAAGAGATCAACCCTGAAGGGGTTGCGTTAAATCACCTTTGATAACCCTTTCCACAACCCTTTCAGGGTTGTCGTTGCTAGGGGCCGGAAACCCGGGGTAGCGCCTATGGCGCGACCCCGGGCTATGTTACGGAATCCCTTCGGGATTCTAAAAGGGAAAACCGACTATTTGCGGCTTCGTCAAGAATGTCTGTGTCACCTTTGTTTCTTGACTCTTGAAAAAACACACTATAAGCTTGCTACAATCTCGATTGTCGCTTCAGGAGAACCATATGAACGATGAATACCCACGCTTTGACTTGAACGGACAAATCGCCCTGGTGACGGCAGCCGGCAGAGGGTTGGGCCACGCCTTCGCCCTTGCCCTGGCACACGCCGGGGCAGACATCGCCCTGGGGCTGCGCGACATAACTACCGGCGACGATCTGGCGGGGAAGATCGAGGCCATGGGTCGGCGGGTCCTGCCGCTGCAAATGGATATGACCAGCATGGATCAGATTCGCAGCGCCATCATCCGGGCGTCCGACCATTTCGGACGGTTGGATATCCTGATCAACAATGCCGGCATTGCGCCACCAAGCCTGGCTGAAGATTACACGGAAGCGGATTACGATCTCACTTTGGCCATCAACCTGAAGGGGACCTTTTTCGCCAGTCAGGCCGCTGGCCGTATCATGATCCGCCAGAATTACGGACGGATCATCAATATCGGCTCCCAGGCAGGCTTCATTGCTCTGCCGACTGAATCGGTCTACTGCATGACCAAGGCTGCCATATCTCACTTGACCCGATGCCTGGCAATCGAATGGGGCAAATATAACATTACCGTCAACGCCGTCGCACCGACATTCGTCCGGACACCGGGCAATGCGGAAGTCCTGTCCGATCCGGTTTTTCGGGCGGACGTGATCGAGCGCATCGCCGCGCTACACCGCATCGGCGAACCGATGGAAGTGGCCGGGGCGGTGGTATTCCTGGCATCGCCCGCCGCCTCTCTCATCACCGGCACCACCATCTTGATCGACGGTGGGTGGACATCCCGTTGAACAAGACCTGAAACCAGGGTATGGTACATTTCATTCATTCTAAGGAGATACTAATGACAATTAAGGAAATTCGTAGCGTTACCATGAATCCGACAAAGTTCATCGCCGAAAAGGTGGAAGAAATCCAGACGGCTGTCGGAGACAGCACCGCCATCAATGCCCTTTCCGGCGGCGTGGACAGCTCCGTGGTCACCCTTCTGGGGCATAAGGCCCTGGGCGACCGCCTGCGGACATTGTTTATCCAAAACGGCATCATGCGCGAGGGAGAGGCGGAGCGAATCGTGGCCCAGTTTCAGAAGCTTGGGGTACGCGTGGAGGTGATCGACGCCCGACGCGATTTCTTTGCCGCCCTCAAGGGAATCACGGATCCCGAAGAGAAGCGGGAGGCCATCACCCAGACGTTCTACAAAAAGGTATTCGGTCGGGAGGTGCGGAAGAGCGGTGCCAAATTCCTTCTGCAGGGAACCATCCTGACGGATGTGGACGAGACCGTGGCCGGCATCAAACGCCAGCACAATGTCTTCGAACAGCTGGGTATCGATCCCAAAAAGGCCTTCGGCTATCGTATCCTGGAACCGGTGGTGCAACTGCGCAAGGACGGCGTACGTCGGGTGGGCAAGGCCCTTGGGCTCCCCGAATCGTCGTGGAACCGCATCCCATTCCCCGGTCCGGCTCTGGCGGCTCGAGTCATCGGCGAGGTAACACCCAAGAAAGTCGAGCTGGTACGCAAAGCCACCGTCTTTGTCGAGGAGGCATTATCACGCACCAAAGCATTTCAGTATATGGCCATCCTGCATGAGGACCGGGTGACCGGCATGAAAGACGGAAAACGCCTCTTCGGGCATCAGATCGAGATACGCTGCTGGGACAGCCTGGACGCCCGCAAGGCCGCTCCCACCGCCGTCCCATTTCCCGTGTTGCGAAAACTGGCGGATCGCATCACCCGGGAAATCCCTGATGTGGTGAGCGTTACCTACAATATCGCATGCAAACCGCCCAGTACCATGGAGGCAGTCTGACAAGATATGCGAAGCCTGATTTTCCTTGTCCTTTTCGGTCTAACGACCGTGATCCTTCCGGCTCAAACCGGTTATGATCTGGTTGTCTACGGCGGCACGGCCGGAGGGGTGATGGCTGCGGTTTCCGGGGCCCGACAGGGTTTGAAAACCGCCCTGATCCATCCCGGATCCCACGTGGGAGGTATGGTCAGCGGCGGGCTTTCCGGCACCGATGTCGGCAAACCGGAAGTTATCGGCGGGCTCTCCCTGGAGTTTTACTGGCGGGCCGGCCGTCACTATGAATTGAACCGCCATCTGCAGGAGATCGCCTGGATGCCCGAGCCTAAGGTGGCGGAAGCAATCCTGCGCAGCATGCTCACGGAAAGCGGCGTTCATCTGTTGGAACAACACCGCCTGCAGGAGAAGATCGGAGTCGTCAAAGAAGGCGCACGCCTGACGGAAATCGTCATGGAAAACGGGGCACGTTTCCGTGCGCGGGTTTTCGTGGATGCATCCTATGAAGGGGATCTGATGGCTCAGGCAAAGGTGCGCTATACGTTTGGCCGGGAAAGCACCCGGCAATACGGCGAATCGCTGGCCGGAGTACGGGCACATACCCCCAGCCACCAGTTTGCCGTCGACATCCCTGCACGGAACGAGAAGGGTCAGCTCTTGCCGGAGATTTCCGATGCCCCACGTGGGGAACCCGGTTCGGCCGATCGACGCATACAGGCGTATAATTTTCGTGTGATTGCCACCAATATCCCGGAAAACCGCCTGCCCTGGGCCAGGCCCGCGGGTTATGATCCGCATCGCTATGAGCTGCTGGCGCGCTATCTGACGGCGATGACTCCCTATATGGGGAGACCGCTGACCTTCAACGAGGTCAGTCTGTTGCGCGTCATCCCCAACGGAAAAGTCGACCTGAACAACCGTGGAGGCTTTTCTACCGACTATATCGGAAAAAACTACGAATACCCGGACGGATCCTATTCCGTACGGGAAAGGATTTGGAAAGACCATATCGAGTACCAGCAAGGTTTCTATTACTTCCTGGCCTACGATCCCCGCGTTCCCAAATCTCTGCAGGAAGAAGTGCTGCAATACGGTCTGGCCAAGGATGAATTCACGGACACCGGACACTGGCCCCACCAGCTTTACATACGGGAGGCACGCCGCATGGTCGGTCCGTTCGTCGCAACACAGAAGGACCTGCAGACCGATCGCATCAAGCAGGACGTAATCGGAATGGGCAGTTATGCCAGCGATTCGCACAACCTGCAGCGTTTCGTCAACGAGAAGGGGTTCGTGGAAAATGAGGGCGACGTGCAGGTGCCGGTGTTGCCCTACCAGATCCCTTACCGCCTGCTTCTGCCCGCCAAGGCAGAGGCAGAAAACCTGCTGGTACCGGTTTGTTTTTCTGCCAGCCACATCGCCTATTCTTCCCTGCGCATGGAACCCCAGTACATGATTCTGGGCCATGCGGCCGGGGTAGCGGCTTCCCTTGCGATTCGGGATCAACGGGCGGTCCAGGAGATCAACCTGCCCGATCTGCAAAAGAAGCTGCTCGAGGAAGGTACCGTCTTCGAATATGGCAAGGAGTATCAGGCCAAGGCATTGGAGGTCATCCGCCGGAGATATGCTCCTCCCCCACGCAAGGAACCTTACCCCTGGGCCCGCCCTGCCCCCAAGAGCGAGTAGACGCAAGACTTCCCTTGATTAGGGCGACCGGCAGCGGTCGCCCTTGACTGTAAAGGGTGGAAGATGGCTTCTTACGCGCCTGTTGGTAGACTGTCCCGACGATGGCTCATTCCTTTCAGGGCAGCCGTTTATTCTCAATGGAGCCGCAAAAAATCAGGAGGTTCGTAGTTCCGCGTTTACACGGCCTCCCATGGATCCATGAAAGCCTGTATGTACGCGGCACCGCCTGGCGGAACTCAACACGATCCGTTTTCCTATCATAATCAATTTTTTCCTACCTCATCATTTTTGATGGCATTGCAATAAATCTCATTTTCAGGCGTTTCTTAACCGACTCCAAAAATTTGTAGGGGCACGGCGTGCCGTGCCCTGGCGACCATAGGATGAGGGCTCCCTTTGGGCACGGCACGCCGTGCCCCTACAACAGCCGATGCAATGTTCTATAGTATGCTTTTTTACGAGGCCATCATTCTGGCCCGACCGACCGGCGTTTCGTCCGCATGGCCCGCCAGCGTTCATACTGGGACACTTTCCCTGGAACCGGATCCTCGTATCCCTGCAGCCAGAACCGGAACCAGTCCAGGTTGCGTTCCATCGAAGCCAGGCGATGGGAGGGGAGGGAAAAAACATGGGGTGCCCCCGGATAGATCACCTGTTCCACCGGTTTTCCCAACCGCTTCAAGGCCATATAGAACTCCAAGGACTGCACACCCACATCCGATCCGTACTCCCGCAACAAAGGCACCTTCACCTTGTCAGCATTCAGGGCTGGAGCCACTTTCCGGTAATTGTCGTAGGCATCACCGAAGGGAGGTCCGCCAAAGAACGCATCCAGGTAGCGTTGCATCGCCGCGCTGCCAGTCACCCAATATTGCCCGGCGTTGTTCAATCCACCTTCGCCGGCGGAGGCCGCCTGGAAGAGATCGGACTGAGTGATGGCCATTTCCGCCAGGAATGCACCGAAACTCCAAGCCAGGATGCCGACTCGCTGTGGATCGGCGATCCCTTCTTCGACCAGCGACTTCACGGCTGTTTCCATGCTGGACAACGGATTGTATACCTGTGACCTGGCCGCAGCTGCAAAATCACCCGGTTTCCAGCCAAGCTCCCGCGGGTAATTCAGCATAATGACGGCGAAACCCGCCTCGACGAAATGCTGCACCGGATAACTGGTCATCCACTGCGCCTGAACGGTGAACTTATTGGAAAACTGATAATGGAGCACCAGGAGCGGCAGTCGAGGCTCCTTCCAGGGCTTGGGAGGCATTATCAGAAATCCGTTGGATTCGTTGCCTAAGCGATTCTTCCATCGGCGTTCCACCCCCTCCCGCAAACGAATGGTTTCGAATTGCGGATTCAATCTGGTCAGAACGTCGGCCCGTCCGGTTTCGATATCGACCAGGGCAACCTCAGGCGGTATGGTAAACTTTTGCCGGATACAGGCGGCATACCTCTTGTCCCGGCAAAAGCTGAATTCGGAATAGTGGGCTCCATCCGCAGGTATGGCATTGATTGCCCCACCAACAAGCGGAGTCCGGTAGAGAGTCGAATTACTGCGATCGTCATACTCGATGAGCAGATTCTCTCCTTGCCGATCAAAGAAGACCGACGACAAGAAATACCAATCCCTCCCGTTCGCTACAGGCAACGGATCTTTCTCTCCCAATCGCAATACCAATGGACGGCTTCGGGGAACATAGTACAGATGCTCATCGCCGGTGGCCACGTATGCCAATTGCCGGCCATCGGGATGCCAGGTGACGCCGCGGTTGGCCAGGTTTTGCTCCACCACCGGCTGGAAGGAGAATGTATCCCCATCCAGCTTGAGAATTCCGATGTGATCGGATGAATTGCCTGCCTGGTACTGAATAGCCACCCGTTCTCCCCCCGGCGACCAGTTCAATCGTCCGAAGGATTGTACCGGAAAGAAATCTGCTTCCACCCGGCGTGCTTGCTTCTGACCCATTTTCCACAACCACAGCTCCTGAACACCGGGCGAGGTCCAGTTCCGTTGGGTAAACGATCGAATGCCGTGGATATTTTCGTTATAGATCACACCTTCCCGATCGATGCGGGAGCGTTCTTCGGCCGTGGCACCTTTGGCGGTGACGAATAGTAATTGTGAACCATCAGGTGCCCAGGCGTATTGGAAGACCGGCGTCGGATGGTCCATCAAGGGTTGCACATTTGCGGTATCGAGCGATATTTGCCAGAGAACCGTGGTACCGGTTTTCGATAGTTTCACGGAGAGAGTCGGCCTGCCCGGAATCCATTCCAAACCCGAAATGGAAGTATCCTGCAACAAACAGCGCGACGGCTTGTCTTTCTCCACAATCCATAACTGTACTTTGGTGTTGTTCTCCTTCAGGCTGGACTGCCTGACCAGAAAGGCAACTGCTTGGCCATCGGGAGAAATTCGCGGGCTATAGGGTTCCCGCTGTTCGATGATATCGGCGAATTCCAGCCGGCGTTCTTCCCGGGCAAAGGCCGAAATCATCATCGCTAAGAGGAGGAGGGAGAGGAGTCGAAACGGCTTCATGACAGAGCCCAGGCATCGGTCAATAAAAAGATGGCAAAGGAAGCGAGCCAGTGTTCGCCGCCATAGCCACTCCCTTCCATCTTGGCCAGACCGTCAGCCCTATGGATCGCCGCCAGCCGCTGGAACACGGCGCGCCGGGGATCGTTCTCGGAAAGCGCGCCAGCCACCCCAAGGTAAGCCGCTGCCCGCTGGAGCGACAATCCGATGAGATGCCCGATGCGAGGATCCTCGCGGTCCTTGACTACAGGCGGCAATCGCAACGGTCCAAAGGCGGGTTCATCCAGTGCGCCAAAAAACCGGTCGAGCCAGGGGCCGAACTCCTCCCGAGTAAGAATCCGCCGCATAAGGTCCGCTTCGGCAAGACACGGTGAAATGAAATCCTCACCGGAAGGTTCATAGGCAGTCGGGCAGGCGACATCGTCGAGGTAGAAATCACGGGCACGTTTTTCTAAAACGGTTTTCAGTGAAGAGTCACCGACGGCAACGGAATAGTCGTGGGCGTGCGCCATGGCAAAGGCCGTGGAGTCGTGGGTTCCGGCTCGCACCGGGACGGACAGTGTTTCCAGGTAACGGACAAGTGCTGCAGCGATGTGGTTTCCCAGCGGTTCCAGGCACTTGGCCCAGCGCTCCGCATCCCTATTCTTCCAGGTATGCAACTCGGCCATCAGCCTTAGAAACCAACCAAAGCCGTATGGCCGTTCGAACGTCTTGTTGCGCGGCGTCTGAAAGTAGAGCAGCTCCGCGGCAATCTTCTCGGGAGTAAAATGTCTGTCGAGAATAGCCCGCGCCCTGGCGGCATCGGCAAATTCCGTCGTCTTCAACAGGCGCACCAGCGCCCAGTGCCCGTGTACCGACGAATGCCAGTCAAAGCAGCCGAAAAACGCCGGGTGGAGAATACGCGGCGGCTGCACCGTCTCGTCGCCATCTGCAACGTCGCTTGTCTTGTTCGGGTACTCTTTGTCGGCACAGGCCAGTGTGAGGGCCGCCAGTTTCCCGGCACGATCGGCGTCCAGGTGCCAAGCGGCAGGTGCCGGCATGGCATCCAGCAACACCTGATATCTGTCGCCCTTCGGCGACTTAGTCCCTTTGCCGATCGGAGCCTGTCCACCGGACGGATCCTCTCTCGTACACCCAGCAGCAAGTGTGAATGCGAGAAAGGCGAGGAGCAATCCGATTCTAAGATTCATCCATGCAATTTTCATAAAATCTTCTTTTACATTTCTTTCATTCTGACCGGGAACCATACAAAAGATTCGGAATGGACCATATGAGGTCAGATATGAGGTCAGACAGTCGAATATCTTACTCGATCCCAATTCATGGAGAAAGCTTCATGTGGGAAATAGTCGGGAGATACTCACCCATACGGCTCGAAGAAAAGGGATTCTTGCCGGGATTTCGATTGAGGGTACAATCATTAACTTAAAGGAGCATTTTTCATGGAAAGCAAGATAGCTCAGGCAATTCGACTGAAATATCATCCGGTGGCCCTGCTTTGGACCGATGAAAAGCCGCAGGATGCGCTGCAATTTACCGAAGGCAAATGGGGATGTGTAGTATGGCTGGTGGTCCATGCTGCCAAGGGGAAGACAACCGTTGCCGATGGAAAGACCTTCGGTTGTTTCGGTGGCGGAGTGGGCCTGGGCTTCGGCAATCAATATAAAAATTTTCCTGGAGGCGAAGAGGGGTTCTGTCATTTTCTTTCGTCAGGCAATGCCGTGCGCCCGGGCGGAACCGAACTGGCGGAAAAGATCAGGCCGTTCCTAAGCAAAGAAAGTCATGATCACTTCCTGCATGGCGAACGCTATCTGAAAAATCCGGAAATGGTTGCCCGGTTTATCGAGGCATTGCCCATGACCGTGATCCCCGCGACCTACGTTGTCTTTAAACCCCTGGCCGATGTCGATCCCACATACCAAAAGCCCCAGACAGTCATTTTCTTTGCCGATCCGGACCAACTCTCCGCACTGGTGGTACTGGCCAATTACGGTCGGGGCGATAATGAAAATGCGATCATACCTTATGCCGCCGGGTGCCAAACCATTGGAATTTATCCTTACCGCGAATCGCAATCACCCAAACCCAGGGCGGTGGTAGGACTCACCGACCTTTCCGCACGAGTCTATGTCCGCAAGCAGCTGGCAGATCCGAATCTGATGACTTTTTCCATACCTTTTTCGCTTTTTACAGAAATGGAAAATCATGTCACCGGTTCCTTTCTGGAAAGACCCACCTGGCAGAATTTAGTATCCGATACCAACAAGTGAATCCATCCCCAAGTTTTGCGGCAACCGGTCGTAGAAAAGCGAGCCAAGGGAGATCTACCCGATTCCCGGGTGAATGCTGCTAACTTGGGACCATGGATTGGAGCGATTATGGCAGCGAAAGAAAAAACACCATCCACTCAGGCGGTGCGCATTCTGCGCGCAGCCGGGGTTTCCTTCACCGATCACTTCTACAAGTATGAAGACCGGGGCGGGACACGCGTGTCCGCCGAGCAGCTCGGCATCGACGAACACCTGTCGATTAAAACCCTGATCATGGAAAATGAGCAGCGACAGGCCTTCATCGTACTGATGCATGGGGACCGGGAGGTTTCGTTAAAGGAACTGGCCCGCCGGCTTGGGGTAAAGACTGTGCAGCCATGCTCTCCCGAAACGGCACAAAGGCATTCCGGCTATCTGGTCGGCGGCACTTCCCCTTTCGGTACCCGAGAGGCCATGCCGGTCTACATGGAACGTTCGATCCTGGATCTGCCGCGTATCTATATCAATGGCGGACATCGCGGCTACCTGGTCTGCCTGGATCCCAAGGAGATCGTCCGGGTGCTGCAGCCGGAACTGGTCGAGGTAGCCATCCGGATTCACGCCTGAGGCTGTACCCACAGGCTGTTTCTCATCGACAGCCGGGGAACGACCCCAGTTTTTTCCCGAAATCGACACCCTATAGTTACGGAAGGATTCCCACATGCCCTATGCCGGCGAAATCGCCGCACTTCTTACCGCATTGTTATGGACCGGAAGCGCCCTGGCGTTTGCTCATGCCACCAGGCGTATCGGATCGGTGTACGTCAACGTCGTTCGTCTGATGGGCGCCTTGATCCTCTTGTCCGCTACGGTTTTCCTGGGCAATATCCCTCTCCGCTTTTCCTGGGCGCAATTCCTCTTTTTTGCCGCCAGCGGCCTGGTAGGACTGGTTTTCGGCGACACCTATCTCTTCAAATCCTACGAATACAACAGTGCCCGGATCAGTACCCTGATCATGTCGACGGCCCCGGCCCTGACGGCAATTCTTGCCTACCTGCTTTTAGGAGAAGGTCTTTCCAGGATGGGGATTGCGGGAATGACCGTTACCTTGATCGGTATCGCCCTGGTCGTTCTGGAAAACAAAAAGGAATCGATACCCCATATCCCCGTATCCAGACGGGGAATCTGGTATGCCTTTCTGGGAGCTTTGGGACAGGCCGGCGGATTGATTCTGGCCAAGGAGGCCTTCGCGCTCGGACCGGCAAACGGTTTCGCCGCCACACTCATCCGGGTCGCGGCGGCAGTCGTCGTCATCACTCCATGGAATTTCCTGGCCGGCAGGTTCCGAAGCCCGGTGCAGGTGTTCCGGGACAACAGGCAAGCACTGTGGTTTACGCTTCTGGGAACCGTTTTGGGTCCGTTTTTAGGAATCACCTTGAGCCTGATCTCCGTCTCCCTCACCAAAGTGGCCATCGCAGCGACCCTGATGGCCGTTACCCCGATCATGATGCTGCCGACGGTCCGAATTCTGTTCGGGGAACGGTTGACATGGCGGGCCATTCTTGGGGCTTTCGTTGCCGTGGCCGGAGTAGCCGTACTCTTTCTGCGATGAAACGCTCGGCTCGGCTCGAATAGGCACACAGAGGCGCGGAGTACGCGGAACGGGTGGAAATCCCGGCAGTCCCCGGCAATCTCAGCGTGAGAAATTCAGCCAGGTAGATTCCTCGTCTCAGCGAACCAGTTTGGGGAACTCGGTGATGCGGATGTTGGTGCAGCCATAGGGGACGAGAGTCAGTTCCTGCAACGGTTCCGAGGATTCCTGCTCTCCGACAGGATTCTCCGCGGCCCAGCCACGAACGAGTTTCCACTTGGGCAATCTTCTACCCTGGGCTTTGGCCGTCACTCCCGCCCCTTCCGGAGAGAAGGGCCTCTCTCCGATGGGCTTTTCTTCGAAGCGCAAACCGGCTTCCGGATTGGTTTCATCCAGAAGGAGACCGTAATTCCAGGGGGTTACGGGCCGCACCTCGAAGTCGCCATGGGGCAGTTGCCGGTATGGCTTATCGCTGTTGACCTGTTTCCACTCCTCACCGATTTGCAGGGAATAGACCAGCGGACCCCGTTCCACGGCAATCGACCCATTGTAGCCGCGCACCGCCCTTGGCTTCATAGGAAAACGCAATTGGATTTCCGTGGTATCTCGCCATTCCCTTTCCAGACGGTGGAAACCGCCCGGATTCAATCTCTCCTCCGCGCCTCCGGCGACACGAATCACGGCACCCTCGGCCCATGCGGGCACCCGCAGCCACAAGGGAAAGCGCATTGCCTTTTCCGTCCGGACGGTCAGCTTGACCGTATCCCGGAACGGATAATCCGTCTCCATCTTAGCCTGAACCGGTTGGTCGCCGATGCGGAGACGGACGGCACTCGGGGCATAGGCCATGGCCGCCAGGCCGCGATCGGGGCTGCGCATCCAGAGATGAGCGGCCAGCTTGGGCCAGCCCTGATGCATGTTGGCGGTGCAGCATCCGAAGTTGGGCTCCAGGCCATAGAGATTCGATTCCGGACCGTTGGTGCTCCAGAGATGCTCGGGATTGACCGTACACTGCACCTGATTCACCTGTTGATCGTACTGGTGCGACCACATATCCGGGGCAAAGGTAGCCGGCAGGGCATTGTAGGCGATCCGCTCGAGACGATCGCCGAAATGAGCTTCGCCGGTGATGGCCAGCAGCCATTCCAGCGAATAGAGCAGCTCCACAACCGCACAGAGTTCCGTTCCCTGTATCGGATTCTTGCCGGACAGACACTCGTCCCCGGTGAACATTCCGGTGATCTGTCCATGCCAGCGATCGAGTATCTCCAACATCTTGGCCGGGAAGGCACGCTCCGACTCCTTGCCCGTGAGACGCCAGGACAGGGCGTAAGCCTTGGGAGTCATTGCCATATTGACCACATGCTTATTCCACTTCCATTGACCGCGGCGAGGTGTGGGAGTGCGCAGATCGTCCTCCGCGAAGAAGCTCATGTAGTCGTAACCCTGCGCCTGGAGTTTGCGGGACAGATCCAGCAGCCAGGGTTCTCCGGTCTTCTCATATGCGTAAAAGGCGGCGATCAGTCCTTCGAACCAGCGAAATTTTCCCCATTCGAAGAGCGGAGTGCGATCGAGCGCCTGCAGGCAGGCCCGCAGGTTATGTATGACCGCTTCCAGCACCCGGTTGTCGGAGGTGGCCTGGTGATACTGCACCAGCATCTTGTTGGCCAGGAAGATGGCCCATATATCATAAGGTTTGGCGCCGGCATCGGCCGGATAGGGACCATACCAGCCGTCGCGGCGCTGACCGTTGACAATCTGCTCCACATAGCGGGAAACCTTGGCCTTGAGCGGCTGATCATCCAGGACCCAGGCCAGAGGAATCACTCCGTCGAGCCAATAAGGGGCCCTTTCCCATCCTTCCGCCTTTCCGCCGAACCACTGGCTCTGGCCCACATCCGGCCAGAACTCGTCCAGATGACCGCTCAGCCCGTCCGCCTGAATACGCAGCTGTCTCTTCAACCACCCTTCTGCGAGAATCGATCCCAAAGGAAGCGGCGTATAGGAGAGAGGTCGCAGCCCGGATAAAGAAGAGGGGCCTTGAGCTTGACTCGAGAAGGCCGATGATGAAGAAGCGAACGTTCGCGAGGCCACACCCGCTAGCGCCATACCTTGAGAGAGGTTGGAGAGAAAACGCCGACGAGCTGAAGAAAACATGGGAACCGACCTCCTGGGCTTTCGTTATTTGGCAATGGCAGGCAGACTGGCGGCAGCGATCGACTGCCCCACCCTGCGTATCTTTTCATCCGGCAGATGGATCTGCAATCTTTCAAACAGGGCGGGAAATTCCTGCTGCAGGACCTTCCGTGCCCCTTCCAGCATCAAGGGCCCACCCTTGCCGCTGGTACAGCGTCCCAGGAGCAACAGATGTTTCATGTCGTAAAAATCGGCGTAATGGGCCAAAGTATAGCCCAAATAAATGCCCATGGTTTCCCAGATATGGCGTGCGCCCGGATGCCCCTCTTCCAGTTCCTGCTGTACGACTTTCAATTTTTCCGCATCGGTGACATGTTCCGGAATGCTGATCCCGGCCCGCGGGGCCAGGCGAAAAACACACTGCTGGGAAAAATATAAGGCACCCACTCCCCGGTCTCCCGACCACTCATCGATCGGACCTTCCTGTTGATAATCCACCGGGACAAAAGCCAGTTCGTTCAGCCAGTCCGTGATATTCCCCTCCGGGGTGACGTAACCGCCGGCCTGACTGGAGCCGAGAGCGATGCCCAGGACGGCATTGTCTTCCAGCGACATGGACCCGGCCAGGGCGGTAACCTCCCCGTCGTTGACAATTTCCAAAGGCACTCCCAGCTCCTGGCGTATCCGCAGGAAAAGATGACGTACCTCATTGAATTTCTCTGCAGGGATCCCCCGGAACAGGGAGGCAGCGCGAACCTGGTTCTGTACATACACACCGGCCGAGCTTCCGCCGATGGCATCCACCTGCGGCATATGGGCCATGGCCGCCCGAAGAGAAGCCATAATTTCACGGTAGTGGTAATTCGGATCGGTTTGTTTACGCGGCTCCCAGATCACCTCTTCGCTGAAAACCGGCTCCCCGTCGATGACCGCTGAGACCTTACGATCGGAGGCACCCAAATCAAATCCGATACGGCATCCGTCGAGATGTCGGCCTAAAGCCTGGCTGGTCTCCTTTTCCGGTGGGACTTCATCGGGTCGACAGGACACGATGGTAAAGGGATGCCCGTAAACGCTGTTTCCCATAAACTGGTGATCGAAGGCCCGTTCTCCCATGGGAGAGTACAGGTAGGACAGATGCTGGGCGATCCGCGGCGACCCGCCGACATAGACCTTCCATCCGCCGCGCTGCCACAGCAAAAATTTAAGCAATCGCTCCACATAATACAGGTTCGAATCCACCCAGGGATGGTCGGCCGGCAGGACCTTGATTTCGAATCGGCTGAAAGAGCCTTCCGTCCTTTCCAGACCAAGGACCAGCGGCTCCCCTCCACCGGAACTTTCCACCTCCTGGCGAAAACGCCGGTTGGCCAGAGCCGGCGGACGAAAATCAGGGTCCAGCGGGGGCAGTAGAGAGGGTTTTTCCAAATAAAAAACAGATTGTATTTCCATATCCTTTTCTCTTGGCAAATAGGTTCCAGACTTATTTTTTACCGTTTTTCCTTTCGGATTTGAAATTCAGTATCAGTGAGAGAACGCGACGCAGTCCTCCTTCCACATCCTTCTCCAGATCGATTAAAAGGACGCGGCGGTGTCGGCCGCTGAGCGTCGCATAATCGCCCATGGCCTGGGCCGCGATCAGTTTATCGAAAGTATAATAGGTTCCGGGAACTTCCGCCTCCATGTTGTCGTGGGCACAGAACTGAAGGAAGACGCCGGTATTCGCTCCGCCCTTGTGCAATTGTCCGGTGGAATGAAGGAAACGCGGACCGAAACCGGCCGTGGTAGCGGCTTTGGTCATCGACCGCATGGCCACCCGTATCTCCTGCAGTAATTTGATTCTTCGTTGGTTGCGTTCGAAGAAGGCATTCAGAGCGATAAAATCTCCCTTTTTCAAAGAGCGCAGATGCTTCAACAAGGCCAGGGAAAAAGCCGGATCTTTGGGCGACATGGCATTCGGCGACAGGGGAATGCGGCCCTTGTTGGCGTGCTCGGTGAGGATCTCCCGGGTCAGGTCCTTCACCTCCTGGACATTCGGTTGATCGAAAGGATTCACTCCCAGTACCCGGCAGGCGGCAACGGTGGCAATTTCCCAGCGGAGAAACTCCGCTCCGAGATCGTATCCATCCTCCAGATGGAGGGTAACCACCGGATGACCGGTCTTGATCAAGGCATTCACGTATTTATCCAGCTTGCTGCCGACACGGAGATAGAGGAACAACCGGTCCTTGCCGTACAAATCAGGATTGGCGGGAGGCTCGCCTTCCACCGGAACGATGCCCAGTCCCTCTTTCCCGGTCGATTCAGCCAGCAGTTGTTCCACCCATGGCCCGAGGCTGGCGATCTTCTCCGAGAGGATGAAGGTGATCTTATCGCGACCCTCCAAGGCAGAGATACCCATCATGGCGCCCAGGAAAAAAGCCGGATTATGCAAGGGCACAACCCGAGGTCCGCAGGCCATCATCATACGCCGGGCCCTCTCCAGAAGACGGGAGATGTTGATCCCCATCAGGGCCGCCGGAACCATACCGGCGTAAGATAGGGCGGCATAACGTCCGCCCATATCGGGGGGATTCAAGAAGATATGTCGGAACTGACATTTTCTGGCCGCTTGTTCCATGGCTGTTCCCGGATCGGTGATGGCCACGAAGTTCTCCCCGGCACGCATGTTTTTCAGAGTCCGTAATTTCTCCCAGAAATACTGGAAGAAAGCGCTGGTTTCCAAAGTACTGCCGGACTTGGAGGATATGATAAATAAAGTGTTCTCCAGATTACTGCGGGCACCCGCGGCCAAAACGGCCGCCGGATCCGTGGAATCGAGGATCATCAGATCGAGATACCCTTTGGTGATATCGAACGTCTGGCGAAGAACTTCGGGGGTCAGTGCCGATCCGCCCATGCCACAGAGCAAAGCGTGGGTAAAACCTGCCCGGCGGACCTTCTCGACAAACTGATTGATCCCGTCAATTTGTGTATGCATCCATTCCGGCAATCGCAACCAGCCCAGGCGCCTGCCGATCTCTTCCTGATGATCGGGCTCATTCGCTTTCCATAGAGTCGGATCCATGGCCCACAGCCTTTTCCCGAATCCCTCTACAGACCAGGCATCCATCCTTTGGTTCAATTTATCTTCCCAAGGATAGCCACGGACTACCTGCTTCGATTCGACCAGAGCGGCTTCCCGCCTCTCTCCCAGAGTGGTTAGAAGGGATTCGGTAGCGGCATTCAGAGAGTGGATTTCCTGTTCCTGCCATTGCCGCTCCTTCCCGGGGAGAGATATTCCCATCTCCTGCAACTGCTCCAGAACACGAATGGATTTCTCCGCCTTGGCTCCCGACACCGACCGGACGGCTTTTTTCTCAGGCAACTGGGAAAAAGCGGAAGGATCGATGATCCACGACGCTTCCTGGTGGCTCAGAGTCTTGGGATAGGAGATACCATCGCCAGGATGTCCGCCCCACAGAAGTAGGGGACGATGAGCCCCCAGTCGATGTAATGCGACAAATCGCCCTTCGGATAACCTTTCCTGGTAATTTTCCCAGACAAGCTGGGCTACGGCCGCAGCGATCTTCCCTTGAAGAGAACGCACGACGGTTTTCTCTTTTCCCTTCACCTGAGCGGCGCGTTCCTCCAGGATGCGATCCATCCTTTCATCCAGTTGGCACAAGCAGAAACCGATCGCCGAACGGACATTCTGTATCTTTCTCCCCGAGGCCACTCTGGTTTCCAGTCCCCGGAAACAGGCATCCACCGCTTGATGAAAACGTTCCGGAGAAAAAACGAGAGAGATGTGGACATGGATCCCCTCGGCCACACAACGGGTAACGGCTTCCAATCCGCTATCGGTAGCAGGAATACGGATCATCAGGTTGGGCTGTTTCACGGCTTTGCATAATCGCTGGGCTTCATCGACCATCTCCCGAGAGTCCTGGAGCGAGGAGGGCGGCAGGGCGGCGCTGACAAATCCGTACTTGCCTTCCGACCGTTTATACACCGGCAGAAGAATGGCGGTGGCCAGACGCAGATCCTCCAACAACAGGTGATCCAGAATCTGTACGGATGTCTTCCCTTTCCCGGCCAGCTGTTTCAGAAAAGGATCGTATCCTTCTTCCTGAAAAAGGATCCTTTCCATGACGCACAAATCGCTGATTGCTCCGCCAATCATGTTCTTCTGCACCATCTTGGACAGTTCTCCGGAGACGAGCAGGTGCCGGGAAACATGATCCAGCCACGGAAGCGATGCTTCTTGCTGTGTGCTTATCAACGTTTTTTCCATACGGTTGACTTTCTCCCAGGACAACGATTCATGGTATGCAGTCCATTTTCCGATATCCGCGGATTATCCAAACCTACACCTTCCAGGGATATCAGGATCAAACCGGAAAGGAGAACGGGGCGTTACCCCTTCAGGAAGAATCTCTACGCAATTGCAGCGACAAGATGTCCCTCAATTTTTCTTGAAAAGTTCTTCCGCTCTGGCAGCCACATTCTCAGAGGTAAATCCGAATTTCTTCATCAACAGCGGGCCAGGAGCCGAAGCACCATATCCATCCAAAGCCTGAATCCCGCCCTGTTCTCCCACCCACTCATGCCAACCTTGCGATATTCCCGTTTCCACGGCAATCCGGGTTTTGACCGCAGGCGGCAGGACCGAGTCTCGATACTCCCGCGGCTGCTCCCGGAAAAGTTCCCAACTGGGCATGGAAACCAGGGACACGCGATAACCCTTTTGGGCCAATAAGGCCTCGGCCCCGAGAATAACCGAAACCTCGGAACCGCTGGCAATCAGGATCATGTCGGGCAATTGGCCTGCCGGCAAGGGATTGAGAAGATAGGCGCCCCGCAGAAGTCCTTCGGCAGAAGCATATTTCGTCCGATCGATGGTAGGAACGTTTTGGCGAGTGAGGGCCAGAACGGTGGGACGAGAGTTGTTTTCCAATGCCATTTTCCATGCATACACCGTCTCGTTGGCATCGCAAGGACGCAGGAAAAGCAGATTCGGGATGGCCCGCAAGGCGGCATAATGTTCAACCGCCTGATGGGTCGGTCCATCCTCTCCGACACCGATGCCATCATGAGTGAATACCCAGATGGCGGGAATTTTCATGATGGCCGAAAGGCGTACCGCCGGACGCATATAATCGGCGAAGACCAGAAAGGTAGATCCGAAAGACCGGAAGCCACCATGCAGGAGCAGGCCGTTTACGATCGAGCCCATAGCGTGTTCCCGCACGCCGAAGTGGATGTTGCGTCCGATGTAACCCCAAGGGCCTCCGACAGCGCCTTGTATGCCTGCAGCGGGCGCTTGCGTAGACTGAAAATCGCCCTGGTTCTTCATCCAGGTAAAGGTGGAAGGATTCAAATCCGCCGCTCCACCCATCAGTTCCGGAATTCGGGAAGCCAGCAGCTGCAACATGGTCTCCGACGCCTTGCGGGTAGCTACACCTTTGGCATCGGCGGCATACTGGGGGAGATCTTTATCCCAGCCTTCCGGAAGAACTCCGGACTGGATTCGCTGAAACTCCCGGCACTCCTCGGGATAGGCAACCGCATATTCCTGCAATCGTTGGTTCCATTTTTCTTCCGCCTCCCCGCCCCGGACCAAGGCGGAACGCATATGGGCGGCTACATCCTCCGGGATCAGGAAATCCGGCTCCGTCGGCCACCCCAGGGCGGCCTTGGTCGCCTTGACCTCATCGCCACCCAGCGGAGAGCCATGGGCCTCGCTGGTGCCCTGTTTATGTGGAGAGCCATGCCCGATCGTGGTGCGCACCTTGATCAACGAGGGACGTCCGGTCTCCTTTTGCGCCTGTTCGATGGCTTTCCCGATCTCTTCCAGATCTTCTCCGTTTTTCACCTCTTGTACATGCCAACCCAGTGCTTGAAAACGGTCCAGGACGTTCTCGCTGAAAGACAGGACGGTGGACCCGGAAAGACATATGCGGTTGTCATCATAGAGCGCGATCAGTTTTCCCAGCCCCAGATGACCGGCCAGTGAGCATGCCTCGAAGCTGACTCCTTCCATCAGATCTCCATCACCGACCAGGACATACGTGTAATGGTCGACAATATCGAATCCCGGACGGTTGTAGCGGGCCGCCAGATGAGCTTCGGCGATGGCCATTCCCACTGCATTCGATATACCCTGTCCCAGAGGTCCGGTGGTCGTCTCCACCCCAGGAGTGAGATGGCTTTCCGGATGTCCGGGGGTGAGAGTTCCCCATTGCCGGAATCCTTTGACCTCTTCCAGAGGGAGAGGATAACCCGTCAGGTGCAACAGGGAGTAGAGAAGCATGGATCCATGTCCGGCAGAGAGGATAAAACGATCGCGATCCGGCCATTTAGGATCGGTAGGATTGTGTTTCAGATAACGTTGCCATAAAGTGTAAGCCATCGTGGCCGCTCCCATGGGCAATCCGGGATGACCGGAATTGGCTTTTTGTATGGCATCCACCGATAAAAAGCGGATCGTGTTGATGGATCTTGAATCCAGAGAAGATACGGTCATAGCATTCCTTTTTTCGAATCGGATCGGTTTATGATAAACCCATTATGAAAATGCCGGTTTTTTTCCTCCACTTTGAACAAAGAGCATTTAATTATAAAATATTTTGCGGGCGAATTGGGACCGGATTTTTTAGGCATGCCGGTAAAAAGACCGAAACGGCGCCCAATAACAGCCGTCTCGTGGTATAAATCCACAGCGCAGGCGTAGAAGCGAGGAAAACGCAGTTCATGACGAGAAAGTTCATTTCGGAAAAAACGGTCCGTTTCAACGAATCCGTCATACGTGAAATGTCCCGGATAGCCCACAAATTTGGGGCACTGAATCTCGCCCAGGGTTTTCCCGATTTCCCGGCATCGGAGATATTGAAAGAGGAAGCAGTTAGCGCCATCCGGCGTGACATCAATCAGTATGCAGTGACGTGGGGGGCACCGAACTTTCGCCGGGCCATCGCCCAAAAATGGACCCGGTTGACAGACATGGAGATCGATCCGGACCGGGAGATCACCGTTTGTTGCGGCTCAACGGAAGCCATGATCGCTTCCATGCTGGCCTTGGTCGATCCGGGCGAAGAAGTGATCGTCTTCGAACCGTTCTATGAAAATTACGGACCGGACACCATTCTGGCCGGAGCCACCCCGAGATTTGTCTCCCTGCACCCACCGGATTGGAGTTTCGATCCCCGCGAGCTGCAATCCGCATTCCGTCCCAACACCAAGGCGATCATCATCAATACGCCGAACAATCCGACCGGAAAGGTTTTTAACCGGAAAGAACTGGAATTCATAGCCGACCTCTGCCGGGAGCACCAAGTACTGGCCATCACCGACGAAATCTATGAGCATATTGTTTTCGACGGGGAAGAGCATATCCGTATCGCCGGACTTCCCGGCATGCGCTCCCTGACCGTCACCATCAGCGGCCTTTCCAAGTCGTATAGTGTTACCGGCTGGCGGGTGGGTTACGCGATCGCATCGCCCGAATTGACTCTGGCCATCCGCAAGGTCCATGATTTCCTCACCGTCGGAGCGGCCGCTCCCATGCAGGAAGCGGGGGTCGCCGCCATGAATCTTCCTCCGGAGTATTATCGCGACCTGGCGGCAGGGTATCAGGAGAGAAGAGATTTTCTTCTGGACATGCTGCAGCAGGCCGGATTTCGCTGCTGTCTGCCGAAAGGTGCCTATTATCTCATGGCCGATATCGGATCGTTTCGGTTCCCGACAGACACGGATTTCAATCTATTCCTGGCGGAAAAAATCGGCATCATTGCCGTTCCAGGAAGCAGTTTTTTCCGGAAACCCGAGGATGGTCACCATCTTCTCCGCTTCTGTTTCTGTAAACAAAGAGCAACTCTTGAAGAAGCAAGGCAACGTCTGAGTCGATTGCCGGAAGCCTTAGCGGCACGGTGAATCACTTTTCATGAGAGATTGGATACGAATGAAATTACTGCGATGGATTCTATTGTTTATCCTGGTCTTCAGTTGTTCGCTGCTGCAGGATGATTCCACCCGAGGTTCCGCAAAAGAGGACAGAAGAGGGAAATCCGGTGCCTTCGATTTTTATGTGCTCA
This sequence comes from uncultured Acidobacteriota bacterium, assembly GCA_964617125.1. Classification (GTDB taxonomy): domain Bacteria; phylum Acidobacteriota; class UBA6911; order CAINFC01; family CAINFC01; genus CAZTVS01. The sequence continues at coordinate 25,319 of CAZTVS010000015.1, forward strand.
GCCTGTCCTGGTCGCCTCAGTATTGCGCCCAGGCGGGCAGAGGTGCCGATGACACGCAATGCGGCAAAGGACGCCAGTTCGGTTTTGTCGTCCACGGACTCTGGCCCCAATACAACAATGGCGGGTGGCCTCAATTCTGCTCCACGGAACCCAACGTCAGCGAAAATCTGGTCGAGAAGATGATGCCCATCATGCCGAGCCGGCAGTTGATCCGCCATGAGTGGGCCAAACACGGCACCTGCAGCGGCATGCCGCCGCGAGACTACTTCCAGACCATTACCAGGACTTTTCAATCCATACGGATCCCTGCTGAGTACCAATCTCCGTTAAAACAGATCTATGTCAAACCTGCCGACATCAAGCAGAAGTTGACCGCCGCCAACCCGGGGTGGAAGGAGGAAAACATCCGTATATACTGCAGCGGACGTTTTTTGAGTGAGGTCCGCGTCTGTCTGACCAGGGACCTGGAGCCGCGCCAGTGTACCGGAATGCGCGACGGGTGTCGCAGAGATTCCATCATCATGCAACCGATTCGGTAAACCTTATGGAACAGTTATTCTGTGCCGATCTGAAAGAGTGGCAGAAGTGGCTCCACCGTCACCACCGGCAAAAGGAAGGGGTCTGGCTTGTCTTTTACAGACAAGGAGTTCCCGGACAAGAGCTCGACTATAACGATTGTCTCGATGAAGCGCTTTGTTGGGGATGGATCGACAGTCTCATTAAAAAGATTGACGACACGAAGTATGTCAGGAAATTCACGCCGCGAAATCCTGTCAGCAAATGGTCTACGGTCAACAAGAAACGCGTGCAGCGATTGATACAAGAGAACCGCATGCAGGATGCCGGACATGCCGCCATTCAAATCGCCAGAGAGAACGGATGTTGGGAAAGGGATGATCGGCCACCGGTCATTTCCGAGGTGCCGGTAGAGTGGCAGACGGCCCTGCAAGGCGACCGCAAGGCTTGGGAAACCTTTCACCGGTTGGCCGCCACGTATCAAAAGCGTTACAACCTGTGGATCTCTACGGCCAAAAGGCCGGAAACCAGGGAGAAGCGAATTCGGGAAGCCCTGGAACTCCTGGGAAAAGGGCAGAAACTTCCTTTGAAATAATCTGTTATCGCTTATGGATGTAGAGTGTTTTCTCGAAGAACTGCTTTCCCGGGATGAAGTAAGAGATTGTATCGCCCGCCATGAAATCCTTCCCGCACAACCCCCCGATTTTTCCCACTGGGAGACCGGGGAACTGGGGGTTCTGGCTCCGATCATCGACCGGGCAGGCTGGAAGCAGCTCTATTGCCATCAGGCGGAAAGCCTCCGGCTGGCCCGGGAGGGGCACCATGTCGTCATAGCGACCGGGACGGCGAGCGGAAAAACCCTCTGTTACAATCTGGCGATCCTGGAGAGCCTGATACGCGAACCGCAAGCCCGCGCACTCTACCTGTATCCGACCAAGGCACTGGCCCAGGACCAGCTGCGCCATTTGCGAAATCTCCTGGAATACCTGCCTCAGGGAGTAGAAACGCCGGCGGCGGAGACTTACGACGGAGACACGCCTACCCACCGGCGAAGGCGCATCCGCGGCGAAAGCCGGCTGATTCTTTCCAATCCCGATATGCTGCACCAGTCGATCCTCCCGGCCCATCCGCGATGGGCATCCTTTTTTCGCTCTTTGCGCTTTGTCGTCCTGGATGAAATCCATGTCTACCGTGGCGTTTTCGGTTCCCATGTAGCCAATGTTCTCCGGCGCCTGGACCGCATATGCCGCCACTACGGTTCCCAGCCGCAATTTCTATGCGCTTCGGCCACCATTCGCAATCCACAGGAGATCGCCGAGAAACTTACCGGACAGCCGTTTTCCCTGATACAGAATTCCGGGGCCGCCAGAGGACGACGCCATTTTCTGTTCTGGAATCCCCCTCCCACCCGTTTCAATCCGGCGATCCGCCGCTCGGCCCTGTCCGAAGCCCGCCGGCTTCTTTCCCGGCTTTTACAGAAGGAGATCCAAACCCTGGCCTTCCTGCGCACAAGGGCCCAGGCGGAGATGCTGTTTCGTCAGCTGCGGGACCCGAAGAAGGATGACCAGGCATTGTCGCCCAATCGAATACGAGTCTACCGGGGCGGTTATCTGCCTTCGGAACGTAGGGAAATCGAACGTCAGCTGTTCGACGGGGAACTGCTGGCCGTAGCGGCCACCAACGCCATGGAACTGGGCGTCGATGTGGGACACATACGCGCCTGTCTGATCGTCGGATATCCCGGGTCCTTTTCCAGTCTATGGCAACAATCCGGTCGGGCCGGCCGCGGACAGGAAGCGAGCCTGACCATCTTCATCGCTTCCAACGATCCCGAGGATCAGTACCTGATCCGGAATCCCGAATATTTTCTCCATGGGGTGGTGGAAGCGGCAACCATCGATCCTCAGAATCCTTACATTCTGGCCCAGCACATGGGCTGCGCCGCCTTTGAACTCCCTTTGCGCGAGGAAGAAGATACCGGTTTCGGAAGGATGTCATCCGGAGTGACTCGCCTTCTGGAGGAAGAGCAGATACTGAAGAGAATCGACCGGCGTCTTTATTGGGCCCGACCGGAATCGCCAGCCTCCCATGGCGGGCTGCGACATTTTCAGGGACAGACATTTACCATCACTCTTTCCTGCCCGGAGGCCACGGTAATCGGAACCATGGACGAATCGCAAGCCCCTCTGCTGGCCCATCCGGGAGCGGTCTACCTCCATGAAGGAGACACTTATCTGGTCGAAACCATGGATACGGCCACTCACCTTATCCGGGTGAAACGGATCGATCTGGATTATTACACCAGGGCCATGGTATCCGCCCATCTACAGGTGAAAGCGACACATGGAGAAAAGAGTTTTTCTACCGGGTCGGCCAGAATCGCCGACGTGGATGTGTCCTGGCGGGTTGCCGGTTTTCGTAAGATCAAGTTTTACAGCTGGGATGCCCTGGGCGTGGAACCCCTCGACCTGCCGCCGCAAAGGCTTTCTTCCGTGGCCTTGATCCTGCGGTTCCATGCGGAGGCCGTGGCCGCGGGACCGGGCCGGGAGGCCGATCTGCTGCGGGGCCTGCAGGGCCTGCAAAACTCCATGGGGTCAGCCCTGCCGCTGCTTGCCCTGTGCGACCGCAACGATTTGGGCAGCTGGATCCAGCCTTCCCAGGACGGTCACCTGGAGCTGTATCTATACGATCGCTACCCCGGAGGCATGGGCTATTGCGAGCAGGGATTCGAACGCCTGGAAGAGCTGCTGGATCTGGTCAGGCAAATGATCGTGTCCTGCCCCTGTCTGAACGGATGTCCTTCCTGTGTCGGAGTGGCGGAATCAGGTCTCGGAGCCATGACGATCGCGACGGCGCCGGACAAGGCTGTCTCCCTGCAATTGCTGGGCTCTTTGCCTGCCGCTGCTATCCCCAGCCCTCTTTCTTCCACAGTCCACTAAGTAGATGTCAGCCAAACGACTCTTGATGATCTTCGTAGATGGCCTGGGATGGGGAAGTGCAGATCGGTCCCGGAATCCACTGGCAGATATCGGGTCGCGCATATTTCCCTGCGGCGGAACCAGGGAAACCCAGGAAACCATCGATCATGGGCTCGTACAGGCCATCGATGCCAATCTCGATACTCCCGGATTGCCCCAGAGCGCCACCGGCCAAACCTCCCTGCTCACCGGCCGGAATGCCACTGCGCTACTGGGTCGCCACCTCTGCGGTTACCCCAATGCCCTACTGAAAGACCTCCTGGCAGAAGCCTCGGTTTTCATCCGGCTGCAGCAGGCCGGCCTTTCCTGCACCTTCGCCAACGCCTATCAACCGGCCTTTTTCTCCCATCCCCCCCGACGGGTATCGGTAACCACGGCGGCATGCCAATCGGCCGGACTGAAGCTGAAGACCCTGGAGGATCTGCGCCAGGGACAGGCGGTCTACCAGGATTTCACCCATCGCTATCTGCGGGAGAAAGGGATCGATATCGATCTTTTATCTCCGGAAAGGGCTGGAGCCAATCTCGCTGCCATAGCAAAACAATACAACTTCGTTCTGTACGAGTATTTTCTGACCGACCGGGCCGGGCATAGCGGTGATTTCCCCAAGGCCAGAAAAATCGCGGAAGAGCTGGAATGTTTCCTCACCGGTCTGCTACAAGCCATCGACCTTCGAATCCAATCGGTACTGCTGGTCAGCGATCATGGCAATCTGGAGGAGATGAGTCATTCCAGACACACGCGAAATCCCGTCTACTGTATTGCCTGGGGCCCGATTTTCCGGTCTTGCTGCGGGAAAATCGATTCCATCGTCTCCGTTCTACCGGCCATCCTACTTTTTTTCGATAACCACTTCATCCCTTCAGGAGAACCACATGTCTAAAGATCGTTTACAGGCCCAACTGGATTTCCTTCTCGAGATCGACCGACTGAAAACGGTGCAGCGGCGGACCTATCTCATCGATGGCAGCCGCCGGGAGAATTCCGCCGAACACAGCTGGCATGTGGCCGTCATGGCGATGCTCCTGGCCGAGTATGCCGAGCAGCCGGTCGATCTGCCCCACGTTCTGCGGCTGTTGCTGGTACACGATATCGTGGAGGCGGACGCCGGCGACACCTACTGTTACGATGAGGAAGGGAACCGACAGAAGGAAGAGAAAGAAAAAAAGGCCGCCGACCGACTGTTCGGCATGCTGCCTGTGGACCAGGGCCGCCTATTCCGGGACCTCTGGGAAGAATATGATGCCCGGCAGACTCCGGAATCGATCTTTGCCAACTCCTGTGACCGCCTGATGCCCATGATGCATAACTATTATTCCGGCGGCCTCTCCTGGAAAGAACACGATATCGGCCGGAAACAGGTATTCGATCGCAACCACTGCATCAGCGAAGGATCGGAGGCCATGTGGAAGGTGGCCGAACAATTGATGGAAAAGGGTGTGGAAAACGGCTGGCTCCGCCCCTGACTCCCGACTCGCTGCTATTGCGAACAGGTAACGGTAAAGTAAAGGTAGTAAAGGTTTTCAGTAAAAAATAAACATTCGGGAATCGATTGTTTGTTATCTGGATGTGTGCTAAATACTAACCAAGCTTCCATCTTTTTCAGCGCATTCACGGTTTGGAGGACTATGTACCGATCGGATCGGGAAACCGAATGGAGCCAAATCCGCGTTATGATTTTTCATTTTTTACATGTAGGCGTTTAAAGCAAAAGCGTTCTACATGAGAAAGGAGTTTTCATGAAGAGTGGAATGCGTATTCTTGCAGCGCTATGTATTCTATGTCTGGCATTCCTCCTTCTGATTCGGACTCCCGACAGCGTCGGGGCCGAAGCCAAGGAGAAACAGCTGACATTCACACCCATCAATCATTCCCTGGACAACAACGAGAACTTTTCCAAGGATGACAAGTTCCTCGTTTACGACACCCGTGAGACGTACGGCCCGGGCATCAACAACAGCACCAGCATCGAAAAGGTAAACGTCCTGACCGGGAAAGAATCCGTGGTTTATGCCCCGCAGGCGAAGATCGATGTCACCAATGCCGCAGCGGCACCCGGCTTGGGGGCCGCATCCTTCAGCCCCGTAGCCGACGAGGTTGTCTTCATTCATGGTCCTCTGGTGAGTGAAACAGCCACCGTGGGTTATTACGGCAAGACGAACCGTCGAGCCGGTGTGGTTGCCGGGGACGGCAGCGGAAATCTCCACTTTCTCGACGCCCGGGACGTTTTCTCGGAAACCACTCCCGCTGGAGCCCATCGCGGCGGAAGTCACCGTCATGAATTCACCCTGGATGGGAAACGCGTGGGATTCACCTATGACGACCACCTGTTGACCAAATACCCCCGAACGATCGGAATGATGGTACCGCACGCCAACGCTCCCGCCGGGGCCACGCATTATTGCGTTCTGCTGGTTTCGACCGTACCGTCGGGTACAGGTGCGGCAGGAGAACTGGAAGAGGCCTCCAGTGACGCCTGGATAGGAAGCAAGGGCCTGATGCGCGGTTTTATCGGCAAGGTACGGGAGCAGAACGGCAGCCTTACCAGTTCCCTGTTTGTCGTAGATATCCCTGAAAATATCGATGTAACCACCGCCAGTTCCGGATCGAAAACAACGATGATGATCCCTCCGAAAGGTCTGACGATTCGTCGCTTGACGATGACCGCGGCCGGCGGCATCGTCCGCGGATCTCATGACGGCACACGGATCGCCTATTACGCTAAGGCCTCCGACGGAACCAACCAGGTTTTCATCATCAACTCCAAGGGTTCCGATTCCAATCCGGATCCGGCCATGCGTCCCATGCAGGCCACCTTCCTGACCAAGGGTGTTACCGGCGGCGTTCGCTGGCACCCCTCCGGCAATTCCATCGCGGTTCTCAGCGACAACGGAGTTGCCGTTACCTGCGTCAAACCGGGTCCTCTGTTCGGCGTCAGTTACTATGTTTCGCCTCATGGGCTTGGCTTCGTATCCACAGATGCACTGGTCTGGTCTCATGACGGAAAAACCCTGGCCTATAACCGGCGCGTTCCCACCTACGATTCCGCCGGAACGTATATCAAGGATTACAACAAGAACGATTTCCGGCAGATCTTTCTGGCCGATTTTCCCGATGCCGACAACAACGGGATTGCCGATCCGATAGAGACCAGCCAGGTGGATTTCATCCGACCGGGGCTGAACCTCAGCATTCTGAAGTACACCGTGCCCGGCGATACCCGTAAACCGATCGTCCAGTTTCAGATCACCGACGATAAAGGACAACCGCTGGATCGTGACGGCGTGCTTACCCCCGGATCCGTTGCCACCTCCTGGGTACTGGCCCGGATCAAACCGGAGGAAAAACAGTACACGGCCTACACCACCCGCGCCTCGCAGCCTTCGACGGACTCCGGTGGTTTCTATACCCAGGTAGAATCCGGCATCTACCAGTACACATTTGGAACGGCTTTGCCGGCCGATTTCCCCAAGAATGCCACACACACCCTCGGCGTGTATGCCACCCGGGATTTGACGGCCTGGGGGTTGAAGCGACATGTAGCCAACCTGACTTACAGCTATGTCCCCGACGGAAGCAAAGTCATCACGGTAAGGGATGTGGTAAGGAACGAAACCTGCAACTCCTGTCACAATCCCCTGCAGGCACATGGCGGAGCCCGGCGGGATGTTCTTTTATGCAACCTATGCCATTACCCGGGTGCGGTCGATACGGACACGGGGAACAGCATTGACATGAAGGTGATGGTCCACAAAATCCATAGAGGAAGGGATCTGCCCAGTGTCAAGGCCGGTGTTCCCTATAAGATTGTGGGATACAATCAGACAGTGTTTGATTATTCCGAGGTGGGTTTCCCCCAGGATATTCGAAACTGCGACACCTGTCACGACAAAGCCATCCAGGCGGAGAACTGGTTCAAAGCACCCAATCGTCAGGCTTGTGGCAGTTGCCATGACGACGTGAACTTCGAAACCGGCGCCGGACACAGCGATTTTCCTGTGACTACCGATCAATACTGTTTCGTTTGTCATCCCGAGGGCGGAGTCAAAGAGTACGATCAGTCCATCAAGGGAGCCCACGTAATACCCGTCAAATCCACGCAACTCGTCAATCCCAAGATCGAGATCGTCAGGATATACCATGCCGAACCCGGGGAGCGGCCGGAGATCGTTTTCCGCATCACCGATAAGGACGGCAACCGAATCCCGGTCGAGAAGATGACCCGGCTCTATGCACACATCGCCGGACCGACCAAGGATTTCAGACGTACCATCCGGGAGCGGCTCGATGTGGGCAACTGCGTCCCGGACGCCTTTACCGGAACCAATGCCTACCTCTTCGAAGAACCTCTGCATTCTTCCTGGAAGGGAACATTCAGTTTCGGGATGAGCGGATATATCGACACCGTCATCAACGCAGGAACGGCGAAACAACAAACGGTAGCCGATGCGACCCCTGTCGTTTCCCGACTGGTAGCCATCACCGGAAATGAGATTGTCCCGCGAAGACAGGTCATTTCCGAAGCCAAATGCAACGCCTGCCACGACAAGCTGGCGCAACACCGCGGCGGGATATGGAATAGTGCCGTGTACTGCGTCACATGCCATACCCCGCGTGCCACCGGAGAAGCAGACGCCAGGCAGAATGCACCTTCCATCAATATGAGCTACATGACCCACAAAATCCACGCAGGCAAAAACCTGATCCGAGGGTATAAGGTAGGCTCTTCCGATTACAGCCATATCGGTTTCCCGGGCGATCTGCGCGACTGTACCCAATGCCATTTACCCGGCACCTATCAAATCCCGCTGTCGAGAGATATCCGTGCCACCGTTACCCAGCAGGATTTCTTCTCGCCTACGCCTCCGGAATCGACAGCCTGTCTCAGCTGTCATGACGGCAAGGAGAGTGCAAGCCATGCCTGGACCAATGTCTCCGAGATCGGCGAAGCTTGTTCCACATGCCATGGATCGGGGAAAGATAAATCCATAGACACCGTACACGCCCACTGATCCTGTAAGCCGAGTCTTCGGCTCACAGCCGGATACAGATTCCCTGCCGCGATCCGCTGTCCAGCGAATTCCGGCAGGGATTTTTTTCGTCTACGTTACATCTTTCCCGGCGGTTGGCTGCAGAGTATCTCCATGGCTTCACGAGCGCGGACGATCTGCTCCGGCCGGACAATCAGATAACGATGCGGTCCGTCGGTGGAAGGATGGAAGGAAGTCATGCCGTCCGGTTCCACTTGAATCCGCCCCGGAACCGAGAGGTCAAAATAACCATGGGACGGACGCACGGCAAACAGGGCACTGGTCAGGTCCCAGGTAGGACGATCATAGGACATTTTCTGATACAAACGATAGGCCTCGGCGATCGGATGAAACCTGATATAGGCGTAATCCTGTTCGATACTGCGGGCCGTATACTCGATCGCCTCGCCGATCTCAAATCCGCTGGCCACGACCGGAGTGGGCCATTCACGAAACACCTTGCCGGCACTCGACAGGTCCATTTTAACGTTGTATTCCTGGTATCGTTTGGCAGCCAGTTTATCGCTGAAGGATCCGGCCATTACCGAAAGCAGACGCACCTTGCGCCGCACCAGGCTCTTTCCATCCAGAGGAGAGAAGGCATCGGATTTGGTTTCCAGGAGACGAGCCAGGTTGGTGGAAAATCCCACCTGCACCATCACCACCGATCCGTCTACCTGTTCCGCCAAAACCTTGCGCAGCAAAGAAACTGCTTCCAGTGCTTCACGTCCATCCTTCAGCCGATGCGGATAACGCACCCGTCCCTCATCGATGGCAAGACTGGGCTGCTTGATATAAGCACTCTCTTCGGGTGTCTTACCTTTCCGTACTGCGCCAATCGGAATTTCTGACCGACCGTAGAAGGTGTTCACCAGATCGACAAAGGGGGCACTGTATGGATTGTCTTTGGTGAGTGTAACCGCCAGGAGTTTACATTCGCAGCGGCTTTCCAGGGCATGGATCATGGCCAAGGCCAGGGCATCGTCGATATCGTTGCCCATGTCGGTATCGAAGATGATCGGAACCGGGCGATCGACGGGAACCGCTGCTCCGACGGGGGATAAAAGACAGAGAACCGCGACCAGTAAAGCAAAAGATGCTCTTAACATGACGTGTGATCCTTCCTTGTAGAAATGGCTCTGTATGGAAAACCATACAAAGTTTTCCCCTTAGAATCTATCCTATTCCACGTCAGAAGGCGATACTTTTACAGGCAGGGAACCATCACGAAAGCCGTCGGTTCTCATGGCAGAGAGGGGTACTGCCTGGGGCCATACTTCTCTCGCCCCAGGCCGGATGGTGGTCGACCCTGGGTTTTTCGAGGGTCGACCGTTTTCGTGGAGGAAGTTCCTTTTTACTGCAGGAGCTGGGTCACCAGCTGGGCCGATTGATTGGCCTGGGCCAGGGATGCTATGCCGGTCTGATTCAGAATCTGCCATTTGGTAAGGGCCGTCACCTCCGTCGCCATATTGGCATCTCGGATCTGGGACTCGGCACTGGTCAGGTTCTGGAACTGGTTCGACACCACTTCCACCGTCGCCTGCAAGCGATTGGTCACCGAACCCAGACGTGCCCTCTGCGAGGATATGATGTTCAGCGCGTGGTTCAATGCCGTCAAGGCATTGGCGGCCGCCGCCGAGGTCGACATATTCACATCATCCAGGTTGGCGCTGTTCGGAATGGACCCCTTGCTGGTAAAAGTCCTTGTATTCCAGTCCCAGGTACAGTCGGTCAGGCCCAAAATGGCTGAGTTGATCGGCGGTGTGCTGAAGGTAACATAGGAGCTATTGTGCGTATCGCCGACGAAGACACCCAAGGTTACACCGTTTCCGGAGGAATTCAATAAAACCCGGCCATTGTAGGTGATGGAGCGGAACATTCGGTTAATCTCGTTCTTGATCTCCTGGAACTCGATATTGATCGGCACCCGTTGAGAATCGGCCACCGTTCCGGTTGCCGACTGTTCGGCCAGGGTCACCGCCCGGTGGAGCATGTTCGTGATCTGTGCCAACGCCCCATCCATCACTTGCAGATAACCGATCCCGTCATTGGCATTCCGCGAAGCCTGATCCAAAGCCTTGATTTGACCCAGAAGCCCATCGGCGATCGAAAGACCGGCGGCATCGTCCGCTCCGGTTGATATCCTCAATCCGGAAGACAGACGAAACAGCGTCTTCTGCAAACCAAGGTTTGTTTTATTCAACGAATTGTTAGCGGCGATCCCCGCTATATTGGTTAATACACTAGAACCCATGATCTTCCTCCATGAAAGTAAATTGTTCCTTCTTCCCTTGTGTAATCAGGCTTGCGATAAGCAAGTGGTTATTCATTCCCTAGAAGCTAGCGCTTCATATTCAGAGCTTCCTGTATCAGTTCATCCGAGGTGGTGATCACCCTGGAATTGGCCTGGTAGCCCCTCTGACCCAGGATCATTTTGGTGAATTCTTCTGCCATGTCCACATTGGAATTTTCCAGGCTGTTGCCGCTCAAGGAGCCTCGCCCTCCGCTTTCCGGTATACCGTAGGAATGGGCTCCGGAGATATTGGTTTCCGAGTAGAGATTCATTCCTTCCTTTTGCAGACCTTGAGGATTATGGAAGGTCGCCAGGACGATCTGCCCCAGAGTACGATACTGGCCGTTGGTGAAGACGCCCTGAATCAGTCCGGTCGAGTCCACCGAGATCCCTGTCAAAGCCCCGCTGCCGTAGCCATCCTGCGTGGCAGAGGAGGTCGTGGAGCTCGAAGAGTATTGCGTGATCATCGAACTGCCGTCGGCGTTGTGCATGAACCAGTTCAGAGTCGCCGGAAAAATGGCGCCGTTTACCAGGGTAAGGGAAGGAGTGAAAGCGATCGGCGTCGGGGGAACGGTGCCCACAGGATCGCTCAACTGACCGGTTTCCGGATCGAAACCGATGGAACCCGATCCGATGCTGACAGGCTCCGTCGCCCCTTCTACGCTGGAAGCGGGGATCGTGGCATCATAGCTCCAGGCATTGGAGGCAGTTTTCGTAAAGGTAATCGTGACGGTATGGGCCGTCCCCAGGGAATCATAGACATCGATGTTGGAATTAAAAATCCCGCCGGAGGCAGGTGGCCCCGCCGTATAGACATCCTCATCGGCATTGAGATTGATGTTCATCTTCAGATAAGAGGTCACTTTGGGCGGATACGTCAATCCCGGTTTGACCTGAAGATGGGACAATCCCGTCTGCAGGACAACCCCGTCTTCCGCCGTGTATCCCTGAACATACAATCCCTGCTGTGTCGTAATAAAACCATCTTTGTCCAGGGTAAAATCCCCGGCCCGCGTGTAATACACATTGTTGCCATCATTCACAATAAAAAATCCGTTTCCGGTGATCGCCATATCCGTAGCGATCGAGGTGTTGGTAATGGGGCCCTGGGTAAAGACCGAGGTGATACCCACGGTAGACACCCCCATCCCGGTCTGCATCGGATTGGCACTGCGGATCCCACCGTTCAGAGTGCTTCCCAGCATGTCCTGAAAAGAAACCACACTGGTTTTATAGGCAGTGGTATTCAAATTGGCAAGGTTATTGCCGACCACATTCAACCAACCGGCATGGGCCCTCAGTCCGGAAAGACCTATGGAAAAAGAACTGTTCATTGATTTCCTCCCCTATATTGCTATGAAGTCCGTTGTACGGCTTACGTTCTGGCTCTGGTTTTTCCTGAAAATATCGATTTCTTTCCACGGCTTTTATGCGGTCGTTTCCGTTTGCGCAGCCGACATCTCTTCCAATGTCGTATTGATATGAATCAATTGCTCCAGCGAACTGAACTGGGCCATCTGGGAAAGAAATTCCGTATTATCCATCGGATTCAGCGGGTCCTGGTTTTGCAGCTGAGTGACCAGCAGTTGCAGGAATTCGTCTTTCCCGGTCACATCGCCGCTGTCGTCGGCGGCGGCGGCAGCAGTGGACTTCTGCGACTGTAACACCTGATTGTTGGCTGTTATACCGGCGATACTCATATTCATTTCCTTTCCTTACCGAATGGACTTCGTTTCTTCCATACTCTTCATAGCACGTCTCATGCCAAACATGCCGGAGCCCCCGGTTTTGTCGATCTGACCGGATTTCCCTTTCAATACGCCACTTTCCAGGGTTTTTAAACAAAGAACAGAAAGAGAGAGCGGCTGTCGGGAAGGATGGCAGGAAAGATTTTCCCCTTCCCTGGAATTATGTGCCGATTTACCGACAACCAATAAAAGAACGATGCCGGATTTTCGTCAAAGCGGGAAGTTTGGCTTGCAAACGTCGGCATGGGAAGGGATTCAGCCGGGATTCGAGCGGCTCCGCACCGACGGGGACCGGCAAACCGTTCCCCATTCCGGTACCGAAGCAGAGACGAGAGGGGGTTAAAAACGAAGATCTATACGCCCCGAAAACACGTTTGCCGGCCATTGTCGGATCAGGCCCGAGGAAGGCTCCTCGGTTTCTTCGGGATAGAAAGAGGACGCATCCTCCCTGGTCGACGTTCCTTGCCGTTGCCGCTGCGACGGTTGTCCGGATCCTCCCTCTCCCTGATTTCCATAGGGAAGCGACAGATCCGGACTGGAAGACACGGCGATCACTTCTACCCGCTGAACACGCAAGCCAAGGTCGCCCAAACACTCCCGAAGATAATTCAGATTCTCTTTAAGACGGTATTCTGCCTGAGTGGTCTCCACCAGGATACTCGCCGTCAACTGCTGTCCTTCCAGGTTGGCTCGTATCTGTACGCGACCAAGAGATTCCGGCTTCAATTGCAGAATCACCTCCGACGACCGGCCGGAATGGATCAACCGTGCGGCGTCGGCAATTCTCTGCATCTGGTCTAAAGTGATTCCCTGAGGATTCGATGACTGGTTCGCATGGGGTTCGGTATTCGTCGCCGTTTTACTCGACTTCGACAATTCTGTTGCGGAATTCGAGGCAGGAATCGATAGGGAAAATTCCTCTTTACTCTCCGATGCCGGCAGGATCCGGCCGGTATTCGTCGGCATATCTTTTGCGGCAGACAATGGATTTTTTTTCTGATTCCAGGGATCCGAAGCGTTGCTGCTGTCCGATGTTTCCTCCGCTACCTGCGGGGCCGTCGTAACAGCCGAAGAGGCTGTTTCCTTGATCGCATCCGTTTTCTCCGCGGTCATTGCGATTTCTTTCTTGAGGATTTTCCCCGCTAAGGACAGCCGATAACTTTCTGCCTCCGCCTCGTTAGTGAAAGCGAAGTCGTTGTCCATGGGGCTATTCGTCCAACGCGTCTCCGATCCGTCCGTCGTCGGATCCGTTTCTTCCGTGGCCAAATGGCCGGTGGCAACCGGCCGGTTTTGCATAGAAGATCCACGGACAGATAGATCTTTCCACAAGCCGGATAGGACTAGGGGAATCGCTGCTTCGATCTCCGTATCGGTTTGGGATGGATCAGCCGAAGAAGAGGCAGTGGAAGGCAACTCTGTGGCCGACATCATCCTGGGAGCTTGTTGCCGATGGATTACGGCGGCATGGATGGTCGGTACCTGGATACCTTCTAATGGTTCCATGACAGAGGACCTCATCCCTGCAATCTCTTGATAGGAAGTATCCAGCAACCTGAACGTATTCCTTTCAGCCATTGCCCGTTCGTCGGTCCCGGCCGCTTGACTGGTCGGCAAAGATTCTCTGGCCGAAAGATTTTCCCATAAACCGGGCAGGACCGAGGAAGCCTCTGCCTCGATTCCTGTATCCATGGCGGCATTTTGTATCGCCGTAGAATCCATCTCCCCCACCGCAAGCTCGCTCATTTCTTTTCGTGCGGTCCATGACCATGCGCTGTAATCGATCGAGGCTACAACCTCTTGTAAGTTAACGGCAGGATCCAAGGATTGTGCGGAAATCGTAGTCGTGTTGACGATGTTTGGGATTCCCGTCTGTGATGGCGCAGAGATCGACCTATCCCAACCCGATGGGACCGAGTTCGTTGTCTTCGCCGGACCGTCCTTTTCGCCGGCCGTTGTCTTGGTCTCAAACGGCAAGGTACCCTGGGATATAGTTGGTTCGAAGGAGGAAGAAAGCATTTCCGGTGCAGCCTCTCCAGTGGGGTTCCCCTCTCTTCCACCGACGGTGGCCGCCTTGGCTTCTTCGACGGCAGGGAAAGGCGGCATTCCCAGAGAAACCATCATGCCGAGGATTTGCGAAATCCAGGAATTCATGTCCTCTGTGGAGACGGTCTCCGGTTCTCCGGCGATGCTTTCATCGTTCAGGTCCTCTTGACTCCGGGCATACTCCCGCTTCAAGGCCATGGCACGATGGATTAGAGATTTCCACTCACGGATCTTATCCATTTTCGAGGCGGAGGCATCTTCGGCCAGTTCCTTCATGTTGTCCAATAAGGAAGAAAATCCCTCTCCCCCCTCGATTGCCGATTGGGAGTCGCAGCCGGTTTTCTGCATCGCACTGACCTGTGTCAGCATATGCATGAGGTTATCGAATTTGAGGTTGTTTGTTGCCATGAGGTGTTCCTGGTTCCAACGATCGATTCCTGTTTCTATGATACGGACGGTCTATCCTCGTCGCATGTAACCGGTGGTTACCCAATCATCGATCTCGATCTGTTCCAGTCGGTTCATTTCGAAAATGTATTCCTGCAGATACTTTTCCTTAAGCAAGTCCATCGTCTTTCTTTTTTTTGTGGCTTCGATCATGACTTCTTTCTGGCGGAGCCGCTGCAGGTCCACCTCCTGCCGTCGCCTCTTGAGTTGAGCGATCACTTCCTCCAGATAACGTATATAATCCAGGTCCCTGCGCCATTCATCCAGCATCAGGGTCCCGGTCAATTTCAACTCACATTCCTCAAACACACGTTTCTGTTCCTTCTGTACTTCTTCGATCTGGCGATCCAGCCGGGACAACTCGTCCACCAGCTTCATATAGATTTTTTCTTCCTGTTCCTGCTTGTTCTTGCGAATTTCCAGAACGCTCTCCAGCCGAAAATGAAATCGTTTGGGGGACATGATTTTTTCCGTTTTCCCTGCCGCCTAGTATAATTCTCCGTCTCGGTGCCGCTTCTACCCCGAAGTCACCTGCAGCAGATGGTCGGCAGCCGATTGCAAATCGGTTTTGTTTTCCGCATCCTGCTGCAAATAGGCATTGATGGCTTTGATTTTCCGTATGGCTTCATCGATGGTCGGATTACTGCCGGACACATAAGCCCCGATATTGATCAAGTCCTCCGACTGTTTATAGGCAGAAAGCAATTCCCTGATCTTCCCCGCGCTCTTGCGATGTTCCGGGGAGACCAGTTGCAACATGAGACGACTGTTGCTCGCCAGGATATCGATACAGGGATAATGGTTTTTCCATGCCAATTGCCGGGAGAGGATGATATGCCCGTCCAACAAAGAACGGACGGCGTCGGAGATGGGCTCGTTGAAATCGTCGCCATCCACCAGGACCGTGTAAAAGGCCGTGATGCTTTTCTGCCCGCGGAAGTTCCCGGCTCTCTCCACCAACCGGGGCATAAGGGCGAACACCGATGGGGTATAACCCTTGCTGGTAGGAGGCTCCCCGGAAGCCAAGCCGACTTCTCTCTGGGCCATGGCCAGACGCGTGATGGAGTCCATAAAAAGAAGGACATCCTTCCCCTGGTTCATAAAAAACTCGGCGATGGCGGCCGCTGCCAGCGCCGCCCTCACCCGCATCAGAGGGGTGTCATCGGAAGTGGAAACCACGACCACGGATTTGGCCATACCCTCGCCTAATTCCTTGGCGATAAAACCCGGCACCTCCCGGCCCCGCTCACCCACCATGCCGATGACGTTCACATCCGCCGAGGCAAAACGGGCGATCATCCCCAGCAGAGTGCTCTTACCGACTCCACTTCCACCGAATATGCCCATTCGTTGCCCTTTTCCGGTGGTCAACAATCCGTCGATCGATCGCACCCCGGTGGAGATCGGCTGCAGAATGGAATCCCGTTCCAATGGGTTGATGGGCGGAGGATAAAGACTGACTTCTTCGCAGAAGGGAATGGGACTCCCTCCATCCAGAGGTTCGCCGAGTCCGTCGACCACTCTCCCCAGCAAAAGCGGAGAAACGGGAATACTTGGCGTCGATTTGCGGGCAATGATCTTGTCGCCCAGCTTCACGCCGCCGATGGCCCGCAGAGGCATGGAAAGGATTCGCTGATCGCGAAAACCGACCACCTCCACCGGTATGGAAGAGGCGCCGTCTTCGGTAGGTATCTCACATACAGTGCCAACAGACACCGGGGGCCCTATCGACTCAATGGTCAGTCCGACGGCCCGTTTCACGGTTCCGACCTTGGTCAAGGGGTCCGTCTTTTCCAGGCAGCTGCGAAAATAACTCAGATCCGGCAGCGGGCCTTGAGAAATGTTCGAAGACACGGATTGCATGACTGCTCGACCTTTCCTTGCTACTCTGGAAAACTAAACCGAACCGATCAGGACGGATTACTGAAAAAATTTCTTTCGATTTCCTGAAATTGCCGACTCAAACGCCCATCGATCATGCCCATATCGCTCTCCACCAGGAAGCCCCCCCGCTCCATACTCGGATCCCCGATCCATTCCATGGGAAGCCCCCCTCTTTCCAGAGGATCCCATTCCGGTGTCGTTCGAATCAGGCTCAAATCCTCCGGGTGTACATGTATGCGCACTTTACGGGCATCGGCCACATACTCCAGGGCAAATTTCACCATGGTCACCAAAATGGAGCCGTCGACCTGAACCTCCCGATGAACGATTTTTTTTGCGATTTCCAGGGACAGCCGTACGATCTGTCGTTCGCTTTCTTCCGCCACCTTCTTCTGATAACGACCCAGCTCGGTAACGGATTGCTGAATGGACATGACCGCCTGTTGTTCCAGTTGCCGGTACTGCTGCCGGCCCTGCTGTAACTCCTGTTCGAGCCGGCCGATCTGGAGAGCGGCGTTTTGCTCGATTTGCGCCATCTTCTGAGAATAGAACTGCTCCTTTTGCGCGATTTTCTGCTCGTACATCTTCTGTTGATCATCCAAAGCCTGCTGCATGCGGACTTCCGCTTCCGAAGCTCCGATCTGATAGGCGTTCCTTTCTCGGTCGTCGATATCCTCTTCCGAGATGGTGACCATCACCCGGGGGGCATTGCCTCTTGCCGCGGGGCGTTCGCCGCTCCCTCGTTCCGGCCGGGATCCGCCTGTACCCAGGGCCACAAGATGCGAGAAGTGTTCCGCCCCCGGGAACTGGTGAATGTTCACGGCGACTTCGTCCAGTTTTTTTGTTTTCAGGACCTTAGACGACATACTGCTCCCCGCCGCCCTTGATATCGATAATCCCCTGCTCATCCAGTCGACGTATGGTTTCGATGATATTCTGCTGGGCCGTCTCCACATCCTTTACCTTGATGGCACCCATATATTCCATGTCTTCCTTGAGCAGACCGACGGCCCGTTCCGACATATTCTTATAGAAACGCTGCCGGAGTTGCTCCGAACACCCCTTCAAGGCTGTAGCCAGGTCCTTCTTGTCTACCTCCTTCATGAGTTCCTTGATAGCCTGGTCATCCAGGGACATGATATCGTCGAATACGAACATCAAATTGCGTATGTTGACGGCCAGATTCGGATCCTTCTCTTCGATTTTTTCCAGAATGCCTTTTCCGCTCAACCAATCCATGCGGTTAAACAGCTCGGCGACGGCCCTCACTCCACCATAACTTTCCCGACTGAAATCCCCCACCGCCTCCAGCTTCTGCCGAAGGATGACGGTAATCTTGGAGATGATGTCCTGGGAGATCTGTTCGATATTGGCCATGCGGATGGCCACTTCCGCTCTCAGGTCCGGATTGAACTGGGTGATGATGGCTGCGGCCTTATGGGCCGGAAGATGCGCCAATATCAAGGCGATGGTTTGAGGATGTTCCGGCTCGATGAATTTGGCCAGCTGCTGGGGATCGGCTTTGGCCAGGATATCGAAGTTGATCGGTCCGAGTGAACGGGTAACCTGATCGAGCAGTTTTCGCGCCGTTTCCATGCCATATGTCTTGACGAGGACCTTACGGGCGTATTCCACTCCGCCCTGCGCAATGAATTTTTGCGCAATACTCATCTGGTGGAATTCTTCCAGGACTCTTTCCGCTTCCGTGGGCGGAACATTGCCCAGCAGATAAATGGATTTGGTGAGCTCCTGCGCCTCTTCTTCGGTCAAATACTTGAGCACCTCGGCACTGGAATCCTCCCCAATCAAAACCATCAGCACGGCCGCTTTGCGTAATGCTTCCGGATCTTTATTGATTGCCATGATCGATCACTTTCCTGAATGGAATCCTAGATGAAAAACCTGATCCGGGCTTCCGGACGCGCTGTCCTGGAAAATATTCCGGAAAAATATCCCGCTATTTTGCCGATGAGCCATCACTCCACCTTGTGCAACCACGTACGGAGGAGTTGAGCGATATTTTCCGGATTGTCCTGAGCCATCTGGGTGATCCGCTTCTTAATGACTGCCGATTTTTTGGCATCCACATTGATTTCGCTGGCGGAAAGCTCATTCTCGATCTGTTCTTCCAAATCTCTTTCTACATCGGCCAGACGCTTGGCGACATCTCCCTCCCCTCGCCCTCCGGATAATTCCTCGGGGCCGAGACCCGCAGCCTCAAAGGGTGCCGGTATACCCGACATACCGTCCGCCATCCCTGTCATACCACCCGGATAGGCACCGCCGGCGCCCAAGTGAGCCCCACCAGGGGTGTAGGTTTCTCCGGCAATTTGCGGCATGGTGGCTTCGGGGAGCAATAACGGACTGACGGCTTCCGGACCGGTGACCGGTGCAGGTATCGGTTCCAAGGTACGGAATATACGCCGCTGGAAGGGACGAAACATGGTCAGATAGAGGAATAAGACCAGAAGCAGGATCAGCAGATATCGCATGTGCGGGGCCAGATATTCGAGGAAGTAACTGCGCCACCAGGGAAGAACCGGCTCTTCCGTTGGGCCTTCTGCCGTCTGAAAGGCCAGATTTTCCACCGTGACCACATCGCCCCGGGTGGCGTTAAAGCCGACGGCGGCCATGGCCAAATCCTTGTATTTCTGGATTTCCTGGGGAGTGCGCGCCGTATAGCTGACGGTTTTTTGTCCCTGCTGGTCCTTGCCGATCACGGGCTTGTCATCGACGACGACGGCCACGGAGATTTTACTCACCTGGCCCCGGGGCTGCAGAGAGCGTCGGACCGTTCGAGGAACTTCAAATTGGGTGTCTTCCTCCTGTTTGTTTCGCTCTCCCGACATTCCGACCATCGCCTGGGACGGATTTTGCGGGGCCGCCGGCTGGTTTCCGGGCACACCGGCAACGCCGCCGATACCCGGACTCCCGCCGTTGAATTCCCGGTTGACCTGGCGCCTGGAAACCGCGGTTTTGTCCGGATCGAACAGTTCGGATGTCTCCTCTACCAGGTCCTGATTCAGCTCAACGGAGGTACGGGCACTCACCTTACCGGCACCCACATGAGGTTCCAGGATGGCAATCACCTTGCTGTTCAACTCGTTTTCGATGGCTGTCTTCGCCTCCCTTTCGGCATCGGACAACCCGGGAACGGCGTCTTCTTTCAAAGGTATGGACAGCACTTTGCCGCGAACATCCATGATGGTGATGTTTTCGGCTTTCAGACCCGGAACGGCGCTGGCCATCATGTTGGTGATTCCGGTGATGCTCTCCCGTGAAAGCCCCCGGCCGGTCTTCAGTTTGACGACCACGGAGGCCTTGGCGGCCTCTTCCTGTTCTTTATAGAGGGATGATTTCGATAAAACCAGATGCACACGGGCGGAAGCGACTTCCTGCAGAGATGCGATACTGCGGGAAATTTCCCCTTCCAGCGCCCGGCGAAAGTTTACCTGTTCGACAAACTCGGAGAGTCCGAAATTGGTCCGGTCAAAGATCTCGAAGCCGATTTTTCCGCTCTGCGGGAAGCCCTCGGCCGCCAGTTGAATGCGCAGCTCATCCACCACCGAGGACGGAACGGAAATCGCGGTGCCGCCTGATTCCAGTTTGTATTCGATTTTCTGGGTTTTCAATTTATTGGCCAGATTGCCGGCATCTTCCGGATTCATTCCGGAATAGAGTGTCTGATACACCTCCTGGCGGGCAGAATAAACGGCAAAGGCCACAATGGCCACACAGGCCAAAAACATACCTAAAGTAATGAATCTCTGACGCAGGGGAAGTTTCTGGACAAACTCCTGCAACCGTTCTGCGCCGCTTTTCGCCTCCGGGCGAATCGGCTCACCCGGGCGGCGGGACATGTCCATGCGGGCCGGAAGTTCCAGACGGCCCGGATCTTCCTGTCGGCCCGCATTACCCTGTTGTTTGTTTTCATCCGCCATGATTTTTACTTCCTTGCTCTGGTACTATGACTTCCTTGTCTCACAGTCCATCGGCCGACACGAATGGTCCGGTCCGCCGGCTTACCCCTGCATGCGCATGATTTCCTGATAGGCCGTAACCAATTTGTTCCTTACCTGCAACATCATCTGAAAGGAAATGTCCGCCTTGTTTACCGCCATCATTACCGTATGGATGTCGGTCCCTTTTCCGGCCATAAAATTCCGTATCTGGGCGTCCGACTGGTTCTGAAGTTCGTTGACCTGATCCACCGCATCCTGCAGGAATTTTCCGAAAGTCGGGCCTTTTTCCGTCCTGGCCGTCTCTTGTACTGCTTTCGGCATCTCCGGGACACTGAGTACACCAGGGATTTTTCCGATGGTAGGTCCTTGCATGATTTGTTTTTCCCCTCCTTTATTTTACTCTTTCAAACATCCTGTTCCGATGCAATGGGAGACATTTTTTTCCGCTCTGCCTGTTTTCGCCCTGCACGATCTTACGATCTGCCGATCTCGATGGAGCGGTTGATCATGTCCTTCATAGCCCCTAGTCCGGCGACCATGGCCTGAAAAGAACGGGTCGTCGCCAGCAGATCGGTCATTTCCGCTGCCGGATCGATATTCGGCAACGAGATATAACCGTCCTTATCGGCATCCGGATGAGACGGGTCATATTTCTTGATCGGTTCCGAATTGTCCTGAACGATTCCTGCCACACGGACCGTTGTCAGCGGCCGGTTGGCCTCCTGGGTATAAACGCTGTCGAAAGAGGTTTCCACCGGGACCGCTTCCAGGATGGTACTCCTGCGCCGATAGGGTCCCCCCTCAGGGGTACGTGTGGTCTGAGCATTGGCCAGATTGGTGGTGATCGTTTCGAAACGCTGACGCTGGGCCGACAACCCGGCGCCGAGAATCTGTCCGCCATCAAAAAGACTCATGACTAACTCCTCTGATCATTGATGCTGGTTCGCAACGTCTTCAGCTTCTGCTGCATCACCTGGGCGACGACATTAAACTTGCTGACGTTGCCGCTGATCATGCGCAGTTCCTGGTCCAGATCCACGTTGTTCTGATCGGGACGAACCGCCAATCCGCCGACCGGTTCCGGGACCGGAATTTCGGTCGATTTCTGCACCCGCTCTGCGGAGGAAGATCCTTCTTGTTCCGCAGTAGCCACCAACTCCTCCATATATTTTTCAAAGGGTATGTCTTTGGCTTTGTACCCGGGTGTATCCAGCTGCGCCAGGTTTTCCATGCGCAGCACCTGCCGGCGGACGGCGCCATCCATATACCTCTCCATCAAGGCCAGTGTCGTTACCGAAGGGACTTGGTTTGACATATTCGACTCCACTCTGTTTAGGTATCCAGAAGGTTAGGAAGCAATTTTAGTTCCATTTCATGAAACACGACGCCTCAATCTTGATCCGCAAAGACCCCACTCCCTTGTGTTCGTTAGATTCGTTACCGAAGGAGAAATTCCCATGGACCGACGGAGACCCTGCATCTGGGAACCCGAACCTGGAAATTCTTTCCTCACGGACGGGAAATTTCATCCCTACCTCGATACCACGGCATGCCATAGCTATCGATTACGACTCTATGGCGTATTCTTTCAATTTGTTGCGCAACGTTCGCACACTGATGCCCAGGATTTCGGCGGCCCGGGTCCGGTTTCCTCCGGTCTCCTCCAGGGTCATCAGGATCATCTTTTTCTCCATCTCGGAAAGGGTACGGGCTTCATGCCCTCCGTTCTGGGAAGAGTCAGGTTGTTCTAAAAACAGGTCTTCCGGATAAACCTCCTCCCGGGGACATAAGACCAGGGCCCGCTGCACGATATTCTCCAACTCCCGGACGTTGCCCGGCCAATCGTATCTCTGCAGCAGCTGGATCGTTTCCGGAGCAAAGGAAACCGGTTTGTCCCATGCATATCGCCGGCAGAAATGTTCCACCAGAAGAGGAATTTCGTCTTTTCGTTCCCGCAGAGGGGGGATGGTCAAGGGCACCACATTCAGCCGGTAATAGAGATCCGAGCGAAAGGATCCGGAAGCCACCATTTCCGTCAAGCGCCGATTGGTTGTGGCAATGACCCGAACGTCGATGGGAATGGGTTTGATGGCTCCCACCCGATCGACTACCCGTTCCTGCAGGACACGCAGCAATTTCGCCTGCAGAATAGGCAACATCTCGGAAATTTCATCCAGGAGCATCGTCCCTCCGCTAGCCAATTCGAATTTGCCCGGCTTGGTGGCCACGGCCCCGGAAAAGGACCCCTTTTCGTGTCCAAAAAGCTCCGATTCCAGAAGGTTTTCCGGCATGGCCGCACAATTGAGGGCAACAAAGGGTCCCTTGTGGCGTTTGCTGTTCTCGTGGATGGATCGGGCCAACAGTTCCTTGCCGGTGCCGCTCTCCGCCTGAATCAGAACCGTGGCCTCGCTCTGAGCCACCTGCATGGCCTTTTCCATCAGTTCGCGCATGGAAGAACCGCTGTAAACCATGAGATCCGTTGGCGCCGATTCCGCAGGCTTACGGACATAACGCTCCACGGCACCCAGGAGTTGATGAGAAGAAAACGGCTTCAGCAGATAATCGCGCGCACCCAAACGCATCGCTTCCACCGCGTTTTCGATGGTCCCGAAGGCCGTCAGAAGGACCACGGGCATTTGCGGATCCATACGATGCGCCTGCTGCAGAAGCTCAATGCCGTCCATGTGGGGCATACGTACATCGGAGATCATCAGCTGGAATTTCTCCTGCGTCAGTTTTTTGACGGCATCCGTACCGTTGCTGGCCGTGGAGACTTCATAACCTTTCATTTCCAGCGTCGTATGCATGGCAGTCAGCAACTGCCTTTCATCATCTACCACTAAGATATGTTCCTTCATACTCGGTTCCATCCCATTTTCTATCCAAACCTCATTGTGTCAGAGGAGGGCCGGACTTTCCTCCCTGGAGCAATCCTTCGTTCTCTTGCTTGCAGAGTGGAAAATCCACCTGAAACTCGGTCCCTTTTCCTACCTCGGACCTAACCTGAACCCGCGCGGCATGTTTCTCGATGATCTGCCCTACGATCCATAGACCCAAACCGGTACCGCCCTGGCGTTGCGAGAATCCGGGCTCGAACAAACGCGGGAGAAGATCGGGATCCACTCCGGTTCCCGTATCGATCACATGAAGACATATGCTTCTAGTATCCTCCGAGCCTTCATCCGGCCGGGTTTCCAGACTCAACCGACCTCCGTCCGGCATAGCCTGCACGGCATTCAACAGAAGGTTCAGCGTCATCTGCCTCAGCGCTTCCTCATTGCCGTTCACCCGGGACTCGCCGGCGCACCAATTCCTTTCCAGAACGATGTTATGGGTTTCCAGCAAGGGCAAGGCAAAGTCCGACACTCCATCGAGAACCCGATGCAGATCGAGGGGCCGTAGCGACATCGCCTGGGGCCTGGCCAGGTGCAGCATATTGGAAACCAGCGTATTCATCGTATTCACCGCCGCGTCGATCTGCCGGCACCACTTATGCGCCGGAGCCGTCTCATCCAGAGAATCGTTGATCAGAGAGGCGAACAAACCGATACTGCTCAACGGATTCCGTATCTCATGGGCCAGCTGTGCCGCCATACTCCCCATAGCTGCCAGTTTTTCCCGCTGATGATTTTCTTCTTCCAGCCGTTTCAGCTGCGTGTTGTCGTGGACAACGACGATGATGCCGGCAATATGACCCGATGTATCCCGGAGCGGAGAAGTGGAGAGGGCAAGATGTCGCTTTTCCTTCGCCTCCGTTTCCCCCAGGGTCAAAACTCTGACAGATTCTTCTGCCGGCTTCTTGAGGCAGGATTGGAGAAACTCCCGGCAGGATTCTTCCAAATGCATGTCCTCCAGCTTGTAGATGGTCCGTTCTACGGGGATATGGAAAAATTCCTTGATGCGATGATTGGAATGAAGGATCAATCCGGAAGGTTCCAGGACCATAACTCCATTCGGCTGACTCTCGATAATATGCAGGAGCTCGTTCCGCATGGCCTCCGTTTCCCAAAGGCTCTGACGTAACCGGGCGTTGCTGGTTTCCAGCTCCTGCGAGAGATATTCGATCTGTTGCAGAAGATGCCCATGCACCCCTTCCAACGACTCGCTGGCCTTGGTAAAAAGGGCGAAGGCATTCATCAGCTCTTCGGGCGAGCTGGGCATCGAATTTCCATTCTGTTCTACCATATCCGGTAATCAAGCAATTCTTCAGCCACTCTAACCTGATGCCTCGGAAAAAATCGAAAACAACCTTTGGAAGCTCTGGCTACTTTATCTTGTCCTGGTACAAAAGGCCTGGTTCCGTTTCTTTCCATACATCCCAGCAGACACGACTTCCTTGAAGTTGCAATTCTCATTCCACAGTAACGATCCCATCCGG
>CAZTVS010000015.1:50697-65358 GCA_964617125.1 uncultured Acidobacteriota bacterium
AGACACGACTTCCTTGAAGTTGCAATTCTCATTCCACAGTAACGATCCCATCCGGACCACTTGTTGACGGCTCATTGGTCAGGTAAACTATTCCTTCATAATCATGGACATACGCCGCCTCTTACTTACATGGAATGCCTTTCTGGAGCCTCGTCTCTTTCTCGTCGTTTTTGCCGGACTGCTCCTCGGCTGGTATTTTCCACAACTCTACTCCGCCAAGAAATCCGTTCCCTACCTGTTCGGATACATGACCCTCTGCACCGCCCTGCACATCGGAAAGAAGGAGATTGCTTCCGTCGTCCGCTACCCCAGGCCGATCATCCTTCTTTTCCTCTTATCCCACGTGATCATGCCTCTGTTCTCGTGGGGGTGGAGCAGCCTCTTCTTTGCGGCCGGATCCCCATTCGCGGTGGGGACGGTGTTGATCATGACCGTGCCGATGGCAATTGTCTCCATCATATGGAGCTCCGTTTCCCGTGGAGAACCGGCCCTGGCTCTGTCTTCGGTGGTGATCGATTCCCTGCTCAGCCCCATGATTATGCCGGCATCCATCTGGCTGTTGTCAGGACGTGATGTGAAGATCGATGCGGTGGGTATGATGTCCGGACTTGCCTGGATGATCGTCCTGCCGACCATCGTCGGAGTGTTGTTGAATGATCTCTCACACGGACAGCTCGCCCCTCGGATGCTTCCCATCAACGGGATTCTGTCCAAACTCTGTCTGGGTATGGTGATTGCCGTCAACATGGCCGCCGCCCGCGACGTCATCTTTCTGCATCGGGGCAGTTTTCTCTTACTCTTCCTGATTTTGTTCGTACAAACCGCTTTCGGATTTGCCCTGGGCTGTTATTCCGGAAAGATACTAGGCTACTCTCCAGAGAGGATCCGTACCTTTACGTACTGTGTCGGATTGCGCAATATCAGCGTAGGCATCGTGGTCGCTTTAGGCTATTTCCCCCCTTTGGTCGCCATACCCGTTGTTCTCTCCATCCTGATTCAACAACCGATCGCCGCCCTGCTCCATCGGTTCCTTTTCCATGAGAGAAGGGTGTCTTCCGGTAAGAGATCCGATATGATTTTATAAATCCCATGGCCAATGGGAACAGTGACTCGTGGTATCTTATGGAATGTGCGGATCGGTCCCGGAACCGGGATCGATCGATATGGACAAAGAAAAAGGAGAGAGTTATCCTGATCAATTTCCTCGACAAGGAGCCTTGCTTATGCGCAAAACCAATGTTCTTTTCCCGGCGATAGCCTTTCTTGTCATCCTGGCCGGAATCGGGTCCAGCGGCGACCTGCTCGCGGCCGGAAACCTGACCGTAACCGCAGTGAACCAATTATCCTTCGAACGCCCGAATCAGACGATCGAGTTGTCGGCCAAGGACCTGGAGCCACTGGGGGAGAAGAATCTGAGCAAAATCCATGTCAAAGACAGCACCGGCAAGGATCTGTTGTGTCAGGCGGTCGATACCGATGGCGATTGGAGGGCCGACCTGGTAATCTTTCAGTCCTCTTTTGCTTCCAAGGAAACCAAGACCTTCACCGTCTATGTGGGAGAGAAATGGATTTACACCAGAGACCAGTTCAAAGCCTATGGCAGGTTCGTGCGCGAACGATTCGACGACTTCGCCTGGGAGAATGACCGCATCGCCCACCGCATGTACGGCAAGGCGTTGGAGACGTGGCAACAGGAACCGTTGACCAGCAGTACCATCGATATGTGGGCCAAACGCGTGACCCGTCTGGTC
Source organism: uncultured Acidobacteriota bacterium (assembly GCA_964617125.1). Classification (GTDB taxonomy): domain Bacteria; phylum Acidobacteriota; class UBA6911; order CAINFC01; family CAINFC01; genus CAZTVS01. Next base: position 52,449 of record CAZTVS010000015.1, read on the forward strand.
ATCAATGACTGGTACATGAGCGACAATTACCACACCGATACCGGAGAGGGAGCCGATTTCTATTCGGCCGGACCCAGTCGCGGTAACGGTGGCAATGGCCTCTGGGCCGCCGATACACTATGGGTCTCGAAGAACTTTGTCCAAAGCCGGGTCCTGGCTTGCGGACCGATACGCATCCTGTTTGAATTGACCTATGAGCCATTCGATGTCAACGGAACCTCCGTCTCCGAGGTCAAGCGTATCTCTCTGGATGCGGGACACAATCTGGACCATTACCAAAGCTCGTACCGGGCACCTTCCGGAGTAACCCTGACAACCGGCGCAGGCATTAAAAAGGCCGATGTGCTTACCAGGGACGTGAACACCGAGCGCGGCACTCTGACCACCTGGCAGCCGATCAATGCCCGGCGCAGCGAACTCGGACATTATGCCTGTGCCATCCTCATCCCTCCGCAACAGATGGACCGATCGGTGGAAGACAAGCTGAATATCCTGATGCTGGCCAAGGTGCCCTCCGACAACACGGCATCGTATTGGGCGGGATTCTGCTGGGACAAGAGCGGCCAATTCGCTGATTATGCGGCATGGAAAACCTACATCGATCAAACCGCACAGGGATTGACATCTCCGATCGCCGTAACCGTCCAATCGTTAAAAAGGTAAGGAAAACATGAAAAAAAGATTACCGGCCTACCTATGTCTCATCAGTGCGGTTCTATGCCTGTTTCCGATTGCCCGAGCTTCCGAAAAAGCCAAAACGGTCCTGGAATTTTCCGGAGCCGATCCTCTGCAGTGGTCCATCCGTATGGCCGATTCCGAGATGGCCCGGCGGGGGGATAGCCTGATATGGAAGCCGCAAGGCCGCGCCCGATGGGATTATTCCGTGGGCCTGTTCGCTCTATCGCTTCTGAAACTCAACCAACGCTCCGCCGATCCCCGTTATGTGCAATACGCCAAGGATGTCATCGGTTCTTTCATCACCCCGGAGGGGCAGATACAAACTTACAAGCCGGAAGAATACAACATCGATCATATCAACCCGGGAAAAACCGTCCTGGCTTTATACCGGCTCACCAAAGAGGAGCGGTACAAAAAGGCGGCCGAACTTCTGCGCAAACAGCTCGATACTCATCCGCGCACCAGCGAAGGCGGATTCTGGCACAAACAACGTTACCCGCACCAGATGTGGCTGGACGGCATCTACATGGGGGCACCCTTTTATGCGGAATATCTGCAATTCTCCAAAGCCAATAGCCTCGCCCTGGATGACGTAACCAAACAGATACGCCTGATCGACAAGTACACCTACAACGCCAAAACCGGCCTGAACCATCACGGATGGGACGAGAGCAAACAGCAGGACTGGGCCGATAAAACCACAGGGGTTTCTCCCAACTTTTGGGGAAGAAGCATGGGCTGGTACGGTATGGCTCTGGTCGATGTCCTTGATTTCTATCCTAAAAATCATCCGGCACGAAAAGAGATCATCGCCCTCATCAAAAAGCTTTGCGACGGAATCATCAAGTATCAGGACAAGACCTCCGGTCTTTGGTACCAGGTTCTGGACCAGGGTTCTCGCGAAGGAAACTATCTGGAGGCAACCGCCTCCTGCATGTTCGTTTACACCATGGCCAAGGCGATCAACCAGGGTTATCTGTCCCGAAAAGACTACGAACCAGCTATCCTGAAAGGCTATCGGGGCATCATCGAGCAACTGATCAAGAAGGACGAAAAAGGACAGATCAGCCTGACCAGGTGTTGTTCCGTGGCCGGTCTGGGTTATGGACGGGACGGATCTTTCGCCTATTACATCAAGGAACCGGTGGTAGACAACGATCTCAAGGGTGTGGGACCCTTCATCCTGGCCGGGCTCGAGCTACAGCAATTTCTGACAAAAAAATGAATCCCAAAATCAAAAAAATAGCCGTAGACCGGTTGCAGATCGGAATGTATATTCATGATCTGAATTGCAACTGGATCGATCACAGTTTTCTACGGACACAGTTCCTGATCAAAGCCGACAAACAGATTGAAAAAATCGTTCATACCGGCGTTCATGAGGTTTACATCGATACGGAAAAGGGAATCGACTGTAGCGATGCGCCCTCGGAAGAGCTGGTCAAAATCGAGGTAGAACAGGAACTGGTTGAGAAGGCTGCCGTTCAGGCAAGATATCCCCATGCCATAAGGTCCAATCAACCCGAGCCGACTCCGTTGAAAGTCGAGTTGGCTCACGCTATTGAGATACAAAAAGAAGCCCTGCGGGTAACCCATAGCGTCCTGGGCGACGTCCGCCTGGGAAAACAGGCGGACGTCAACAAAATGGAACCGATGGTAGAAGAGATCACTCAATCCGTGTTCCGTAATCCGGATGCCCTGACAACTCACTGTCGCATCAAGAACGCCGACGATTATACCTTCCAACACTGTGTCAGCCTCTGCACCCTCATGGCTTCCTTTACCAATTCCATGGGTATGGATGCCAATACCGTATGGGATGCGTCTGTCGGCGGACTCTTCCACGATGTGGGCAAGATGAAGGTACCAGAGAACATTCTGAACAAACCCGGCAAGCTGACCGACGAAGAATTCGCCATCATGAAAAACCATGTCACCCTGGGCGTGGAGACGATGAGGGACGCAAACTACACCCCGCCGGTGGTCATGCAGATCGTGGGGGAACATCACGAACGCTTTGATGGAACAGGATATCCCTCCCACATCGACAATACCCAGATCTCGCTCCTGGGGAAAATGGCGGCTATCGTCGATGTGTACGATGCCATCTCTTCCAACCGTATCTATCACCACGCCATGCCGCCACATGAAGCCATTCGAAAACTCTATGAATGGAGTCAGTTCCATTTCGACCGCAGCCTGGTGGAACAATTCATCCGTGTCATAGGCATTTATCCTCTGGGATCCGTGGTCAATACCACATCCGATAAAGTGGGCATCGTCGTCATGCAACGCCATGACGATCTGCTCCACCCTGTTCTATGCATCATCTTCGACAATAAGCGAAAATGCAGAATCCCTCCCCGGCGAATCGATCTGGCGGATCCGGAGATGATCTCCCAAGGGGAGGCGATTGTCGGTATCAACGAGGACATTGCCGCCAGGTTGAAGATCAACCCCATGGATTACCTCTGATGCAATGAAAACCGCCCTCTCGATCGTGATAATATGTAGCCGATGACGCGGGAATTACGATTTCAGGCATCCATTCTTTTGACCGGCGATCTGACCGTCCTCCTGCTTTCCTGGGGGATGGCTTATTGGATCCGCTTCCTCTCCGGATGGGTCGATCTTCCCTTGGGGAGAGATGGAATTGTCATTCACGCCCTGACCAATTACATTCCCCCGATCCTTTTCTCCCTGCCGATTTTCTCTTACGCCATCTATCGCCTCGTATTTTCGCCTCCCTATCCCAAGGCTTATTTCACCGAATGCCGATGCCTGCTACATGTCTTTGCCATTGCCGTTCCGCTCCTGGTGTCCATTTGCTATTTGCTTTACCGGGACCGCTTTTCCCGCATGGTTCTCGGGCTGTTCTTCCTGGTCTCATTTCCCTTGGTCATCGCCGTTCATACCCTGCCCCGTCTGTTGCGTAAATACCGGCTGTTCGGATTCTATCGGCCCCGGCGCATATTGATTTTCGGCGAGGGGGATCCATCCCGGCGACTGGCCGCTTCCTATCTGTCGGTTAATCCCAACTCGGAGTTGATCGAGATTGCCGGACTTCAGGAGGCCGCCGGTTACCCGATCGATCAGAAACAACCGGATGAAGTTCTCATCCATTTTCCGCAACTGCAGCTTCCGGCGCTAAAAGCCCTGCTGCAACGCCTGGAATCGGAACTCATCGACATTAAATTCATTCCCGACTGGGGCGACTTCCGCGTTCTCGGCTTCGATGTCGAACAGACCGGAGATTATCCGATCATCCATCTGAGAAGATCTCCGCTATATGGCTGGAATCTGGTGAGCAAGCGGATGATGGACATCGTTCTCAGCATCCTCTCGCTGATGGTACTGTCTCCGCTGTTTCTGATAATCACCGTTTGCATCATGATCGATTCCGGATTTCCCATTTTTTTCCGGCAAAAGCGAATGAGCCTGGACGGACGAGTCTTTTCCATGCTCAAATTCCGGTCGATGGTTCCCGATGCCGAGAAGCGTGCCGTCACCGCATGGACACAACAGGACGATCCCAGACGAACACGCATCGGTGCGATTTTGCGGCGCCTTAGTCTGGATGAGCTTCCTCAGATCTTCAACATCCTGCGCGGCGACATGTCCTTTGTCGGTCCCCGGCCGGAGATGGCCCATCTGATCGACGACTTCCGCAGAAATATTCCGAACTACTACCTTCGTTTCAAAATCAAATCCGGGCTGACCGGCTGGGCCCAGATCCACGGCCTGCGCGGCAACACCTCTCTGGAAGACCGTATCCGCTACGATCTCTATTACATCGATCACTGGTCCTTATGGCTGGACGTCAAGATCCTTTTCCTAACCATCTTTCGCGCATGGCACAACGCCTATTGATTCTTTTCTGTGGATTCATCATGCTCCGAAAGATGACAAGGCCTCCGGAGAATCAATCCTTTCCCCCACGAAGCCATCCCGACAAGGTATCCGCTTCCGCATCCACGAGAGGCCCTTTGTCCATCGGGAGAATTTTCCGCCCTCTCCCTACTTTTTGGCTGATTGCGGCCCTGGTCCTGATTAAAGGAATTTTGTTTATTGCCCTTCTCCCCCCCTGGCAAGGCCCGGACGAGCCGGTTCGCTTCGAAGCGGTTCATCTGACCACTCTTCCTGCCGGCTTTTACCCTGCCTGGGGAGAGGATGCGACGATCCAGCCACGAATCATCGAATCGATGCGCTTCTTCCGTACATGGAAATTTTATGACCGGCAGGAACCTCCGGCAACGGCCGTAACCTTTGCCGCAGCCAATCTTCCGGCCGGCTCCTCCATTCTCTACGAAGCCCCGGCTGCCTATTCCTTTTACGGATTGTTTTTACGAGCATTTCCATCCGGGGATCTTCTGACCCGGTTGTATACGGCACGGGCGGTTTCTTTGTTTTTACATCTCCTCTGCTTTTTGTCGATGGCCTGGATGAGCGCTTCCATTTTTCATATTCGCTGGAATGCCCCATTGTGCCTTGCGGTCCTCCTCACCTATGGACTTCATCCACAGCTCTCCTTTCTAGCAAGCTCCGTCCACGCCGATAACCTCGGCTTCCTTTTCAGCCTGATCGTTTTGGGATGGATCCTGCTGGCTGGACAAGAGGCTGCAATCCTCAACCGGCCGTGGCACTTCTACCGCTGGTTTCTGCCAGCCGGGCTCCTGATCGTAATCTCCGCCTATGCCGTCCGGAAGACGATAGTCCTGCTGCCGTTTCTCGGCAGTGTCCTCCCGCTCCTCCTCTGGATCCGTTGGAAGAAAAGCGGCCCAAGGAAAGCTCTCCTCGCTATCGTGTTTCTTTTCCTGGCACTGGCGGCGATCGGCTTCTTCGGAGTCCGTTTGTATCCCCAAATCCTGGAAGGACATCACTTCCCAATCCCGCTTCTGCATGAAATCGGCAGGCTGGCAGATGTCGGATGGACGGGTTGGATACGTTATCTGCTGGTTCTTTTCACCACTTTCTGGATGGCCCTGGGCTCCCTGGTATACAAATTGAGTATGGGCTGGCTGCTGTGCCTGATGTTCCTGACGATCGCCTGCCTCTATGGTTGGTATCTCCGGCTCCGGGAGCGTCGGAAAGATGGGGCGTCCCTATCTCCTTCCTTCCCTCCAGGTGTTTTGGCCATTCTCTGTCTGTTCCTCTTCTGGATCTTCGTATCCGTCTGTATCACCTATGGCCCACATCGTACCAATGCGGAAGGGAGATACCTCCTGGCCGCCACACCCGCCCTGATCCTATTGGCCTGCACGGGATTCCTGGGACTGGGATTGTTCCGAAAACAGTGGTCCGCTTCCTTCCTGCTTCCCCTTTGGGGATCGCTGGCCCTTCTGCTGCATACGGTTGTTCTTCTACGTCACATCATTCCCATTTTTTACTTGCCTTAACCGCAATTCCTTGCCAAAATCTATCATGGATCTCACCATAGTAATTCTTAACTACAACTCGGGGGAGGTGCTGGCTGCCAACATGAAAGCGGCCCTGCTTGGCGCCCCGGGCCTGGAAACGGAATGTTACGCCATTGACAACGCCTCTACGGACGGCAGTTTCCAGAAGGCCCAGACACGGCTGAAGGAATTCAAAAATATACACTGGATACACCATGACACAAACCTGGGATTCTCCCGGGGAATCAACCCTTCCTTGAAGAAGGCGCAGGGGCGATGGATCGCCCTGTTGAATCCCGACACCCGCATACAGGGCAACGCCCTGACAACCCTGGTGAAGTATGGAGATGAACACAGTTCCATCGGCATACTCGGAGGAAAACTACTCTATCCCAACGGTGAGTTTCAATGGGCCTGCCGTCGTAAGATACCTACGCCGAAAACCGCGCTGGCGCGAATTTTCGGCGGACAGCGACATTTCAATTATCCGGAGGACATCAACCAGGAAATGGAAGTGGAAGCGGTCTCCGGAAGCTTTATGGTAATTCACAAAGCCCTGCTGGACACCATCGGCACCTTCGATCAGGAATTTTACATGTACGGCGAGGATCTGGATTACTGCCTGCGCTGCCGCAAAGCTGGATGGAAGGTCTTTTACCTTCCAGCGGCCTCCGCCATTCATGCCAAAGGGGAAAGCAGCCGGGAAGGCAATTACAAAGCCCTATACGAGTACTACCGGGCCATGCATCTCTTTCACCGCAAGCATCTGGCGGCCAGGCGTTCCTCCTCCGTGAATGCCCTGGTTTATTCCGGCATCTGGCTCCTGGCGGGATGGAACCTTCTGCTCTACCCTTTTCGCCGTGACAAACGGATCGGATCCCGATCCTAGGCGAAATCCCGCTGCCGAGCCGATATGGTCCATGAACCCTACAAATCGACCAAGTTGTTTTTGGCCGTACTGGGAGATGTCACCGCCGCCGTCCTGGCCTACCTCCTTTGTTTTTACCTGCGGTCTTATTTTTCGCTCCCCTACGTGGCCGGACTCATGCCCTTCAGTCGGTTTCAGCATCTGTCCCATTTCTGGTCCGTCTTGCTGCTGTCCCAGTTCCTCTTCCTCTATTTTGCCGGCTTTTATGATCGCCTCTGGAACCAACCCTTACGCGAAACCATCATGCCGATCCTTGTGGGCAGCGGTATCCAGGCACTTTTTCTGGCCGCCTGCTACAGCCTCTTCAGCCCGACCGATTTCCCCCGTACCCTTTTCCCTATTTTCTGGGTAGGCAACGCCTTGTTGCTGATTCTCTGGAGGAGTCTTCTCTGTCGTTTTTTTTCCATCCGGCAAAAGCTGCGACTGCTGGTTCTAGGCTGTAACGAAACATCGGAAAAACTCATCCGCTATCTGGAGGGTCATCCGGGATTGGGACTGCAAATCCTCGGAACGGTGCAGACACCCGATGACTTGTCTTTCCTTTCCTCTCAGTCGACAGAATCGTCGATCGCCACAGCGGGAGAATTCGCCGGCTATCCCCTGCTGGGAACTATTCGGGAACTGCCGGAAATTCTGCAGCAATACCAACCGGAGGAAGTGGTTCTTTCGACCGGAAAAGGCTGGCAGGAAGAGATTTTGAATTCTCTATCCTATCCGGCAAGACGAAGTATTCGATGGTCACTGTTGCCCAACACCTATGAAATTCTCATCGGCAAGCCGACTCACATGCAGATTCAGGACATCCCTCTACTGGAAATCGCCGACGATCCCAACCCTCCCTCACGCATGTTTGTGAAGAGATGCCTGGATCTGTTTCTGTCGATACTGGCCCTGCTGGTTCTCAGCCCATTCCTTCTGGCTATCTCCTTTTACCTCTGGATCCGTACAGGCCGGCCGCTCTTGTACCTGCAGGAACGAGTGGGAAAAGATGGGCGCCTTTTCCGCATGATCAAATTCCGGACCATGGTTCGAGATGCGGAAAAGGAGTCCGGGGCCATGCTTTCCGAATGGAATGATCCGCGGATCACCCCGGCCGGCCGATGGCTACGACGCAGCCGTCTGGACGAAGTTCCTCAGCTCTTCAATATTCTGAGAGGAGAGATGAGTTTCATCGGCCCGCGGCCGGAACGTCCGGTTTTTGTAAGCGAATTCTGTAAAACCATTCCGGGCTACAACGAGCGATTGCGCGTGAAACCAGGCTTGACCGGGTTGGCCCAGGTCAATGGCTATTACGATACCGATGCCTACCAGAAGTTGAAATACGATATTTACTACATCCATAACTTCTCCCTTTGGCTGGATTTTCAGATTCTGATCGATACCCTGAAAATCATGCTCGCCGGAAAAGGAAGGTAGTCAACCAACCACCGGTCTCTTGCCGGTGGATACAAAAATGTCCTGCCTTATCGCCCATGGGCAACGAGGCAGGACATAAATCTCTGGACTGCCGGTGACTTTCGGCAGATTTTCGTTTTGCCGGTTATTCCGCGTTTCCGCCCAGGGTTACCTGGGCAATGGCGTCTTTACCCTGCTTCCTGACCAACTCTGATGCCAGGTTTCCTTCACGCTTGGATTTGGGCAGAAAACCGCCGATGGGGCTGTTCACGGCAGCGACACTGTGGAGGAAATACTCGGACCCATATTGATGAAACACCAACGTATCCTTCTGCTTCGAGGCGGCTTTGCTTTGGGGCATGACCACTACCGTTGCATATTCCGGACCGTCTACCTGCCGCATGGTCAAGGTGTGGCCCCCATCTTTTTGCGTAATGAAGTATTGCCCTGCCGGCAGCTGCTTCTCCGCAGCATAAAAAGCAAAAGGAATTTCGACCTTCAACGTGGTTGCCGACAATGCCCAGGCGGTATTTACCAGGAACAATCCAACGAACAGGGCGCTCATAGCTAATGCAAGTCTTCCGATCTTCATACATCCTCCTTCAGGGTCTTTGTTGTTGACCTCTGATATTTACGGGTTAATTACTTTCTGCCTCTTTTTTCTTTCGGAAATCCGTTTCCGTTTTCTCACTCACATACTGAGATACGGTCAACGATGAAAAAGGATCGCGCCCATGTGACGAGACGGACACCGTTGACGATGAAATACCTGGAATGGGGGATAAAGGCCCCGTTTTGCCTTCAAGCAGAACCGGTTTTAGAGATTCCTCTTTACTCCGCTGCCTCCGCCCGTTAAGATATTGTCTTTTCCAATACAAGGTATGAGTTCTCCTATCGATAAATATCGGATGCTGCTGGAAGTTTCGGAATCGATCGCTTCCCATCGCGATATGTCCGCTCTATTCCATGATTTGGGCATCCGATTACATCGAGTTCTGGAGTTTGATTTTCTGGTGCTGATCCTGCACGATCCGCAGGAAGATGTAGCCCGGCTGCACGTTTTGGAAACCGCGCGGCCCACTCTGGTCCAACCCGGGCTGGCATTGCCGGTTCATGAATCCCCCAGCATGCAGGTGATCGAAAACCAGCAGATCTGCGTAGTTTCGGATATCGATCAGGAGACCACTTTCCCTCTGGCCAACGATTTGATACGCTCCCACGGAGTGCTGTCCTATTGCATGCTGCCGGTGACCACAGTCCGCAAACGACTGGGCATCATGGGTATCGGCAGTGTGCGCAAACATGCCTACGACTCCATCGATGGGGATTTTCTCAAGCGGGTCACCAACCAGGTCGCTCTGGCGGTCGATAATGCCCTGGCTTATGAGCAGATCTCCCAGCTGAAAGACCGGCTGGCCGAAGAAAAACTCTATCTCGAAGACGAGATACGCAGCGATTACAACTTCGAAGAGATTGTCGGTGACAGCCAGGCCCTGAGAAAGGTACTGCGCGCTGCCGAGACCGTCGCCGCCACCGATTCCACCGTGCTGATCCAGGGGGAAACGGGGACAGGTAAGGAACTGATCGCCCGTGCCATCCACAATCTCAGCCTGCGCAAACAACGTACCTTCGTCAAGATCAACTGCGCCGCCATCCCCACCGGACTGCTGGAAAGCGAGCTCTTCGGACACGAAAGGGGGGCCTTCACCGGCGCTATCGCGCAAAAGAGCGGCCGTTTCGAGCTGGCCCATCGCGGTACGCTTTTCCTGGATGAAGTGGGAGACATCCCCCTGGAACTGCAGCCGAAACTCCTGCGCGTATTGCAGGAACACGAATTCGAGCGCCTCGGTTCCACCCGGACCCTGCAGGTCGATGTCCGCCTGGTCGCCGCCACCAACCGGGACCTTCTGCAGATGGTGGATCAGGGGACATTCCGCCGCGATCTTTTTTATCGCTTGCATGTTTTCCCTTTGCAAATACCTCCTTTACGGGAGCGACGGGAAGACATTCCCGATCTGGTGCGCTACTTTACCCAGAAGTATTCGCGGCGTATGAGCAAACGGATCGAGTCCATCTCTCAGACCTTCCTGCAGGAAGCCACCCTATGGGATTGGCCGGGAAATGTGAGGGAACTGGAAAACTATATCGAGCGGGCGGTCATTCTGACTCACGGTCCCGTCCTGCAGATGCCGTCCTCCGATATGCGGCCACCATCTCTCTTGCACAGTCCACACAATCATGGTGGTTCCCTTCCTGCCGACTCTCTGGAGACCATGGAACGCCGGCATATCCGTAAGGTCCTGGAGGAGACAGGATGGGTGATCTCGGGCCCCCACGGGGCGGCGGAGCGGCTGGGCATGAAACGCACCACGCTTCAGGCCCGTATGAAAAAGCTGGGACTGACCAAACGCCCTCTATAGGCATCCCAACCGCACGAACTGTTTTCCCGGAAGCTGGCGGACATATCCTTTCATCTCCAGGGTCAGCAGGATTTCATGGATACGGTCCAGGGAGTTATCCACCAGCAGGCAGAGATCATCGATATACAGGGCGTTTTCGAGGGGGATTTTCTGCAGCAGGCAGCTCTCTTCTTCGGATAGCAGCGGCAGTTCCCTCTGTTCCCGTTTCTCCGGGGCTTGAAGGACGCTGCGGCGCAGTTCGAAGGGCAGCTCTTCCACGATGTCCTGCCAGGTTTGTACCAGTTTGGCCCCTTGCTGGACCAGACGATTCGGCCCCACGCTCCTTTCGGAAACGATGCTTCCGGGGACGGCAAAAACCTCCCGGTTCTGCTCCAGAGCCATACGCGCGGTGATCAGGGACCCGCTATATTCGGAGGCTTCCACCACCACGACCCCCATCGACAGTCCGCTGATGATCCGGTTGCGCACAGGAAAGTTCTGGGGAGCCGGAAAGGTTTCCGGAGGATATTCCGATAGGATGGCGCCGTCGCATTCCAATATCATGGCGGCCCATTTCTCATTCTCTTTGGGATAAATGATATCGACTCCGCATCCGAGTACCGCCACTGTACATCCGCGATTTTTTTGCACGGCTCCCTGATGAGCGGCGGTATCGATCCCCCGCGCCAGGCCGCTGCAGATGGACAATCCGCGAAAAGACAGTTCTTCGGCCAGATGCTGGGCCACATGCAGCCCGTAAGGACTGGGCCGCCTTGTCCCGACAATGGCGACCTGCGGGCGATTCAGGGCCTCCACTCGACCCCGCAAATACAGGACAAGCGGAGGATCGTGTATCTGTTTCAACAACGCCGGGTAGGTGTCGTCATACAGGCACAGGATCTCATATCCTCCCTTTTCGCATTTTTTCCGGATTTCTTCCGCTTCCGGATGCAGGTGCGGCAGGCGCATACCGAGCACGGCATCCCGGCATAGCCCTTGTGCCGCCAGATCAGCCGGGGAAGCCGCAAAAACGGCGGCCGGGGGCCCCAGGGAACGCAGCAGCTGCGACGCTCCCCTTGCCCCTAAACCGGGCACCAGGGACAAGGCTATCCAATCGACAAGCTGGTCCATGCCAACACCTCCTGCGGAAATGGGCTCCGATCCTATCGAAAACTTGACGACGATAGGTTGTTCGCCATCTCTATCCTCCTTAGTAACGCGAAAAGGCTGCTTTTTGCGAGAGACTATGTTTAAATTATCGACAATGGCAATCGTTTTGGCTTCCGTAAAGGATCTTGGTGCCGCTCCGCTCGGCTGGGGTTTTACCCGAGGTCCATGGCAGGAAAGGATGGACGTCTCCCTCTCCTCCCCGGCGGAGTGTGCCCGGCAACTGGCAAGCCGGGAGGCGGCCATCGGATTGCTGCCGGTAACGGAATATCAAAACATCCCCGGGCTGCAGGTGGTTGCCGGCATCTCCATTTCTTCCTTTGGTCCGGTAAAGAGCGCGCTGCTTCTGTCCAAGGTGCCGTGGGAAAAGATCGGCAGTGTTGCCTTGGATGAATCCGCCAGAACCTCCGTCATTCTGGCAAAATTGGTCCTGGAGAGGATTTATGATCTTCGACCTGCCTATGTTTCCTCGCCCCCGGATATCAAAGTCATGCTTTCCGGGCAGGACGCGGCACTCCTTACCGGCGATGCAGCCTTGAGAGCCCAGAAAGAGGATCTATACACGTACGACCTGGCCGTTGAGTGGGCGCGCTTCTGTGGCCTTCCCTTCGTTTTCGCTTTTTGGGCCTTTCATCCATCCCCGGAAACCGAGGAAATCCTCCCCCTGCTGCACCAGTCGAAAATGTTTGGCTGCCGGCAGCGACGGGAAATCGCCGGGGAGTTGTCGTCCATACGCGGAATCCCCATCGATGCCATCGATGAGTATCTGAAACACAACATCAGCTACGAACTGGGGCCTGGACAACGGGCCGGACTGGATCTGTTCTTTCGTCTGGCCCAGGAACAGAAGCTGTTGCCGTCCATTCGTCCTCTGGAGTTCTTCCCTGTCCAACAGAGATAAGCAATATGCCTGATCGCGATATCTTCGATCTGGAACAATTTCTGGA
>CAZTVS010000016.1:0-1789 GCA_964617125.1 uncultured Acidobacteriota bacterium
TCTGGGGACTGGCGCATGTCAAGGTGGCAGCCGATGAGTCAGGAATATTACCGGTTTCCAAAATGTATGTCGGTTTGCTCTACCGGAACCGTGCGAGCCAATCATCGAATCACGATCAGAAAATGGAGCCTAATTTTGCGATGGCATGACCGGATCATGAGGGGAGTGGACTATCTTTCCAGGGAGCTCGGACCACACGGACAGTGGCCGGGTATGGTCTTTCAGGACGGGATAACGGATGCCGGGAAGAAGGATATCGCCCCGCCGTTGACCGCCCTTGGAGTGCTTGCCCTGCGGGGATTACCCCTAAACGGAGCAGATGATCTGGTGAGGAGATCGCTCGTACATATTGAGCGGACCGTACGGCCGGGCGGATTGTGGCGTTATTATGCCAATATACCTACGGACACCGACGACTCGGCCCTGTGTGCCCTGGCCCTGGGCCGGCAACATCCTCTGGTACACGGACGCACGTCCTCTGCCCTGGTCGCTCGGCAGCTTCCTGACGGCCGTTTTCCGACCTGGTTCGAGCCCGGCTGGGAGCCGGTTGTGGACGCCGTTGCCAATGCCCACGCAGTGGCGCTCATCGGCCCCGGCCCGGAAACCGAAGCCGCAGTGGCCTGGTTGATGGACGTTGTGGCCTCTGGGCGGGAAGCGGTGTCTTCGACGTACTATCCCGATCCGCTGGATCTCCATATGGCCCTGACACGGGCGATGGAGGCCGGTGTCGAGGCATTGAAGCCCGCAGGGGATATCGCCGCGGAAAAAGCCCTACATCGGCTGCAGGCTGGAGATCTCACTCCCTATCGGATCGCCCAGGCGATTGTCGTTGCCGGTTCCGCATCCCGCCACTCGGCCCCGGCTCTGACTGCGGCGGCAGCGCATCTGGCCGCTCATGCAGAACTCGGGGGCTGTTGGCCTGCTGACACACTCTTTGTGGCCGGACGCAGTGAGCGAGAGGGATTCTTCCTTTACCAATCCCAGGCTGTAGTGACGGCCCTCTGCCTGCGGGCCCTGGTCGTTGCCGCCGGATGGGAAAGCGACTGAACCATGCCCGCGCATCCGCCATGGCTCCGCTTCCAGGCCTATGTCGTGGGACTCCCGAAGACCGGGTCCACTTCGATGGCCACAATTTTCGGTAATTACCGCAGCGCCCATGAATGGAAGCTGGTAGAACTTCTCGGCCCGGCCCTGGCTCGGCGCAGAGGAGCGATAAACAATCGTGAGTTCGCCGAGGCTACCGGACGACGGCTGATTCCGGCGTCGCTGGAGATGGACTCCGCCACTTGCCACCATCTCTATACCGATTTCCTGCTCCAACGATTTCCCAAAGCCATCTTTTTTCATACCATTCGTGATGTTCTATCCTGGACGACTTCCCTGCTGGACATGGTGCTGCGAAAACGGCTGGCGGGACGTTTGATTCCGGTCACCTACCCAGCCCAGGTCGAGGATTACTTCCGGTTTCTGACTGCCGGATCCTGCCCTTCCCTTCCCGATGACGATAGCGACGACCGGGCTTCCATGGTTCCCCTGATGCGCTACTGGGCCATGCACATGCGAGAAATGGCCGCCCTGCTTCCGGCCGATCGATCTCTGCGCATTCGTGTCCAGGAGATGCGGGATCGTCTGCCGGATATCGCCGAATTTGCCGGCGTACCCGTTGCATCACTGCGCGACGATCTGTCGCACGCTAACCGGGCGAGGCTCAAATTCGACCGTTTTCAGGCCTTCGACAACCCCGAACTGCGCGCCGCCTATGACGTGCTGTGCGCCGACATCATGGCGG
>CAZTVS010000016.1:1889-3577 GCA_964617125.1 uncultured Acidobacteriota bacterium
GGGGGAACCAGGGCTACGATCCGCCCGGTGATAGCCGGCAATCGCGGATCGGATCCATCCAGAGTCGCCTCCATGGGCTGCCAACCGGCATCCGGCAGAAGCTGCCCATCGGCGATATCGGCCATGAGACGCGGATTGATGATCCTGCTCATGATGCAGTGCTTTTCATCGCGGGTGAGGAGGTCGCCTGCCTGGGCATAGGCCTTGGAGGCACAGCCACCGGCGCAGGTATCGACCAGACTGCAGTGCCGGCACTCGGGAAGGTTATATCCGGTCCGGCTCTGGAGGCGAGCTTCCCGTTCCGGCCATATCTCCAGAAATCCGTCGGCCCGGGAGCGCCCGACAAGAAAAGGATTATCGCGGCACATGCCACTGCCGCTCTCGCTACAGGCGGAGAGAAAGCGGTCAGGCGTATAGGCGCGGACACCGGTTTCGGCGGCACAGTAGCGACCGTCTCCGACACGGGCGTGGGTCCAGGCCGAGGTGCTGAGTCGTACACCTCTTCGTAAGGCATAGGTAAAGGCATCCAGAAACGCTTCGGCCAAAACAGTCGGATCGGGGGAGCCATCGATCAGATCGGCCCCACGCCCTAGGGTGCTCGCCCCCTCCACCTGAACGTGATGAATTCCTATCTCCGCGGCGTCATCCACAAGGTCACGGAGTGTGCTCACTCCGGAGCGGGTGATCGTTGCCCGCGTCACGACATACTTACCGGCCGCCCTCAATGCCTTCAGGTTGGCTACCACTCGGGTACTACTCTTCCTGCCGGAGACGGTGGGACGCTGCTCTCCCTGGCGGGGTCCGTCGTAGGAAACGGCCACCCTCCATTCAGGCTGCAAAAGGGTATGCAAAACCCGTGCATCGAACATGCCGTTGGTGATGGTGGAGACCGACGGCTTGAGGCCCCGTTCGCGGGCTCGATCCCGGAAACGTTGCCATGCGGCCGTCATGACGGCAAAATGGGTGGTGGGCTCCCCGCCTCCGTGAAAGCTGAGTCTGACGCTTTTTCCATTCTCCTGCAGAGAGTCAAAGAAGGTATCCACCGCTCTTATAGCCTGGATGCGGCTCATTCGAAAACCGACCTGGGGATCGGAAGCGGCGTGGCAATAGATACATCTCAGGTTGCAGCGAGTGGTGGGGAAAAGTTGTAGACATCTCTGCCAATGCGGGCTGGGGCACAACGCATGCACCGGATCCGGCGAGGATGGTTGAAGGAGAATTCCCGTACGCAACAACATGCCGAAGAACCTGACCGTAGATCGGGAGACCCCGGTTCCGATGACATCCGACAATCGACGCAGCCGGGAGAATTCCCCGATAAGACTCCGCAGGCCCGGGGATACGGCCATGTAGGTGAGAGGAACCGCCGAAGTGTGTACGTAGGAACGGCCACAGAACGTAAAGGGCCGCACCCGATCCGACAGCCGGAGCGGCAGGGCGAGCAAGTTCGCTTCCGCTGTATCCACGCGGCAATCCGTAGTCATGACCTTATGCTCCGGGATCGGATGCTTCTACTGCCTTGTACCCTCGGGTGATCAACACCTCGACATCGAGACGCAATCCTCCGGAAGCCTGCAGCTTCTCGACTTCCGCAAGATATCCCGATCGGAACCTGGCCAGCTGATTCGAGTCAAGCGGCTCGATGATGCCGCGGAATCCGGAATTCCAGAGAACGTCCCACCATTGGG
>CAZTVS010000016.1:3677-28295 GCA_964617125.1 uncultured Acidobacteriota bacterium
AGCGGCTCGATGATGCCGCGGAATCCGGAATTCCAGAGAACGTCCCACCATTGGGCCGCATCGTCAAGGCAATAGCCGATATCATGGCTCGAAACCGAAATCCCTGTCAAACCTGAGCGTTCAAACAGGGTCGCATTGAGTTCCGCCGTACCTACTCTCAACCAGGTTGGCGGTGACATCGGCAAACCGAATACCTTCGCTTGAGAAGCCAGTATGCGGTAAAACCGGGAAAAAGAGCCGACACGCAGGTTCGTGGTCACGACCGCCCCACCCGGTTTCACCGTAGATGCGATGTGGCGAAGCACACCTGCCATATCTTCGTGGAAGTACAGGGCGAATGAGCAGTTGGCCGCATCGAATGTACACTCCGGAAACGACAGTGCGGCCATATCCATCTGATGGAAGGAAATGTTGGAAATCCCCCTATCCCGGCACTTGTCTGCGGCCTTGGCCAGCATCTTTGCGGAAATGTCGACGGCGGTGACGCAGCCGCTCGGCAGATGGACGGCCATGGCCAATGACGAAATACCGGTGCCAGCGGCTACGTCCAGTACCGACTCGTTTCCTCGGAAACGGAAAATACCGGGTAGCAGATCGGCAGCCAGGCTGAAGAAGCGCAGCGCATGGCAGTCAAACCTGTCTGCCGTCAGATCGAATGTCGCCTTGGTCCGCAGTCTCCTGTCCACTTGATTCAGATTCGGCTCATGATCAAGGACCGATATCTTCGCAGTTGGCCCAGCAGACTCCGCCGGAAACCAGTTCCAGGTCATCTTCGGCCAGTTCCCCACCGGACGTAACTGCCGGTATGACGATATGCACGTGGGAGAGGCTCTCCTCGTGGACGTCAATGGTGACAGCTTCCGGTATGGAGGTGTTGACAAGACTTTCTACCGTGGCTCGTGGATTTGCCAGAAGTTTTTCCCGGAAATCGGGATCGGAGGCCAGACGATCACGGATCAGGCTGTCAAGTTCAGTGCGGGTAAGGACTGCCATAAGTACCACCTCATCAGTAAATCGGATTGGAAAACACCTTGTTGTTTAGGAGCATCGCATGGAGTATATCAGGAGAAAAACACTGTATCAATGGAAGAAAATGACTTGCTATCACCAGCATTCCTCCACCCGGTCCGGCCACTCGTTGACCAGAGAATGAAACAGCGCCGGCTGCTCGATCTGCAAATGGTGACCGGCGCGATCCAGCACCGCGTATGTGCCGCGCGGATAGTTTTCGATTACCTCCCAGGCATCGCGGTAACCGACCAAAGTATTCTGGTTTGGAAGCGGGGAGTAGTTACGCCCAATGACCATAATCGCTACAGTTGGCCCAGCAGACTCCGCCGGAAACCAGTTCCAGATCATCGTCGGCCAGTTCCCCACCGGACGTAACTGCCGGTATGACGATATGCACGTGGGAGAGGCTCTCCTCGTGGACGTCAATGGTGACAGCTTCCGGTATGGAGGTGTTGACTAGACTTTCTACCGTGGCTCGTGGATTTGCCAAAAGTTTTTCCCGGAAATCGGGATCGGAGGCCAGACGATCGCGGATCAGGTTGTCAAGTTCAGTTCGGGTAAGGACTGCCATAAGAATCACTCTATCAGTAAATCGGATTGGAAAAACATTGTTGTTTATGTAGATCCCATGGAGTATATCAGGAGGAAATCATTGCATCAATGGAAGAAAATGACTTGCTATCACCAGCATTCCTCCACCCGGTCCAGCCACTCGTCGACCAGAGATTGAAACAGGGCCGGCTGCTCGATCTGTAAATTGTGACCGGCGCGGTCCAGCACCACGTATGTGCCGCGTGGATAGTTCTCGACGATTTGCCAGGCATCGCGGTAACCGACCGAGGTATCCTGACGGCCGGTCAGCAATAGAGTAGGTTTAGCAAAAGGAGTGGTATCGACATCGAAGGAGAAAGCATAGCCGTGCATCTGCAGGCGGGATAAAAATTCTTTGTCGGCTATTTGAATACCCGACATCACTTCGTCTCTGCTGCGTTCCCAAACGGGTTGGGTTTGAACCACAGCAACCGCGACAAATGCTTCCCGATCGGCCGGCTCCAGACTGGATAGGAGCATCGGGTCTGTCACCAGGACAGACTGGGGCGGCAGCATGCGGTCCGCCTGGTTGGCGAACATTAACGGGCAAATCAACAACAGACCATCCACCAGATCAGGCCGGCGAGCGACGATGCCTCGCGCCAGGTAGCCTCCGTAAGACTCGCCGGCCAGGGCAAAACGCCGGCCGGGAATAACCTGGTCTATGAATTCCAACACCATCTCAAGCATCTGGTCCGAATGGGTAAGCCAGGCCGGACCGGGTGTTTGGCCCATGCCAGGTAAATCAGGATAGATACGCTGCCAGCCGGAACGCTGTGCAAAAATCGGCTCCAGGCAACCGGTCATCAGACGATGATCGGGAGAAAAGCCGTGCAGACAGATCAAAGGGCGGCCTGTGCCGCAGGCTTCATAATGAATGTCAAGGTTTTTCAATCGACAGAGAATCATTACAGACCTTTCAATTCTGCTTCCAGTTATAAACAAGAATCACGAAATAACGTTTTCTATTCCTTTAGACTATCACGGTTCATTTCTACCCGAGGATCCTCACTTTTTAAAATAAAATACTATAAAATAGAAACTTTTTATTGCCGGAACCATCATCTTTGTAGAGAAACAAATTATCCCGTAATTAATTCTTCCGATCTTGCCGAGATCAATTATGAAGTCGGGTGGTTCCATGGTGGGAGGAGCTTCCAGCTCCCTCATTCGGACACGGGAGCAGGATGCTCCCGCCACTCTAGAGGACCCAGCCGTCATGTGGGAATTCCTGAATCCCATGACCGAAATCGACATCCGCACCGGCGGCAACCTTCCCCACTGGGAACAGGGCTCGATCTGGTACTTCGTCACCTACCGTCTGGCCGATGCGCTTCCGCACGCCGTGGTCGAGAAGATGAAGGAGGAGCGGGAGCTATGGAAGCGGACACACGATGTCCATAATCTCTCCCGCGAGGAACTCGCCGAGTATCACCGCCTTTTCTCCGAACGCTACGAAAGCCTCTTGAATGCGGGCAGTGGCTCCTGTGTTCTGCGCGATCCCGCTATAGCCGAAATCATTCACGGCGCCCTTCGCTTTTTCGACGGCCGGCGCTATGTCCTGGATGAATATGTGGTCATGCCCAATCACATCCATCTCCTGGTGAAGCCGCTCGCCGGACACGGGCTTGCCGAGATCCTGCACTCCTGGAAATCGTTCACTGCCAATCGCATCAATGAGCGACTGGGCCGCGCGGGGCAACTCTGGCAGCACGAATCCTACGACCACATCGTGCGCAACGAATCGGCCATGCACGCCATCCGCCGCTACATCCGCGCCAATCCCAAAGTGGCGGGAGCTTCCAGCTCCCCCTCTCTAACACGGGAGCAAGATGCTCCCGCCACCATCGGAAACTCCACACCATGAACGGGCCAACATCGCCAACCTCGCACGCTTGAACATGCGGCTGCATGGGGTCAAGGACACCGAATTCGAGATCTACTACGGTGACACGCTCACCAACGACTGGGACTTCCTGCGCGAGACCAATCCGGCGAAAATGCCCAAGTTCTACGCCATCGTCGCCAATCCCCCCTTCAGCTACCGCTGGGAGCCCAAGGAGGACATGGGCGACGACGTGCGCTTCAAGAACCACAGCCTGGCCCATCCGCCGCCGACTTCGCCTTCCTCCTGCACGGCTTCCACTACCTCAAAGATCGAGGATTCCTCGAATTATTGCCAATCTCAGTTTGTTCTTTTGCGGAAGGTATCCTAAACTTTTCGGTGATGAAGACGCTAAAAATCCATTTACTTATCCATATCGGTGATCCGGAGTTCCCGGTCCATGATCCTGCGAGACATAGCGGCCCGGAATTATCCATCACCGGCTGTTCCGGCTTTCGGCGGTTCCGTGAATGAAAGGGAATGAATCCATGGATGATCGGCCCAACATCCTGATGGTGGATGACGAAAAGGAGATCGCCGATCTCGTAGAAATCCATCTGAACAATGAGGGATACCATGTCTGGAAAGCCATGGACGGTTCCCAGGCCATCCAGATCCTGGAATCCACCCCCATCCACCTGGTCATTCTCGACATCATGATGCCGGGTCTTGACGGATTCGAAGTCTGCCGCAGGATACGGAAAAGCCGCAGCATTCCGATTCTGATGCTCAGTGCCAAATCCCAGGCCATGGACAAGGTGATGGGTTTGAGTACCGGCGCCGACGATTACCTGACCAAACCCTTCCATGTGATCGAATTGCTGGCCCGGGTGAAAGCTCAGCTGCGGCGCTACCTGTATCTGAATCCGAACCGGTCCGCCTCCTCGAACGACAAACGCATCCTGGCGGGGGATCTGATGCTGGATCCAGTCACCCATCAGGTATTCCTGGGAGATCGGGAGGTTAGGCTTACATCCATCGAATTCGGAGTTCTAGCGTTGCTGGCGGCAAATTTAGGCCGGGTCTTCCCCGCCGAAGAGATCTTCCGTCGGGTGTGGAAGGAACAATATTACAGCTCCAACAACACGGTCATGGTTCACATCCGTAAGCTGCGTGAGAAGATCGAAGACGATCCTTCGCAACCCCGGCGAATCCTGACGGTTTGGGGCGTGGGATACAAGTTTGAAAATTAGAATCTTCAGCATCCGGTGGAAGATCATCGCCCTTTTCAGCGTCAGCATCTACCTGGCCAGCATGAGCGTCGCCCTGCTGGTACAGTTGACCTATCAGCTCGCGCGGAACCACCGCTCCAGCCATCTGTTTCAACTGCTGCAGAACCTGCGAACGGAGATCGGTGTCGTACCATTGAGCATCCTGGCCGGCTTCAGTTTCTTTCTGCTCTACTTCTTCCTGTTGAGTCGCTCCAGCATCCTGTATCTGGAAGAGATTTCCCGGGCTTTGCAGCAGGTATCCCAGGGTCGATTCGATATCCAAATCCGGCACCGGTCCGCAGACGAACTGGGCGAACTCGGTACGCACCTCCTGGAGATGACGGCCCGTCTCAGGCAGCGGGTAGACGAAGAAAAGAGGATGGAAAAGAGCAAAAACGATTTGATTTCCAGTGTTTCCCATGATCTGCGCACTCCCCTGACCTCGATACTCGGCTATCTGGAGCTGATCGAGAAGGGTCCGGTGGAGGATCTCACGACTCTGCGCCGTTATGCCGGCGTTGCCTACCAGAAATCGTACCAGCTCCAACGATTGATTGACGATCTTTTCGAATATACCACCGTTGCTCATGGCCCTTTCCAGTTGCAGCAGGAGAAAATCGATCTCAAGGAGCTACTGGGGCAACTGGCCGAAGAATTCGTGCCCGTCCTGCAGTCCGCCGGGATGGAATATCGACTCTGCTTCCCAGACGAAGAGTGTTTGGTTCTGGCCGACGGTGCCCTGCTGGTGAGGGCATTCCAGAACCTGATGACCAATGCCATCCGTTACGGCCGGCAGGGGAAGATGATCGATCTGGAGATCGTGGCGAATGAGACCGGATGGATTTCCTGTTCGGTAGTCAATTACGGTCCCCCCATCCATCCACAGCATCTGAAGCGAATTTTCGAACGATTTTACCGGATCGAAGATTCACGTCCCGAATCGAACGAAGGCGCCGGACTCGGTTTGGCTATCGCCCAAAACATCGCCCGGCTTCACCAGGGCGAAATATCCGCTCGAAGCGATTCGGTAAAAACGGTATTCGAGATCCGGCTGCCGCGGCTGCACCCCCAAGCTGCCACCCGCTGCCCGAATCGCTGAACCTGACGATCGGAATCGATCCTCCAACGGTCAGTAACTCTCTGGAATCGTGTTTCCAATACCAGGAAGTAAATTTAAGGAAAAGTTAAGATACCACATGGGTATTTGTTAAGATCCGTTCGCTATTCTCCAGGTTGCCGCCGGAATCTTTTGCTATGGATTCCGGAAATAACTGTTTTCAAACAAATGGAGAATACGATGCACAAGACTCAGATCCAGGAAAGAAACACGCCTCTTTGTTTAAAAAACTACTCTTCACAAAAAAATTCCTTTACCAGGGTCCTGTTGGTTTTGGCCCTATTTCTCATTTCCTCCAGGGTTGCCACCGGACAGATTCCCGGTACGGAATTCAAGACGATGCCTGTCGATAAGAAAATCGATGAATTTCCCGATATTTTCGATTTGAGTTCACCACTGAGCGCTTACATAACTTTCAACCATCTCGCACTCCATGGGAAGGAGAATAAGCTGGGGCCTGCCAGCAGCCAGAGATTCAGGACTTTTTTCCCCGGACCTAACCAAGCGGACGCAGTGGTCAGCGAAAAAAAGCGGAGGACACTCCTCCATACCCTCATCCACGAGGTCATACGGTATAAGGACTCGGTGGCCTGCGTCATCAGCCGCTCCTCGGAAGAATACTATTCCATACGCTATATGAGTCATGAGGGTGATCAGTGGTTGAATGCAGGCGAAGACATGGGAATGAGCCTGGAGGAATGCCGCACGACCTTTACTAGAAAGGCCGCTCTTTTTGACGAATTTGCCCAGAGGATCCGGCTCCTCACTCAGGAACCGACCGACCCTTCCCCGTTCCTCAACTATCTGAAAAAGAACGGTCAGAATCCTAAAACCCTTGTACTCGATGCCTTGGCAAGGCACAGACTGGTCCTTTACGGGGAGATCCACCGCCGGCAATGGTCCTGGGATTTCTGTCGAAGCCTTCTCGTAGACAAAATGTTTCCCGAGTCGACAGGAACCGTCTACATGGAAATTTCTGCGCATAATCAGGTCGATCTGGACACATTCCTGAGCAGAGACCACCTGGAACCTGAACTGGTTCTGCGAGTCTTGCGGGAGATACAGAATGAGGGCTGGCCGGATCGGGGCATGTTTGAATTTCTGTGCGACCTGTGGCGGCTCAACCGAACCCTGCCACCTGCCCGGCGTATCAAGGTGGTCGCCGTCGATATCCGACGGCCATACGGCACGTTACGGACAAAGGAGGAGTTGCAGCAATTCTTTGAAACGGCTCCGAACAGGAATGCCTTCATGGCCGAGACGATCGAAAGGGATCTGCGATCGAAGCGGGATGCCAGACACTGTCTGTTTATCGTCGGTACGCTGCATGTTTACAGAACGGCCGCACCTGGATTCGCCTCCACCATGACTCACACGGAAATCCCCTCTGCAGGGGCACTTCTCGCGGCGAGGCTGCCGCGGGGTGATGTCTACTCCATCTTCACCCATCAGGCGATCATGGATAACCATGGCCGGGTACGGGGCCGTATCCGGGGCGGCGTTTTCGACAAGGCCTTTGCCCTGAATGGGAACAGTCCTGTAGCCTTTACCATCGATAACAGTCCATTCGGAAAGGAACCCTTCGATGCCCTGCCGGAGATCAGCTATCGGACAGTCACCGGAACCTTTGCCGACAATTACGATGCCTACCTTTTCCTCGGTCCTTTGGAGGACGAACCCGCGGATTACCTCCTCGCCGAACTCTATTCCGAGGATTTCGTCCAGGAACTCAGACGCCGTGCTGCCCTCGAACACAAGACCCTCCGGGACTGGTTTGGCGTCAGCGAGGACACACGGGAAGCCATTCTCGGAAAAATCAGGAAGGGTACCGAAACCAGAAAATACCGCTGGACAAGCCTGCCAACCCTTGGAATCATCAGCCCCAGGAAGTGAACAGGAACATTTTTTCCTTTGACGGTATCCCAAATTCGTTCGGTGACCAATCAGCTCGATCACCCAATCTCTTTTTCAACCACGGCAGTTTAGTGTCCGACTAGATCCTCCTCTTTTTCCGCCGGCGGATGGTCGTCGAGGGCAACTTCCGCTTCCAGTATCCGGGTCATATTCCGGTAGTGATCGAGCCGGCTCGGCTCCATGCCGGCCGTGGTGATCCAGAGATCGAAATCGCGCAGGTTCCCGTAAGCCGCATGACTGCTGCCGCCGGCCTTATGGGGATCGGCCAGCAGAACCCGGCGGCGGGCCCTCTTGAGCATGAGCTGAGTGAGCCGGGCTACCACCAGATCACTTACCAGGCAGCGCCCGTCGGCGTCGACGGCATCGGCACCGACGAAGGCCTGATCGAACTCCAGCCGCTCTAGGATCCATTCGGGAATGCTTCCGCCGAGAAACTTCAAGTCGCGGTGATAGTCTCCGCCGAGGATCCGTAGCAGTACCAGAGGAAAACGGCTGAGTACCGGGATGATAGCAATCGAATTGGTATAAACTGTGAGGTTGCCGATTTCGCCAAGGTTGGCAGCCAGGTGGTAAGTGGTGGATCCGTCATCGATCAGGATGACCTGGCCGCGCTGGATCTCGGTCGCGGCGGCCCGGCCGATGGCAGCTTTCAGGGGATAGTGCACCGACAGCCTTTTCTGAAAAGGGGATTCGGCAGTGCTGCGGAGTACACAGCCGCCATGGGTTCTCAGGATCTGTCCCTCGCGTATCAGGCGATCCAAGTCTCTGCGAATGGTCAGGGCCGAAGTGGAAAACAGTCCGGCCAGTTCTTCCACCGACATCTCTCTTTGCATGGCGCGAAGGCGCGCTACGATCTGAATCTGTCGTTCTAACGGTTTCATGGTGCCCTCCTGATTCACCGGCGTTGGATGTACAGTTCTGGTGAATGAATAATTCTTTTCTATTGAATGTTTAATTCGAATCTGAAGGATTGTCAAGAAAACCTTGACGGGATCGTTTCCGGCTGCCTACCTAATTGAATAAATGATATTTTCCGGATTTTCATTCCTTGGCAACATATGCGTTGACATTTTTTTATTATGGATGTAACGTTCATATATAATGAACATTACGTTCGAACTCTCGAAAATTGTCATTTCAGACTGTCTGTCTTCGTTTACACTTCCGGAGGTATCCATGAAACGTACCCTCATTCTTCTGCTTTTTATCTTTCCGTTGTTGGTCCCGATCTTGCAAGCACAATCCGTTACCGGAACGATGGTCGGTACGGCCCGGGACGCCGGTGGTATCATCGCCGGTGCGAACCTTACGGTGACCAACCAGGGAACCGGCGTCACCCGGAGCACAGTTACCAACGCTTCCGGCGACTACGTGGTGCCCAACCTGGCTGCGGGACTGTACCGGATTCGCGCCGAACATCCCGGTTATCGCACCATTACGATCGAGAACATCAACCTGATGCTGAATGCCACGGTGCGCAACGACTTACTTTTCGAAGTCGGCGAGCTGCAGGAAACGGTTTCGGTGACGGCCAGTACGCCTGTGGTCCAGTCGGAAACCTCTTCGGTGGCGCTGGTGATCGATACCCATGCCATCGAAAGCCTGCCGGTCAACGGCAGAACCCTGGATATGTTCATCTTTACGGCCGCCGGTAATGCCAGCACCGATTCCGCTTCGAATCCCAAGATCGGCGGCGCCCAACACTGGGGCGGCAGCCTTTTCACCGTCAACGGGGTGACCATCAACGATCTGGGCAACGGCGGCGGAGCTTACTCCTATGCCACTAGCCTGGCAACCCAGCCTTCGCTCGACACCATTCAGGAATTCAAGGTGGAAAGCAACAGCGCCAAGGCGGAATACGGTGGGTCGGTAGCCGTATCCATGCTCACCAAGGGCGGCAGCAATGAGCTCCACGGATCGGTTTACGAATTCAACCGCAACCGGGAACTGGCGGCCAACGCCTTTTTCAATAATTCGATTTCCCGTCCGCGGCAGCCTTACAACCGCAACGAATTCGGTGCCTCTGCGGGTGGCCCGATTCTCAAAAACCGGACCTTCTTCTTTTTATCCTATGAAGGGCTGCGGATTCGCAACTCCAACCCGGGCACATTCTCCGTACCCATCCCTGAAATCCGAGGAGGAGATTTCACCAGCTATCCAACGATCAAAGACCCTCTGACCAAAGCCGCCTTCCCCAATAACATCATTCCCGGCAACCGCCTGGACAGCCGGGCCGTTAAAGTTCTCAGCTTTGTTCCGCTGCCTAACTTGCCCGGAAAAAAAACATACAACTACGCGGAGACGCTGCTGAACAAGATCGGCGTCAATCGCGCCTCCGCTCGTATCGATCAAAACATCGACGATCACAATTCCCTCTTCCTGGCCCTGAACTACGGAAAAGGAAGTCCCTATGAGGTCAACCAGTATTCGCCCCGAGCCTATGGTAACTATTCCAATGCAGGCTTTCGGACCAAGATGGCCAGCCTGACTTACACCCGGATTCTGTCGCCGAATATGACCAACGAGCTGCGCGCTTCCTATTTCGCCCATGTCAACATCCGCATGGGGCAGAACCAGGACTTCGATCCCGCCACCCTGTTTCCCCAGCTTTTCACTCCCCTACCGGTGGGCGGATTGCCTACCTTCAATATCACCGGATTTACGGCGATCAAGGACTACGGCGGCGCAGATCCCAATCCGCAGATCACCGAACAGATCGGCGACACCTTTACCTGGGTGCATGGTTCGCATGTGACCAAGGCAGGAATCGACATGGCCTTCAGCCGGGTTTCCACCAATCCCTCGGTGACAGCGGCTGCGCTGGGCACCTTCAGTTTCAATGGCCGCTACACTGGCAATGCGGTCGCGGACCTCCTCCTGGGCTACCCGACTGCCGCCACACGGGCCACGGCCACACCCCCCAACGTCATAGGTCAACAGCGCTACGGCGGATATATACAGGACGACTGGAAGGTCAGTCCGAGGTTGACCCTCAATGTCGGGCTGCGCTACGAAATGCAGACCCAGCTCAGCGAACGAGACGGATCATGGACCAATGTGAACCTGACCGACGGCCGGTTGGTTCTGCGCACGGTGCAAAACCAGGTTCCGGCCACCGCCAACCAGACCCTGCTCAATTTGTACCCTTATGTCCAATCGGAAGCGATCGGTTGGGGATCCGACATCCTCCTTCCCGACCACAAGGATTGGGCTCCCCGCTTCGGGTTTGCCTTCCGCCCGTTCCGCGACAGTAAGACGGTGGTCCGCGGAGGTTATGGTATCTTTTATAATCTTATCGCCATGTACCAAGGAATTTACCAACTCGGCATCAGCAATCCCCCGTTCCGCCTAGTACAGTCCTTCACCGGCGGGGCCACAGCGCCGACCATCAGTCTGTCCAATCCTTTCAGTGTCACTCCGGTTACCACCGCCAACCCCGTCCTCTATGCCGTCAACCGCCAGATACGCAATCCCTACTCCCAGCAATGGAACCTGAGCGTGGAGCGGCAGATGCCGGGCGAAATCGGCTTTCGGGTTTCCTACGTCGGCAACAAGGGGAACCGGATTCCTTATGTGAATTACGAGTTGAATCAACCCAATCCGCAGCGGGCCGGCAACCTGCAGGAGCTGCGCCCCTTCCAACCCTGGGCCAATATTTACGGCATGATGTTTATCGGCCAGTCCATCACCCACCAGATGCAGATGGAGGCTACCAAGCGTAATCGCAACGGGCTGTTTTTCACCACCAGCTTCAGCTGGACGAAGTCGCTGGATAACGTCGGCATCAGCGGTTCGCCGCAGGACCCTTACAATGCGGCGAACGATCGCGGACCAGCGGACAACATCCGCCGCTTCGTTTCTTACACGTCGGTTACCTACGATCTGCCCTTCGGTCCGGGGAAGTGTTTTTCCGTCGGCAACCGGGTCATCGGCAAGATGATCGGCGGCTGGCGCCTGGCCTCGGTGCTGCAGTTCCGCTCCGGCGCGCCCTTCAGCGTAGGCTTCTCCCCGACGGCCAGCGGTCACTATGCCAGCCGGGCCAATGCGGTCTCCTCGGATTTCTATCCGGAAAAACAGACCATCGCCCGCTGGTTCAATCCGGAGGCATTTGCCGCTCCCGCCAGCTACACCTTCGGCAACAGCTCCCGTAACCTCTTGACCGGACCGGGACAGACGATTGTCGATCTCAGCGTTTCCAAGAACACAGCGATCACCGAACGGGTGCAGGCAGAATTCCGAGCCGATTTCTTCAACCTGCCCAATCATCCCAGCTTTGCCCAACCTGCAGCCAATGTCTCCGTGCCGTCCACCATGGGTGTGATCACCGGTACTACGGTCGATGCCCGCACCATTCAACTCGGCATGAAGATACGGTTCTGAGGAAAGCCGGAAAAACAGCATGATCATGGTTCCATCCACGGTGATCCAATGGGCGATCGTGCTGACCTGCCTCTGCCAAGCGGTTGCGCAGGGGCAGGATCTTCCGGGTGCCTATTTTCGGTCGCTACTGGCAGGAATCGAGCGGGTGGAGGCGCGTTACCCTGCCGGATCCCGCCTGAGCCTTTCGGAAATCGAGGAGCAGGCCGGATGGCGCCATTTTCCCCATTCCATCCTGGCGGCGGCGGTACTTTATACACGGTCGTCTCCGGACAACCCCCGATACAACGACGCTTCCCTGCTCTCGTTGGCCTGGCGCATCGGCGACCTCGCCTGCCGGGAGGATGAGCGCGGACGCTATTACTGGAGACTGGACAGCTACCGCGATACCTTCATGTGGCTCGAGGCCTACCGCCTCCTGGAGACCTGGCTGGAAGCCC
Source organism: uncultured Acidobacteriota bacterium (assembly GCA_964617125.1). Taxonomy (GTDB): domain Bacteria; phylum Acidobacteriota; class UBA6911; order CAINFC01; family CAINFC01; genus CAZTVS01. The sequence goes on from CAZTVS010000016.1 coordinate 16,224, forward strand.
CGCGTGCCGAACGCTGGCGTGCTGCCCTGGTGCGCAACGTGGCACAGGTGGCCGTCCGGACCGCCGAATGGCGGGATTTTCCGGCTTATACCAATTCATTTCTTGGCACGTCCATGAACCATTACTCCCTCTGGGCCCTCAACCTCCTGCTGGCCGGTCGTCAGTTTGGAAACAAAGAGTGGTCCAGGTTGGGGGAGCATGTTCTGCATCGGCTGGCTACAACCGAGCAGGCAGTCGACGGTTACTGGGGGGAATACAGCACGGCAGGCCCGACCGGCGGCTATGGTCTGCTGACCCTGGATTCGGTGGCAGTCTACTGGGAAACCACGCGGGACCCGGCCGCCCTGGAGGCTATCCGCCGGGCCACCTCTTTCTATCTGCATTTCACCTACCCCGACGGCCAGCCGGTGGAGGTGTTGAATGACCGCAATCGTTACTGGGACTTCGGTCTATACGGCAACTTCGCCTTCAGTCATTCGGGCGCCGGGCGCCGGCTCGCCCAGTTCCTCTTCTCGTGTTTTCCGGCGGAGCGGCTCGACATGGAAGCCCTGGGACGCATCGCCCAGAACGCCCTGTATTACCATGGAGGGCCCCTGGCTCCCATGCCTCTCGACGGACTCAGCTATTCGGAACGCCTGACCGGTCCCGCGGGTATCCGCAAAACGGGGCCATGGCTCGACTGCCTTTCCGGGCTGACCGCCTCGCAGCCGGCCTCCAACCAGTGGCTTCTCGACCGCCAGTCGAACCTCAGTGTTTTCCACCAGAAGGCCGGGCTTATCCTCTGCGGAGGCAACAGCAAGAACCAGCCGGAACTGGCTACCTTTCTCGAAGTTTCAGATGGAGTAACACACCATCTCCCCCTCAGAGGCTATCTCGATATGAGCGACACCGGCGACCGGCTGTGGCTCGCCTATAATTCCTTCCTGGCCCAGATCGAAATTCCGCCGGCTAGCGAAGAAACGCTTGAGCTGCGCTTTAAGTTCACCGGCCGGGGGACCGCTCCGGACAATGCCAGGCTTTCCTTGCAGCTCCATCTGCTTCCGGGGAAAGAACTGGATTTCGGTGCGGGCAATCGGCTACAGCTCGACAAAGAGAAAATCAGCCGGACTATCCGCGGACCCTTGCGGCACGGCGGTTGGACGTTCGAAGCAGACCGGGAGGCGACATTGATCTGGCCGGTTTTCCCCTATAATCCCTATCGGAACGGCCCGGAAACCAACCTGGCGCATGCCGTAGGTGTTGTCTCCTTTCCCATCCGGTTGCCGGAGGAAAAGGACCGTTTCGTACGCCCGGACCAGCAGATCATCGCGGTCCGGCTGCGCGTGCCTGGAAATCGCTAATGCCTGAACCACAGAAACCACAAACGATAAAAGCCGGACCATGAATTTTCTACTTTTCGGGCTCTATTTGGCGCTGAACGTTTTTCTTGGGCTGGTGGTAGCGCGGAACCGGACCGGGAGTGCCCGCGACTACTTTCTGGCCGGCGAGGGCCTGCCCTGGTACGCGGTGGGCGGATCGATTATTGCCGCCAACATCAGTACCGAGCACTTCATCGGTATGGTCGGCATCGCCTATTCCGTCGGTTTTGTCGTCGCCCAGTGGGAATGGGGCAACGTCATCACCTTTTCCGCACTGGTCTGGATCTTTCTGCCTTTTTACATCCGCGGCGGGCTTTACACCATGCCCGAGTTTCTGGAACGGCGTTACAACGCGCATTGCCGCACCTTCTTTGCCGTCTGCTGCCTGGTGCTCTGGGTGGTGGCGCAAATGGCGGTGGTCATGCTGGCCGGGGCCAAGGCCATGCGCGGTATGTTCGATTTGAATGAAGTTCTGACCATCGTCGTAATCGCCCTGCTGGTCGGGAGCTACACCATTTACGGAGGCTTGCGGTCGGTGGCCTGGACCGATTTTCTGCAATTCGTGGTTATGATGGCCGGCGGACTGATGGTCGCCGTCATGGGACTCGGACAGGTCGGCGGATTGACCGCCCTGATGCATGCCGCGCCGGAAAAGTTCAAGATCGCCTATCCCATTACCGATCCGGATTACCCTTGGCTTGGAGTTTGGACTCTCTTCTTTTCCATCGGCATCTGGTATAACTGCACCAACCAGTTCATCGTTCAACGTTGCCTGGGGGCACGCAGCGAATGGGATGCGCGCATGGGCGTGGTGTTTGCCGGCTTCATGAAAATCCTGCTCCCGCTTCTGGTCGTCATTCCCGGCATTATCGCTTTCCGTTTGTATCCGAACCTGAGCGACAAGGATCTGGCTTTTCCCACGCTGGTCCGTGAGCTGCTGCCTGCGGGGCTGAGCGGGATTGTGATGGCGGCGCTGGCCAGCGGGATCCTTTCCCATGTCAGTTCCGTGTTGAACTCCAGCAGTACGGTGTTTACCATGGACCTCTATCTTCCCTATTGCGGCCGGGAGCGAAACGATCCGCAGCTGGTACGGGTCGGACGCTGGAGCGCCTTCCTCATCCTGCTGATCGCCACACTGCTGGCCATCTGGTTTACCCAGAGAAAACTGGGCGTGTTCGATGTCATTCAGAACGTCGGAGCCTGGGTCGCGGCTCCCATTGCCGCCCTGTTCCTGGTGGGGGTGATCTGGGGGAGAGCCACAGCCGCGGCGGCTACGTTTGTGCTCTGGTTTGGATTTCCCTTTACCGCCTTTGTGGAATATTTCCTTTTCCAAGAGGTTGCCTTGCTGCGTCCCTACAATAACTGGCTTAACCGGACCTTCCTGGTCTGGCTGACTTGTATTGCCGCCATGGTGATCGTTTCGCTCTGTACCCGTCCGCCTGCGCCGGAAAAACTGGCCGGTATCCTCTGGACGCCGCGAATGGCCGCCCTGCCGGCCGCCGAGCGGGAGCGCAACCGGGGTTTTCGTAATCTTTTTCTATGGTGGACCATTTTTGCCGGACTGGTGGTCGCCCTGTATGCCTATCTGTTCTATTTCCAATTCTTTGGTCCGGCCAAAGGACTTTAATTTTTACTTATGTCAAACCAAACGATTCATTCGGTGGATTTTCTGCCCGTGCAAGCGTCTCTGGCCGATTTTCTCGGAGAGCAGTGTGCGGACGAGACCTGCCGCGCCTGTTCCGCCCTGACCGGCGAGGATCTCGATTCTCTGAGAGAGGTGGCCTTCGAACCGGTCGATTTTCTGCCGGTAAATTTTCTGGAACGCCAACACGAACTGCTGAAGCGGGTCGGAGAACGTTTCCTGGAGCCAGTGAACCCGTCTACTCCCCACGGAGCCACGACTCGTATGTTCGATCGAGCCAGCCGTATAGGCCGTGCTCCTCTGAGCGCCCTGGGACTTTTCCGCCTGGGTGAAGACGGAAGGCTATACCTGATCTCCAAGAGCGAACACTACCACACCCCTCTGGGACACAGCTTTCCCGGATACGCCCTGCTGGAGCGCGCCCGCCGTCTGGGTATTCCCAATGCCACACACAACAACACTCGGGGCCGGTTCACCCGCATCCTGGAAGAAGAACTGGTAGCCGCGGCCAACGGTCTTTCCGGCAGGCAGGATCCGGGATACAGCGAGCTTCTCTCGGCAACGGATCTCTATGTCTGCAATCGGGTCCTGAACCTGGAAACCGGAAGCCTGGCGGTGGAAGCCGCCCTGAAGATGATGCTGGCCCGCTTTTACCGCGTACAGCCGGAGTTTCCCGATCCGAAGTATTCCGGCCGTATCCCGGTTTTTCTGGTGATGGGCAGCGAGGAAGGCGGCCTGCAGGCCAATTATCACGGAACTACGGTATTCGCCCAGACAATGCGCGGCATGTGGGCGGACTTCCGCGAGGGCGCCGAACAGTCCGGTCTGTACCGGGTTCAGCCGATCCGGCCTAACTGCCTGGAGGATATGGAAACGGCCTTCTCGCAATGGGAAAGCGGGCGATACAAGATAGCCGGTTTTCTGCACGAAATCGTGATGATGAACTACGGCGGCCGCCTGCTTACACCGGGATTTCTGCAATCCGCCTATCGTCTCTGCCGGCAGCACGATGTCCCGACGCTGGCAGACGAAATCCAGAGCTGCATGTGGCATCACGACTTCTTTATGGTTCGCGAATGGAATCTGACTCCGTCGTTTCTGGCCGTCGGCAAAGGGTTTCCCGGCGGCGAGTACCCTGCTTCCCGTCTCCTTTTCAGCTCCGCGATGGACTGTCTGCCTCAGTTTGGGGCTTTGGTTACCAACGGGCAAGAGGAGATGGCCTCTCTGGCCTATCTCGTCACCATGCGCTGGGCCCGGGAAAACGCCGAGGTCACCCAGGCGGTGGGAGATTTTTACGAAAACCGCCTGCGAGGACTGGCCGCAGCTTATCCGGAAACGATTCGTGCGGTCGAAGGTCGGCGGCACATGAGCACCGTGTACTTCCATGGTTTGGACACAGCCCAGGCCGTTGCCGGGGAACTCAACCGGCGCGGCCTCGATATCAGCTCGCAAACCTATAAAGCCGACTGTCCGCCGGCACTGCTGACCAAGGTCCCATTGATTGCCACCACGGCGGTAGCGGATTTCATCGTCGGACAAATCGAAGCCGTAGTCTGCGGATTGTCATAGAGAGCATTCTCTTCGGTCAAAATAAGTAACAATATCCCTATTGCATTTATTTCGGATTATGAAAATCATACGCTTCGGAATTATCGGCTGCGGTCTGATGGGGCGCGAATTCGCTTCGGCCACGGCCCGCTGGTGTGCCCTGCTGGGGATGGAGGTCCGCCCGGAAATCGCAGCGGTTTGCGATACGGTCGCGGAGAATCGGCGCTGGTTTACCGATCACCTGCCGAATGTCCAGCTGTCCACCGCCCAATACCAGGAGCTGCTGGCCCATCCCGGCGTGAACGCCGTTTACGTTGCCGTCCCTCACCACCTCCACGCCGAGATTTGCTGTGCGGCGATTCGTGCCGGTAAACACCTCATGGGAGAAAAGCCCTTCGGCATAGACATGGCCGCCAACCGGGCCATTCTGGAGGCGCTCCGGGAGCATCCCGGGTGTTTCGCCCGCTGTTCTTCGGAATTCCCGTTTTATCCGGCCATGCAGCGCATCGGAAGTATGATGGAAGCATGCCGGTTCGGCACCATTTTAGAAGTCAACGCCGCCTTCCGGCACTCCAGCGACCTCGATCCGCAAAAACCGATGAACTGGAAGCGGACCGTTCAGGCCAATGGAGAGTACGGCTGTATGGGTGACCTAGGTATGCATGTGCTCCACGTCCCGATCCGTGCCGGTTGGGAGATACGGAATGTCCGGGCCATTCTCACCCGGCTCTATTCCCATCGCCCCGGAACCGGCGGGGATCTCGTTCCCTGCGAAACATGGGACAATGCCACGTTGCTTTGCGAAGCAGCCGATCCCGGCAATGGAGTGACATTTCCCCTAACCTTGAAAACCCAGCGGATCGCCCCGGGGGAAAAGAATTCCTGGAATTTCGAGATTCTGGGCAGCCGCTTTTCCGCCCGCTTTTCCACCCGGCAGGCCAATACGCTCCGGTTTCTTGACTACCAAGGAGGCGAACAAGCATGGCAGAATCTCGATGTGGGCAGCGAACCCACTTTCCCTACCATCACCGGCAGGATCTTTGAAACCGGCTTTTCCGATAGTATTCTACAGATGTGGGCCTCTTTCCTCAGCGAACAGTCCTCGGGCAGCAGTCTTGGCCGATTCGCCGGTTGTGTCACCCCGGCGGAAACCGCCCGGCAACATAAAATTCTGACAGCCGCGCTGGCATCGCATCGCAGTGCGACCGTCGTAACCGTTTCTCCAGAATAAATGTACCTGGGATTTGACATCGGATCTACCGCGTTAAAGGCCGCCGTTTTCGATTCCGAAAGCGGACGTCTCTGCGCTCAGAGCGAGCAGCCGTTACCTCTCAGCATCGACGCCGGCGGCAGACGTGAGCAGGATCCTGCTCTCCTGCTGGAGGCTGTCTGTGCCGCTTCCGCAATCCTGCACCGGCAAATCGGCCGTCGCTGGCAGCAAGTCCGCGGCATCGGACTGGCGGCACAAGGCGGAAGCAGTATCCTTGTCGACCGTCATCGCGGCGAACCGGCCACACCGATGTTTCTATGGAACGACACACGCGCCTTCGGGCATTTCCATAAAATTCTGGCGAAAATTCCTCCCCGCTGGTGGCGGTCTTTTTCGCTACGGGAAGAACCGGGGATGGGTCTGGCTCGCTTGCAGTGGATCCTGGAGCAGCGGCCCGACCTGTCCGTCGGCGACCGGCTCTTTGTCGGTGCCGGGGAGTTTGTCTACTTTGCCCTGACCCACGTCTGGCGCCAGGATCCCTGCCATGCGCTGCAGTCGGGGTGCTACGATGCCAGGCGAGGCTGCTTCACCCTCCAGCCGATACAGAGGCTGGATCTTCCGGAGGATGTATTTGTTCCTCTTCGGCCGGGTCACCAGACGCTGCCCCTTTCAGCGGAGATGGCCGAGCGTCTGCAACTGGCGCCAGGAATTCCGGTGGCCGGACCGTACAACGATCACGAGGCCGGCTACCTGTCGGTGCAGCATATCTCCAACCGGCCTTTGGAAGTTTCGCTCGGCACCGCCTGGGTCGGCAACTTTGTATTACCGGCGAATGTCCGCGGCGGAGCTCCCTTCCAGTTCTGCATCCCTGCACCCTCAGGCAGTGGCCGGCAGATCATCCTTCCCCTGCTGACCGGCAATGTGACCCTGGATTGGGCCCTGACTACTTTCGTCCGGCCCGAAAGACAGGCGGCGATTGCCTATGCCGAGCAAATTCTGGCCCGGTCCCTGCTGCCCCCGCCCGGCGTCATGGCCTTGCCCTGGCTCAACCGGCCGAACGCCCTGTGTCCCGATGAGACCGGTTGTGCCGCCCTGTTCGGCTTTGGCCCGTCCACAACATCGGAGGATCTGTTCCGCGCCGTGGTTACCTCGATGGTTTTCGAGTTTGTGCGAATGTTCGATTCCGTCGTGCGGCGCGGTGTCGTCGACAGCCTGGTGCTGTGCGGAGGTGCGGCGAAGAACCCGCACATCTGTTCTCTGTTTGCCGCCCTTTTTGCTCCGGTTCCTGTGCGACGGGTCATCGAAACCGAATGGATGGGTACACGCGGATGCCTCTATGCATTCGATACGGAAATCGCCTGGGCATCCACAGAGGCGGTACCATGCGATGCAAAGGTGCAGGCAAAGGATTTGACCAAGGCACGGGCCCTGTATCATGATATTTTCACACGGCTTTGCGGACATGTCGCGGCGGGAAAGCCCTACACCATTCCGAGGGAATATAAAAATGAGTCAGCTTAGCGTCGGACTGTTGCCCCTCTATGTCCAATTCTATGATGAAGTCCTGCCGGAACTCATCGGACAGATGGAGCCCTTTGTGCAAAAGGTTCGCCTGGCATTGGAAAAAGGCGGACTTCAGGTCCACATGGCGCCGGTCGGACGGACGAGGCCCGACTTCGCCCGGGCGGTGGAAGATTTCGAAGCCGCCGGAGTGAACGCCATCTTCACCCTGCACCTGGCCTATTCTCCCTCTCTCGAATCGGCCGATGTGCTCTCGGCTACTCCATTACCCTTGGTCATGCTCGATACGACTCCGGATCGGGATTTCGGGCGGGAGGCAGACCCGTGCCGGCTGCTCTATAACCATGGCGTACACGGCGTGCAGGACCTGGCTTCCGTTCTGCGGCGGAACGGCAAACCGTTTCGCGTTGTCGCCGGGCACCTGGACGATGCCGGCCTGGTGCCGCGTTGCCTGAGCATAGTCGGTGCGGCACGGGCTGCCGTTGCCATGCGCAAGATGCGTACCCTCTGCATCGGCGGGCAGTTTCCCGGTATGGGTGATTTCGCGGTGAACCGGCAGGTACTGCGGAAAACATTCGGTATTACCGTGGAGAACATCGATCCTTCCGGACTGGCAGGAGAGGTCGCCGCCGTCCAGACGGCCGATATCGACGCGGAAATGACCGCCGATCAGGAGCGCTACCGCGTGGACTGCTCCCCCGAGGTGCATGCACGCTCCGTTCGCGTAGGGCTGGGTCTGCGTCGGTACCTGGATCGGGGCGGTTTCGGGGCCTTCAGCCTCAATTTTCTTTCCTTCCAGGACCCGATCGGACCGGTATGTACCGTGCCCTTCCTGGAATGCTGCCAAGCCATGGCGCGGGGTTTGGGTTACGCCGGGGAAGGCGATGTGCTTACCGCTTCGCTCGTCGGGGCGCTGTCGCAGGGCTTCGGCACCGCCACCTTTACGGAGATTTTTTGCGCCGACTGGGCCGGACAGTCGCTTTTTCTGTCGCACATGGGTGAGGTCAACCCATCCATGGCAGCCGCCAGACCGGTGCTCTACGAGAAGGAATTTCCCTTCACTCCCGCGCTCAACCCGGCCACGCTGGCTGCTGCGCCGCGGCCCGGTCCGGGCACCTTCGTCAACCTGGCTCCCGGTCCGGACGATTCCTTCCGCCTGATTGTCGCCCCGGTCGAGGTGTTGACCGATGGTACCCATCCGGATCTGTCCCGATGGGTGCGCGCCTGGATTCGTCCTCCTCTTCCCTTGGAGCGTTTCCTGGAAGAGTATTCCCACCTCGGCGGCACGCATCATGCCGCGCTGGTACCGGGAGACCGGCGGGAAGCCATGGCGGCTCTGGCCGCCTTTCTGAAAATCGATTTCCAATCTCTCTCTTGCCTGTCATGAATCCCTGGAACACCCCGGAAGAAAAAGACTATAACGAGCACATTTTCCTGGAGGAGCTGGACGGCTTCCTCCCCGCCAGGATCTTCGACGCCCATACCCATGTCGGGCCGGAGGATGGCTTTCCGGCCGATCGGCCCTACAGCTGCGGGGGCGTTCCCATCCGCTCGTACAACTACCAAGAGCTGGAGCGAGACCTGACGATCTCCTTTCCCGGCCGCCGGTGCGAAGCGCTCTGCTTCGGATTTCCCGACCCGGCCTACCCCAACCGGCTGATCAACCGCTATGTGGGCGGCTGTGCGGATTTCCGCCGTTTTTTTCCCCTGCGGCTGCTCGACCCGCGTCGAGACCGGGTCGAGGAGGTGATCGCAGATCTGGAAGATCAGGGATTTCTTGGTTTCAAGCCCTATCCCGATTTTGCCAGGCCTGACGATCTGCCCCATGCGGAGATTGCGGAGATGCTGCCCGAATGGGCAATGGCTATGGCGCATGAGCGGTCTCTTCTGGTCATGCTCCATATCCCTCGTCCCGGACGCCTCGAAGACCCGCTCAACCGCCGGCAGCTGGCGGAGATATGCTCCCGGTGGCCGGGGGCCAGAATCGTCCTGGCCCACGCCGGACGCGCCTACTACCTACGCGGCATCACCGGATGGCTGGAAGGGTTGCGGGAGCTCCCCAACCTCTTCTTTGACACTGCCATGGTACAGAACTGGGAAGTACTGGCTTACCTGTTTCGCCGGGTTCCCATCCGCAAAGTGCTCTTCGGATCGGATACACCTATTGCCCTGGCACAGGGAAAGGCTGTGGAAATCAACCATCAGTACACCTATGTGACCCCCCGCCCATGGTCCCTTTCGCTGTGCGATGAAAAAAAGAAATTGCGGTTTACCTCCTTTTTAAACGAGGAGCTGCGTGCCATCTGCAAGGCGGTGGAAACCGTAGGGCTTTCTCCTGCGGAAGTGAGCGCTATTTTCTACGACAACGCCCGCGCCCTGATCGATGAGGCCATGGCTCAAAACCGGCCGGCCCGCCGGAATTGCCGGGGCGGTTCCAGTCCCGAAACAAACAGTTCTGTTCTGCGCTGAGTCGGGATATTACCGGGCCGCATACCATTCACCCCCTGATAAGGAATAAATATGAAATCAGAAAAAGTGACATGTAACCGCCATGTATCCGATAAATCCACCACGCGCCGCGATTTTCTGCAGCAGGGAGGGACGGCCTGCTTGGGTCTGGCTTCCTTTACCGGAGCGGCCTTCGATACGCCGCACAAAAAAGTCCGAATCGGGATTGTCGGCGGAGGTTTCGGCTGCGACTTTCATTGGCACGAACACCCGGATTGCGTGGTGCAGGCGGTCAGCGATCTGCGGCCGGAGCGCCGCGAACGGCTCATGAAGGCCTACCGCTGTGCACTGGCCTATCCTTCGCTGGAGGAGCTGGTCAAGGATCCTTCCATCGACGCCGTGGCTGTTTTTACCGATGGCCCGCTGCATGTACGCCATGTCGTGGAATGTATGCGTCATGGCAAGCATGTTATTTCTGCGGTGCCTGCCGTCTGGGGCTCGCTGGAGGAGGCCGAACTGCTGCTTCATACGGTGAAGCGGCACGGACTGATTTACATGATGGCCGAAACCGGCTATTACCAGCAGTCCACCATCTCGGTGCGTAAGCTATACCGCGAAGGGGCCATGGGTAAGGTCTTCTACTGTGAAGCGGAATACCAGCACCCGGGCCTGGAAGTTCTCTATGTGGTCGACGGGAAAAAGACCTGGCGTTACGGCATGGCGCCGATGCATTATCCGACACATACGACCAGTCAGCTGATCAGCGTCACCGGGGAGCGCCTCGTCGAAGTGGTCTGTCATGGGTGGGGCGACGGCGACCCGATTTTAAAAGACAATCCCTATAAGAATCCCTTTTGGAACGAATCCGCCATGTTCCGGACCAGCGGCGGGAATGCCTTCCGCGGGAATGTCTGGTGGAGAGGGGCCTATCGCGGCTGCGAGCGCGCCCAGTGGATCGGTGAAAAAAGGAGCTTTTACTGTCCGCATCCCAACGGCCTTCCGGCCGTCCAGGTCAGGGCCGGGGAAGCGAAGGAAAAGGATGACGGAGGATTTGACCGCCGGGCACCGGAGATCGAGCCTTATCGACAGGTAGACTGGTGGACCACCGATCTGCTTCCCGAACCTCTGCGGCACAAGAGCGGGCACGAGGGGTCGCACACATTCCTGACCCACGAGTTTATCGAAGCGGTCCGGCTGCTGCGCCGTCCGGCGGTAGACGTTTATGAGGCTCTGTCCTATACCGTTCCCGGAATCATGGCTCACCAATCGGCCCTGCGGGGCGGCGCGTGCCTGAAAATCCCGCAATATGCCCGCCCGGCCTGATCCCGGGCGGGGCATCTGCCGGACAATCCGATTTCTTTGTCTGCCTGAGCCTGCCATAAAACCGGATCAGACTGGGAGCTCCCGGGTAAAGTGGGGAGAGGGGGTTATCCTTCCTTTTGGACATTTATTCCGCGGCGATGACTGACAATTTGGGACATAGTACACCGGGTGGTCGCTGTGAGCCGGAACGGGAGCTGACTTTCTCTGGAATCCATATACTAAATATCCATTTACCGGTCCGTTTTTCCCGACGACCAGAAGGCCACGATGTCATCCGGCGACTGGCGAGGACGCAGACAGTGGAAGAATTCTCCTTTGCCCTCGTAACCGAGGATCGTAGGAAATTGCCGGCTGTTGTACAGGGACCACATACTGAAGGTGTAGGCTCCGGCGTCCTGTATGAGCACATAATCTCCTTCGCAGACGTTTGCCGGCAGGGACACGTAACGTTCCACATAGTCGCCGGCAAAGCAGAGAGGTCCGGCGATATGGAACATGCTCACCGGTCCGCTGCGCAACTTTCCGCTGCAGTCGCAGACACAGATGTCGTGATGCCAATCGTCGGGCCGATAGGCCTTGCGCAGGAACATGTCGGCACCGACATGAATATATATGGTTGAGATCGCCTCGTCGTGCCGGACGATGTACTCGATTCGGGACGCTACCCAGCCGCAACCGGCATGAACCGTGCGGCCGAACTCCGTGATCAGACGAATCTCCGGTTCGAACAGGGTGGGACAGCGTTGACGAAGCGCTCCGGCATATTCGTCGAACCGCAGCGGCGTATCCGTGTCCCGGTACGGAACCGGCAGCCCCCCTCCTATGTCGAAGAAATCGATCCGATACCGATTCTTTAACTCCATATAAAATCCGTATACGGCCGAGACTCCGTCGATCAGCTGGCCGGCCGACATCCCCTGGGAGCCTATATGCAGATGGAGACCGGTCAGCCAGGGATACTTCGTAAAAGCATTTGTAAGGCCGGAGCGGCACTCATGCAGGGAAACGCCGAATTTCGAATG
>CAZTVS010000016.1:28395-65257 GCA_964617125.1 uncultured Acidobacteriota bacterium
AAGCATTTGTAAGGCCGGAGCGGCACTCATGCAGGGAAACGCCGAATTTCGAATGAGCGACGGCAACGCTGGTTGCTTCTATGGATCCTTTTCCCGTCTCCGGATTGATCCTTATTCCGACCTGACTGCGAGAGCCGAGCCCGGAGTAAAGCCGATCGATACGAGCCAGTTCATCCAGGGTATTGGCATTGATCCTGACACCAAGTCTCAGGCCTAATTCGAGTTCCCCCCGGGTCTTCACCGGAGAATCGAACACGATGGATTCGGCGGGAAAGCCGGCTGCCATAGCGAGCTGGAGTTCTCCCAGGGAGGCGACCTCGGCGCCGAGACCTGCCTTACGGATTCGTTTCAGAATATCTAAGGTCGGATTTGCTTTTACGGCTACGGCATGCAGTGCCGTAGCGGGAAAAGCGACCAACAGGTCTCCGAGTTTATCATCGAGTCGAGAAAGGTCGTAGAAGACGACGGATTCGTCGGAATCGGTCAGCACCTCTTTGGCGAGTGCGCTGGAAAGAATATCGGCCAGAGCCTCCGGGCGGAGACGTTCCGGTGACCCCGATCGGGACCGGGATGAATTTGCATTAGGCGTTGGTCCCTTGTCCTCCATTACCATAATCCCGGCAGGGCACGGCGCGCCATGTCCTGCCGCAATCCTTCCATACTAAAAGGTGACCCGCGTCTCCGCTGAAGTCCCTGTTTCGTTGGTTAAAGTGACGGCAACCGATCCGATGGCGCCGATGTTGCCATTTACCGTAAAGGGAACGGTCAGTTTGAACTGACTCCCATAGGCGGCGGATTCCGCGCTTTGAAACCAGGTGGTCATCAAGCTGGATATATTACTCGAAAAAGAGGAATTGGACAGATTGCCGCTCCCGCTGCCGGCGAATTGGAAGGCAACCTGACTGAGGGAACGAGAGACAGAATAGGCCGTAATCTGCACCTCAAAGCCGGTTGCGGTTTTGTTGGCGATCACTGCAGAAACGATCTTGGGAATCTTCCGGGATATGGTGAAAGACCGTTTCGGATCGGGTGTGAGCGACAAAGTCACCCCTTCGGTTTGGGCACTGACACTCAAAGCGATCGTTCCGGCCACCGTACCGGTCTGGAAGGTGGCCGTCACCGCACTGGAGCCGAAGACGGCCTGGGTGCCGGAAGCCGGGATGGTGAAAGAAACCGTTCGCCCGCCGCTGATAAACTGAATGGCGGCATCGTTCACCGGATTCACGGCATCGGGTGCGAAACTCAGCGTCAATTGCCCGGTAATAGTCACGGGATACGCCTTATCGATACTGATTCCCACCGCCTGTTGCTGTGCGGAGTCGAGAGATGCCGGCAATCCTGTCAGGGTGAATGTCGGCACGGCCGGAAGAACGGTGAAGATCGTCGATTCGGATGTCCCTCCTCCCGGAGAGGGGTTGAATACGGTTATGGCAGCCGGACCCGAGGCGGTAAAATCGGAGGCTGGAAGCAATGCCTGCAGCCTGGTGCTGCTGACCAGGGTGGTGGACCGGTTGATCCCCTGAAAACGGACGACGGATGAGGACACAAAACCGGTACCATTGACAATGAGGTACAGAGGACCGCTGCCGGGCAGGATCCTGACGGGGCTGATGGAGGTGATGACGGGTGTTGGGTTGTATACCGTGAATACCGAAGCCCTGGATACAGTCCCGCCCGCCGCCTCGTTGCTGACCGTAACATCCACCAGGGCTGCAGAAGCCAGGTCGCCGGCCAGAATGACGGCCGTCAGCCTTGTGGAATTAATAAAAGTGGTGGATCGATTGACTCCGTTCCAGCGAACGACGGAGCCCTGGCTGGAGGTGGTCCCGGCAGAAGGTGCCAGAAAATTGGACCCGTTGACCGTCAGGGTGAAACCTTGTTCACCGACCACAGCGGATGAAGGAGACAAGCTGCTGATAATGGGAGTAGGCGCCGTAATGGAAAAGTACATCGTGTTGGAGATACGTTTCTGATAAAGGTTACTCACGGTAATAGCGGCCGTGCCCATGGCGGCAACATCGGCAGCCGGGATGGTGGCTGTGATCTGCGTGGTACTGTTCACGGTAGAGGGCCGCTCCTGACCATTCCACAGGACGCGGGAACCATATTCCGAACGAAACCCTGTACCCGTGATTGTCAACGGAAACGTCGGGTTACCGGCTGCGACCGCATTGGGGCTCAGGCTTTGAATCCCCAGGGCCGGATCCACCGTGAAATTCAGCGTATTCGTGGCCAGAGAGGGATTTTGGCTATAGGGGATTCCGCTGTAAACCCGCACGGCCACGGTTTTGGCGGTGAGGATATCTTCGGCTGTAATGGCAGCGGTGACCTGAAATCGGCTAACAGAAGTCGTGGTCCGATTCGAGCCGTTCCATTGCACGATCGGGGCAGCCATGCTGGAAAAATCCCCATTCAGGACCAGGGTAAATCCACTACCCCCGGCCATGGTAAAAGTTGGAGACATCGTGTCGAGCGGGGCTAAAACCCAAAAAGTGACGGCGTTGGAACTGAATGCTGCCGTTCCCAACGATTTCACAAAGGTGATGGTCGCTGTCTGAGGTGCGGCGATATTGGCCGCCGGTACGATGGCGGTGGCTTTGATATCGCTCACAATGGTCGTATTCAGCAATTTTCCATTCCAGCGCACTCCGCTTCCGGGCAGTCCTCCGCTGAATCCGCTGCCGTTTACGGTAAGAGTGAATTCGGCGCTGCCCTTCGCGATGGAGTCTGGAGTTATGCTGGTGATTGCGATTGCGGTTTGAGCTTCCACCCCTTGGCTGCAGAATAAGGATACGAAGAGCGGCAGCAGCAGCAATATTATTCGTTTGAACGCGGAGTTGGTCATGGCAGCCTCCTTTCCTCTATACGGCGTGAACGTATCACCTTTCTTGGCTCCATCGGCACATAGAGGAGTCGGGATGCTTCTTGATTGGCTTGTACCAGACAGATAGGCCCATCGGAGGTTTCATTCAGTCGAAAACCGCTGTCTCCGGAAAGCCGGAAAAGACCGCTCGATCGCCCTTCCCTTGGCAGGGCGGTCATTTCGCCGGACGCCAGGTCCATGACCGCCACACCGTTACCGCCGGCTATGAAGATCTTCTTACCATCCATAGAAGCCTCAATGGCTGACGGTTCGGAAATCGATTGCTGAAATCCATCCAGTGAGGTTGCCTTGGCTTGATCGGCGACAGCGGTAATCCTAAAGACCTGTCCCGTCACTCGATCGGTCAACAGGGCTGTCTGCGTATGGGGTATGAGAGAAACCGCGGAAATGGATCGGCAGAAAAAAATCTCATGCGGTTCCGCTCCTGCTTCCACCCTATACAAGGTGGCGGATTCCTGTGTACCGCTTCCTATCAGCACCAGGGATTTATCGTCGGTAATGGCCAGGGCCGTGACTGTCCCAGACAGGGAAGAGAGATCCCGCTCCTCATGAACAATTGGAGAGGAGGGCAGCCCATCCACCTGTTGCAGCGAACGGCGGCTTTCATGCCAAATGATCGCCGAGTCTCCGGCGCTGTTGATGGCGATCCGTTTTCCCGGCCCGGAAGAGGTTTGTAACGGCAAGGCAGAGATCGTTGCATCCTGAAAAGGGATCAGGACAATTCCACCGTCCACCGTTTCCGCCAGGGCATAATTTTGTTGCGGGGAAATCCAGGTTCGCGAGACAGGAAAAGCGACCGGCAGATGGCTGCCTAACAGGGAAGAACCTGGAATGCCCAGAATGGATCGGAACTCATTTTTTTCGCTATCGAACACATAGCCCAGAAGCGGCCCGGCAATGGATTCTGCAACGATCGGAATTTCCCCTTCGGACCGTAAAGAAGATACGCGCTGTGACACCTCCGTCTTCCCTTCCTCCTGGAGGTCCCCAGCGCTTCTTGCCGCCACAGAGCAGCTCATCAGCAAAACGGCAAGAGAACAAATGCGAAGTAGATCATATGGATTCGACATAATGTTTTCTCGTAAAGGAGGATAAATAATTAGTTTCTAACGTTTATCTAGGGTCTGCCGACCGTCGGATTTCCGATCGTGATGCCGGTGGCAGGAGTTGCTTTGGCTTCCTCTTTCCTGGTAGCAACCACAACACCGGTGGCGACGGCGGCCGCCACTGCGCTCAGGATCGCAATCGTTTTACCGGACACGGCTGCCGTCGATGCGGCTGCAGCCATGGTGATATTGCTTTGATTGATGACTGCGCTCGCCGTTCGCCCCTGATAGGAAACATCCACTTTAATCTTAAACTTCCCGGTGATTTGATTGGGTTGTATGCCTCTGGCGATCGCCTTCCCCTGGGCGTCGGTATAGACCATGGAGGTTTTAGTACCATCGGCAAAAACCGCTCCTGCCCCTCTGTCCGGTAAGGTGAATAAAACCAGGGCACCGGCTACCGGTTTGCGATTTTCATCCTCTACCTGAACGATCGGTTCGTGTGCCGTCCTTTGCCGGATATTGTTGATCGCTCCTTCCCCCTCAAGGATGACGATTTTTAAAATCGGCCCCGTTGTTGTTTGAGCCAGGAGGGCTGGAGGGCTCATGGACCAGAGAAGAGAGAAAAGAAGCAGGGCTGCTGAAATACGTCTGCTTCTCGATCGATTAGGGGACCACGACATGGCGGAACCTCCTTGTTTCAAAGCAAAGTGTTTTAATAGACCTGATGACTTTTGTTTTTATGATATCATGAAAACATGATTTCGCTACGTTAATCCTATTTCCAAATGAGGGAGCCATGTTTTACAAAACTCCTATGTTCATCTACTGGATCGGGACTGTACTCTTCTTTTCTTCCGGCTACCTGTCGTCTCAGGAAAAGAATCCGCCCAAGCTTGGTGCCCGCGATCTTTTCCTTGCCGGTCAAACGGAAGCGGCGGCAGCCAAGACCCCGGCCGGACAGAATATCAGCTCTCCGTCCGATAAGGTGCTGAAAGCAAACCATGGCCCGCTGGGATTGCGCTATAGTATTTTGAAGCAAGGGCCCAACGGCCAATATGCGGAAGCGGATCCCGACAGCGTTTTTCATTCCGGAGACCGGATTAGGCTGACGGTGGAAGCCAACAGCACCGGCTACCTTTATATAATGCAACGGGGATCCAGCGGACGCTGGACCCTGCTGTTCCCCAACAAAGAAATCCTCAACGGTACCAACCTCATCGAAAAAGGCAACCGTTACGAAATTCCCTTCGGCTCCGCCTCCTTTCAGTTCGATTCCGTTCCCGGTACGGAAAAATTGTTCCTCACCCTTTCCCGGCAGCCGGAAGCGGACATGGAAAAGATGAAACCACCGTCGCGTCAGGACAAGGCCGAACCGATTGCCGCCAAAGCCTCTCCTCCGCCTCCAGCTTCCGGAGGCAGCGTTCAGGTCGTCGCTTCTTTGGATGATGTCGCCGTCAATAAGATGCGCAACCGGGTTGCGGCCCGCGATCTGGTCTTCGAGAAGGTCAATGAAGAGAATATCGGCGCCAAGTCGGACAAGGCCATTTATGTGGTCAATCCCGTGGCCGGCAAGGAGGCACGCGTGATCGTCGATATTAACCTGGTGCACCGTTAGGCAAGAGGCGCATGGGACCCAGGCCCTGGAATTTCGTTTTTCCCTGTAGGAGGAGCGGTCCTGCATACGGTTTCCCGTTAAAGATTCTGTCTTGCTGGCTGTGCCTGATACCGTTTCTTAACTCTCTTCCCGCCCAGAAAAGTTCACTGGAACAGGGCAGCTACCGCATCGAAATCGTTCTGGAACAACTCCTGGAGGAGAAATGGACGGCCATCGATCCCGGACTTGTATTGCCCAGCGGGGCTTTTATACGTTTCCGGGTACGGGCCAACTTCAACGGGTTCCTATATGCAGTCAATCTGGGCACCAACGGTAGCTACTCCCTGCTCTTCCCCCGGGAGGAATCCGGCCTTCACAACCGGATAGAGGCCGACAGGGAATACCTGATTCCGGCCCTGGAAGGTGGCTTTCGCATCGTCGGACCGCCCGGTTACGAAATTGTCTATTGGCTGATCAGTCCGGTGAAACTGCGATCGGAAAGCGATACGGCATCGCTCCCTTCCCCTCTCCCCACACCGCATGCAGTCAAGAAGCCCCTCGGCAGGCTGATCCCGCGCTGCGACGATAAAATGTTTCGTGCCCGGGGAGAATGTATCGATGTTTCTGCAGGCCCTCAGACCATACAGAACAAGGAGCAGCTGCCGGAGAACCTAACCTCGGTGCCGGCAACGGCAATGACACGGGAATTGGAATTTTCCCGGCGGAAGGAAACAGCCGTCGTATCCTCGACTCCCTCCGCCGCCGCCCCGGTGCTTTTCGAGTTTCGGATTGCCCATCGATAATATGCCGATGTCTGCCCGGGAGTTTGGCAATCCACCTAACAAGCGGTATGATTCATCATTACAACTTTAACTTTCCAATCCAAACGTCAGGGTGGACTTATGAGTGGTGACCGACGAGTTCTGTGGAGTGAAGGAATGTTCCTCTCTCCCCACCATTTTCAACAGTGGGACAATGAGAACGAACAGAATCTCAGCTTCCTTTTATCTTCTGCAATTTCATTTCCCTGGGGCCTGACAGAGATAAAGATCAACCGGGAGGGACTGATAAACGGACGCTTCGCTATCTTGAACTGCCGCGGCGTTTTTCCCGGAGGGGTGCGCTTCGATGTCCCCGCCGGAGATGCCCTTCCCTCCATGCGCACCATCGAGGGACATTTTCCCGCTGCCGCCAGCACTCTCGATGTGTATCTTGGCATACCGTCCAAACGTACCGGGGCGTCCAATGTGCATCTGAACGGACCCGAGGCGCAGCGTCCCAAACGCTATCGTAGTGAAATCGTGCGGGTGACCGATGAGGTAACCGGAGAAAACGAACGCGACATCACCCTGTCACGGAAAAACCTGAAACTTCTTTTCGGCGATGAGGCGCTCACCGATTACGATCATCTCAAGATCGCCGAACTGAAAAGAACGCCGCAGGGGCTGGTGGTTCTCGATGAAAGCTACATTCCCGCCTCCCTGCACGTGCGCTCATCCACCTTTCTGATGGAACTGGTCCTCCGTCTGCTGGAAATTCTGTACACAAAAAGCACTTCTTTATCCGAGGGCCGGGGACAGCGCACCCGCGGTCTGGCCGAATTCAGCACCTCCGATCTGGCCAATTTCTGGCTGCTGCACACCGTCAATTCCTTCCTGCCAATCCTCGACCACTGTTACCGGACGGGTACCACTCATCCGGAGGCCCTGTTTCTGACGCTTTCCCAGCTGGCTGGGGCCTTATTGACTTTCTCTCCGACAGGACATCCACGAGATCTGCCCAAATATGACCATCTGAATCTGAAGGCCACCTTTGTCCCGCTGGACAACATCATCCAGGAGCTGTTAAAAACCGTCATTCCTACAGGAGCGGTGCAAATCCCGTTGCAAAAAGACAGCGAGTCCAGGTACTCAGCCAAAATCGCCGACGATCAGTTGCTGATCGGAGCTCAGCTCTATCTGGCGGCCTCCGCCGACATACCGGAGGGACAGCTGATCAACGAAATCCCACAACAGGCAAAAATCAGCTCGGTGGACAAAATCGAATCCCTTCTCGGTTTGGCCCTGCCCGGCGTGGCTCTGGTGCATCGTTCCATCCCACCATCGCCCATGCGGGTCAAACTCGGTTTTCAATACTTCCGGTTGGAAGACCAGGGCGGTCCGGAAACCATGCTGCACTGGGATGCCATTCGCAGTTCGCGGACCATCGCTTTTCGCATACCCAATCCGAAACGTTTTGCCGGTCTGAAACTGGAACTCTGGTCCATCAAGGAATGACGAGGCGGTAAAAAGTCCTGGGAGCGCCGGCGTCCCGCCGGTAAAAAACAATGAAATCAATACGAGATTTGCGAAAAGAAACGGAACAAAGACTTTTTGCCGCCTCGTCAAGGAATAAGCGAATGACAGGCAACCCTCTCTATGCCAGAATGCCTGAAACTGAAAGGTGAGAAATCCTATGGAACGCAACACCCTATCCGATTTATGTACCGATCTGTTTCTGCTCGCCATGCAGTTCCGCGACGCCAGGCAATGCGGCCATTTTGAATCCATGCACGGAGATACCCTGCAGCTGTTCGCCCGCTTCGAGGAAGAATGCAATGCCCGCCGCCTGCCGGCGGAAGATATTCGCCTGGCCAAATATGCCCTGGCCGCCTTTGTGGATGAAACCGTTCTGCACTCGCGCCAATTGCACAAGGAGAGATGGGCCGACAATCCGCTGCAACTGGAATTTTTCGGAACCTACCTGGCCGGAGAGATCTTTTTCGACTACCTGGATGAAATCCGCAAGAACGCGGAGGCCAAGACAGACCTGCTGGAAATATACTATCTGTGCCTGCTGCTCGGTTTTAAAGGAAAATACGGTGTAGGCAATGAAGATAAATTACCTCTGCTGATCGATACCGTGGCCAACGATCTGCAACGTGTGAAGCCGTTCTCTCCGGGTAACCTGTCACCGCACGGCCGGATTCCCGACGGTCCGCAGATCGTACCCAGCAGCCGTCTTCCCCGATGGGTGGTGTACACCTGTTGGGCGGTAGCCATCCTCTCCGTATTACTCTATCTTTTCATGTTCTTCGGTTTACATTCCGGCACTCGTTCCCTGCAGGAGAACATGCCTCTGCAAATTTCCGAGCGGTCCGACGGGGGCGAATGGCATTCTACGTCAACAGGACACACCTAAACGTCCGGAATGGTTTAATCGGTCACACAGATGGAATAGTGAAACGTGACATTGACAGGTGGCACCATGAACAAGTTACTTTCTTTACTGAAGAATCCGATCCTGATCAGCGGCTTACTGCTTTTATGCCTGATGGCGATTCTGTGGTTTCTGGGACCCTCCCTCGGTTTGACTCGATTTGACATACGTCTTTTTATTACCCTGGTGCTGATCGTTCTCTGGGTAGTCCTGGTGCTTCTGCTGGCCAAGGGGCAGACATCCTCGCCCCCTATGGACGGATCGCTGAAACCCGGCGCCTTTCCGGTATTGCCGATTCAAGGCCCCACTCTGACAAAACCTGCAATGCCGACCGCAGCGGTTTCCCTGGCGGTCCCGAATCTTCCAGCCGCCAACTTCTCCCTGCAAACATCCGCAGACACTCCATCGGCCTCCGCCATGGAAATACCCGCCGGAAACCAGCTGATGGCCTTTCGCGGACAACTGGAGCGAGCCTTACAATGGCTGCGCCGCTCGCCCATCGCCTCCAAGCCTGGAACCGGCGATATCGTCTATCGTCTTCCCTGGTATATGGTGTTGGGTCTTCCCGGTGCAGGTAAGAGTACGGCCCTGCTGCAATCCGGATTGAATTTTCCCTACACCGATCCGGATAGAACCGCCGGCAGGCGCAGTATCGAACCCACGCGGCAATGCGATCTATGGATTGCCAACGAAGCCCTGTTTCTGGATACGGCTGGCTATTTCTGTGCCGATGACCGGCAGAAAGAGGGCTGGACCGGTCTGCTGGATGAAATCCGGCGGGTACGCCCCAACAAACCTCTGGACGGATTGATCCTGCTGGTCGACATACCGGGCCTGGCCGAGACGAATGCCGAAGTCTTGCGCGAGCGGGCCCTGCGGTTGCGCGCCCGACTGGATGAGGTCATACAACGTTTCGAACTGGTTTTACCCGTATACCTGCTGTTCCACCAATGCGACCGCCTGGAAGGTTTTCAGGATTTTTTCCGCGACCTGAATGAAACCGGCCGGGCTCAAGTATGGGGCTCGACTCTGCGCCGGACTCAGTATCAAAACCTGCAGCCGCACCAGGAATTCGAAAAAGAATTCGCCTTACTGTACGAAGTGCTCCAGGAAAAACGGCGACAACGGCTTACCGTCAAGGGAGGGGAACGCCCCGACCGTATCTATCGCTTTCCCTTGCAATGGGCTTCGATGCGCCGCGTGTTGAGTGATTTCATTACCCAGCTCTTCCAGCCGAACACATTCCGGGACCGGCCCATTTTCCGGGGTTTTTATTTCAGCAGTGCCAGCCAGAACGGACAGATCATCGATCCTCTTTTCTCTCATCTTTCCGGATTTTTCCAAGCCGCGGAAAGACATGGGGCGGAGAACCCTCCGGCGGATATAAAACCCTATTTTCTGCACCACCTTTTCACCCAGGTGATTTTTCCGGATCGGATACTGAGCGGCTACTCCGGTGTTTCCCGACGACACGGGCTCTGGTTGCGGGTGGCCCTCGCTCTGATTTTTGGGGTCATGCTGCCTCTGCTGATGTGGCAGATCTATTCCGCCTATAGCGAAAGCAGCCGGCTGCTGCACACCGTTCAACAGGCGAGACAAACCCCGGTTGCGGGAAATAAAAGCGGTACAGAACTACAGATCCTCAGAGACCTGCGTCTGATGCTGGAAAGGTTCGATCCCCATACACCCGGCACGTCAGAACGCCGCTTTTTCTGGGGCATGTACATCGCCGATCAGGTCCTGGAGCCGGCCCGACAGCTTTACGCCCTCCGTCTGAAAAGGGATTTCATCGAACCCTCGGTCCGCAGTCTGCAGCGTGAACTGCGCAACCTGCCGGATATGGCGCCGACCATGGAGGAACAACGCCGGAACAACCGACGTTGCTATTTGCTGCTGAAATCATTCCTGATGATGTCGGAAGCCAACCGGGCAGATTCGGCTTACATGTCCTCCAACGATGCCGAGATCCTGCGGTTTTGGCAGCAAGGCGCTTCCGGAGATTCGGGAGAGATCGAAAAGCAGCTGTCTTTCTACGCCCATCTGCTGGAGCAGCATAGTCGTCCAGACCTTCTGATCCCGTTGGATGCCGATTCTCAGGCCCTGGTGGCCCGTAAACGGAATTACCTGGGGGACATCGACCTGTTGACCAATTACTACAATCTTCTGAAACTGGAAGGAGGAGACCAGTTGCGCCCCATGACCCTGTCCCAGGCGTTGGAAGGCAAAGATACCGATCTGCTGACAGGCATGGAACGTATTCCCGGGATCTTCACCCGCAGCGGATGGGAGAATTTTGCGCAAAAGGCCATTGCCAGGTTCGCCGCCGATTACCAGAAGGGTTATTGGGTATTATCGAAGACCGCTCCCAACCTGAATCCGTCCCTGGAACCCCTGGCGGCCATGACCGCCAAACTTTCGGAACTCTATTTCACCGAATACAACCGCTATTGGCAGGGCTTTCTGGCAGGGACCCGCATCAGCCCCTTCGCCAATCGCCGGGAGGCGGTCGATAAAATCGGCCGTTTGACCCGCAGTCAAAACTCGGCCCTCCATCGTTTCTTCAAGACCGTTTCCTCGAACACGTTTCAAGGGATGGCCGCCAAACCGACGGGCAATCTATACTGGGACCTTCTGATACGCAATTTCCGATCCCTGCATCAGTTTATGGAGGGAACCGAGGGAGGGACCAATGCGGGTATCGCCCAGTACCTGCAGGCAACAGCCAAGGTCCACCAACAGCTCTATGCCTTCGTGGAGGCAGGGGAATTGCCGGAGCAGATCGGTACGGTAAAAAATTCGATCACGGAAGCATTGAGTCAGACGGCAGGGTTATTACAGAACTTCGATCCGGAGATGGCCGGACTGGTACAACCGCTCCTGGAGCAGCCGATTAAAATGGCATTGGAAAAAACCCCGGCTTCCGAGTCTCTCTCTCCTTTTCCCGCCCAGAGCCTGGCACCACTGGTGCCGCCGAATCCAAGAGACAGCGTGGCATCGGGCGGTCTGGTCGTCGGCGGAATGATCACCGACCAGCAGACGGGAACTCCTTTGGAAAAGGTGGTCGTTTATCTGTTGAAGGCCGGCAATACGGAAGTCACTCTTAACAACTATCTGGCTTTAGCCTCCACCGACAGCAGCGGATTTTTCCGGTTTCCCAAGGCAGTGCCACCCGGGCCCTATGGTCTCTACATCAAAGCCAAGGGGTACAGGATCATCGCGCAGGACATAACGTTGACCAATTCTTCCTCTCAACTGCGTATAGGACTGCAACCACAATAAACTCCGGGAACATCGGATCTCCCATGTACCTATCACGACTTGAAAGCGCATCCGTCACCATTTATGACGAGGTCGCAAATAATCATGCCATAGAAATTTTTATCAGCAGTTGTAGGAGCGACCCTCGCGGTTGCCCGGCAGCCCTGATGGATATACTTTCCGGGCGACCGCGAGGGTCGCCCCTACTTTCGTGTATCGAAAGCGGATTTTTTGCGAGGTTATCCTTTATATGAAACTCTCTTGCAGGATGACAAAGGCAAACAGCTATGGTATAACTTTGCAACCGCCGATAAACACGGCAATTCAAGGAAAGGTCGGTACTAACGGCTAAGCCATTCTCCGGGAGATGATCCACTCTATGAACATCAAAGAACTTTTGCAGGCCGGTGAACTCGCTGCCGCCATGGAACAGACCACGCAGGAGGTAAAGTCCCATCCTACGTTATCTGCGCCCCGCATCTCGCTGTTCGAGTTGCTTTGCCTGAACGGAGAGTGGGACCGCGCGGAAAAGCAGCTGCAGACCCTGTCGCACATGGACGCCACTCAGCATTTCGGCGTGCAGGTTTATCTCAACAATATCAAGGCCGAAAAGGCCAGACAACAGCTGTTTTCCTCCGGCGTCACCCCCCATTTTCTGAACGAACCTCCCGCTTATGTGGATTCGCTCCTGGCCGCCTTACAGAAAATCCGGGAGGGCGATCTGCGCGAGGCCGGTCGTTTACTCGAACAATCGGAGGAAGATCGTCCTGCCCTCGCCGGCAGGGTGAATGAAACCCCTTTTTCCGATTTTCGCGATGCCAACGATGCCACCGGTTCCATCCTGGAGCTGATCATCCATGATAAATACACCTGGGTACCCTGGGAACAGATCCGCCGTCTGGAGATCGCTCCCCCGCGGCAACTGCGTGACATGATCTGGACCCCCGCCAAGATTCAATCCCACGACGGAACCGAGGGAGAGGTCTACCTTTTCGTCCTTTATCCAGGCAGTGCGGATCATGAAAACAATCTGGTACGCCTGGGACGGAGAACCGAATGGAAATCTTTGAGCCAGGAGGTTTGTCTGCCGGTCGGATTACGCCTGTTCCTGGCCGACGAGCAGGAGCTGTCGATCTTTGAAAGTCGTACCCTCTACTTTGCCAAGAAGGACGATCCGCAGGAAGGCGCACCACCGGAACCGTAAGATGAAGTCGAAACGAATGTGATTCCTATGACGCAGCAGCCCAAGATGGACCGGACCACCTTTCTCCACCGTGGAATCCTCGGTGCACTGGGTCTGTTTGCCGGCCATCGGACGCTTGCCGGTCCGATCAGCGGAGAAAACGATTTGTATCTCCCCACCGATTTTACTCCTTTCCCCTGGATGGAATTCGCTCTGCGGGAGTATGGAATACGGGAGATCTCCGCCAGGGGACGCACGGTCAATGTGGAGGCTTATCTGCGGGCTACCGGATTAGGACGCTCCTCCGACGAAACGCCCTGGTGTTCGGCTTTCGTCAACTGGTGCATGCTCATGGCCGGCTTTCCCGGCACCTCGCAGGCCAATGCCCGTTCCTGGCTGGATTGGGGCGGAATGTCGCTGGATTTTCCGGTCTATGGCTGTGTGGTCATTCTCTGGAGAGACAAAATCGGCTCCAGTTTGGGGCATGTGGGTTTTTTTATCAAGATGCAGGACGACAACCTGCTACTCTTGGGAGGCAATCAGCGCAATGCCGTCAGCATACAGGCTTATCCCAAGGGTCGCGTCATAGGGATGCGATGGTTAGAGGGATTCCCTATCCCGGAGGGCATACCAGAATGAACAACGCGAAAACACCTGTGTTGGACATGGCCAAAATCCTGAGTCCCGTTCCCGGAGATAATCCGGCCGGCGTCAATTTGCAATATTCCGAGCTGTACGATCAGATTCGCGAGGCGCGGCGCAGCGAAGTCTCCATCGAACCGGAAGGCACACGGGAGATCAAGGCTGCCGACTGGAAATCGGTACTGGAACTGACCACGGACGCCTTGACCGGGAAAACCAAGGACCTGCAGATCGCCGTATGGCTGGCCGAGGCGATGATCAAACAATACCAGTTTGCCGGTCTGCACGATGCCCTGCGGATACTGATCATCCTACACGAACATTTTTGGGAACATCTCTATCCCCTGCCCGACGAGGACGATCTCGAGGCACGCGCCAACCTCATGGCCTGGATCAGCCGTCAGGCAGGTAATGCCATCAAAGAGATCCGGCTTACATCCATGGCGGGAGGGGATAACTTTCATTTTCTGCAATGGGAGGACAGCAAGCTCTTCGATATTCCTGACAAATCGGATAACCTGGGTGCCGAAGAGCTCTACAAGATCACCCAGCTTAGGGAACAGGCCGCTCTGGAAAAGAAGATCACCGGCGAACAATGGCGCCTGGCGAAAAACAGAACTTCTCGATCTTTCTATGAACAGCTGGATGAGCTGCTGCGTCTATGCCGGGACGAGTTTAAAAAATTGGACGATCTCATGGACCGTCAATACGGTCGTCAAACCCCGGGAATGGGAGATTTAAAGAAATCCCTGGAGGAGATACATTCCCTGGTAGATCGTCTGGTCAAAGAGAAACGGGCTGCGGAGCCGGATACCGCCATCACACCCTCGGGAGAAAGAGGGGCGGCTGCCGGGGACACCGGAATCTCTTTCCCCGGACCGGATACTCCTTACCCGGCTTCCTATTCCGGTCCGATTGCCTCCCGCGAAGACGCGCTGCGCCGATTGAACGATATCGCTCTCTTTTTTCGAAAAACAGAGCCTCACAGTCCCGTCTCCTACCTGGTGCAAAGGGCGGTCCATTGGGGTCAGATGCCCTTATCACGCTGGCTGGAGGACGTAATCAAGGACACAGCAGTGTTGGAAAGCCTGCGGGAAACCCTGGGCTTGAAAACGGATGGAGAAACGAACCCCTGACAACCATAACCAAAAGGAGAGGTCCTTATGCCCAAAAAGGAAAGTACACAACAAAAATTAGGCCGTGTCCGCCCGCCGAGAGTGCATATCACCTACGACGTCGAAGTAGGCGGGGCCATTGAAATCAAGGAACTTCCATTTGTCGTCGGGGTCATGGGCGATTTTTCAGGAAAGCCTGAAACTCCCCTGCCGCGTCTCAAAGAAAGAAAGTTCATTGAAATCGACCGCGATAATTTCGACCAGGTTTTGTCCGGGATGAAACCCCGGCTGGCGTTGCGCGTGGACAACAAGCTGACCGGAGACGACAGCAAGATGGGCGTCGAACTGAAATTCAACAAGATGGAGGATTTCGAACCCGACAACCTGGTGCAACAGGTTGAACCACTGCGCAAGCTGGTAGAGGCCCGGCAAAAGCTCTCCGATCTCGTGTCCAAGATGGACGGCAACGATAAACTGGAAGAGCTGCTGCAGGACATCCTGCAGAATACCGGCCAGCAACAGGAACTGAGCAATGCCCTGGGTTTGGAAAGCCCTAAAAAGCCCGGCGAGAACAAGGAGTAAGGACGATGGATAAACCGCTTAATGAAAAACAGGAATTGGTAAAGGAAGAGGTACAGCAGGAATCCGGTCTTTTGTCCCGCATCCTGGAGGAGGGGCGACTGGCCAAGGATTCCAGCCAGGTGGATCGAGCCAAGGACATGGTGTCCGAGTTCGTGCAGGCCGTCATGCAGGGAGAAGCGGTTGTCGGCAAGAACGTCGAAACGACCATCAATGCCCGCATTGCCCAGATCGACCGGTACCTGAGCGCACAGCTGAACGAAATCATGCACCACGAGGAGTTTCAGAAACTGGAGGCCTCCTGGCGAGGGCTGCATCAGATGGTCTTCTCCAGCGAAACCGGAACCATGATGAAGATCCGGGTAATGAACGCCACGAAAAAAGAGCTGCTGAAGGACATGGAAAGGGCTCCGGAATTCGACCAGTCGGCGCTGTTTAAAAAGATCTACGAAGAGGAGTATGGCACCTTCGGCGGCAGTCCTTTCGCCTGTATGGTCGGCGACTTTCAGTTTTCCAACCATCCCGAAGACATCTCCCTGCTGGAGAAAATCTCCAATGTGGCCGCCGCCGCCAATGCCCCTTTTCTCTCCGCCGCTTCGCCCCAGATGTTCGGCTGGAACAGTTTTACGGAGATGACCGAGGTCCGCGACCTGGCCAAAATCTTCGAACGCACGGAATATGCCAAATGGCGTTCCTTTCGGGAATCGGATGATTCCCGGTACGTCGGACTTTGCGTGCCGAGTACCTTGATGCGCCTGCCTTACGGTCGGGAAACCTCCCCTACCGAAACCTTCCGCTTCGAAGAGGATGTGGACGGACGCGACCATAAAAAGTACCTATGGGGCAACGCCGCCTATTCCCTCGGCTCCTGCCTGACCAGCGCCTTCGCCAAA
This sequence comes from uncultured Acidobacteriota bacterium, assembly GCA_964617125.1. Lineage (GTDB taxonomy): Bacteria > Acidobacteriota > UBA6911 > CAINFC01 > CAINFC01 > CAZTVS01. The sequence continues at coordinate 44,791 of CAZTVS010000016.1, forward strand.
TATCAATGGTGCGCCGCCATTCGGGGTGTGGAAGGCGGAGGATTGGTGGAAGGTTTGCCGACCCATACCTTCCGCACCGACGAAGGCGATGTGGCTCTGAAATGTCCCACGGAAATCGCCATCACCGACCGGCGGGAAAAAGAGCTTTCCGATTTGGGTTTCATCCCTCTGGTACACTGCAAGAATACCGACTATGCCGCTTTTTTCGGAACCCAATCCGCCAACAAGGCGAAGAAATACGACAGCGACTTCGCCAACGCCAACGCCCGCCTGTCTTCACAGCTGCAATACACCTTCGCCATCTGCCGGTTTGCTCATTACCTCAAAGCCATGATGCGTGACAAGATCGGTTCGTTCATGTCCCGCAAGAACTGTGAAGACTTCCTGAATCAATGGATCAGCAAATACATCCTGCTGGATGACGATGCCGGCCAGGAGATCAAGGCCCAGTACCCGCTGCGCGAGGCGCGCATCGAGGTCATGGATGTCCCGGGAAAACCGGGTGTCTACAAGGCGGTGGCCTTTCTCAAACCCCATTTTCAACTGGATGAACTGGGCGTATCGTTGCGACTGGTAGCGGAACTGCCGCCGCCGGTCCAGAAATAACATCCGTTCGAGGCGTGCGACAGACTTCCCGGTCTGTCGCACACATCAGCTATATCGTGGAAATAGGTCGCCTGATGATCGTTAACCCGAGACGGCAAGACCTAATTTCAGGGCAATACCGTCTCTTTTTCCAAACCAAGGAGAAGGCTTATGGCTTTTGATGCATTTTTAAAAATCGAAACAATTCCAGGAGAAAGCTCGGACGACAAGCACAAAGATTGGATCGAAATCCTTTCGTTTGACTGGGGAGTATGCCAACCGAAATCCGTGGCCAGCACTGCGGGCTCGCGGTCCGCGGAAAGGGCCGATTTCAATGATTTCGGCTTCTCCAAACTCTTCGATAAGGCCACCCCGAAACTGGCAATAGGCTGCGCTTCGGGCGAACATTTCAAAACGGCGACATTGGAGATATGCCGGGCTGGAGGCGATAAAATCAAGTACATGGAATTTAAATTCTCCGATGTCATGATCACCGCCTATCAACCCTCCGGTGATGTCAGCGGAGAACGAATGCTGCCGATGGAGAAGGTCCGCCTGACCTACGGCAAGGTTGAGCTGAAATACACCCAGACCGACCCGGCGACCGGCAAGGCCAAGGGAGATGTTGCCGCTGGCTGGGATCTCAACGCCAACAAGAAGATCTAATTCCCGATGCCCTATCTCGACAATCAGGTCCGCATCACCCTTTCGGTATTGGATCGTCTGATCGATCAGGAACCGGAAATCCGCCAGGAACCGCCGGCTTCCCGCGCCGGCGGTTTGCGCCAGATGAAGCAGGCCGTCTGTCGGGACCTGGAATGGCTGTTGAACACCCGACGTTTCGCCGACGAGATACCGGTGGACCTGAAGGAGGTACAGATGTCGGTCATGGCTTACGGCCTGCCCGACTTTACTCATGCCGGCGTAAAAAGTCCTTCCGACCAAAACCGTCTGCGACGGGCCATAGAAAGCGTCATTCTTGCCTTCGAGCCCAGACTGCTGCATGTGACCGTCTCCGTGGAGCCGTCGGAAGACATCAGTCGAGTTTTAAAATTTCGTATCGATGCCCACTTGAAAGTGGATCCGGCACCCGAGCCGGTGACCTTCGACAGCACCATGCAAATCGGACGCGGCGAGTACACCTTAAAGGAAAGATAATGCGCGATCAATTATTGGAATACTATGAACGGGAGCTCATCTATCTTCGCCGTATGGGAGAAGAGTTTGCCGCCAGGTACCCCAAGGTCGCCGGAAGGTTGTCGCTGGAGCCGGACAAGTGTGAAGACCCGCATGTGGAACGCCTCATCGAGGCCTTTGCCTTCCTGGCCGCCCGTATCCATCTCAAGCTGGACGATGAATTTCCCCAGATCACAGAATCGCTCCTGAACGTACTATACCCCCATTACCTGGCTCCCATACCTTCCCTTTCCATCGTCCAGTTCGCCCTGGATCCTACCCAGGGGAAAATGACATCCGGCTATACGGTGGAACGCGGTACTACCCTTTATTCCCGTCCCATACAGGGAACACCCTGCCGGTTTCGGACCTGTTTCCCCCTGACTCTTTGGCCGTTGGAGGTTGTTTCCGCCTCTCTGGAGACCCCGGAACGAATCGAAGCAGGATTACGACCTCCGGAACTGGTTTTACGCCTGGGACTCCGTTGCCTGCATGAGACAGGACTGGCCCAGCTGAAACAGGGCGAGGGGAATAACGCCAAGACGATTGACCGTCTCCGCTTTTATCTCAACGGCGAGCCACAGGTTGTTTATCCCCTGTACGAGCTGCTCTTCAATCACGTTCTCCGACTGGAAATGCGCCCCCTGCGCTCGGCTAAAATGCCGGCCTCGGCTCCGCTTCCCTCTCCGGTTCATTTGCCGGCTTCCTGCCTGCAACCGGTCGGATTCGCGCCGGAGGAATCCCTGCTCCCCTATTCTCCGCGCACCTTTCGGGGCTACGGACTTCTGTCCGAGTACTTTGCTTTTCCGGAGAAGTTTCATTTTCTGGAAATCTCCGGCCTGCAGGAAGCGGCTCAGGCCGGCTTTGGTGAACAGTTCGAGATCCAGGTCCATCTGGCCGGCGGATTTTCCCGGCGGCTGAACGTGGATGCCGGACATTTTCAGCTGGGGTGCACACCCATCGTAAACCTGTTTGGTAAGGTCGCCGAACCGATTCAGCTGTCCCAGCAACAGAGCGAGTACCATCTGATCCCCGATGTACACCGACAGATGGCCACCGAAATCTATAGTATCGATTCGGTCAGTGCCGTCGATCCCCAGCTCAAGGAATCGCGTACTTTTCAGCCGTTCTATTCCGTACAACACGGGGCCCAGCGCGATCGGCAACAGCCGTACTGGTATGCCTCCCGCAGGATGTCCGCACGTAAAGAGGACCCAGGTACGGAAATCTTTTTGTCCTTTGTCGATATGAATTTCAATCCCCATGTGCCGGCCGCCGATACGATCACCGTCCATACCGTCTGTACCAATCGCGACCTCCCGGGCAAGCTGCCTTTTGGCGGACGAAACGGCGATTTCGAAGTCGAAGGCATCCGCAGCCTGTCGCGCATCCGATGCTTGAGAAAGCCGACGAATACCATTCGTCCGCCGTTGCGGCGAAGTGCACACTGGCGCCTGATCTCCCATCTCTCGCTCAATTATCTCTCCCTGCTCAATAGCACTCAACCCGGATCGCCCGAGGCATTACAGGAGATCCTGCTGCTCTACGATTTCACCGATTCGGCCGCCGTCCGCAAACAGATTCAGGGCATTACGCGAGTGAACAGCCGGCGGGTTGTACGACAGACCGGTTCGCCCATAGGCAGCGGGCTGTTGCGCGGGATGGAAACAACCGTCGAATTCGATGAGGACCAGTTTGCCGGCAACAGCGTTTTTCTTTTCGCCTCGGTTCTGGACCGATTTCTGGGCTTGTACACTTCGGTGAATTCATTCAATCAACTGGTTGCCACGATCAAACAAAGGGAAGGAATCTTACGGCGATGGCCTCCGAGAACGGGAGAACAGACACTCCTCTAGACAAACGATTCTTCGATGAAGCCTGTTCCTTCGGCTTCTTTCAGGCGGTCCGCCTTCTGGAACGTCTCTATCCCGAACACCGGCCGGTCGGCTATGCTCATCCTCCCCGGGAAGAGGTCGTTCGTTTCCGCTCCTGGCCTTCTCTGAATTTCCCACCCAGTGAGGTGGTCGATATCCGGCGTTCGCTTGCCGACGAGGAAGAATTCACCCCGGAAATGAAGGTCGCCTTCTTCGGTTTAACCGGGCCTCAGGGCGCCTTACCATCTCCCTATACCGAACTGCTCATGGACCGGGTACGAGCTAAAGACTGCACTCTGTGGGATTTCCTGGACCTGTTCCATCATCGCCTGCTCTCCTTCTTTTACCGTGCCTGGGAAAAATACTGTTTTCCGGTCGGTTTCGAGCGTAATCAGCAGGATCCCTTCACCGGTTATCTTTTTCATCTCATCGGAATGGGAACCAACGGGCTTCGTGCCCGCCAGGCATTGCCCGACAGTACCCTTATCTACTATGGCGGATTGGTTGCCCGACATCCTCATTCTGCGGTATGTATCGAGAGCATCGTTACGAACCACTTCCAGGTGCCGGCCCGGGTGCAGCAGTTCGCAGGACAGTGGCTGCCCATCGAGGAGGAGAGTCAGACCTGCCTTGGTCGCGCCAACTGTCTTCTGGGAACCGATGCCATCCTCGGCGCCCACCTCTGGGACCAGCAATCCAAATTCAGGGTCGTCCTCGGTCCTCTGACCCTTTCCCAACTGGTCTCCTTCTTACCGAATGGGACCTGTCATCGGCCGTTGGCGGAGCTGATACGATTTTTAGCCGGTCTGGAATTCGATTTCGATTTCCAGCTGATCCTGAAGAAGGAAGAAGTACCCTCCTGCGGCCTTGGTGTTACCGCCAAGAATCCGGCCTGGCTTGGTTGGACGACCTGGTTGAAGACGGAGACCATGACTCAGGACGATCCCCAGTTGATCCTTTCACCGGCCTACGGATGAGAGGAGAGAGCATTCAGGACAAAGAAACGTTGATTTCATCTTTCACGTGTTTGCACAACGAAACCCAATAAGAAAGAGGTACGATTATGGCGGTTAACCTGAAATCCCTGATCGGTCGCTTGAACGACACCACCCGCAATGCCCTGGAAGCGGCCGCCGGTCTGTGTCTGTCCCGCACCAACTATGATGTCGATCTGGAACACCTGCTTCTCAAACTGGTGGAAGTCGCAGACACCGATATCGCACGCATCATTCGCCGCTATGAAATCGACACCTCGCGCCTGACGAAAGATCTGACCCGCTCCCTGGACCTGCTGAAGACAGGTAACTCGCGCACGCCTGCCCTCTCGCCGCGAATTCCTCGACTGGTGGAGAACGCCTGGCTGCTGGCTTCGATAGATTTCGCCGCCGCCCGGGTCCGCTCCGGCCACCTTCTGCTGGCTCTTCTGAGTCATGAGGACATGGCCCGGCTTGCCCATGAGATTTCCCGGGAGTTCACCCTGATTTCCGTAGAATCGCTAAAAAAAGAGCTGAACGATATCTGTTCCGGTTCCGCGGAAGATCGCGCCGCCGTCGCCCTGTCCGGAGCCGCGGCTCCCGCGGGAGAAGGGGCACCAGGTACTCCGACCGGCGCCGGAAAGACACAGGCATTGGATCAATACACCGTCGACCTCACCGCCCGCGCCCGCGCTGGCCAGATCGACCCGGTATTGGGGAGGGATCTGGAGATTCGACAGGTGATTGATATTCTCACACGCCGGCGTCAGAACAACCCCATTCTTACGGGCGAAGCCGGAGTGGGAAAGACGGCCGTCGTCGAAGGTTTTGCCCTGCGCATTGCCCAGGGCGATGTCCCTCCACCTTTACGCAACGTGATCCTTCGGACGCTGGATCTTGGTCTATTACAGGCCGGAGCTGGAATCAAGGGCGAATTCGAGAACCGCCTGAAAACGGTTATCGATGAGGTCAAAGCCTCTCCGCGTCCGCTGATTCTCTTCATCGACGAAGCCCACACCATGATCGGAGCCGGAGGGCAAGCCGGACAGAATGATGCCGCCAACCTTCTGAAACCGGCATTGGCCCGCGGTGAATTGAGGACTATCGCCGCTACGACCTGGGCCGAATATAAAAAGTACTTCGAAAAGGATGCCGCCCTGGCCCGCCGCTTCCAGGTGATCAAGGTGGAAGAACCGACGGAAGAACAGGCCATCGTCATGATGCGCGGGCTGACCGCCACCATGGAGAAGCACCATCAGGTACGTATCCTGGACGAAGCCGTAGAAGATGCCGTCAGGTTGTCGCACCGTTACCTGTCTTCCCGGCAGCTCCCCGACAAGGCGGTCAGTGTTCTGGATACGGCCTGCGCCCGAGTGGCCATAGGCCAATCGGCCACCCCGCCGGCGATCGAAGACTCCCGGCGGCGCATCGATCAGATTTCCGTGGAAATCGGTGTACTGGAACGGGAAACGACTACAGGCGCCGATCATAGGGAAAGAATCGAACAGCTGAAGCTGTCACACACCGAGGAGGAACAGCGACTGGCAGCCTGGCAAACCCAGTGGGAGAAGGAAAAGGAACTGATCGCCGACATTCGCAGTTTGCGCAGCCGGCTGGAGTCATCCGATCAACCGGCGCCGGAACACGGCAAGGAAGCCAAGGAAACGCCTGCAACAGAAACCGGCGAATCCGCCGAGGCATTACGGACGCGTCTGGCCCAGCGTAATGAAGAGCTGGCCCGTATTCAGGGAGAGACTCCGCTCATGCAGGTCTGTGTTACTTCCCAGGCTATTGCCGACGTCATTTCCGGCTGGACCGGCATCCCTGTGGGACGTATGATGACCGACGAGATTAAAACCGTACTCTCTCTCAAGGAACGTCTGGAGCAGAGGGTGATCGGTCAAAGTCACGCCCTGGAGGAGATTGCCCGGCGTATCCAAACCGCCCGAGCCGGCCTGACCGATCCCCGTCGCCCGATAGGTGTCTTTCTGCTGGTCGGCCCCAGTGGCGTAGGTAAGACAGAGACCGCTGTAACTCTGGCCGAGACCTTGTACGGGGGCGAACGCAACATGGTGGTCATCAATATGAGCGAATACCAGGAAGCACATACCGTCTCCTCCCTGAAGGGTTCTCCTCCGGGATATGTAGGCTATGGCGAGGGGGGCGTGCTCACGGAAGCGGTCCGGCGTAAGCCCTATTCCGTGGTACTGCTCGACGAGGTTGAAAAGGCACACCCCGATGTAATGGAGCTTTTCTATCAGGTCTTCGACAAAGGCACCCTGGAAGACGGCGAGGGCAGGGAAATCGACTTCAAGAATACGATCCTGTTGCTGACTTCCAACGTAGCCACCGATACCATTATGAAACTGTGCGCCGATCCTGACACCATGCCCGATCCGGAAGCCCTGGTCGCCGCTATCCGCCCGGAATTGATCAAGGTATTCAAACCGGCATTGCTCGGCCGCATGGTGGTAGCCGCATACTATCCCATATCCGATTCCGTCATGCGTCGGATCATTCAACTGCAGTTGGGGCGTATCGCAGCCCGTCTGATGGAAAACCACGGAGCTGTCTTCAGTTATGAGGAGCCAGTCATCCAGGCCATAGCCGACCGCTGCAAGGAAGTGGAAAGCGGGGCCCGTAATGTGGACCACATCCTTACCGGAACTCTGCTGCCCGAAATGTCCGGGATGTTTCTCTCTCGAATGGCTGAAGGAGCTTCCATATCCAAGGTCCACATCGAGGTAGGCGAACAGGGCAAATTTGTCTACCGCATAGACTAGTCGTTGCAGGAGGAAGAACAAAGGAGGTCTGTATGGCTGTTTATTCGCAGGATAACCGCCGGGCCCGGCTGATAACCCCGCTGGGTAAGGATGTATTGCTGCTGCGCAGCTTTCACGGGCAGGAGGGTCTATCGCAGCTGTTCCATTTCGAACTGGAGATGTTTTCCGAAAACCGGTCCCTGTCCTTTGCCTCCCTGGTGGGGAAAAATGCCACCATCCACATACAGCTGGAAAACGGTTCCGCCGGCTATCTCAACGGATTCTTCCGTTCCTTTACGCAAGGGGCCACGGAATATGTCGAGAGCGGCAGCGGCGGTATCTGGTTGACTCAGTATGCCGCCACCCTGGTTCCCTGGCCTTGGTTTCTGACCTGTACCCGAAATTGCCGTATCTTCCAGAATAAAACCACGATCGAGATCCTGCAGGCCATCTTCACCGATCGTCAGTTTGCCGATTACGATCTGCGGCTGAGCGGCAATTATCTGCCCCGGGAATACTGTGTCCAGTATCGAGAAACCGATTTTCATTTTCTTTCGCGGCTGATGGAAGAGGAAGGCATTTTCTATTTTTTCGAACATGAGGAGAAAAAGCACACCCTGGTGCTGGCCGACCATCCCTCGGAATTCAAGCCTTCTCCCGTGTGGCCGGACATGTATTTTCGACCGATGGAAGGGGCTCTGGAAAGGGCCGAGACCATCCGAGACTGGTCTCTCTGTCAGCAGGTACGCCCGGGTCAGTACACCCTTTGCGATTTTAATTTCGAGACGCCTCTGGTCCGGCTGTCCAGCGGAGTGCCGGGCAAGGATGAGCGTGGCTATGAAATCTATGATTATCCGGGAGAATTCGCCGATCGCGACCAGGGAGACCAACTGGTAGGCATACGTATGCAGGAGGAGGAATCCTTTCTGCTGACCATTCAAGGAGAAGGTAATTGTCTCGGCATGCTTCCTGGTTACCGCTTCGAACTCAAGGAACACTATCGCAAGGATTTCAACAAACCCTATGTCCTGGTGTCGATCCACCACGCATTCGATCAGAGTGCCGGCTATCGGAGTTCCTCCAGCGATGTCATCCCAGAATATGAGTATGCCAACCGCTTTCAGTGTATTCCTTATCCTACTCCCTTCCGTCCTCCTCGCTGTACACAAGTTCCGGTGGTCCATGGCAGCCAGACCGCACTGGTTGTGGGACCGCCGGGGGAAGAGATCCTGGTCGACAAATACGGGCGGGTCAAGGTCCAGTTCCATTGGGACCGGCAGGGTCAGTACGACGACAAGAGCTCCTGCTGGATACGCGTGGCCCAGGGCTGGGCGGGAAAAGGCTGGGGTATGATAACCATCCCCCGCATCGGGCAGGAAGTGATCGTCGATTTCCTGGAGGGCAATCCGGATCAGCCCATCATCACCGGACGGGTGTACAATGGGGAATCAATGCCCCCTTACGATCTTCCGGACTATAAAACCGTGAGCGCCATGAAATCCTACTCCTCCAAGGGAGGCGACGGTTTCAATGAAATCCGCTTCGAAGACAAAAAGGGAGAGGAGCAGCTCTTTCTGCATGCGGAAAAGGACTTCGATCTGCGGGTTAAAAATGACCGGCGGGAAAACATTGGGAATGACCGCTATCTGATGGTCAAGCGGGATAAGAAGGAACAGGTCGAAAGAGATTCGGAATGTACCGTCAAGCGCGACTTCATCGGGCTGGTGGAAAGGGATTTTCATTTTGCCGTGAAGGAGAAAGCCACCGCCGAGATCAAGGGTTCCCTGTCTCTCTCAGTGAAAGGCGATGTGGCGGAAGAATTCAAGTCCAACCACAGTTCCCAGGTCGGCGGCTGCCTCTATCTGAAAGGGATGAACGTGGTCGTCGAGGGCAGTACCGGATTGACCATCAAGTGCGGCGGCAATTTCGTAAGCGTCAATCCGGCTGGGGTGCAGATTCAAGGCAGCATGGTACTCATCAACAGCGGAGGCGCCGCCCTGACGGGCGTGGCCGGAGCGCTGGTCCCCGTAATGTCCCCCAACAAGGTGGTAGAAGCGGACACGGCCAAACCTGGAGCGCAACCGGAATTGCCGAAGGTGCCCACCCACGACCCCAACTCCGAGGAGAATCAAAAGAAGAAAAACTGGATTGAAATCGCCATGGTGGACGAGGCCGGCAATCCGATACCCGGCGAACAGGTCCGCGTATTGCTGCCGGATGGTTCGGAAACGAGCGGTACCCTCAATGAAAAAGGGATCCTGCGCATCGAAGGAATCGATCCCGGATCCTGCCAGATCTGCTTCACCGAACTGGACGAGGAAGCCTGGGAACCGGCGTAGGCGCAATCCTCGCAGGTGCCCAATCAACCTGAATCAGGGGCAACCCTTGCGGTTGCCCCCGAAAACGAATATACAACTTTTACATGGGATCCCATTTTGAGGAGAATAAACTATGCCACCGGCTGCACGATTAGGTGATATGCATGTCTGTCCCATGGTGACACCAGGAACTCCGCCGGTCCCCCACGTCGGAGGGCCGGTTTGCATGGCCTGCCCCACGGTCATGATCGGTTTCATGCCGGCTGCCAGGGTCACAGATATGTGTGTTTGCGTGGGACCGCCCGACTGTATTGCCATGGGTTCGGCCACCGTTGTCATAGGCGGCATGCCTGCCGCACGTGTGGGCGATATGACCGTACATGGCGGATCGATCGTCATGGGATGCCCCACGGTGATGATCGGCTGACTCCGGCTGCTTGGAATTGGAGAGGTCCCACGTATCGAATGCAGGCAAGTGTCTCTTCTTATTTGGATTGCGCCGGCAGACCGTCGATCCAGCCAAGGGTGCCGAGATCTATACTGGGGAAGCAGATCCGTAAAAGCAACGCTCCTTCCGGACCCGGCTGGGACCAGTGGCCCGCATAGCAGAACCTCCGATTGGTCTCCGGCGGCCGTTCCGGTTTGAAGTCGAGAAATAAGATCCGATCCCCTTTCTCCAGCCGGCATTCGATCTCCGATCGCCCGTCGGCGGCGGGTACAAAGATGGAATGACGCCCCTCTCCGATCGTCAGCAGAGTAGGAACCGCCGGGTGATGTGGGTCGGCGCTCTCTCCCGGTTTTTTAAGCAATGGCGGCTGGGGCTCCGATAATTCGTGCCCATCGGCAGCAAACTCGACGGTTCCGAACCTGGCCCTACCCGTATCCGTATCGGTGATCACCGCAATGATTCGTTCCATGTTCATCCTTTCTTTTTTCTTAAAGAATTATGAGTAGGGGCACGGCGTGCCGTGCCCTGGCGACCGTAGGATGGGGGCTCCCTTTGGGCACGGCACGCCGTGCCCCTACAACAGCTGATGCATTTTTCTATAGTATGATTTTTGCGACCTCATCCTTCATAAAATCCCACTCAAATGGAAGCCAGTTCCGATTGACCGGCGCTTCTCAGCCTGGCAGAATCATTTTGGGCCGGCCGGATATTGATGTTCCCGATCCTTGGATACAAATCTCATTTCTTCCGGAAAGGTCTGGATTTCCGCCTTTTGCCGCAGTTCCTCGATCCACCGATCCAGCTGGACCCGAATCTTGCTTTCCACCAGAATAGGTCTTATCTTTTCCTGCACGGCGGAAAGAGCGGGCACTTCTTGTTGCGATACCTTTTTCCACTCCGGACAGAAAATTTCCTTGTAGTATTTTTCTATCTCTTCGCCTGGCACCTCCACAAACGGTCGGAACCGCAGATCGATGTACTTTTCATAAAGCAGCTGGTTACGTATTTCTTTCTTCATCTCGTCCCGATCCTGATCTGTCGGTATCTTGGCCAGGAGAGGCTGCAGGGCGAACAACTGTTTCCACTGGACTTCTATCTCTTCCGGCGATACATCCAGCCCGGGGTAATTCTCGATCTCCTCGCGAATCAGAAGACGTTCCAGATAACCTCGCAGCCTTTCTTCCTCGGAAAGACGTTTTTCCGGCAATGCGACGTTCCGATTTTCGATTAGCCATTGCGAGGATTGATTCAGATCGCTCTGGGTGATGATTTTCCCGTTCACCACGGCAACCATGCGATCGACGACCTTCCCCTCCTGGCTCCGGGCTGTTTCACTTAGAAGAAAAACCAACAGAATCGACAGGATCAGGCGCATAAAAAAACTAGGTATCATTGTTCTATTGTCCCCTAGGGAAGCTGAGCGATTCTTCTAAAATAACGGCCCGAAACTCAGGAAAAAATGCCCCTTGGATTGTCCCTCTGGGGGATCTAGGTTGATGCCATATTCCAGTCGCAGCGGACCAAGCGGAGTCCGCACCCGTATACCCAATCCAACAGAATGGCTGAACTCACGCCACCGAATGGACTGCTGAAACACATTACCCATATCATAGAAGATCGCCCCCCGTATGCGTGAAAACAGGGGGCAGAGAAGCTCCAGATTATTGATCAACATGCTGTTTCCGCCCAAAGGTTCGTCGGATTCCTTGTCTCTGGGGCCGGCCTGATCGTTACCGAAACCTCGGAGAGTGCTGGATCCTCCGGCAAAAAAACGTTCGCTGATCGGCAGCAAATTGGGACTGCCGAATCGATGGGCCCATCCGAAACGGAACCCGTTGGACATGGTTAAACTAAGGGGCAAGGACAGATAATACTGCCCCTGAGCAAAGAGTTTGGCAAAATTGGCGTCCGTCTTCAATATCGGAGCGGTAACCTGAAGATTCACGCTGGCAAAAGCGCCACGCTGGGGATCGAAAGGATCGTCCCGGCTGTCATTATAGAAACTCGCCGATACGGATGAGAGTTGTATGGGGCAGGATTCCCGTGGGATGGAGTCGTCATCTTCCCTGGAAACCCTGCAGGCGTCGGCCACCGCGCTCGGCGGCATGTCGCTTATGCTGATCCTCTCATAGTTATAGCGAAAAATCAGGGCGTTGATTCGGCTCAGGTCGCGGATCATCTGCAGGGATCCGCCGATACGATTTTCCGTAAAGCTTGTCTGCTCGTCCCGCGAGGCTTCGAGTATGGCGGAAGATTCCAGATTTCTATTTAGAGGACGCGGTTGCCTTAAACTCAGGGTCAGGCTCTGATTGATCACGCTGGCCTTCAAACGGGCCTGGGCGGTGATCAGCTGTCCTCGCGGATTCAGATGAGAGATCTCCAGCAGACCGCGAGGGCCTTCATACTCACGTACGCCGAATCCGAAATTCAGAAGTCGATGACGACCTTCTCGCACGCCCACAACCACCGGTTGGGGTTGTTCGGAATCGACGGCTCCGACCGAGCGTATATGGACCAGATCGAAAGCCCCGGTGTTGTACAGTTGTTGTTCTCCCTCGAAGAGATGCCGTAAAACCAGGGGCTGCCCCGAACGCAGATCGACATTCCGGCGCAAGGCGGAAAGGCGGGTTTTCTCCTGTCCGACATAGTAAAGCGGACCCAGCTGCTGTTTCTTTCCTTCTTCCAGAATGAATAAAACTTCCACCAGCCGGTTCTTTTCCTGGTATTCGGCCTCCACGTGACTGACCGGATAACCCTTGTTCAACAGGTATTCCTGCAGTTGCTTACGGACGACCTCCATTTTTTCAACGGAAAAGGGATCTCCTTCCTTCCAACTTATCTGCCCGCTCAGTTCTTGCGAAGAAATGGAACGGTTTTCCTGAAAGCTTATGCTGCCGACCTGCCATCGTTCTCCTTCGTCGATGTCCAGATCGACCAGGATATGTCCATCATCGCTGGCCGTCAATTCCGCCGTTCGAATGACGATATCCTGATATCCCAGGAGCCGATATTCCGACAACAGACGTTCCTGGCTAGCCTCAAATCCGATCCGGCGGAAGTAATCCCCTTCCCGGATACCGTTCCCGTCATTATGCAGCCAGCGAATCATCTCCCGCAAAGGCACCTGTCGATTGCCGCGGATGGTAATTTTATCAACCGGTTGTTTGATATCCAGCTGGGTCTGGTAAATGACACGGGTAACTCCGGCCCCCGTGTCCTGTCGGACCTGAAAGTTAAACTTTGCCGAAGCATATCCTTTCTTCAGGAAGTATTCCTGCAGATTGTCCGCTCCTTCACTGAGAACATCCCTGTCGAGAGAAGATTCGCGGAAGACAGGCACCAGTTCTTTGATCCGTCGCTGCGATAATTTGACCCCTTCGACAGAAACCTCGACCCGGGGCCCGGCCAGCAGTCGGATGCCGATGTCTACCTTATTTCCATTGGGGTTGGGACGAACGTAGGCCAGCTCGATGGTGGGCGACAAATAATGTTCTTTCAGATAGTGGGCCCGCAATCGTCGCATCCCCTGCTTCAGCCGCGATGCATGATAGGGTCGTCCCGAACGAAGACGCGATGCCTTTTCGATAACAGCCTGCGGCAGGACCGGATCGCCTTGCCATTCGATCTTATCCAGAATGGCCGGATATTGCTGTGGCAGGGTGAGCTTCAAATCGGCGCCACGTCCCGATTCTTCGAACACAACCCGGCTTTGGATGGGCCGAGTGAAAAAACCGAACTCCTGCAGAATCCTATCTCCGGCATCGAGAAAACGTTGCGCTTTTACCGGATCATAGGCTTCTCCCAGGGGAAAAGAGCGCATCAACGCTTCTTCCAGTTCTCTCGTTTCCCACGGCCCTTCCAGGGACAATCGGCCAAAATAGCGTTTGGCTACCAGGCGAAAGTTCAGGGCAATGCCCGTTTCTTTTTCCGTTTGCCGGCACTCCACATAGTGGAATTCCCCCAGACGATACAGATTTTCTATTGCCTGGCGAATGGCGGCGGGATCCACCTCCTTGCCGATCATGGGTGGGATTGCCTGGGTCAGTTTTTCCGAATCCGTCTCCATGTCCGTGGAGAAGGATAGTTCCGCAACCTGCCGGCTTGGGATCGGACTAGTGGATGTCTCCTGAGCCAAGACCGCCGTCAGACTCGTGCTTACCAAAATCGGCAGAAGCAGATGGAGCAGAAACCGTAACGTTGATCTCACTGGAAAACCAACCTCGAAGGTTTTAACGGTAGATCAGGTATTTCTCCCGTGTCCTCAGGAAACGTTGCAGCCCTTCTTTCCAGCTCTCGGCGATCTTTTTGGCGGATTCCCCTTTTTTCAGGCGATCCAGGGAATCCTGATTGACCGTGAGTCTTAGAAACTTATCGATTTCAAATTTTTTCGGATACAACTTATACAAGGCGGAGGCTATCTCATAACCGCAGAGTACGGCAGGAAAAGCCTCCCTGTTTTTGAGGACAATACGTACACCATGACAAAGCTGATGGGCGTATACGCTGGATTGAGGAGTAAGGCTCTGTGCTTCAAAACGAATCCCGGGTATCCTGCGCCGATTTAAAACCTTGGCTAATAGGGTACCGTCGAGCCAGGGAGCGCCGATCCATTCAAAGGGTCTTTCCGTCCCCCGACCCACACTGAGATTAGTGGTTTCCAGGGTTCCTATCCCCGGGTACAGGATGGCTTCCGTTTCACTCCTCATGTTGGGGGAAGGATGGATCCATTTCAGGCCGGTGTCCCGGAAATAATCCTGCCGCGTCCAACCCTTCATGGGGATCACCTTTAAGTCCAGATCCAGCTTCTTCTCCGCCCGAAACATCTGTGCCAGTTCGCCAATGGTCATTCCATGACGTACAGGCATGGGGTAGTAGGCAATAAAAGAAAGTTTATCGGCATCGGCCATGGGACCATCCACACTCCAGCCGTTTATGTAATTCGGACGGTCCAGGACGACAAAGGAGATGTGATGTTTGGCCGCTTCTTCCATGGCCAGCCCCATGGTACTGATATAGGTGTAAAAACGGCATCCGATATCCTGAATATCGAATACCAGCGTGTCCACTCCCTGCAGCATTTCCGGGGTCGGTTTACGTGTATCGCCATAAAGGCTGTGCACCGGCAACCCGGTCTTTTCATCTTTGCCCGATTGGACCGTTTCATCCTTGATTCCGTACAGTCCATGCTCCGGACTGAACAGGGCTACTACTTGAAGGGATTTCTCCGCCATCAATATATCCAATGTACTGCGGCCCTGCCGATCCACTCCAGTATGGTTGGTGATCAATCCGATCTTTTTACCTTTCAGGGTGGTAAATCCTTCTTCCCGTAGGGTATCGATGCCTAAAAATATCGGCTTGGGCGTATCCGAATCGCTGCCGGCTAAAGATACGGAAGGGCTGGAAGGATTTTTTTTTCGCGACATGGAGGCCCATACCTCCTTATCCACATCAGTCATAGCGGAGGCCACGATATTGGCGATCTGGCCACGCATAGGTCCCGTATCGCCTTTGCCGTCCGGGTGCAGACGGCTGCTGAGAATGACCAGGAAACTTTCGGTGAACGGATCGATCCAGAGCGAGGTCCCGGTAAAACCGGTATGGCCGAAGGACCCGGAAGGAAAGAGATCGCCACGGTTGCTGGAGTAACGGGTGTCGATGTCCCAACCATAACCGCGCCAGTCCTTGCTTTCCGGCGGACTCTGCCGGGAGGTCATCATACGGACCGCAGCCGGGCTAAGCACTCTTATTCCATTGTATATCCCGCCGTTTAAAATCGTCTGAGCGTAAATCGCCGTATCGCCGGCCGTAGAAAACAGCCCTGCATGTCCAGCGACTCCACCCATACGATCGGCGGTGTAATCATGGACTTCGCCTCGGATCATGCTCCCCCGGCGCATTTCGACTGGGGCAATCCGGGGTATCCACTCTTTAGGGGGTAGATAGGTCGTGTCTTTCATGCCCAGCGGGTCGAGAATCTTCTCCTTGATACATTGTTCCAACGGCTTCTGGGATACCTGGCGGATGATCTCACCCAGTAGAAAAAAACCGATGTCGCTATAAATAAACTTTTCTCCCGGGGCCGCTATCGGCGTTTCCAGGCAGGCCAGATGAATGGTCGTATCGTAGCCCTTCCATTCCATGGCCTCCGGTAAATCGGGACGCAGTCCGGAAAAGTGGGTCAGCAGATGACGGAGGTTGATGCTCTCTTTCCCCCCAAAGGCAAATTTGGGCAGAAATTTGGTGACCCGGTCCGTCAGCCGCACTTGTCCCAACTCCGCCAATTGCATCACCAGGGGAGCGGTGACCATTACCTTGGTAAGAGAGGCCATATCGAAAACGGTATCAAGGGTCATCACCTCTTTTGCCGGAACGATCGCCCTGTGTCCATAGGCCTTATGAAATACAATCGTTCCCTTGCGGGCCGCTAGAACGACCGCACCCGGGACATTTCCCTCCCGTATGGCCTCTTCGACGACGCCATCGATTAAAGCCAGCCGTTCGGCGGACATGCCTACCGATTCGGGAGTTCCCGGCTGCAACCGTACCGGTTGGGATTTGACCGGATCTGCCATCAGGCAGTAGACGCAGAGCACGCCCACGATACAAACGGCAAAAATCTGCGACAGGATCGTCTTTCCAGCTTCTTTCTTCATAATCGCTCATCCCCGGAATGACTGTAACCTCCGATCTCAACAACTTGAGCCTCGGAAGATGTATATGTTATTTTCTAGGGTTGTGATCGTGCCCTCCGATATGGCTGTCGGCAGGCATGGCTCACCAAAAAGCTTGATTATAAACCGTATCCGAAAAATAGTGACATAGAAAGATCCAATATGAAAAGATACAAAGTATGTTTATCCCTCCTCCTCTTTTTCCTGCCGTTGACGACGGATATCTCCTTCTCCCGGGATGCAAAAGAGAAAACAACCGACAAGGCTGCTTCTTTCGGAAAGCCCGATACCAAATGGGTACGGAAAACACTGAAGCGACTCTCCCTGCGGGAAAAAGTGGCACAGTTGGTCCAGATACGCATCTTTGGCCGGTATTACCATCAGGACAGCCCGGAGTTTCAATCCCTATTGCAGGAAGTAAAGGAGAACAAGGTGGGCGGGCTGATTCTTTTTGCTGGTACTGTCTATGAATCCGCTCAGTTGATCAACCGCCTGCAAAGCGCGGCTCCGCTGCCGTTAATCGTTTCCGCCGATTTCGAATCAGGGGCCGCCTTCCGTATCTCCGATACGACTCCTTTTCCATGGACCATGGCCATGGGGGCCACCGGATCGGAAGAACTGGCATACCGCCAGGGGACCGTAACCGCCAGAGAGTCCAGAGCGCTGGGAGTCCATTGGGTTTATGCCCCGGTCATGGATGTCAACAACAATCCGGACAACCCCGTCATCGGCATACGCTCCTACGGCGAAGATCCCCGATTGGTGGCCCGGCTCGGATCCGCCTTCATTCGCGGATGCCGCGATGGCGGAGTGATGACCACTGCCAAGCACTTTCCCGGCCATGGCAACACGGCGACCGATTCCCATATCGGCATGGCCCGCATACCGGCTGATCGGGCCGGTCTGGAATCCATGGAATTGATACCCTTTCGGGCCGCCATCCAGGCCGGTGTCGACTCGATTATGACGGCCCACCTGTCGATCCCCAATTTGACCGGAGAACCGGAAACTCCTGCGACTCTTTCCTCGAAAATCCTGACTCGGCTGTTAAGAGAAGATCTGAAATTTCCCGGAATTGTGGTAACCGATGCCCTGGAGATGGGTGGGATTGCCGGCCGATTCTGGGGAGGAAAGGCCGCCGTCATGGCGGTTCAGGCAGGAGCCGACGTCCTGATCCTTCCACCCGACAATCAGATCGCCATCGAAGAGATCGTACGTGCCGTAGGTGACGGACGAATCCCGGCTTCGCGCATCGACCAATCGGTGGAAAAACTGCTCCTGGCCAAAACCAGACTGGGACTTCATAAGCGGCGCATCACCGATTGCGACCAGATTTCCCAGGTAATTGCTCATCCGGAAAACAGGGCCCTGGCCCAGGATATTGCCGATCGATCCGTCACTCTGGTGCGCAATGAAAACCGGTTGCTTCCCTGGAACCCGATTCGCCCGCCTAAAATTTTCCACGTAATTTTCAGCGGCAGTCAGGACACCTCCGTCTTGCCGGTCTTCCAGGCCGAAATGCAAAAACGCTTTCCCGATTCCAGGATCGTGATGGCTACGCCGCAGATTTCCGCAGAGAAGATACAGGAAATTCTGCAAGCCGCTTCGGCAGCCGATTCCATACTGTGCAGTACCCCCATTCGAACCGCATCCGCTTCCATGCCCGGTTCATTACAGACCTTGGCCGAACAGCTTTTAAGTAAGGGGAAGCCTGTTTCCTGGGTCAGCTTCGGCACTCCCTATCTCCTGCGACTCTTCCCGCAACCACCGTCTGCCTATCTCTGCACCTTCAGTTACAGTGATGTCTCCCAGATCGCCGCCGCCAAGGCGCTTTCCGGTGAAATCGGCATCCGCGGGAAGATGCCTGTCTCCATCCCGGATCGCATCCGGATCGGAGAGGGTCTGGAAACGGCTCCTATTGACAACACCCTGAGGTTCACCCCGAGCAGTGATTCCGTTTTTTCGGAGAAGGATTTTCAGCCGATTAAAGATCTTCTGAAAACCTATGTCGATCGGAAAGCCTTCCCCGGAGCATCCCTCATGGTCGGATACCGGGGACAAGTCGTCCTGAATGCCGCCATCGGACGAATGGACTATTCCGATCGATCCGATGCCGTCAGCAGCGATACCATTTACGATCTTGCTTCTGTCTCCAAGGCGGTAGGTACTACCTCGGCGGCCATGCAACTCATCGAATCCGGACGCCTTCTGCTGCATGCCCCCGTCATGGATTATCTGCCCGAATTCCAAGGACCAGGGAAGGACAAAATCCTGGTGCGGCACCTGCTGGAACATCGGGCCGGTCTGCCCGCCTTTCTCCCTTTCTACAAAGAAGCCAAGGGATATGCCGCCGTGTTGCAAAAGGTGTGCCAAACCCCGTTGGAAGCAGATCCGGACACCCGAACCAAATACAGCGATTTGGGAATGATTCTGGCCGGAGAAATCATCGCCCGCACATCGGGAAAGACCCTGGATCAATTCCTTTCCGATGAGATTTTCCGCGCTTTGGGAATGAATTCCACGTCCTATCGCCCTCCCCGCACCTGGAAAAAGCGGATCGCTCCGACCGAGCAGGATCCCTGGCGCGGGTATGTGGTCCATGGCGAAGTCCACGATGAAAACGCCTTTGCCATGGGTGGGGTGGCAGGGCATGCCGGACTTTTCAGCAGTTCCAGAGACCTGGCCGTTTTCGCTCAGATGATGCTGAATCGAGGATTATATCAGGACCGGCGATTCATACGGGCCTCCACCATCACCCAGTTTACGACTGCCCAAAACATTGCCAAAGGGAATAACCGGGGATTAGGGTGGGGCAAACCGCTCGCCGACTACTGGACGGGCAGCGTTTTCTCTCCCCAGGCCTTCGGACATACCGGTTTTACCGGCACCATGATCTGGATCGATCCGGAAAGGGACTGCTTTCTGGTTCTGTTGACCAACCGTGTCCATCCCTCCCGCAATAACCAGCTGGTGGATGAAGCGAGAGAAAAAATATGCCAGGAGACCATTCGCATTCTCGATCAGCGTAAATGACCGGCGAATGCCGGGCAAAGAAGCCGGATAAGCGAGTCCGGCATTTCCAGGGGGGGACGGAACGAAAAAAAGTGACACAGACATTCTTGTCTGTGACGGAAACATGCGCCCAATGGGCATCTGGGAAAACTACACAGTATGATTTGCCACTTTTTACCGCTTCGTCAGCAATGAAGTGGCAAAAAATCATCTTCTCCGAAGGGGAAGCGTCATACAGCCCGGGGTTGGCGCGCAGCGCCTACCCCGGGTCGAGTCGTCAGAAGAGATCAACCCTGAAGGGGTTGTGTCAAAATCACCTGTACCAAGCCTTGATTCAACCCTTTCAGGGTTGGCGTTGTTAGGTACCAGGAACCCGGGGTAGCGCCTGCGGCGCAACCCCGGGCTAAAATACGGAATCCCTTTAGGATTTTAATTAAGGAATAAGTAACTTTTTGTGACCTCATCGGCGATGATGAAGTCACATAAAATCAGGAAGTTTGTAGCGACTACACTCCAAATACTGGAGCCTAAATTCGCGAGAAACTTCACATGAGTAATGGAATAGGCAAGAGGAAAAGCCCGCGAAGCGGGCGGAGTTGATGGCCGAGTAGAGGAAGCCAGCGTAGGCTCTTAGGTATCCCCTT
>CAZTVS010000017.1:0-56694 GCA_964617125.1 uncultured Acidobacteriota bacterium
AAGGTTGTGGCTCGCATCCCGTTTCTTTTCTTCCCCGTTTTCCTGACCTTGGAGTAATTCCCTCATCTTCCATCGTGCCTTGGATAACTGAGATTTGCTGGTCCCCTCCGAGCATCCGAGAAGAGCGGCAATCTCCTGATGTTCCCAGCCCTCCACATCATGAAGAACAAAAACGACACGGTATCCTTGGGGCAGATCGGCCACCGCCCGTTCCAGATCCAGGATCTCCCAGGACCGGTTCCGGGTCGCGGATGCCGAATTCCCGCTATCCCACTCTTTCCAATCGGTTTCTGCGGTTGATTCAGGGAAAAGGTCCTGGCCTCGTCGCAGGCGCCGCAAATGTTCGATGGCAGTGTTGACGGCCACACGGTATATCCAGGTAGCCAAGGAGGAATCATGACGAAATCTCCCAAGACTGCGGAAAACCTTGAGGAAGCTCTCCTGCAGAATGTCTTCGGCCGTGTGAAAATCTCCCGCGATTCGACAGCATAGGGAAAAAACCCGGTCTTTGTTTCTCCGGAAAATCTCCTCACAGGCAGCCTCGTTTCCACCGGTGGCCAGGGATATCAGCTCCCGCTCATCGGAGAACCTGCTGTCAGGATGATCTGCCTTTTTTTTACCTTGAAAAATCATGTTCTCACTACCTTCGACGCGTTTTCGCTCCGTGGGGTTGCCCGAGATGGAAAAAAACGATCATCCGGCCCTCTTTTTCGACCAAAAGAAACATCCCGATTCCATACGGGAATCGTTCTCTGACTCTTCATCGTACCCCATCGGGTTCCGCTTGACTTTCGTCTTTCAGGTAGAATACACTGGAAGCCGTGAGGTTTTTATGGGTAATTTAGGTTTTCAGGAAATGGCGCTCATCTTTGTGATCGCCCTGATTTTCTTTGGTCCTCGCAAATTGCCGGAAATCGGCAAGACCATCGGCAAGAGTCTGGCCGAATTCCGCAAGGCCACTACCGATTTGCGAAATACCTGGGAAGAGGAAATCCGCAAGGAGACAGAAAGCGTGCAAAGTGCCGCAGGAACGGCGGAATTGACCGATGCCTACAAAAGCGTCACCAATTACGACAGTTATGGGGACAGCGGCAACGAATACGGCGAGTCCAACTACCCTTACGGCAACACCGAGACCTCCGTCGTAACCGATACCTCTCCGGAAGGGACTTCTTCCGACTCCCCTGAGCCTTCGACCGATTCCGGTCGTCTGGAACCCAACAGCTCCCTGGATGAAGTTGGGTACGCTGAAGCGCCTACGGACGATGGGGGGGAAGGTAAAGCTGCTTCCTCTCAGCCGGCGGAGGCTACGCCGACTTCCGAATCGGAAAATACCACCGGAGCTGTCTCGCCGAGATGATGGACGACGAAAACGATTCCGAACTCGGCGGGAAGATGACCTTCCTGGAGCACCTGGACGAGTTCCGCCGCCGATTGATCCGTATTGTTCTCTATATCGCGGTGGGGTTCCTGGTCTGTTGGTTCTTTTCCGACAAGATCTACGAATTTATTTCCCGTCCGATCAAGCCTCTGCTCGGGGTAAACGGCAAATTGGTATTTACGCACCCGACGGATGCCTTCAGCATGTACATGCGTGTGGCCATCTTCGCCAGCATTTTTTTTGCCGCACCCCTGATTATCCATCAGATATGGCTTTTCATCGCTCCCGGATTGTATCGCAAGGAAAAACGCTTCGCCCTGCCGTTTATTGCCTCTTCCATGGTTTTATTCTATTCCGGGTGTGCTTTTGCCTATTATGAAGTATTACCACCCGCCTATAAATTCCTGATCAATTTCGGCGATCAGTTTCAGCCGCTTATCAAAATCGATGAATACTGGGACCTGACCAGTACCATCACCCTCGGTTTTGGGGCCATCTTTCAGATGCCGGTGATCATCGGCTTCCTCTCCCTCTTCGGGATCATAACTCCCAAGTTTCTTTGGAAGAACTTCCGCTGGGCGGTACTCATCATCTTCATCATCGCGGCGATCATCTCCCCCACTCCGGATGCGGTTACACAATGTGTATATGCCGGACCGATGATCGGGCTCTACGCAGTGAGTATTGTCGTTTCCTTCTTCTTCAAACGCCGCCGTGATAAGCGCGAGAAGGAGCTCTGGGGAGAAGATACGAAATAGGCCGATTTCAGGCAGGCAGGGAAAGGACCTGTCGCACCAGATCCATAAATTCCGTGTTTTTGAAGGGCTTCTGTAGCACGGCGTCGGCTCCGAGGGTTTTGGCCACTTTCAGATATTGACCTCCCAGGGCGGCGCCGGAGATGGCGATGATTCGGGACTTGGGCGATTCTTTTTTCAGGATCTGTATGACCTCGATCCCTTCCTTGTCGGGCATGACAATATCGGTGATCACCAGATCGGCGGGCCTTTCCCGTATCAGGCTCTGGGCAATCTTGCCGTTGGCGGCTTCCATCACCTCATAGCCTTCCGAACTCAACAGGATGCTCACCAGCTTGCGGATCCCGTGGTCGTCATCGACTATCATCACAACCGGTTTACCAGTCATCATACTTACTGTCCTTACCAACCGACTTTATCGCACTTGGAACCATTCCCGGAATTTTTCCGCTCTTTTCCTTCCCAGTGAGGAAGAATCTTAATTCTGTCATAGAATCGGTTCTTTTACAAATTTTCCAGTCCGGCGGCCGCTGCCTGCCGATTGCCGCTTTCGGCTGTCCCGTATCCTTCGAGTTTCCAAATTTCCGCGGCATATTCCCGTATGCTGCGATCGCTGGAAAACTTGCCCATACGGGCCACGTTGCGTATGGCTTTTCGCGCCCAAAGAGATTTTTCGTTGTAATCGCATCCGGCCAATTCCTGAGCACGAATATAATAGGGCAGATCGGCCAAGTGGAAATATTCGTCTCCCTGAAATACCAGCGCCTGGAAAATCCAGCAGAAGAGGTTCGGTTCCCGAGGGCAGAACAGATTGGAGTTGAGGGCATCCATTACCCGCTTGATAAAGGGGTTGGTGGTGTAAATCTCCGTCGGACGATAGCTGCGCGTCTGTCGTAGTCTCTGTACCTCGTCGGAACGCAGACCGAAGATGTAAATGTTCTCCTGTCCGACCTCTTCCATAATCTCGATATTGGCACCGTCCAGTGTTCCCATGGTAAGAGCACCGTTCATGGCGAATTTCATGTTACCCGTGCCGGAGGCTTCTTTGCCTGCCGTCGAGATCTGCTCGCTCAGATCCGTTGCCGGAATGATGACCTCCGCCAGCGAGACCTGATAGTTTTTCATGAAGGCCACTTTCAAGGAATCCTTGACCCGCGGATCGTTATTGATGACCTTGGCCACATTATTGATCAGTTTGATGATCTGCTTCGCCGCCCAGTAACCGGGGGCCGCTTTGCCCCCGAAGATGTAGGTTTTAGGCACAGGGGGAAATTTGCTGTCCTCGATAATGGACAGATATTGATGAATGATGTGCAACACATTCAACAGCTGTCTCTTATACTCATGGATGCGTTTGATATGGACATCGAACATCGATTCCGTATCCACTTCCAGACGTGTGGAATGCCAGATTTCATCGGCCAGCTTCCGCTTGTTTTTCCTTTTGACCTCCCTGAATTCGTTCTGGAAGGTAGGATCCGTGGACAGAGGGTCCAAACGGTGCAGCTGATCCAGATCGGTAATCCAGGAAGAACCGATATATCCGGTAATCAGTGCGGCCAGATCGGGATTGGCCTGCAGAATCCATCTCCGCGGAGTAACACCGTTGGTTTTGTTATTGAACCGTTCCGGCCAGAGTTGATAGAAGTCGGGTACCAGGAAGGTTTTAATCAAATCGGAATGAAGGGCCGCTACCCCGTTGATCGAATGGCTGCCGACAATGGCCAGATTGGCCATCCGTATGTTTTGCTGATCTCCGCTGCCCTCGACGATGGAAAGTCGCGATTGTCTGCCGGTATCGCTCGGCCAGAGCTGCACCACCCGGTCCATGAACCTTCGATTGATCTCATAGATGATCTGCAGGTGCCGCGGAAGAACCCGGCCCATCAATGTGGCCGGCCATTTTTCCAGGGCTTCCGGCAGAAGGGTGTGGTTCGTATAGGCCAGGGTGGTCTGGGTAAGTTCCCATGCCGTTTCCCAGGGAATGTTGCGGTGATCCACCAGAAAGCGCATCAACTCGGCCACGGCCAGTGCCGGATGGGTATCGTTCATCTGGATGGCCACCTTTTGCGGCAGTTTGTGCCAGTCGGTCCGGTCCGGTTCCTGATCGAAATGACGAAGGATGTTGCGCAGAGCACAGGCTACCAGAAAGTATTCCTGGATGAGACGCAATTCCTGCCCCGCTTTTACCGAATCGGAAGGATACAACAGCTTGGTCACCTTCTCGTTGGTGATCTGACGTTCGACGGCCTTCAGGTAATCGCCATCGTTGAAAATCTGCATGTCGAACTTGTTGGCGGCCCGCGCGGAAAAGAGGCGCAGCCGATTGATGGTTTTTCCTCCGTAGCCTACGATCGGCATGTCGTAAGGAACACCCAGGAGGGTGTCGAAGTCGAGCCACATGGGGGTGTATCCCCCCTTGCTGTCGAAGGTGCTTTCGATTCGTCCATTCAACGGGATGGCACAAAATTCATCGGTGCGCTTGATTTGCCAGGGACATTCCTCCGAAAGCCAGTGGTCCGGTTCTTCTTTTTGATAGCCACTTTCGATGTCCTGCCGGAATAAACCAAATTCGTAATTGATGCCGTAACCGTAACCGGGAATACCCAAGGAAGCCATGGAATCCAGAAAACAGGCGGCCAGGCGACCTAATCCCCCGTTTCCCAGACCGGGATCGGATTCCTCTTCCAAAATCCTGTCCAGGGAAAGCCCCTCCCGCTCCATGGCCTGACGGCAAATCTGGAGCATCCCCATATTCTGCAGATTATTGTAGAGCAGCCGGCCGGGCAGGAATTCGATGGACAGGTAGTAAATGCGTTTGGTTCCGGATTCGGAATAACGTTCTTCCGTTTCGATCAGCCCATCCACCATGCAATCCCGTACCGCCAGGGATAGGGCATGGTAAATCTCCGTCGGTGTCAGATTTTTCCAGCGTTTGGCATAGAGATGACGGGCCCGGCGTTCCAGCGCCTGGAGCAATTCGGCCTCGTTATCCGGCATTCTGCAACGGCTTGTTTCATTCATGGTTCTTCCTCGGAACTGAAAGACCTCTTCCATCATGGAATCTTAACGGTGACCTTCGACATACCGATGTTTCCAAAGGTATCGATCACCCGCAATCCGACCAGATGTTCCCTTGCCGAGAGCTCTTCCGTTTGCAGGGAATACTCTTCCGCGGAAGAATCGGCTACCCCATCGACAGGGGAAAGGATGCGCCAGGGGCTTCCGTCCACGGAAAACTCGGCACGATAGATCCTGTCTCCGGCGTCCGTGGCCCTAAGGGTGATTTCTGCACGTTTGCCTTGGATCCCCTGGCGGACGATCTCCACCGCAGGGGCGGTGCCGTCGATCGCAAAAGGTTTGCTGATCCATTCGCCGGTCAAACCCTGGCCATAGGCGTTATCGCTGGAATCGTCGGCGATCACCTTGATCCGGTAGATTCCATCCGGCAGGCGCCGGCTCTCCAGGGAATAGTAATCGTCTTCCAGGTCCTTCTCCAGCAGCTTCCATTCCGATTCGTTTTCCAGGCAGAAATAGAGGTGGTACACCAGGTCGTCTTTGTTTTCGTCGGAAGCCTGCCAGGACAGGGACCGTGCCCCCGAGTGGAACTGCCGGCGCGGGGGGATGGGGAAGCCCTTATTTTTTCCGGACAGCAGAGTGCCGAGTACGGCGGAGGGATCTTCCGAACCGGATCCCGTAGCGGAGACAACATCGGAAGAGAGGGGTGCCGGAGGCTTCTGCAGATAAAGCCCCGGAGGCAGAAGGTTGAAACCGGTGATCACCGGCCGTATATTCTTCTGCTGGTAGGATACGGATACACTTTGCAGGCTGTCCTTCTCGGTCAGCAGGCCGCTGTTGTCGGCGCTGCCTTTGAATTCGGCTTTCCATTGAATGTAACGGGCGAGAGGGCTTTTGACCGTTTCTCCCGTGCGCTGGGTGTAAGGTCCGGTCCAATCGGTCCAGGTCTTATCGATTTTTTCGGTGTTGCCGCTGCGGGTGTAAAATTCTATGG
This sequence comes from uncultured Acidobacteriota bacterium, assembly GCA_964617125.1. Classification (GTDB taxonomy): domain Bacteria; phylum Acidobacteriota; class UBA6911; order CAINFC01; family CAINFC01; genus CAZTVS01. The sequence goes on from CAZTVS010000017.1 coordinate 6,149, forward strand.
TCCCGCCGGCCGGTTGCAGCAGGGTCCACCAGATTTTTCCCCATTGGGAAGACTGTCCGGCATCGAAGACATCCGATTCATACTTGCCGCCGGAGGCACGATTGGCCGTCAGCTTGTGCAGGGCGGCTTTGTTGCTGGAGGCAGCGTAGATCGTCTGCCCAAGGCCTAACAGTCGAACGATCTGTTCTTCGCCGGCTTCCGTCAAAATCGTAAAGTTCCGAGATGGATCGATTGCCAGAATCCTGCCCCGGGTCCCCGTGGCGGCCAGTACCTTCCCGTCATCCCGGCACAGTATGTCGTAAACGATATCGGAGGAGGAGGTCCAGATCTTTTCTACGGCGCCATCCTTACCGATGCGGTAAAGAACCGATTTTTCCGCTCCCTTGACGGTTCCGCCGATGGAGGCAACACTGACGGCAGTCGTTGTTGTGGAAACGGTGACCGATGCGGTTGTCTCTGCGCTTGTGCTGCTGTCGCGGCCCGTCGTTTGCGATACCGCTTTGCTCAGACCGGTCTTTGTTTCCCCCTCCTTTTTGGCAGCAAAGGAATCGCCGCTGGCGGAAGAGAGGGCGGCGGCGTAAATGTTGCCCAGTCGATCGACGGCAACCTGGCGTATCTCCGTTTGTGACGCATCCAGGAGGACCAGCGCCTTTCCCGCCGGAGTGATCCGATGTACCAGCCCGTTCGGGGCACTGCCGACGATAGCGTTTCCCTCCAGATCGAAGGTCAGGGAAAAGAGGTGGATCTCCTCGCTGTCATAGACCGTCTCTCCTTTTCCGGTTTTGTCCACACGGTAGAGAAGTCCCCTCCCCCCGGTGGCAACCCAAAGGTTACCTGCTTTGTCGAAGGCCATTGCCCATATATACTTGTCTTTGGGGTCGAAGAATTCCACCGACTGTCCCGTGGAGGACACCTTGTACACTTTGCCGTCGGGGGAGGAGCCGACGTAGAGATTGCCCTGCGAGTCGGATGTCAGGCTGAACAGGCTGGCTTCGGGTGCCTGGTAGAACAGGCTGCCGGTTCCCTTGCCATCCACCTTATATACCTTGCCGTCGGAACCGGTGCCGATGAACAGATTGGATGCCGGATCCGAACAGAGGGAAAAGGCGAAACCGGGACCGATCTCGAAAACCTGTTGAAATTGGGGGGCCAAAAACAGCCTGCCTTCGCTGGAAAGACTGACATTCTGCAGACGTCCTTTCAGCAGTTCCTCCTGGGTGGCGGCTTCCCAGACCCTGGGTCCCGCTGCCTTCAGCGTAAGCAGGAGCAGAGAAAAGAGCACGATTCGGCATCCTGCCCGAACGATTCGATCCAAAGCATCAAACATAGACTTCCTTTTATTCTTTCGATGAGGGTATTTCCGAGTGCGGCAAAAAGACATTACGATTGGCTGTCCTCTAAGATATCGTCCTCTATGATATCAGGGTAGGATCCTGAGCGAGAAAGATTTCGAACCGTCGACAACGTAATCCATCGTGGGCAGTTCATATTCCATATAGGATGACATGGGTAAATAGTCAAAACCGCCTTTGGTGCGGGCAGACTGCATGAGCGAGTAAATCGATGGAGGCAGGCCGGGCAAGCCTTCGGCGCCCACGGAAGCCCCGGTCTCTCTCCGGAAAAGACGCACGTAGAGACGGTCATTCTTCTTGAAATTATTGATCAGTTTGACCACCTGGGAGAGATTTTTGGGAATGAAATCCTGGGGGGTTTCCTGGGCTTCGAAACGCTCCATGGATTCCCCATCGGCCACCAGGATCTGCAGCGTGCCGGGAGGAACATCCTCCGGGATCTTTACCGGATAGCTCTCTTCGATCTCCTGCCCATTTTCCTTTTTCAGATAGACATGCAGGAGGACTTCTTCGCCAGGACGCGCCTCGGTACGGTCATACCATATATGGTCCAGGGTGATGGTCCGCGCTTCTTCGGAGGAGACCACATCGACGTTGATCCCTTTGAGGCGAAAATCTTCATAACCGCAGGCCATCAGGTAGTTGACCGGTATGGCTACGGCCAAAGAAACACCGATGGGTGTATCTCCAATCGAGGCGAAATTCTGATCGATCTGAATGTCCGGCTGCCCCTCCAGGGAGATACGACTCTTCATCTGCATGGTGCTGTAGCCCATTGCCTTCTCGGTAGAGATGAGGGTGTTGAAAATGGTCAGATTCAGCAGCAGAGGGGTCAGATACCTGTCGTTGATCACCCAATAGCGGAACGATCGCTTGGACCGGCGGTCGCTGACAGCCGTTACCGTGACCGGGATCATTTCCGCGGTTTCACCGAGAACGCCCATGATGCCGGTGGCGCGGTCCTGCTTGATGACGCCGGCCAGCTCAGTGCCGACCGATAATTTCATGGAGCTTTCCAGACTGGGAAGCACTTCCAGGACATGAGCCTTGCTGAAAGGCATGTCGGTTCCGCCAAGCTGAAGGAAGGGATGGCCGAAGGCATAGATGGTTTTTCCCTGACGGTGGGTCACGGTGCCACTGGCACTTATGTCCATATCGCCTGTCACCAGGGATACGGCAATGGTTGATCCGGGTTGAAGATCGGGGTCCATAGAAGCGGATCCGGCAACCCCCTGGGTCCCGCCCCGCATCGGTATCATTCCTAAAGAACGCAATCCGGGAGAAAATTGGTGCAACGTGCGGGCATCGAATCCGGAGAAGACAATCGGGGTGGCGATGGTCTGGAAGGAGTTGGGATCGGCCCGATCGGCAAGGAAGCCTCCCTCTTTCCATTGGGCCTTTTCGCTGAAAGATCGCCCTTGAAAAGCGGAACTGGCCCATCGAAAAGGGTCCATGTTTTGCCGGAAGGTGCGCCAGCCCCCATATCTTGTTGATCCGGTTTGGATTGTGGGACCGGGTACCTTGGCCGGGCCTCCACTTTGAAAGGCATCGACCATCTCCTGGATAGGAGTGATCCCGGCGATCGGTTCCGTCAGGAAAGGGAAGGACCAGGCTACTGCCCCGATCAGGCGGTTGTCGACAAAAACCGGGCTGCCGCTCATTCCCGCAAAAATTCCGGTTTTTCCTAGGACTCCTCCGGAGAGACGCGCTATAATAGCGTTTTGGTTAGGCCCGATATTTTTCAAGATCCCAAGGATTTCACCCTGGAATTCCTCGATTCGATCCCCTTTAAAGACCGTGCGCCCGGTACATTTCATCCCCGGCTGAATTTCCTGCAAGGGAAGGAAAGCGGAGGTTTGCGCCGCTGCCCGGTTGGAGAACAGAAGGCAGCTGCATAGGGTCAGGATTAACAGCGGAATGCCGACCGGTTTGTATCCTAAAGACGATGTATGCAAAATTTTGTTCCTATTCGAAATCGTGGTTGCCCGAGTAAAACCAAAATAGGTCAGTATATAACCGGCGGACACATCCGGTCAAGCATTGCGGAGGCAAAGGGGCAAACTGCATATGAATCGACATACGGGACGGTGGGGAAGACGATTCCCCCAGGAAAAGAGTGAAAATGCGGAAAAATCGGTTGCAGAGGATGAAAAGTAAGAGGAGGAATGTCGTAAAATAACCTCCACTAATTCGGTCTTGTTTCGGGTCGTGTTAAAGGGTGAACCGGTGATTTAATCAGATAACTGGGGAGGAGTCTATGGGTTACGCATAATAGTAATTATTATTAACCTTGGGTACCGGCATCACCAAATTGAAAAAACATTCACTTTCAAAGCGCAATATATAGACTTTTCAAAAAATATTCATACAATATATAGAGGTGGGCGCGGTGGCACTTTCAAATTTACCTTTGACAAGAGAAGCTTCCTGCCGCAATATACACTACTTAAATTGAGCGAAGAAAAATGAAAAAAAGTCGTGCAAGATTTCTGCGAGGAGGCGTTTCTCTGAGGAGGTTCCTGACAACCTTCCTTCTGCCGCTCATTGTCCTTTTAGGATTCATTTATTTGTTAGTGGTGAGCTATGCCGTATACACGGTGGTTCACCCGACGATATTGGCAGAGAACGTGGATCCCTCGGCCTATTTTTTAAAATTCCAGGATTTTACCTATAAAACCGGCGATGGGGCTGAGCTTTCGGCCTGGTATATCCCATCCAAACCCGGTTCCCCCCTGATCCTGCTTCTCCCCGGTTATGGAGAGAATCGGACCCGTTTACTCAATCTGGCGGATAAACTGCATGCCGCCGATTTTTCCATTGTTCTTCCTCTGTTACGCGGACATGACCGTAAGGCCGAGGTGGCGACCACCATGGGGTGGAAGGAAAGTGAGGACCTGAAGGTCCTTCTGGACGAGCTGCGAGGACGAAAGTACCTGGAATCGCAGAAGCTGGGGGCCTGGGGGATGAACATCAGCGCCTTTGCCCTGTTGCAGGCTGCCCGGCAGGGAGTCTCTTTCCGTGCGTTGGTTCTGGATTCCCCTTTTCTTTCCATCGAAGACATGTTGTCACAGCGCCTGCGGCAATACTCGGGAAACCGGGACGTTTTTCTCCCCGCTCTGGTGACCAGACTGTTCAGCACCATAACTCTTCTTGAACCGCTGAAAACCCTGCCGCAATTGGCAGTACAGCCGTGGCCTGATCCGCCTTCTCTCTGCCTGATCGTTCATCATACAGAATCTTTACCCGGGCAGAAAGCGGTCAAGGCTTTGGAATCCACGCCGGACATACAGATTTTTCGACTGGCGGCCACTCGGGAGGATGAACTGGGAGGCCCCAGTCAAGACGAGTACGATCAGGGAGTCGTACGTTTTTTTCAGAAAGCCGGTTGGTAAAAACTTTCTCATTCGATTCATTTTTTAATTTTAGCGAACGATTGTTTCATGGCAAAACTGGATTCACTGGAACTTGTTGGTTTCAAGTCTTTCTCGGATAAAACGCAGCTGCGTTTTAATTCCGAGGTAACGGCCATCGTCGGTCCGAACGGATGCGGTAAAAGCAACATCGCCGATGCCATCAATTGGGTCGTCGGTGAGCAGAGCGTCAAGAGCCTGCGTGCCGACAAGATGGAAGATGTGATTTTCAACGGCACCGCCAGACGGAAAGCCATGGGCATGGCGGAGGTCACTCTGCGCCTGCGCGATCTGGAGCAAACCAAGGTCAATAAGGATGGGGAAGAGGAAACCGTTTTTACCGAAACCGCAGCGATCACCCGTCGCGTTTACCGTAACGGCGAAGGGGAGTATTTTATCAACGACAAGCATTGTCGCTTGAAAGATATCTACGACCTCCTCGAGGGGACCGGACTGGGACACTCTTCCTACGCCCTGATCGAACAGGGACGTATCGATCGCATCCTAAGCGCCAAGCCCCAGGAACGACGGGCGCTGATCGAAGACGCCGCCAAAGTGGCTGTATTCAAAAACAGAAAGAAAGCGGCGTTGATCAAGCTGGAAGCCGCGCAACAAAACCTGAGCCGGGTGAACGATCTGCTGACGGAACTGGAGCGGCAGTTGAAATCCTTGCAGAGACAGGCTGCCGGAGCACGTAGATATGCCCGGTTGCGGGAAGAGTACCGCCAGATGGTCCAGTGCCGCATCCTGCTGGAATCCGCTCAGATCCAGGAAAGGCTGCAACAAATCCATCAGCAATACGGAGAACAGGAAAAAGAAGACCGGCAGGTCCGACAGCTGGTCGGTGAACTTGGCGAGGAAAGGGACCGTCTGACACAAAATTTGGAAACCAGGGAGGAGCAGCTGCGCGACGCGCGTGATCAGCTGGCACGAATGGAACAGCAGCGGCAACGGACCGAACAGCAGATCCATTATCAAACCCGGCAGGTACAGGAGTCGGGGCAAAGGGTCAGTCAGCTACGCCGGCAGTCCGAGTCCTCCGAGGCCAAGGCGGTCGAACAGACCGTGCTGCGGGAGAACCTGATCCAAGGGCGGAGCCACAAACAATCCCGGCTGGAGGACCGGCGCCGGGAAGAGTCACGCCTGAAAACCGAAATAGAATCTTTGCAGCGTGATTCGGAAAAACTGCAGGTGCAGATACAGCAGTTACGTCAGGCGGCGATGAGCCATACCGACCATATTACCCAGCTGCGTAACGGATTGGTCGACTGCCAGAAGCTGCGTTCGATTTCCGAAGGAAAACTGGAGCGGCTGCATCAGGAAGGGATCCGTCTTACCGAGCAGAAAGCGATCACCCATGGGAACCTGGCGGCGCAGCGGCATAAGCTGCAGGATATCCAGTCCCGCTGGGAGGGGCTGCGCGAACAGAGCTTCCGCCTGGAAGAGGAAATCAGCCACAATCAGCAGAAGCTGGCGGAGGCCGAACAGGAAGTGGCCGGCATCTCCGATCGATTTTCTCAGCTTCGCCATCGGCTTACCAGTCTGGAGGAGATCGAACAGCGCCGGGCCCATTACTCCGAAGGAACCCAGAAGTTTTTGAGTTCCGCGCCCTCCGGCCACATTCATTATTCCGGACTTCTGGCCGATATGGTCGATTCCAAAGCCGAGTACGAATATGTGGTGGAACAGCATCTGAACGAACAGCTGCAGTACGTGGTCGTCAATACCATCGATGACGGGGTACAGGCTGTGGGACATGCCCGTCAGATCAAGGCGGGAAAATGTACCTTTCTCAGCCTGCGCGGGGCCAATGGCCTTGCGAAGCAGGGTCTTCAGGGAAATGGCAACGGACATTTGTCGGAACGTGGGGCCGTCGGCTGGCTCCGGGAGCAGCTGGAAATGAAGCCGGAACTGGAAACGGCCCTGCGGCGTATCCTTCCGGATTTTTTTTCCACCCTGCTGGTCCGGGACCTGGATGCCGCCAAGGACATTTCCGGCGACCACCCGGACTACAGTTTTCTTACTCTGGACGGCGATTTCCTTTCTCCCCGCGGATTGCTTTCGTCGGTCGGTGAGAAACAGGGGAGTATGGGACCGCTCAGTCTGCGACGGCAGAAACGGGATGTGGAAAAGCAGATCGATACGGTAGGGAAACAGCTGGAAGAAGCCAGTCAGGATCTGGCCGATAAACGTGACCAGTCCACCCAGTTGCGGGAACGGCTGCGCAATACGCAGCAGGAGAGCCACCAGGCGGAGCTGGAGAGAGCGCGTCTGGAACATATGGTGGAAACCTTGGAAAAGGACCGCCAGCGTATCGAACAGGCGGAACAGGCGGGAAAAACCGAAAAGGAGCACCTTCTTTCCGAACAGGCGGAACAGGCGGAGCGGATAGCGGTTCTGGAGGGAGAGATCGCCCAACTGGAAGGCAGCAGCCAGAGCAGTGCGGAAAACCTTTCGGAACTGCAGAGCCGTCTTTCGGCCTTGCAGGAGAAGAAGGAAGAAGCCTCCAGCCATATGGCCGATATCCGAACCGAGATCGCTCAATTGCTGGAGCAGGTCGGCAATACGGAGAGGGAGCTGCAACGTCTGCAAAGGGAAGAGGAAGATCTTCGACAACAGGCCCAGCGGTTTCTATCCGAGGCGGATAAAGTGGAAACCGCCTCCTCCGCTCTGCTCGCTTCCAATGAAGAATTGACGGCCATGCTGGCCCGGTTGCAGGAGGAAAAGGCCGTTCTGGAAGAGGATCTGGAAGCGCGGGAGCTGGTGCAGCGTCAACAGAAGGCGCGCTGGACGGAAGTGGAAAAAGAAATCCAGGAATTGCAGGCCCGTCATGAAGAGATTCGTGATCGCCTGGCGCAATCGGGAACCGATCTGGCCAGAAGCGAAACCGAATTAGAATCGCTGCGGCGCTTCTGCCTGGATGAATTCCAGTCTCCTCTGGAATCGGTGATCGAAACGGCCGACCTCACCGATATGCCGACCGCGCTGGAAGAAGTGCAGATGCAGTGTACCGAACTCAGGCAGAAGATAGACAAATTCGGTCCGGTCAATATGCGTGCTTTGGAGGAGTTCAAGGAGATCGAAGAGAGGAAAAACTTCCAGGACATTCAGAAGAAGGATATCGAAGAATCCATCGTCACCACCCGGAAAACGATCGAGGAGATTGATCTTTACTCTACCCAGCAATTCAAGGAAGCCTTCGATCAGATCAACCGCAACTTCACCGGGGTTTACCAGATCCTTTTCAACGGTGGGCATGCGGAGATGCGTCTGCTGGACGAGGGAGATCCCTCCGAAAGTGGAATCGAGATCATCGCTTCTCCTCCCGGCAAGCGGTTGCAGAGTATGATGCTCTTGTCCGGCGGAGAGAAAGCGCTCACCGCACTGGCGCTGTTGATGGGGATTTTTCAGTTTCGTCCGGCGCCTTTCTGTCTGCTGGATGAGGTGGATGCCCCTCTGGATGAGGCCAATGTACAGCGATTTGCCGCTATGTTGACCCAGATGAGCAGCACAACCCAATTCGTAATGATTACTCATAACAAACGTACCATCGAAGCGGCCCAATTCCTTTATGGAGTTACCATGAGGGAACCGGGTGTCTCCTCCATCGCTTCGGTCCGTTTCAATTGAACGAGATAGAGACATCCTTTTTTCGCGGGAGAGCAACCATGAAGCAGAATGTGTGCACCACTACTCACATCCCGGAATTGTCTTTTGTCGGTCGAGGCAAGGTGAGGGACATCTATCGTACCGAGGACTATATGGTTCTGGTCGCCACCGACCGCATTTCCGCTTTCGATTGTGTGCTTCCCAACCCAATCCCCTGGAAAGGACGTGTTCTTACCCAGATCTCGCGATTCTGGTTCGAGAGCCTGCCCAAGGAAATTCCGAATCATTATGTCAGTACCCATCTCGAGCATCTGCCGGTGACCCTCAGTGAGGAGTCCAGGCAAGTGCTGGAGGGACGGACGATGATCTGCCGTGTCGCCGATCCGATCCCCATGGAATGCGTGGTGCGTGGATATCTGGCGGGTTCTGCCTGGAAAGAGTACCGCAAAGAGGGGACCGTCTGCGGGGAACCGCTGCCCGCTGGAATGCAGGAATACCAGCGCCTGGAGCGACCGGCATTTACCCCCTCGACCAAAGCGGTCAGCGGGCACGATGAGAACATCTCCTACGAAAGGATGAAAACCGTCATCGGAGAGGAAACGGCCCGATATCTGAAGGAAACCAGCCTGCACATTTTTTCTTTTGCCGCAGAATTCGCTCGTTCCCGCGGTCTGCTCCTGGCTGATACCAAATTCGAATTTGGACGCATCGGCGACAGGATCGTTCTCATCGACGAACTGTTGACCCCCGACTCTTCGCGTTACTGGAACCTGCCGGATTATCGTCCCGGTCAGGTGCCTCCGAATTTCGACAAACAATACATACGCGATTTTCTTCTCACTCTGGATTGGAACCAACAGCCGCCGGCGCCGGAGCTGAACGAAAAAATCATTGCCGCTACCACCGCCCGCTATCTGGAAGCCTATCGCATCCTGACCGGAGTAGACCTGCAAGTGGCCTTTTCCTGATATCGGCACGGCGGGGACCGGTTCGTTCCGGAGGAGTGATGCAGGCGACAAAATTCCGTCTTCCTCCTTGACTTTTACCTCGGAAAAACAGATGATTCGGGTATTTTCTGTTATGGGCAGATAAGGGTGACGCGAAATCCATGAATACAGCTCCTTCTATTCCCCGGCTGAAAGAACGCCTGGAGAGTCTGGTTGCCGAGATGATCGACAAGGGGATTCTCCTGAACGAAGCCTCCACGCAGTTCGAGAAGCAGTTTATCCAGAAAGCGTTACGGCTCAACGACGATAACATTTCCCGCACATCGGAAATGATCGGTATCCATCGCAATACGCTGAGTAAGAAAATCGCCCTTTATAAGCTGTAATGGCAGCCGTTCCTTCCCATCGAAAACACGGATAGCCGTTTCCCTCCGGTCGGTTCCAGGAAAATTTCTTTTCTGGTCTGCTCCGTTTGCTTGACAAGCGCCGGGCCGATGGTTATGATTAGCACTCGATTAAGTCGAGTGCTACGAATTATTATCCGGGAAAAGTTACAACTAACACAAAATAAACAAGTTATAAAAAGGAGATTTGGCGCATGAAAGTAACACCCTTACGTGACCGTATCCTTGTGAAACGCCTCGAAGAGAAAGAGGTGGTGAAGGGCGGCATTATCATTCCGGATTCAGCCAAGGAGAAGCCGATGGAAGGTGAAGTGGTAGCCGTCGGAAATGGCAAGATTCTGGAAAATGGTCAGAAAGTACCCATGGAGATCAAGGAAGGCGATCGGATTCTCTTCGGAAAATATTCCGGAACCGAGATCAAGATCGACGACGAAGAATACCTCATCATGCGGGAAGACGAAGTCCTCGGCATCCTGTGCGCCGAAAGCTGCTCCAAGAAGAAAAACGGCAAATAACCTCCCGTTCCTGTGCATCGATCATTAACATAAACGAAAATATTACTTTAGGAGATAAACCTCAATGGCAAAGGAAATCATTCATGGCGAAGATTCCCGCCAGGCGATCCTCCGCGGCGTCAACCAGCTGGCGGATGCGGTCAAGATCACCCTGGGTCCCAAGGGAAGAAACGTCGTATTGGATAAAAAATTCGGCTCTCCTCTGATCACCAAAGATGGCGTTACCGTAGCCAAGGAGATCGAGCTGAAAGACGGTATTGAAAACATGGGCGCTCAGATGGTGCGGGAAGTTGCCAGCAAAACCAGCGATACCGCCGGGGATGGAACCACGACGGCGACGGTGCTGGCTCAGGCCATCATTCGCGAAGGCGTAAAGAACGTGGCTGCCGGTGCCAACCCGATGGCCATCAAGCGCGGAATCGACAAGGCGGTCAAGGTTTGTGTGGAAGAGATTCAGAAGCTGAGCAAGCCGGTCACCGGTGAGATGATTTCTCAGGTCGGAACCGTTTCCGCCAACAACGATGCCACGATCGGCAGCATCATCGCCGAATCGATGAAGAAGGTTGGTAAAGACGGCGTCATCACCGTGGAAGAGGCCAAGACGATCGAGACCAGCCTGGAAGTCGTGGAAGGGATGCAGTTCGACCGAGGTTACCTCTCCCCCTATATGGTCACCGATTCCGAGCGGATGGAAGTGGTCCTGGAAGAGGCCTATATTCTCCTCAACGAAAAGAAGATCAGCTCCATGAAGGACCTGCTTCCTCTTCTGGAACAGGTCGCACGTTCCGGTCGTCCACTTTTCATCGTTGCTGAAGACGTGGAAGGGGAAGCCCTGGCAACCCTGGTGGTCAACAAACTGCGTGGAACTCTGCAAGTGGCTGCCGTCAAAGCCCCCGGCTTTGGCGATCGTCGTAAAGCCATGCTGGAAGACATCGCTATTCTGACCGGCGGCAAGGTCATTACCGAAGACTTGGGAATTAAACTGGAAAACGTTCGTCTGGAAGATCTGGGACGAGCCAAGAAGATCACGGTCGATAAGGACAACACCACCCTGGTCGAAGGCTACGGCAAGCAGTCGGATATCGAAGGTCGTGTCAAACAGCTGCGCACGCAGATCGAAGAGACCACTTCCGATTACGATCGGGAAAAGCTGCAGGAACGCCTGGCCAAGCTGGTCGGCGGAGTGGCCGTGATCAAGGTCGGTGCCGCTACCGAAACGGAAATGAAGGAGAAGAAGGCCCGCGTGGAAGATGCCCTGCATGCCACCCGCGCTGCCGTCGAAGAAGGGATCGTACCCGGAGGCGGAGTGGCCCTGGTCCGTGTCATCGGTTCTCTGGAAAGAGTCGAAGCGGAAGGCGACGAGAAGGTTGGCGTCAACATTATCCGTCGAGCCCTGGAAGAGCCGTTGCGCCAGATCGTGGTCAACGCCGGTCATGAAGGCGCCGTAGTGGTGGAAAAGGTCCGCAACGGTAAGGAAACCGCCTACGGATTCAATGCCGAAACCGGCAACTATGAAGATCTGGTTGCCGCCGGTGTCATCGATCCGGCCAAGGTGACTCGTACCGCGTTGCAGAATGCCTCCTCCATCTCCGGATTGCTGCTGACGACGGAAGCCGTGGTTTCGGAGATCCCCGAACCCGAAAAGCCCGCTCCCATGCCCCCGGGCGGCGGCGGCGGAATGTACTAATCCTGTTTTCGCCCGCAAAGAAAAAAGGCGGCCTGCGAAGGCCGCCTTTTTTTATGTCTTACGGTATGTTTTGATAGCGTACCGGAATGCCTTGGCGGCAGCGTTCGGCGATCTGACGCATATTTTCCAGGGCCGCTTCGGTTTCTTCCTCGTTCAATCCGGAACCCCGTCCCACAAGTCGACGCATTTCCAGGTCCATTACTTCTCCGGGGTAGTGGGCGTCGCTATTGATAACCAGTCGGGCTCCGGCGGCCCGGGCCAGGGTAGCGAGATGTCCATTGCCGAGACAATGCCCTTTACGTCCGGAGATCTCCAGATAAATACCACGTCTTACGGCCAGTTCCACCTCTTCTTCCAGGATAATACCGGGATGTGCCAGCAGATCGCAGTCGGCTTCCAGGGCCGCACGATTGGTCCCGGCGGCGACCGGTTCGGCTAACGTCTCTCCGTGTACCAGGATCAGCTGGGCCCCTCCGGCACGTGCCCTGCGGGCCACCCTTTCAATCAGGGACGGAGGTACATGGGTGATCTCCGCTCCGACGATCAGCCGCACGGAGAAATGTCCGATCAGTTCCTCGCGCATGCGGGTCAATTCGGAAACGACCCGATCGACATTCCCATTGTCAACATGATCGGTGATGGCCAGGGCTTCGAAACCGGAAGCCTGGGCCCGTCGCAGAGACTCGGAAGGCAGGAGTACTCCGTCGCTCAAGAGGGAGTGAGAGTGAAGTTCGATCATAAAGAAAATTCCCCAGAAGGCCTCATTTCATATTTCCCCGGAAGGACATAGGCGCACCGGCACGCCGGCGGCGGCCAGATACTCCTTTGCTTCCTGGATCGTGTGCTCTCCGTAGTGGAAAATGGAAGCGGCCAGTACTGCGGCGGCTTCTCCTTCCACCAGTGCGTCCCGCAGGTGCGATAATTCCCCGCAGCCGCCGGAGGCGATCACCGGGATGGAGACGGCCCGGGAGACGGCCCGGGTCAAATCCAGGTCGTAACCGTCACGGGTCCCATCCCGGTCCATACTGGTCAGCAGGATCTCTCCCGCACCCATCTCTTCGGCCCGGACGGCCCATTCCACCGCATCCAGCCCGCATGGGGTCCGTCCGCCATACAAATATACTTCCCAGCCTTCTCCCGAAGTTTTCCGTTTGGCATCGATGGCCACGGTTATATCGGAGCTGCCGAACATCTCCGCCGCCTGCGCGATCAACTCCGGGTTCTTCACGGCCGCGGTATTGATCGAGACCTTATCGGCCCCGGCAAGAAGGATGGCGCGGATATCCTCCAGGCTGCGCACTCCCCCTCCCACGGCAAAAGGGATGAACACCTGATCGGCCACCGAACCGATCAGGTCCAGCAGAACCTGGCGGGAGTCGGAGCTGGCCGTTATATCCAGAAAAAACAGTTCGTCGGCGCCCTGGCGGTCATAGCGCAAGGCACATTCGACCGGATCTCCGGCGTCGGCCAGATCCACAAAATTTACACCTTTGACTACCCTGCCCTGAGTCACATCCAGGCAGGGAATGATTCGTTTTGCCAACATCACTATTTCTTCTCTTTCCTTTCCTCTCCGATCCTGATTTCCTGTCCCATAGATACTCGATACCACCCACAGCCGGCAGTGATAATCGTCCATATTAGTATACAAGCGGATGATGTCCGTATGTAGGGCAACTTGCGGCTATTGTCGTTTTGTCCTTATTTTTCAAGAAAATACCTTTGGGCGGGAGAACGGGAAATGTTTTGGATTTGAAATTGCTTAAAAGGAAAACCCGATAGAGATTATGAACACGACAATGACAGCCTACCAAAAGACCATTCGGCAACCGGTGGAGATTTCCGGTATTGGACTGCATACCGGCTTTTCCAGCCACCTGCGGTTTTCTCCGGCCCCGGCGAATTCCGGGATCGTTTTTCAGCGGTCCGATCTGAAGCATTTTCCTATTCCGGCCATACGGCAATATGTGGCCAAGGTCAGCTATGCCACCTCTCTGATGAAACAGGGAGTCTTGATCGCCACCGTGGAACACGTGCTCTCGGCCATTCACGCCCTGGGTATCGATAATCTGAATGTGGAAGTGGATACCATGGAAATTCCCATCACCGACGGCAGCGCGCATCCCTTTGTTGAAATCCTGAGTCGCGCCGGCCTGCAAACCCAGGAAGCCGGGCGACGGTATTTAAGGCTGCTCCAACCGATTCGTCTGGTCAGCGGCGAAAAGTGGATGGAAGCGGAGCCGTTCACCGGCTTTCGTATTCACTACAGTATCGAATTCGAACATCCGCTCATCCGGCGCCAGGAGTTTACCTTCTGCCTGGACCACGAAGATTATGCCACGGAGATTGCCAGAGCCAGGACCTTCGGATTTGCCGAAGAAGTGGAAGCCTTACGCCAGGCTGGATTGGCCAAGGGCGGGTCCATGGACAATGCGGTCGTGCTGGGCAAAGATGGAATTTTGAACAAGGAAGGATTGCGATATCCGAACGAATTCGTCCGACACAAGGTGTTGGATCTGATCGGAGATTTCTGCCTGCTGGGGAAGCCGTTGCTGGCCTCGGTCCGGGCCCACCGCGCCGGCCATGCCCTGCACTACAACCTTTGTAGTCATATCCTGAAAAATCCGGGCTGTTACGAAATCGTCTCCGGCAACGGTCATCCCTGACAGACGCGGTTGTCTTTACTTCTTCTTCTTTTTTGGCGGCGGGGGAGTGGGCTCGGTAAATAGAGAATCGGGCAGGTCCGGGTTGTATTCGATCGTTCGATAGAAGACCTGTCCGCTTGCCTGTCCGTTGTGCAGCCGGTCCTGACGCATCGGAGTATTGATGCCTCCGACTACATGCCAGTTGTAAAACTCATCCCAAACCAGCACTTTCCTGCCGTTGACCAGGATGTCGCGATATTCCAGGCGGAAGGGAAGTCCGCTGATGCTGTCAAAGTATATCTGGATGGTATCGTTTTCGGCATCGATCATTTGCACAATCTCTACCGATCGCCGTCCTTCGATGGAATCGCTGCCGAAGTAATGTAGAGTCATCCCGGGTTCCTGCATGCGTGACCGGAAAATATTGTTGAAGTCGTGTTTGGCTCCCCGTTTGTAATATTCCACCTCTTCCGGTTTGAGAGGCTTGATCTCCGTACCGCCATAAACGTGCCATCCCTTCCCCGCTTCCAGATCGAGAATGGTCAGTTCGGCGTCCCCCTTTTTTCCGATCTGCTGGCGGGTTTTATAAGGTAGACGGGTCTGATCGGTGAATTCGGCCCATCCTTCTTCATCATCCTTTATGGCATAATAGCGACCGGCGGCGGAGTAGCTCCTGACGGCCAGAAAGGCATCCCCGCCCATGGCGGTAATGGCCCTATCCACAATCGCCTTGACCTTATCACCCGACTGAGCTTCGATCCGGACCGTGGCTCCCAGCAGGAACGTCAGGGCCAGAAAGTACTTCCATTTTTTCATCGATTCTTCTCCTTACCTGTGATGCTTGTTAGATGAATTCCCAGAGAAATGGTTCGCCCTTTCTGCATCCTTGGCATCGCCTACTAATTATAGATTAGAACCTTTAAGCCAAGTCAAATCACGCTTGGTTGGCACAGCATCGTTCTCAATTTTCTTTGAATTATTTCCGGCCATATGAGAAAATGGATCATTCATCTGATGGTTTGGAAAGGACAGCCATCTGAAGCGGAAAAGGAGCGGAAAGCCGATCCTCCGTGCCTTCAGGCACAGGAATGGAACAAAGGAATTAGTAATTGCGGTAACAGCCTGTTCTCAGGGAAGATCGCGGCACTCCGGCAGATGCAGACGGAATAGAACATGAGCGCAAAGATCCTGGTAGTGGACGATGAGGCACCCATTCGCGGTGTGCTGGAAGAACTCCTGCTCAGTGAAGGATATACGTGCAAGACGGCTGCCGATGCCTTTGAGGCACTGGAAATTTTTCCTCAGTTTCGGCCGGACCTGATGATCAGCGATATCCGTATGCCGGTCATGGACGGGGTCCAACTCCTGCAGAAGATACGGGAAATCGATCAGGACGTCAGCGTGGTGATGATTACTGCGGTCATGGAGATCGAAGTTGCCGTCAATATCCTGAAACAAGGGGCGTCCGACTATATCACCAAACCGTTCAACCTCCACGATGTGCTGGACCGTGTGCAATCGGCGCTGGCGAAGCGGACTCAGGCCCTGGAAAAGAAACGCTACCAGGAAGAGCTGGAAAAACAGGTAAAACAGCGGACCGATCAGCTACGCAATGCCTTCGTCGAGCTGGAAACCAATCGTAACTTTACCCTGGAGGCCATGGTGATCGCCCTGGATGCCAGAGAGCACGAGACCCAGGCCCATTCCCTGCGAGTCCGCGATTATGCCCTGGCGCTGGGACGGGAGATGAATCTGAGCGCAGAATCCATGGTCAATCTGAGCGATGGAGCCCTTCTGCATGATGTAGGTAAAATTGGGATCAGCGATAATATTCTTCTGAAAAAGGGGCCTCTCTCTCCGGAAGAATGGATCGAGATGAGACGTCATCCGGAAATAGGCCATCAAATTCTGTCCGGGATTGCCTTTCTGAAAAAAGCCATCAGCCAGATCGTATTGACGCACCATGAAAAATACGACGGTTCCGGCTACCCCAACCGCCTGGCAGGGGACGCCATTCCCCTGGAAGCAAGGATCTTTACTCTGGCCGACACGCTGGATGCCATCACCTCCGACCGGCCCTACCGCCGTGCCGGAAGTTTCGACGCCGCCTATCAGGAGATTGTACGTTGTCAGGGAAGCCATTTTGATCCCAAGGTGGTAGCCGCTTTTCAGAGAATTCCGGAGAGCCATTGGCAAAAGATAAGGATTCAGGCCGAACTGACGGAATCGCAAGCCAGACCGAAGATCCCTTCTTTACAATTTTAATAATGGAAAAACCGGTGCCGTGAGATTACGTCCTTCCTTTTGTACTTTCACCGGTTCCAAATCCTCCATGATCATCTGAGAAAACATTGTATGGCCGTTATTCTCGTCACCGGCGGAGCCGGGTATATCGGATCGCACACCTGCCTGGCCCTGCAGAAGGCCGGGCATCGTCCGATCGTTTTCGATAATTTTTCCACGGGCTTCCGGAAACTCCTGGTCACCGCGGAGGTGGTCGAAGGGGATCTTTCCCGAAAGCAGGATGTTGCCGCCGCTTTTCAGGCGTATCCGATCGAGGCGGTTCTTCATTTCGCCTCCCTTTGTTATGTCGGCGAATCCTACCGGGATCCGCATAAGTATTATTCCCAGAATCTACTGAATACGCTGAATCTGCTGGAAGCCATGTGCCTGTACCGGGTTCCAAGGATCATCTTCTCTTCTACCTGCGCGGTATACGGGGTTCCCCAGGAGGTTCCGATCCCGGAAAACCATCCGACCGATCCCATCAATTCCTATGGTCATTCCAAGCGCTGCATCGAATGGATGCTGCAGGATTTCCATCATGCCCATGGGATGGATTACATCGCTCTGCGTTATTTCAACGCCTCCGGAGCCGATCCGGAAGGTCGTCTGGGAGAATGCCATGATCCGGAAACCCACCTGATACCGCGTGTCTTCATGGCTGCCGTCGGCGATATCCCGGCAATGGAAATCTTTGGACAGGATTACCCGACTCCTGACGGGACCTGTATACGAGATTACATCCATGTGACCGATCTGGCCGCCGCCCATGTGGCGGCACTGGAGCGTCTGCTAAGCGGTGGAGGCAGCGGCCATTTCAACCTGGGAACCGGAAACGGATTCTCCATTCGCCAAATACTGCAGCAAACCGAACAGATGCTGGGGAAGAAAATACCTGTTACCTACGGACCGCGGCGCCTGGGAGACCCGCCCGAACTCGTTGCCCGGAGCGGCCGGGCCGGTCAGGAACTCGGTTGGATACCGCAACACTCTTCTCTTTCCACCATTTTGGAAACGGCGTGGTACTGGTTCCAAAAACATACCGAGCGGATCCATTAACCGGTGCCGGATCGTTTACCTGAAGGATCTGTCTGCCTCTCGATCTCTGGAAGAACACATGTCTGGAAATAGGCCGACCCCATCAAATCGCACACCCAAAGAGCTGGGCTATCGTTTTCCGGCGGAATGGGAACGCCATAGTGCCATATGGCTCTCCTGGCCTCACAACAAGGAATCGTGGCCCGGTCGACACGGTCTAATTCCCGATGCCTTTGCCGTCTTCGTCAGGGAATTGACGGCTAACGTTCCCGTCTGCCTGAACGTGTCCGATCCGGCCATGCAGGAGCAGGCCATTGCCATCCTTTCGTCCGCGGGAGTCAAACGATCCCATATACGGTTTTTCCTGCTGCCGACGAATGACGCCTGGATGCGGGACTGCGGCCCTGCCTTTGTCGTCCGTCACGGAGCGGAAAATCCTTTGGCGGTGGTCGATTGGGGGCACAATGCCTGGGGCGGCAAATATCCGCCTTATGCCGATGACGATATCATCCCTACTCGAATCGCCGAGATCCTCGCCCTGCCCCTATTCCTTCCCGGCATAATCATGGAGGGCGGTTCCATCGATGTGAACGGGGATGGCTGTTTGCTTACCAGCCGCTCCTGCCTGTTGCATCCCAATCGCAATCCGCATTTGAACCAGAGCGAGATTGAAGGGTATCTGCGGAATTTTTATAACGTAGAGAAAATTCTCTGGCTGGAGGACGGGCTGGAAGGAGACGAAACCGACGGACATATCGACGATACGGCGCGTTTTCTCAATCCCACGACAATTGCCGCCGCCCTGGAGGAGGATAAAAGCGACCGCAACCATTCCATACTACAGCGCAATTGGGAACTCCTGCAGGGCTTTACCGATCGGAAAGGAGACCCGTTTCGACTGGTGCCGCTGCCTATGCCGAGACCGATCTACGACGAACAGGGACTTCGCCTGCCTGCGAGCTATGCCAATTTCCTGATTACCAATGGAGCCGTTCTGGTTCCGACCTTCCGCCAGGAACGGGATGAGGTCGCCCTGCAGATTCTGCAGAAGGAATTCCCCGACCGCAAGGTGGTCGCGGTCGATTGTTATGATATTCTCCTGGGAGGAGGGACGCTGCACTGTCTTTCGCAACAGCAACCCGCGGTCTGAAAATGGAGAAGGCAAACAGGTAATTTCCCATGTTTCCCATCGAATGGAGCGATCCGCTGCGTTTCTTCATTGCCCTGGCCCTGGGCTTCCTGGTCGGTCTGGAGAGGGAAAGCGCCGTCCTGGAGGATAAAAACCGGGTTTTTGCCGGTGTTCGAACCTATACGATTCTCAGTCTTTACGGATTTGCCTGTGCCTGGCTTTTCCGCGTTCATAGTGAATTTGCTCTTCCGGCCGGGATGATCTCCATCGCCGCTCTGCTACTGATCGGCTTCCTCTTCAAACAGCGGCAGGGTTATGTCGGATGGACCAGCGAGATTGCCGCCCTGCTTACCTTTGCCGTAGGCGCCCTCTGTCTGCTGGCCGATGTTTGGGTGGCCATGGCGCTTGGCATTGTCAACACCATGCTGCTTTCCGAGAAGGATAAAATCGGGCACTGGGTCGAGCGACTGAATAAAACGGAATTTCTGGCGGTTTTGAAATTCCTCATCGTGACCCTCATCGTTTTACCGGTTCTACCCGACCAAGACTATACCCGGTTTGCCCTGAACCCGCGCAGCATCTGGCAAATCGTGGCTTTGGTCTCCTCCATCGGCTTTGCCGGCTATTTTCTGACGCAGAGATACGGAAGCCGTCTGGGTTTGAAGCTGTCCGGGATTATCGGGGGAGTGGTTTCCAGCACGGCCGTAAGCATCGCCATGGGTCGATGTGCCCAGAGAACTCCGGAACATGCGTATGACGCCATGCAGTCTTCCCTGCTGGCCAGCAGCGTCATGTATATCAGAATTCTGGTTTTATTGCTGATTCTCAATCCGCTGTTGGCCGGCGAGCTTTCCTGGCGCTTGATCGGTTTATGTCTGGCCGGAGTGTTTCTCTCCTTCCACTTCCATGAAAACTCATCTCCGGTAGGAAATCAGAAGGTCGAAAACCTTCGTAATCCCTTCGAAATCCGTCCGGCATTGATATTTGCCGCGGTGTTCGTCCTGCTTTCCATCGCTTCCGTGTGGGTGCGCGAAAACCTCGGCAATGCCGGACTCATGGCCCTGGCTTTTTTTCTGGGATTGACGGATATCGATCCCTTCATCCTTTCTCTGGCCAAGACGTCCGGTCCGGTGGAACCGGCGATATGCCTGGCGATCCTTCTGGCGATGATGGGAAATACCGTGGCCAAAGGCCTCTACTTCGGCTTTCTGGGTGCGGCTGTGCGTACGGCTACTTTTTGGCGCTATGCGCTATGGGCCATCCTGCACTTGCTTCTGCTCCTTACCTTCTAAAGGACGCAGGACATAACGATTTCTCACACAAGCGGAAGGCATTATCCTGGATCATCCTCCCTTCTCCGGGAGCGCCGCACCCCAGTGCGGCAACAGAGTATACCCCGCTGCCAGGGCATGGGAATCAGCGACTGCGTCCCCCGAACGAATATCCGACACTTCCGGTAACCCGGAGCAAGGGTTCCCATCCCAGGCGGAATTCCGGAGAAACATACCAGTGATCGGATAGGAATATTCTAGTCCCGAATCCGCATCCTCCAGTCCAGCTGGAGGCCCAGGAAACCCATTGGTCGTAAGCGGAGCGATGTCGTTCCAACCCGACGCCAAATTTCAGGTAAGGAACGATTCTGGACCGGTTCTTCCACTGGAAGAGCAGATTGGGGATCAGGTGGATATCCATGTCGTGCTCTGAGGAGTAGAGGTACAGGAATTCCGGCTCAACGGCCCAGCGACGGGATAGAGGCAGTGTGATGGCGGCTCCGACTACCGCATGGTTAATCCAGCCTTCGTCCGGGAAGGCGGCTAATCCGGCGATACCCTGGACTTCCAGTTTCTGGACGAAAGTTTGGGCATAGAGCGTCGGAGAACAGGATGAGATCAGGAAAAGCGTGGATACAAGAACGAACCGCAAAGACATTCCGGCGAAAAGTGATTTATAGATCCGCATTTGTTTGTTATCCTCTTTCGGTTGGTGTCATGCTGTGAGAAGATGTCTCCTTTACGGTAATTCATTAAGATAATACCTTGTCGGTTTGCATTTCTACCCCGTTCCTGGTACTTTTATTCCGTATTGATTTATTCTTTTGCAACGGATGTTAGATTGACTATCCGAGGAGACGTATGAAACGGAGTATCAGAGCGTTGCTTTTTCTTCTGCCGGTCCTGGCCATGATCTCCCTGGCGGCCGCCCAACGGGCGAAAATTACCTTCAAGGACGAGGTTCTGGATGCCGGAACCGTACAGGAAGGGGAATCGGTCGAGTACCTTTTTGTTTTCAGCAACAACGGGGATGCCGATCTGCAGATTTTCGATCTTCAGACCAGCTGCGGTTGTACGGCGGCCGTCGTCAGCGCCTCCACCATCAAACCGGGAAAGGAAGGGAGCATCAAGGCGACGCTCGATACCATCCGGCGTCCCGGCCCGTTGGAAAAGACTTTGGCGGTGATCAGCAACGATCCGCTCCATCCCCAGAAAATGCTGAAGATCAAGGCCACTGTGAAAAATTTCCACGCCGAAGCCGGAGCCAATTTTAAGCCGGAGGCCATCTTCAGCGATGGATGCCGTTCCTGTCATGCCGATCGGGCCAAGGGAAAATCCGGGGCCGAGTTGTACAAGGCTGTCTGTCTGGTTTGCCATAAGCAGGGAAAGAGTGCCATGCCCCTGGATGCTGCCTGGGTCAAGCAGCAAAAATCGGCCGAGTGGCAGAGCGTCATCAGCAAAGGCAGGAAAAGCATGCCAGGATTTGCCTCCGCGCACAAAGGGCCGTTGGATAAGGCTCAGATCAACGGACTGACCCAATACTTGAAAAATCTCGGTCAGACTCCCATGGCAGCCCAGACTGCCAAGCCTGTTCAATGAATGATGCTGTGCTGAATCGGATGGGGTGGTTTTCTTCTCTGATACGCTTTCTCCTCTCCACCCTAGTCCTGTTTACCCCTCTGCTCTACTCCGAACGTTTCGGAATGGTCCGATTCCGATACGATTTTCTTCCTTTCCACAGGGAAGATCTCGTCTACTTTCTGGGCCTGTTGTTCCTGGGATTCGCTTTGTGCCGCCATCTGCGGGACGCAGGCTTTACCTGTCGGAGAAACGATGTCATCCATCGGCAGGGATTTCTGTCTCGATTTCCCGATGGTCCGGCTGCCTGTTTGCTGATGGTTTTACTGGTCTGGCTGGCCATCGGTGCATGGAGAAGTCCGGTCCCGCAAAGCGGATGGCAGAGTTTTCGTTTTTTCCTCGCTTATCTGGGTATCTTCTGGATCGTTCGCCAGGAAGCCGATGCCCGATTGGCCCGACTCCTGGCATGGGTGATCCTGGTGCCGGGCTGGCTGAATTCCATTCTGGCATTGCTGCAAAATTGGGGCTGGGATCCGTGGTTCGAAACGCCACAGGGAACCGATCTGTCGACAGGTCGCATGTTCATCATCGGGTTTAACGGCAATACCAACTTTCTCGCTCCTTTTCTTCTGCTCTGTCTGCTGGCCGCAGGAACCCTCTATACGGTCACCAGGAACCGGCCTCTGCGAATTTTTCTCCTCGCTTCGTTCGGACTCTTTCTGGTCGCTCTGGCCCTCACGCAAACCATTGCCGTCCTGCTCACTTTACTGATTTGTCTTGCCGTGGTCCTTGCCGCCGCCTGCCGTTTCCTGCATTGGAATCGGGCACGGATGTATCGAACCGCCGCCTTTGCTTGCCTGGCGGCGATCGGGATTCTGCTGCTGCTGACGGCACTTCATTATTCCGGGATACAGGCATGGGATCCTCTTCGTATGTCCGATACCTACCAGGCTCTGGTACACGGTCAATGGGACCGGTTTCTCCACGGGAGATACTATATCTTCTGCTTTGTCCGGGAGATGATCCTGGATCACCCCTGGATCGGTTCGGGCCTGGCCTCTTTTGCGCAAAACAGTTTTCGCTATGAAACGGACCTGCCTAATCTGGATGCTTTTCAATTCGTGCGGAGCTACCGGCATCACCTGGAAGCCCATAACGAATATCTGCAACTCTGGGCCGAAGCAGGACTACCTGCTCTCCTGGCCGTGGTCGGCCTGTTGGTGATTTGGTGGACGGAACTGAAGCCCAGATTGGGAATGTCATCGATGCACAACGAAGCAAGGATTCACGAGGAAACCGGTTCGCCCGATAAAGAAGGGACCGACGACCGGGATCGATGGTATTTGACGGCCGGTTGGGCCTTGATGGCCGGCAGTCTCCTGTTCAATGCTTTGGCCAATTTCACCTGGCACCTTCCTCATCTGGCCATGATGCTGGCGGTCAGCTTGGGTGTCAGCGTCGCTGCTGCCGACCGGGCCGCCGATGCCGGCCGGGGGAGCATCGAAGAAAAACGAAGCGGTATCTGGTGGCCGAAGCTGGCCTGTCTGCCTGTCGGATTCCTCATCGCCTGGATTGGCTTTTTACAGGTGGATATTGTGCGCTCCCGGATCATCCGGGAACGTATCGAACCCTACATGGTCCTGATCGGCAAGGAATCGGCACAAAGCAGAGAGGAGTATGATCCGGCGGTTCAGAATCTGGTGCGTCGTATCCAGGGTGAAGCCAAACGAGCGGTGGAACTGGATCCCTACCGGATGGAAAACCACTACAACCTCGCTTTGATTCAAGCCGGCCAATTCCAGTGGATGGAATCCTGGGAATCCTTACAGAAGGCGGAACGCCTGCGTCCGACGACCGAGATTTATCTGCAGATGGCCAGAGCCGCCCTGCAGATGCAGTCCTCGGCGGAAATGCGTTCCCAAATCGCCAGGGCTCTGCGATTCCATCCGTTTCAGACCTCGGCCCAGGAATTCCTGAAGAGAATCGGAGAGTCCAACATCGGCGGAAAACCCTACCCCCCGATCATGAAGGAACAGCGCTCTCCCTTGGCAGTGCCTAGAATGGTCCCCTAAAACTTCTCTTCCTGCGATCCGGCCGATTCAGGAGGCGTGGATGCCGGATCCGGTTCGTCGGGAAAGGGAGAATGGTCCGGAGGTGTCAATCGGCAGAAGAGGACTACGGTCAGCCATAGATAAAGGATCAACAGGACCACATAGAACCACTTTTGTCCCAACCAGCCCGGCTTTCCCTGGATGACCCGATCGAGAAATGTCCCCCAGTTATCCCAGTGCCATAGGCTTTGTTCCGGGCTGCGAAAATGCCTTCCGGTGACCTTCCATGGGCCCTGCTGCAATAGGGGATGTTGAAAAAGGATTTCCTCGAACAGCCAGTCGACGACCGAAATGCCGAGCAGAATTCCCAGCAGAAGGGCCAGGATTTGCAGACGCAAACGATAGCGTCGGAGCCATCTTCGGATGGAATGCGGCCGGCGAACGATCTGCTTCATGCTTCTTCTTTACCTGGTTGGGGAAGTGTTCGATAGCGCCAGGCATATCCGCCGATCAAGAGGATCTCGGAAAACACCGTCGCCATGGCGGCCCCATTTTGTCCATAGATCGGGTCCAATATCAGATTGGCGGCGATGGAACCGCAAGCCGACAAGAACAGGATCCCCATCATTCTACGTTCATCGCCTCCGGCGATCAAGGCGTAAGACAGCGGCAGAGTGAGAAACATGAAGAATACTTTTACGGCCAGGATTTGCAGTACCGGCACAGACGCAAGAAATCCGTCTCCATAGATCAAAGGTATCAGCCAGGGAGCCGTGCAATACAATCCGACCGCACAAAGCAATCCGCACCCCGCCATCAGCCGGAGAAACTTTCGCATCAGGATGCCGGTCGCCGGATCCTTTACGTCTTGCCAGGAACGGGAGAGTGAGGGAAAGATCGCCAGGGAAAGGCTGCTCGGTACAACATGCATCATCTCCACCAGTTTGAAGGAGGCACTGTACAAGCCTACCTCAGCGGGGCCGCGCAAGATCTCCAGGAAGGTCATGTCGATACGGAAACTGATGACGCTGAGAATCCCGGCCACAGCAATCGGCCAGGATGCGGCCAGGGCTTCTTTCCATACGGCCGGATCGGCGGCGATCCGTACCCTTCCCACCCGCCGGTTGATTACGGCTCCACTCAGAATGGTCGAAAGAACCTCTGCGATTACCAGGCCGGTGATGATCTGATCCAGCGATCCTCCCCAGTAGAGAAGGCTGATGCCGATGAACGCCCGCAGTAGATGATTGGCGGCCCAAAGTGCGCCGTGCAGCAGAAAACGGTCAAAGGCATCGCAAAAAAACCAGAACAGCTGGCAGATGGAAATGGAAAAGATGCACAGGGAATACATCTGCAGCTGGTGCCGGGTGAAATCGTCGATGGGGAGAAATAGAAAAATCAGGTTGACGAAAAGGCATGTTGCCAGTGAGGAGATCAGACGTAAACCCAGCAGCTGGGCGAGCAGTTCTTCCCCGCTCTGCGGACGGCGCGCAACCTCCCGGGTGATCAGAGTGTCCAGTCCGAGATTGGAGAAGTAGGAACACAGAATGATGGTGGAAACGACGAAAGAGAATACCCCCAGAGATTCCTGTCCGAGTTGCCGGGAGATGGCCCAGAACAGGAGAAATTGGGCCAGCATATTGACCCCGCGGGAGGCCAGAAGCAGCATGCCGTTCCAACCACTGCCGCTCAGGGATTTCCATGAGATTTCTTCCAGAGTGTTCCTCCACCAGGAGGAAAATGGCAGATTTGTCATACGACGGATCAGCATTGTCCACACATTATACGATTCCTTTCCTGGGAACCGGTGGAATTTTTATTCGCAAATCGGGTCCATCCGCTGTTATTGAGCATGGAGGCACAACACCATGCTGTATAAGGTTTTCAGTGCGGCCGTATTCGGTATCAAGGCTTTTCCGATCCATGTGGAGGTGAATCGAACCTACAGTACTCGATTCTCCTTGCTTACCGTCGGACTTCCCGATGCGGCCATCAAGGAGAGCAAAGAACGGGTCTACGCCGCTCTGCGCAACTGCGGATTCAGAGTCAAAGATGAAAAATTCACCGTAAATCTGGCCCCGGCCAATATACGGAAAGAGGGCTCCTCTTTCGATTTGCCCATGGCCATCGGCATTATCGGAACGATCGATGCCATTCACCGGGAACAGGTGGATGATTTTCTCCTCCTGGGAGAACTCTCTCTCGATGGCGCCCTGCGCCCGGTACGCGGCGCCCTGTCCGTGGCGCTTATGGCCCGCAGGCGGGGTATTCCCTTCCTGGTTGTCCCGGAGGACAACGCCTCGGAGGCGGCGGTGGTGGAAGGAGTCTCCGTTTTTCCGGCCAAAAGCCTTACTCAGGTCGTGGAGTTGCTGAATGCCGAACAGCTGCCCTCGCCCGTTCCGGTCAACAGCACCAAGTTGGATTCGCTGCAAGGGGCGGGAGACGTCGATTTCCGGGAGGTGAAAGGGCAGTACCACGCCAAGCGGTCCCTGGAAGTGGCCGCCGCCGGCGGTCACAATCTGCTGATGATCGGCCCGCCGGGATCGGGGAAAACCATGCTGGCAAAACGAATACCTACCATTTTGCCTCCCTTCACTTTCGAAGAAGCCCTGGAAACCACACAAATCTATTCGGTGGCTCAGTCGACGACGGCCATCGACGGACTGATCACGCGCCGGCCTTTTCGCGCGCCGCATCATACCATCAGCGATGCGGGTCTGATTGGCGGAGGGCAGGTGCCTCGTCCAGGGGAGGTAAGTCTTGCGCACAATGGTGTCCTGTTTCTGGACGAATTGCCCGAATTCGACCGCCGTGTCCTGGAGGTGATGCGCCAGCCTCTGGAGGATGGCCGGGTTTCCATTGCCCGGGCGATCGCCTGTGTCGAGTTCCCGGCCAGGTTCATGCTGGCTGCGGCCATGAATCCCTGTCCCTGCGGCTTTTCCGGATCCTCCCTGCACAACTGCACCTGTACACCTCCCATGGTCCAGAGGTATCTTTCCCGTATCTCCGGTCCGCTGATGGACCGCATCGACATGCATGTAGACGTTCCGGAGGTGAAGTTTCGCGAGATGTCCGATCCCAGGCCGGGAGAAGATTCGGCCACCATTCGCGAACGGGTCCTGCGGGCCAGAGAGGTCCAGTTGCAGAGGTTTCATGACCAGGGGATCTATTGCAACGCCCAGATGCAGCCCCGTCAG
This sequence comes from uncultured Acidobacteriota bacterium, assembly GCA_964617125.1. Taxonomy (GTDB): domain Bacteria; phylum Acidobacteriota; class UBA6911; order CAINFC01; family CAINFC01; genus CAZTVS01. Next base: position 33,265 of record CAZTVS010000017.1, read on the forward strand.
CTCCGTAAATACTGCGTGGTAGACCGCGAGGGGCATACCATCCTGGAGAATGCCATGACCCGGCTGGGGCTGAGTGCCCGGGCCCACGACCGCATCCTGCGGGTGGCCCGCACCCTGGCCGATCTGGAAGGGAAAGAGAATATCACCCCCCGCCACCTCTCGGAGGCCGTCCAGTACCGCACCCTCGATCGCAACCTCTGGAGCCATTGAACGCAAGTAAAGCTTGAGAACCCTGCCGGATCAGCAATAGAAACCGACCGCTCAGTTTCTCCGAGCGGAAGAGGGGTTCGGCGGGGGAGACAACGACGTAGGGGCGACCCTCGCGGTCGCCCGGCATTTATCTCCACAAGTATTGCCGAGGTGTCTTCTACGAAGATAGGGGGGGCTTTATGCGAGGCGATGCAGCGGGTGTTCCCCATCGATGGGCGTTCAGGGTTCTCCCAGATCGATCTGCTGCTTGATTTCTTTCCCTTCGGCATCGATCACCAGGGCCGCCTGTTTGCGTGCCTCTGCGGTAAAGTTCCAACTCTCCTTCAAACCTCGCCGGATTTTTTCATTCAGCATGATGCGGGAGGGCATGAAATCGCTGACCGGCATTTTGGCCGGATCCAGCTTTCCATCCAGTATATCGGCGGCGATATCGGCTTCCCGGGCTCCCACCTCCCAGTAGTTGGCTCCCAGATCGAACAGCGTTCCTTTGCGCACATGCCCGCTGGTATTGGAAAAAAGCGGGATTCCGGCTTTCCGCACCGTATCGCAGTAGGCGTCGATGGCACTGCTGACGGCAACGTCGCCTCCAAGCCAGAAGGCCTGGGCTCCCCGTCCGATGAGGGATTCGACGGCTTCCCGGACATCCTTGCTCTGTTCGATGGATGCTTCCAGCAGGGTGATACCCAACTCTCGGCAAACGGCACGGGCCTTGAAGGTACAGGCTTCCGAGTTGGCTTCGGTTGGATTCCAGACCGCTCCCAGCATTTTCAGGTCGGGTTTGAAACTCTTGGCCATGCGGATGATCTTTTCTACCGGCTGGAAGGTGCCGATCCCTGCCAGATGTGGCGGTTTATCCAGCGAATCCATGCGCCGGATGCCTATGCCAGCCCCTGCCGGATCGGTTACGCCGGCAAAGATGTGGATCGCCTTGCCTTCCCGGTTGGCTCCGGCCACCGCCTGCAGGGACAGGGTGCTGATCGTCATCACCATCCGGTAACTGCCGTCGGTAATCTGTTTGGCAATGGTATTGGAAGTGGCCTGATCGCCTTCCGCACAGAAGCGTTGTAGGCGGAGGGATTCGCCCTGGCGGTAACCTCGCTTTTCCAGAGTGGTCAGCAGGCCGGTCTCGATTTCGTCCAGGATGGTGTTGGAAACATGCTTGAGGATGGCAATGGAAAGGGGGGCGCCGGCGCTCGATTGCCCTTTGCGGGACCTCCAGTCCGACAGGATCAGGACCGCTGCCGCCAGCAGGATGAGGGTCATTCCGAGGATCAATCGTTTACCGGTATTCCACATAGTCCTTTCCCTTCGTTTATGCCCGGGAGAAGAGATCGCCGGCAGGGTCGTTTTCCTAAGTCACGTTCTGCAGCGTAAAGCGATTGCGTATATAGGAGATAGAAAACAGATTGAAAAGATCGGGGCGGTCCAGATTGCAGGCATGCCCGGACTTCTCGATGATTTTCAGCGTACTGAAACGATGTTTCCTGACCAGGTTCTCCACCGGTGCCAGAAACATATGATCTTCCTCTCCCATCAGGTACAGGGTCGGTATAGGTATTTCTTTTTCTTCGAAATAGTCCAGCAGAGGGATAACGTCCTGAGTCAGTTTGAACCAGCGCAGAAACTCCTTTTGGCACAGCTTGGCCGCTTCATTGATGAACAGGAGGCGGGATTTCTGATGGTCCCTTTTCGGCATGATGACCCATGCCAGCAGGCGATAGAGCCAAAGATAGGGGAGGACCCATTTGAAGCAATTTCCCAGCATCATGAGGATCTTGGAGCGGAAGCTCAGCCGGGTGATGGCCCCGCAGAGGATCATGGACTGGATTCGATGGGGAGCGATCTCGCCGATCGTGCGGATGATAATGGTTCCCAGAGACACTCCTACAAAATGGGCCTTTTCGATATGAAGGTGGTCGAGGACCTTCAGTACGTCTTCGCTGATCTGTTTGAAGGTATAGCGTTTGATCTTGAAGTGATCGGAGAGATTCTGCGATTTTCCATGCCCTCTCAAATCCAGCAGAAGGACATTAAAAAACTTACGAAAGGTGCGAATCTGATTGAACCACATGGATGAGCTTCCGCCGGCCCCATGGATAAAGACTACCCAATCTTCCGAAGGCCCCAGTACATAAGTCTTGTAATGTAACATCGACCCGACAAACTCCCAACGCAAAACCACCCTTCCGGTGGTATGAAGTATACCTTGCCAACATTGGCCAGCAATCTAGTTAATCAAATCCCGCCCGGTTTTTCCAGATTTTTGGTCAACTTTTTTTCCAACGGGAAGATCGAGTGAAATGGGCGCCGATGGATCCTCAGGAAATTTTCCCGGTGTTGGTGGAATCGCCGGTAAAACCGGTCCATAATTCCATTTCATGAAACAGGAAAATCTCGACCAGATTGTGGGTGTCCTCCATCGTTCGCGAAGCCTTCTATTCATTACCGGGGCCGGTCTTTCCGCCGATTCCGGACTGCCTACCTATCGAGGTGTGGGGGGGCTTTATGACCAAAAAGAAACCGAAGAGAAAATTCCCATCGAAGAGGCCCTTTCCGGAGATATGATGGATCGGCATCCGGAGATCACCTGGAAATATATCCACCAGATCGAGAAGGCCTGCCGGGGTGCCCGGTTCAATGCCGGCCATCGAATCATTGCCGAAATGGAGAACCACTTTCCCCGGGTATGGATCCTGACCCAGAACATCGACGGATTCCATCGCCAGGCGGGCAGCCGGAATATCGTAGACATACACGGGGACATCCACTCGCTGCGCTGTACACGCTGTCGTTATCGGACCGAGGTGGACAGCTACGCGACGTTGACCATTCCACCCCTCTGTCCGGAATGCAGGGCCGTCATCCGCCCCGATGTGGTTCTTTTCGGAGAAATGCTGCCTTACGACAAGCTCCGTCGCATACGGGAAGAAATGGAAAATGGTTTTGATATCGTGTTTTCCATCGGCACCACCAGTGTCTTCTCCTATATTGCCGATCCGATCTGGAACGCCCGGCGCAGGGGCGCTCTGACGGTGGAAATCAATCCGGGCATGACCGAAGTGACCTGCAGCGTCGATATCAAGTTCTCTGCGGGAGCGGCGGAAACCCTGGATGCCATCTGGAAGCATTATCAGAAAACAGGAAAAAGCTGATCGCTCGTTTTACCCCAGGAGTCTTCTATGTCCCGAGGAATTTGCCCCAACTGCGGTTACGAAGCAAAGACGCCCGACGATCCTCTGCTCGCAGAGGAGGACGGAAGAGGAGAATGTCCGGCGTGTGGCATCATTGTCTCCAAATTCACGCGATCGAGAGAGGCGCAAAAAAGAGAACCCCCGTCCCTGCCGAAAAAGCAGGAGAATTTGCCGGAAACACGATCCGGCGCACTCCCATTCCATTTTCCCCGACCGTCCACCATCGTATTCCTGCTCGTAATAGCGGGACTTTTCGTGGCACATTATTTTTACCGCAGGTCCTCTGTGCCATCGGAACCGAATGTAGATCGCAAACCGGCTACGGCTGCGGAGATACCGCTCTCTTCGGAGGGTGGAGCCCAAGAAACCAGGCAAGGTTTGAAAATCCTTCCCGGAGAGACGAAAAGTGTCGTTCTGACAACCTATCTGAATTTTCTCCATCAGGAATCCTATTTCCCCCTTTCCCTCGAATCCATGGACAAGATAGACAACAAGTGGGAAGCGGAAGGCGTTCAGGTAGACATCCGGCATAAACAGATCAGTCCGATATCCGTTCCTATTTGGGAACAATACCGGGACAAAGACGATTTATGGATTCCTGCAGGTTATGGGAGGATCTATTCTCAGGGAAATAACTACGGAATCATCGAAAAGGGCAAGAATCTGCTTTTTGCCCAATCGCCCTCGGCTCTGGTGAAAAATCCGGAGAAAACTTCCGTGAAGATCTCTCCTTCGGATTCCAATTATAGAAAAACCAGCTATACCTTTTATCGCCTGGAGTACGAGCTGTCCATTTATGTTCCTTCCGGACCGGCATTCGAAGCCCAGGAACTCACCGTTACGACTCGAACAGGAGTAACGATCCCTCAGAATTCCAGAGGAAAAAATGTTTGTATCCAGACATTCCTTCAATGGGACAACGACAGCAGGGCACAAGCCCTTATGCCGCAGATGAACCAAAACCTTGGCGGGCAGGGTCCTTGGCGGGCCGCCAAGGTGAGCCTGTCCGGTTCGCTGATGCATTGTATCGAGATGAAACAGGTAACACGCACCAGTGGTCTGCTGCTGACCCCGGGGGAAGACGCACCCGAAAACCCCTCCTACTACGAAATCACCATGCCCTGACCGGAATGCCGAACACCCGCGGAATGCCGGCGGATGGGCGGATGCAGGTGGGCGGATGCAGGACACCCACCTTTTGAATGGATGTCCTGGGATGTTGGTAATGCTATGATTGGGTGTCCTGGGATATGCTCACATGGGACAAAGCGTGTGCATCATTTTCTCTGGAGTGATGTTGTCGAAATACAAACTCGATCGGGAAGAAACACAATTTACCATTCTGTTTACATCTAAATGATTTATTGGTTGCAGTTTATATTACGTCCTATTTATCATCGAGCATTCAGGCTTAAGATAAAGTTCTGCTGCTGGTGGAAAGATTATATTCGATCTACGCGTGGTGAGGGAGAAGATCTGCCACCGGCAATACTACGTTTTAAAGTAGCGGAAAACATTTCATCTGATAAATTCCTTTTAATAGGGAAGGCCTGTGCGAGAATAGTGGTGGATAATCTCAAGAATTACGGCATTACCTTCAACAAGGATCTCCGAGTACTAGATTTTGGCTGTGGTTGTGGCCGTACACTTCGATGGCTAATGAAGGATTTCTCGGATGTGGATTTTTATGGGGTCGATGTTGATGGACAAGCAATTGCATGGTGTTCTTCCCATCTGAAAGGTGTGCGAGTACAAGTCAATGAATCGATGCCGCCACTCTTATATCCGCCGCAATTCTTTGATGTTATATATTGTCTTTCAATTTTTACACATCTGAACGAAACCATGCAGGATGCTTGGCTGAAGGAATTATATAGAATCCTGAAACCTGGAGGCCTGATATTAGCAACTGTTCATGGAAAGAATGCCGTCCAACAACTTTCACGAAATGATTTGGAAACCTTGAACTCACGAGGCTTCCTTCATAAGAAATCTAGAAAACTTAGAGGAATTGTTCCGGATTGGTACCATACGACTTGGCATTCACGCAATTATGCCATTTCGCTGTTTTCTAACTGGTTTCAAGATGTTTCCTATACGGAAATTGTGGATGGTTTACAGGATGTAGTTGTTGGGCGAAAAGTTGATGGATAGCAGTAAAGCTGGGGACACCAATATAAGGGAACACCCGAGGACACCCATCTTTCTAATGGATGTCCTCGGATTGTTACTGAATGGGTGTCCTCAATCACCTGTTCTTAGCCTAAAAGAGCTCTTCCGCCTTCCCTCGCCCCCTCATGGTAACGAAAAGCCAGATTAGGAAGGCGGCGGGGTCCGGGCGGGCCAATCCGCTTCATTTTGCAGAAAGATAGCCCTGCTCCCTCAGAAAGCAATCGAGTTGCGCGATTCCATCGGCCCGGAATTTTGGGTCAGGATCGAAATCGGTCAACTGGTTTGCTAATTTGCGTGTGAGAAGATGTCCCACGCCTGGATAAATATGCAACTCGCAAATGCCTCCTGCCTGAATCACCCGATCACGGAACTTTTCGGCTCTGGCCATGGGTGTCACCGTATCCTTGTCGCCGTTGATAATACAGGTCGGCGGGGTCGAAGCACCGGAAAGCTCTATCGGAGAATAATCCGAAGCTTTCCCCCGGCCTTGGAGCAGATGCGTGGGCGCATCCATTGCCGGGGACCACAATAAGAGTAAGTCCGGCTTGGAACTCGGGCTATCAATTCTATCGCCGGGGAAATCAAGCATCGCGGCTACGGCAACCAGTTGGCCGCCGGCTGAAACCCCATAGCCAGCCACCCGCTTCGTATCAATGTGGAATTCAGCCGCTTTTCGGCGGACCCATCGAAATGCAGCACGCGTGTCGTCCAGGGCCTCAATCGGAGTAATCTTGCCTCTGGCGAGGCGATAATCAACCGAAACAGCCACCATGCCCAATTCGGCAAAGTGGCGGGCGGCTTCAAATGTCCATTGGGCACTGCCCATGATCCAGGCGCCGCCATGAAAAAGGAGAACGGCGGCCGTTTGTTTCCGTGCATCCTGATTTGATGGCAGAAATACGTAGGCCTTGAGCTGTTGTCCCTCAATGTCGCGATAGACCTGGGCATGGAGGTGTTGCTGGGTGTCGACCAATGTCGGTATGGCTTGGGCGGCTAAAAATCGGCCCAGAATAAGTGAAAAAACAATCCCTGGTTGCCAGCACATGCTGTTGCCTCCTTGCTATAATTATCTACGTTCTAATCCAAAAAAAATTGACTCTCCAATTAGACGGTAATTGCAGGGCTTAGGTTTTTTTTAAAAATTTTTTCCACATCGAAGCACGGCTGGAGAGAAAAATTCGCTGGTTTTGCTCATGCCATAGGAGTTTCCAGGCAATCCATTAACGAATTGCTACGCGGACGTCGTGCTGTCACCCCGCACCTGAGAGAACACCCGAGGACATCCCACCTTATTATCATGGATGTCCCGGGATGTGGTTGAATGGGTGTCCTTGATTACTCTCAAAGTGAAGGAGACTTGGAAAACCTTGTCAGACGGAAAGGAGAAACGGAAGCAGCTGTTGTTAAGTCTCAGCTTGCGATAGAACCATGCAATGGCAATGGTCTGGTCCCTGTAAATACCTGTTCCAGAAGCGAGAGTATCAATTGGCCTCCCTATGGTCCGCCATGCTACTGATCACCATTGGCTAGCAATATCTATTTAAGGAACTTACCATGAAATCAGCCCTTACATTATTGTCTCTTCTCCTGTCCATGACCTCTTGTCTTTTTTCCGAAGAGAAACCCTGGATTCTGGATCTGACGCAGACGAAACTGAATTTTCCGGGGATAAGATGGTCAGGAGCCGGGTCTTGGGTTACAACAGGAAGAGGACCTGAAATCCCTCTATTTGAAGTCAAGCTGATTCGATTAGATAAAGAAAACTATCGTATCGGAGATCCATATTTTCTCGAAGTGTCTTTGACAAACAAAACGGATATCCCTCAAATCTTCCCCTGTCTCCCTGGAGTCGAACCTTCGAAGACCGAAAGGGTTTTACCGGCTCCCCCAGGCTATAGAGCCTTTACACTTAATTTGGAGGTAAGAATAAATAGTGTATATTCCTATTTTCAAGATACCACATTTCTGTACGGTTCAGAGGAGGAACCTGGAAGTACGAGACTTCTCCAGCCGGGTGAGACTGTCATCATTCGTCAGGCGGGAAAATGGAATCCTCCTCCCAATGCCTGTGTCGCAAACGATGATGGTTCGCACACCAAAATTCGAGTATTCGCCAGATTTAGTGCGCGATACTTGAAACCTCCACTAATCAATACAAGAGTCTCTCCCTTGGATTCCAACGAAGTTTTGGTAGGATGCAAACCGTAATTCACCCAGCCTCAAGACAAAAGACCGATCCGGAATTAGGTCCGGGTCGGCCCTCCCCCATGAAACCACGTATCGGATTCGTTCGGGGATCGGATTGCCGAAAGAATGGAAATGAGAATAGTCCTCCCTGTCAAATCTGTCTTTAGAAAGGAAAAAGCACCTGAGGACACCCACCTATTGCATGGGTGTCCTGGGAGGTTACTGAATGGGTGTCCTGGAGTGATCGGACGAAATAAACCTACTATTGTTGTTTAGCAAATTCGGGGTGCCCTCAGCGGACTTTCAGGTTGATGGAGGAGGATTGGGCATTCTGGGGCAGATGGCAATGGGTGCAGCCCGTGGTCTGGACTTTGTCATCTATGAAGTGCTTCCAGGGGCGCCGCAGTTCCACTTCTCCATGACACCTGGTGCAGTTGTAACTTCGCTCCGTGGCCAGGTCGTGAGCCCGGGAAAAATGCCGGTAGCCCTGGAGTGTGCCAAAGAAGCGCATCGGCAGGGTGTGGCAGGCACGACAAACGAGATCGTTCTTTTCCCCTGCGGCGATCGGATCGACTTTTACCGCATGGGTTGCCGGTGTCGGTGCATCCGCTCTGCCGGCGATGAATCGGCCGGCGCGGCGACCCTGAATCAGGGAGGGTGCAAGGAAAGTGCCTTCCAGCCCGGCCTTGCCGTTCACCCCGCCCAGACCGGCCACCTCACCGACAGCGAAGAGTCCGGGAATCGGGCGCCCGGTGGTGTCCAGCACGCGGCAGGCGGTGTCGATCTTCAGGCCGCCCATGCTCTTTCGGGTCATGGGAAAGGCCTGCATGGCATAAAACGGAGGGACGGCCAACTCGCGCGGCTTTGGGACGGGGAACACCTGCAGCCACGGCGGAAGCGCCTGCCGGCCGAAACGTTGAAAATCGGCATCTTCCCCTTCCCGTACCATCCGGTTGTATCGCTCCACGGTCTTCTGCAATCGATCTGCCGGCAGCCCTGTCTTTTGCGCCAGCTCCTCCCAGGTACCGGCTTGTTTGGTAACTTCCGGATTGTCCACCAATAACGTTCTGGCCAGATTCAGATCGGTCCAATCCGTACCGGAATAACGCAGATCGGCTACGCCGGATGCATCGAAGATCAGCCAGTACGTCGCCGGTATTTGCCGCACCACCGCCTCGACCGTATACCGGCTTCCTTTCCACTCGTTCACGAAGCGCTCCCCCCGGGCGTTGACCCAGATGGCGTTGAGGTTGCGGACGCTGACCGCCCGGTTTTCCTCCGTCAGCCGCGGATCGGGAACGCCGAAGGGGTAGTGCCATTGATGATCCAGGCGATGGGTCGCCGCACCGGCAGCGATACCCATCTGCAGACCGGATCCGGATGAGTTCGGGCTGGCCCCCAGCAACACACGTTTGGGTTGCGGCCAGCCTTGGCGCCAATGTTGCCGCACCAAGCGTTCGTTTCCCTGGAATCCGCCCGTGGCCAGGATCACCGAGCGGGCGGCAAAGCGTACCCGCATGCGACTGCGCAGGTTCCTTCCGATGCCTCCCACCACCGCACCGTCCTGCACGATCAGTTCTTCCATACGCGTGTTCCAGTGAAATCGTATGTGTGGATTTTGCCTGCACTCCCGATAGATGGGCCGCAGCAATCCCAGCCCTTTTTCCCTGTTTTCATGGAAGCGGGGTACGTGGTTGCCGGCCTGGGGGCGGACGGCAAAAAACTGCACCCCCAGTCCGGTCAGCCAGTCATAGATCTCCTGCCGGGAATCGCGGGCCAGGATCCGTGCCCAATCGGGATCGGCATCTTCACCCCAGTTCAGAATATCCTGTTCGGCCAATAGCATCGAATCCTCCAGCCCCTGGCTTCGCTGCAAGGGTGTGTCGACGATGAACAGACCGCCTTCCGAAAGAACGCCGTTGCCTCCGAAAACGGAATTCATCTCGGCCACCTCCACACGAAGACCGCCGCGACCGGCCTCGTAAGCTGCACTCAATCCGCCGATACCCGCACCGATCACCAAAACATCGCATGTCACCACGGCGACATGCAACTGTACCCAGGCCGTCCAGCCTCCGCCGGCGATCAATCCCAACAGCAAAATCAGTATGGCCGTTCGCTTCATTTTTCAGGTTCCCCTATCTTTCCTCTTATTTTGTCGGTATGCCTGGGGTTGGAAACCAGGCAGCCAGAAATTCGTTCATCGGCCCGTCATAAACGGCCCGACGGATGTCCATCCAGGTGCGCTGGTCGCCTACGGAGTAATAGAGATAGGTCTTGCCGTCCAGCTCGCAGAGATCGGCATCGGAGGCGTTGATTCCGTCCATCTGTCCGTCGGGGGTCAGCACCGGATTGGCGCCGCTCCATTCCCATTTTCGCAAATCCCTGGAGCGGGCGACATACACCTCGAAGAACCAGCGGGGTTTCCGCTGTTCGAGGTAGAGTACGTAATAGTGCCCATTGGCGTAACGTATGCACGGACAGGCGGCATAGCGGTCTGTACCCAGAAGCGCTTCTTCGTCCACGGTCCAGTTTACCAGGTCTTCGGACCGGGCGAATTTCACGGTAAACGCCGGCCATGACGGGTGGTTCGTTTCGTAGGCCATCACGAATCCATCCGGCCCACGGGCTACCGAGGAGTTGAATAGATGCTCCTTCGCCTCCTGCCGGATCACGACCTTCGATTCCCACTGCTTGAGATCGGACGATCGGAACAGGGTCACATCGTTCCAGTTCCTGTTCTCGAAGCGGGAGGCATAGACGTAAAGCGTATCCTTATGAACAATGGCAGAAGCCAGCGAGTGTCCCTTACCGAAACAGGCCAGTTCGCGGCCCGTCTCCACATCGTTCAGGGCAAGCCAATAATCCTCGACGCTGCCCCCGCTGGCAGGACGTACGGAAGAAAGAAGACACAACCGGCCTTTCCATCGTATCGGGGTGACTTCGCACATGCTGCGGCGAACTACGCCTTCCTTCTTTAATAGGGGGCGATTGTTCATCGGCTGGGGAGGCGCGAGCGAGGCAAACACCTCTGCAGGCCAGTGGCCCAGTCGTAGAAAGCCTTTGGGAAGATCCTGCCGATATTGGACATAGGCTTTGCAGTCACCCCTGGTGGTATAAAACAGGTCATTCACGGTGTTCTTTTCCACCTTGACTCCGAATACCTTGTAGCCCATCAAGGTGCAATCTTCGAAGTCGACGGCGAAGTGCCGCCCTGCCTGTACGCTCTGCACGATTCCGTCTGTGGGCGTTCCCTGGGGCTGGGAGAAATTCAGAGTGATCATCCGGCAGCGACGCACCAGCGCACGGGTGTAGGTTTTAAATCCGTAGTTGCCGCCTTTCAGAGAACACTGCGGTCCCACCATTACGCAGTCCTCGAATACCACATCCGCTTGTTCAGGCATCGCCTGGTTTTCCACCCGCACGTAGGCACCTGAGGTGTCGCCCCACCAGTCCAGTGCCCAGAGATGACTCCGGCGGAAGGTGATCGGTTCGTCGGGCCGGGAGAGGCAATTAGCCACGCCCCCGCCGAAGGCCCGTCCGATGGAAACGCTATCCTCCACCACTACGGTAAAAGGTTCTACCTTGTCCGTGGTGTCGAAGAAGAGGCCGCCGTCCCCCCCGGTCGCGTACAGATGCCTCAGCCGCCAGCGGTCCCAACCGATGGCTGAGAAGGTCACCTCGGTGTGCTCCTTCGACCATCCCCGGCTGTAGGCACGGATATTCCCCCACCAATCGTAACTCTTGAATCCTTTTTGCGGATCCCCCGCATCCATTACCACCCAACCGGAGCAGCCCGAACCCAGTTTGCCGTCGAAATCCCCGATCAGTTCGTTGTAGGCCCCCTTCGCCCCTCGATGAGCCGGATAGAGATTGGCTTCCATATAGGTGTCCGGCCGGACGACGATACGGTGTCCGCCCCGCTCGTCCGGGATGGCCAGGAGCGCTGTCTGGATATTGTTATAGGCAGTAACCCAGGAGCGGCCGTCGGAGTTGTCGCCTAGTTTGGATACGTAGAGGGTCGTACCGGCCCGAGACACAAGGGAGAACAGCAGGACCAGCAACAGCGTGAAGTGTGTGCGCATGAATCGCTCCTTAGGGATTCGGAAAAATAATTGGGATATGGCGGCGATTAAATTGAACTCCCGGATGTCATTTTGCGTAATTATAGGATGAATCGTTTTATAGCATCCTATTTTTTGAGGAAATCTTATGGCGAATGGAAAGAAATCGAAAACCCGCAAGATCTTTTTGGCCGGCCTGGTCCTGGCGGTAGTGGGGCTCAGCTATTGGGCTTACGCCAATTTTTTCATCCGTCACAACGTCATTCCGGATGACAAACTGGTAAAAATCGCCCGGGGCAATCTGGCCCGTTCGGTGGTGGCGACCGGAAAGATCCAGCCCCTGGCCAAGATCGAAGTCAAGTCGAAGGCCAGCGGTATCATCAAGTTTATCTATGCCGATGAAGGAGATACCGTCCGTGCCGGCCAGGTTCTGGTGGAGCTGGACAAGGAGCTGATCGAAGCCCAGTTGCGGGAGGCGGAGGCCAGTCTGCTGGCCATCAAGGCCGGTCTGCAGGGCACGGTTGCCCAGCGCGCCACATCCACGGCAGAGCTGGGCCAGCTGAAAATCGAGCTGGAGACCATGCAGCGCCAGGAAAAACTGGCCCGCCGGGAATACGACCGGCGCCGGGAACTGCACAAACAGGCCCTGCTTTCCACTTCCGAAATGGATTCGATGGAGAATACCCTTATCGAGGCCCAGCAAAAGGTAAAGGCGCTTCAATCCCAGATCGAAGTGAAGGAGCTGAGCATCGAAGCCATCGGCAAATCGATCCTGAAGGCGGAGGCCGAGGTGGCACAGGCTGAAGCGGCGTTGGAAAGGAACCGGGAAAATCTGCGCTATACCACTATTCGGGCACCGATCGATGGATTGGTCCTTTCCCGTGAGGTGGAGGTTGGAGATGCCGTTTCTTCCATACTACTTCTCGGCTCGAATGCCACCTTGATCATGAATCTGGCGGACATTACCGAGGTTTTTGTCGAAGGCCGGGTGGACGAAAACGACATCGGCAAGGTACAGGAAGGCCAGCCTGCCCGGATAAGCGTAGATACCTACCGCGACCGTAAATTTGAGGGCAAGGTGATTAAGATTTCACCTCTGGGAGTGGAGAAAGATAACGTCATAGGGTTCAAGGTAAAGGTTTCTATCCTGAACGATACCCGGTTGCTGCGGGTGAATATGAGCGCCAACGCCGAGATCGTGCTGGAGGAGAAAACCAATATCCTTCGGGTGCCGGAAGCGGCCATCGTCTACGATAAGAACAAGAATACTTCTGTAGATCTGCCGGATGCTTCCGCCGAACGTGGGCGACGACAGGTGGCGGTCAAGCTGGGCATCAGCAACGGGACCTACACCGAACTGCTGGAAGGGCTGAAAGAAGGGGACACCGTTGTTCTCCCGTGAGGAAGAAGAAAGGAGTCAGAATCCAGTAGCCAGAAGTCAGAATATTAGTTCAGATGTTGTTAGCTTCCAAATAATTTGAAAGAAAAATAGAGAAAGCTAAACGCTACATGTCCTTGCGAGAGTTGTTTTCCCAGACGTATTTCAATCTCAAGGCGCACCGCCTGCGCAGCTGCCTGACCATGTTTGGCATTGTCTGGGGCATTGTCTCCATTATCCTGATGACCGGCATCGGACGCGGGATGCAGGTGGCGCAGATGCAGAAGATGCGGGAGCTGGGGCAGAATCTGATCATAGTCTGGGGCGGGTTGACCACCCTGCAGACCGACGGTTTTCAGGCCGGCCGTTACATCCGCCTCACCTTTGACGATTATCTCGCCGTCCGCCGCGAGTGTCCTTCTCTGCTGCGCTCCAGCCCGGAGTTCCAGAGAGGTAATCTCACCAGTAAGACGGAGATCAACAGCGGAGTTTTTCAAATCCACGGCGTCTACCCCGAGTACCAGTTTATACGCACCATCGAGCTGGCCAAGGGGCGGCTGATGAATGACGGCGATAATGACGAGGCCCGCAGGGTGTGCATTTTGGGCGATGAGGTCAACGAGCAGCTATTCAAGGAGTCCGACTCACTGGGCAAAACGGTGACCATCAAGAATCTGCCTTTCACCGTCATCGGAGTGGTGCGCAAGAAGGACCAGAACTCCAACTACAGCGGTCCGGACAAGCGCAAGATCTTCATGCCTTTCCAAACCCTCCTGCGCGATTTTCCCGATCCGCGTCCGGATTATCCCAAGGAGCGCATTCAAAATCTGATCCTCCAGCCGCGCTCGACGAAACTGGGCGATGCCGCCGAGCTGGAGGTCCGCCAGGTATTGGGCAAACGCCACCATTTCGATCCGCAGGATGAAGAAGCCCTTTCCATATGGAACACCATTACCGGTGGTCGAATGGTGAGCCAAATCTTCGAATCCATGAGCACCTTTTTAGGCTTTATCGGAGTAATCACCCTGGCGCTGGGCGGTCTGGGAGTCACCAATATCATGCTGGTTTCGGTGAAACAGAGAACGCATGAAATCGGTATACGCAAAGCCGTGGGGGCGACACGTCGCCGCATCCTCGCCCACTTTTTCAGCGAGGCACTGGCTTTGACTCTCTTCAGCGGTCTCATCGGTCTGGTCCTCGGATGCGGAATCTGCAGCTTGGTCAATCTGCTGCCGAAAGTGGATTTTTTTGCCGGCTTGCTGATCACTCCCGGAGTCGCCCTGGGAGTGGCCGGATTCCTGGTATTGGTAGGGATTCTGTCGGGGATTTATCCGGCCATGGTGGCCGCCGAGATGGATCCCATCGAGGCGTTGCGCACGGAATAGGACTTTACTATGTTTCTGGAGATCTTGAAACAGGCCTGGGTCAGCATCCTGCAGAACCGTACCCGTTCCCTTCTGAGCCTTTTGGGCATAACCTGGGGCATCAGCTGTTTTATGATTCTTTTCGCATACGGCGACGGATTCACGAAGGCGTTGCGCGTCGGATTGAGCTATTTCGGCGATTCGGTCACCATCTGCTGGAACGGCCAGACCAGCATACAGGCAGGCGGGCAGAAGGCCGGCCGAAAAATCTACATGAAACTGACCGATGTCGAAGAGGTGCGTAACAATTGCACCCTGGTAAAGCGTGTGAGCCCCGAGATCTATCGGGGATTCGAGATCAGTTACGGCCTGAAGAGCACCTCCGACGGGGTGCGCGGCATCAATCAGGAATATCCGCTCATGCGCGGCATGTTCCTTGCGGAAGGACGCAGCTTTACTGCCGAGGATATTCACCAGCAGCGAAGAGTGGCCATTCTGGGCAGTGACTTACGCGAAAAGCTGTTTAGCAGCGCACCGGCGCTCGGGGAGACAATTCGTATCTCCGGAGTCACCTTTACGGTCATTGGGGTAGTTAAAAAGAAGGTCATGATCTCCAACTATTTCGGACAGGACGACCAGAATGCCTTCATACCCTACACCGCCATGGGGCTGTTGACCAACACCCGCTATTTGAGCGTGTTGGTGTTCCAGCCGGCAAGTTCCGCCATGAACGAAAAGGCCCAGCAACAAGTCATGCAGGTACTGTCGCGTATCCATCGCTTCCCGGAGCGGGATACCAAGGCAGTTCTGTTCGATTCCTCCGAGGAAATCGCCAATATCCTGGATGGCCTGTCCAAGGCCCTGAATTTCTTCCTCTTTCTGGTGGGCTGTATGACTTTAGGCATCGGGGCGGTAGGAGTGATGAACATCATGCTGGTTTCCGTGACGGAACGAACCCATGAAATCGGCGTGCGAAAGGCGCTGGGAGCGAAACGCCGGGACATCCTCACCCAGTTTATCGCCGAATCGCTGGCCATTACGGTATTGGGAGGCTTTTTGGGATATCTGCTGGCTTTGGGTATGACAGGGGCCATCGGAACTCTACCCTTCCTGAGTGCCATCGAATCGGGCCGCAACGTCACCGATGAAGGGGACATCCACCTGCTGATCTCAGCCAGTTCCTTCTATATTTCCATGGCTACATTGACCATAGTCGGGGTCATCTCCGGTTACTGGCCCGCCCGTAAGGCTGCCGGCATCGATCCGGTGGAAGCCCTCCGCTATGAATGAACCTCATCGGCAAATCAGCGGACACGGATCAGGACAACCCCGTGGTAGGGTACATCGGCCGTGTAGGTGCCGGTGAACGTGCCCAGATCTCTCTGTCGCCAGACATCACGCGCTTGAAAGGTGTTTCCCAATCCCAGTTCCGCAGCGGTAATCCTGATCCTGGATGGAGATGGGTGGCTGTCCCAAATAAACAGATCGGCCGGTTCGAGGGTCCCTTTCCAGACACCCGCCATCCCGGCCGCTTCTTCATCCACAAGATCGGGCTCGCCGGCGTTGACATTGTCGGTGACATGAAAAAGTCCGACTGCCTTGGAACCGTCTTCCAGGTCTTTGACCATCACGAGTTCGTTCGCCGTTTTCCGAAGGATACGGGCCTGCTTGCCCAGCACGTCCTGGTTGATGGCTATCACCTCGTGGTTGCACAGGATGTTCAGGGTGAACGGATCCAACCGGCTCATCTCGCCGCTGTAAATAAGCGGAGCAGCCATCAGCGACCACATGGACATATAGGCATATTGTTCGTCCGGTAAAAGGGCGGTCTTTTCGAATACCTCCTCTTTCAAGGCATTACGGAACCAGCCGATCAGGATGTAATCGGGATCATTCCACGCCCCCGGACGGGCATATTCCCAATGGCGGGCGTTGCTCAGACCAATGTAGTAAAAGGGCGGCATGGAAGATCCTTCCAGAATGCCCAGGTCTCCCGTTGTGCGCCAGCAATTGCCGACCTCTCCACCCCATTTCCAGACATCGGCCATCCCATATTGGCAGAGGTTGATTACCATATCCCGTCGTATCTTCGACAGTTCATCCCAGATCAGCTGATAGGGTTTCCGACAGGTTTCCAGGGTCCGTTCGGGAATGAGCTTCCCGTAGGAGCACCAGTCATACTTCAGAAAATCGAACCCCCAACCGGCCATGGTCTGCAGGTCCTGCGCTTCGTGTCCGTAGCTTCCGGTATAGCCGGCGCAGGTCTTCGGACCGGGTGTGGCGTAAATGCCGGTCTTTAAACCTTTATCATGCACGTAATCCGTCAGGGCCTTCATGTCAGGGAATCGTTTATTGGGGCGCGGGCTTCCGTCCGCATGGCGCACCTCTCCTCCGATCTCGGGATCGGAGGAATTCAACCGGACAGCCCAGCAATCGTCGATGTTTACATACTGGTAACCGAAATCGGCCATTCCCGATTCAATCATCTTATCGGCCGCCCTGCGCAGAATGGAATCGCTCACCCGGGAATAGTATATATACCAGCTGTTCCAGCCCATCGGAGGTGTAAGCGCCAGTGTGGGTCCCGCCTTGATGGTGAAATCGCTCCTGTCCTGTCCTGAACTGTTCTCAGCGATGAGCACGGTTTTACTGTCACCGACCGTGTCGATTCGTCCGGTGATGATGCCCGTAGATTCGTCTACCGACAGTCCATGCGGCAGATTTTCCACCCGGAAGCGCATGGGTCGGTTGCCCGTCGCCGGAATGCGATAGAGGAAAGGAGAACCCGGATGGGTGCCATAGACCTTGGGTGCATGGATCCGCGGCCTGGCAGGGGGTACCGGTGTCAGAATCACCTCCGGTCCCCTTGCTACACGATTGTCCGAAGCCAGCGGCACATCGCCCAGGTAAAGGATCGAACCGTCGCTCCAAGCCGGCGGGACGAGGATCTCTTTCTTGCCTTTATTCCTGACGAGCAGCCCCAGTTTCCGAATCCCGTGCAATTTGACATTGACCTTTTGCGGCTCGTCTCCGGTCTTCATCGTGCCGCTACTCCATAGCAGTTTTCGATCGCCCAGGACCAGGAACTCGACCATCGCCTCCGTCTTGGCACTCGGATCCGGAATAACCTTAGCCGAGAAGGAAACTGCCTCGCCGTCCAGGGTTATCAGCCATTTGCTGAGGACGTCCCTTTGTGCCCCTTTTCCACGCTCGATCTTGCCGGTATCCAGATCCGTCAGACGGATGGACATGGGTTTATCCGAATCTGCTTTCACGCGCATGGTAGTTCCATATGAGTCGAAAAGAGGTCTCAGGCTATATTCCGGGACCAAAAAAGCGGTAAGGATAAGCGTGCCTGCGATCAGAATTCCGACTGGCGAAGGAAGGAAGTAGAATGTGTTTTTCTTCATGGTTTTGATTGGCCTGCAATGTCTGTACAGTTGGTTGTGTCGCCCAATAGTCTAACATACTGGTACCGAGTGGAAAGATCGTGTCCGAGGTTACTGCTCTGCGATGACCTTTGCTATAATGATCCTATCAGGATGAACAACCAAATCTCCGATATCGAATAAAGGTTCATGGATCTGGTCCTCTTTACACCGTTCTTTCGTAATTAACTATGGAAGATTTTGAGTGTTTGTACCGGCAGCACGCAGAAACGGTATTGCGCTACGCCATGCGTTGTGTCGGCCGGAAGGATGTAGCCGAGGACATTGCCAGCGAGGCGTTCTGGCAGCTACACAAGAACATGGGGAGTATCGATATCGGGCGACTACCAGCCTGGCTGTTTACCGTCGTCCGCAACCGGGCCATCGATTATTGGCGGCGATACAAGCTGGAGACGGAGTATACCAAGCTGAGCTCCGTTCCTGCTGAACCCTCCTTCACTCCGGGTGACGGGAACCTTTTGGAGTGCAGCGCCCTGAAAGACATTCATCGGATCTGTTTAATACTTCATTATGTCCATGGTATGACCCGCACGGAAATTGCCGAATTTACCGGTCTGCGGGAGACACAAATCAAAGGCTATTTACGTTCCGGCCTGTCGATATTGAGAGAGGCACTGATCAGCCAATCGCGATAGAGGATCTTCATGAGCGATACACTTTCCCATTCCGATGCAGATGTTCGAGAATATCTCGATTCCTTGAAAAAGAAATCGGCCGAAGACAATCACCAGACGACCGGCTGTCCCGATTTGCACCTTCTTCTAGCGGCGCGGGAGGGTGTTCTTCTCCCGGAAATTCAATCTACCATCCTAAACCACACCAGGCAATGCACCCTTTGCCGGGTATTACAGGATTCCATCGAGCGGGAAAAACTGCCGCATGTCTCGAAGGAACAACTCAAGAATCTGCGGGCTCATCTCCATGGGAAATTGTCCGACGCCTTTGCACCGGAAGTTTTCGCTCACTCCTGGTCGCTATGGATAAGGCGGCTTGTTCCTGTCGCCGCCGCTCTATTATTGGTACTCAGTCTGGGGCTGGGGTACCGCTACTTCTATCCAGGCGACACTCCTTTTACCCAAGTACTTGTTCCTGCCTCTACACCTGCAGCGGATCCGGCAACCCTTGTTCGTCTCGAACCCGCGCCCGTAGAACTCCCGCTGGACGCTTTGCTGATCCGGAGGGATTCCGGTGCGAATGAATCAACGCTTTACATACGGCAATTGGCCGAGGCGCTGGCGCCATATCAGAAGGGCGATTACCTGCAGGCATCTTCCGGCCTGGCACAGCTGGCCCATCTCTACCCCAATGCGCCTGAGATTCCTTTCTTCCAGGGGATATGCCTGCTTTTCCTCGATAAACCGGGCGAAGCCGTCCGGTATTTATCCAGGGAGGACCTCTATCGCGGGACGTCCTATCAGCGTAGGGCATCCTGGTATCTGGGGATCGCTTATCTACATCTGGGCAATTCGGCCGGCGCCATGACAGAATTCCAGAAGCTATGCCAGGACGTCGGCGAGAGGAAAACAGAGGCGTGTGAGGCGGCAGAGAGCTTGTCTACGCATGGAAGCCATGCCAACGGACAATAAATGGACGATGCGCTGGGTCTGTTTTGCCGGCGTAATGATCCTGTCTACCTGCCTGGGCATCTGCCAGGATCCATCCGTCCGCATCCGGGAAATCCTTGCCGAGGGGCTAAAGCTGAGGCAGCAGGGGAATCTGGAGGCTGCGCAGGAGCGTTTCCAGTACCTGCTTCAGTATGCTGTAGACAACCACCACCTGCTGGGTCAGGCCGAGGCGCACCGCTGTCTGGGTCTGCTTTTCAATGCGAAGGCCGATTATAATAGGGGTCGGGCTGAACTGGAACTGGCCCTGGATCTGCACAGGCAGGTAGGCGATCATCTGTCGATCGGACGCACACTCAGCGCCCTGGGAGAGAATGAGTGGGCGACCGGCCGGCGGACTGGTGCCACAGATTGGTACGCCGAGTCCCTGGCTGAATTCGAAAAAGACGGTAACAAAGAAGAAATCGCCCGGGCACTGTACAATCTTGCCTTCATCACTATCGGTCCGGAGAAAGAGCAGAAGTGGATTCCTCGATCGCTCGAGGCGGCCCGCGCCATCGGTAACAAACGATTGGAGGGAGTCACTTACCACCTGTGGGGGGACAGACTCTATTTCTATGGGGATTATCGGCAGGCACTGGAAAAACTGCGGGAGGCTCTCCGTCTTCTGGAGGAGGCGGGAGAACTCGCCCCCCAAGCAGGGGTATTCATAAGTCTGGGGCGGCTGTATTTTACGCATATGCAATCGGAACAGGCGTTGAGTTACTACACCCGTGCGCTGGAGATTGCGCGGAAAAACCGGAACACCATTTCCACTACCTACTGCCTGCGAAGTATCGGATCCGCTCTGGATCGGTTGGGCCGTCCCGATGAGGCAATGGCCCGCTTTGAAGAAACACTGGCCATCGCGAGGCAGACCCGTTCCGAAAAGTTGATTTACGAAGCCACAGCCACGCTTGCGGATGCCTTCATCTACCGGGGACGATATCGGGAGGCACGGGATCTCCTGACTGCATTACCGGACATAAAAACGTATCATACCAAACCGAAGTTACTTTGCGTCGCCCTCTATCATCTGGGTGATTACCAGGCAGCGCTCGATATCACGACTACAATACTGGAAAATGCAGAACAGAGTGATGATGAAGTCAGACCTCGACTATTGGCCATACGAGCCATGGCCTTTGCTAAACTTGGAAAGAAAGATGAGAGCCTGGTCAATATCCGTAATGCCCTGTCTGCCGTGGAATCCAAGCGCAAGCAGCTCATCCCCACCGACTACCTGAAACAGGGCTTTCAGGAGGGTAATCTTGGCTTGTACGAGGCTGCCATCGATCTCTTCCATCAGGCCGGTCTGTCCGCCGAAGCCTTCGAAGTGGCTGAAGGTGCCAGGGCCAGAGCCTTTATCGACCTGCTGGCGACTCGAGAATTACAGGACAGACTGGATGTATTCTCAAATGCCGGTCCGTCGGAATCGAGGGAGGTTTCTAAAGTGGAATCCAGGGAGTTGAGAAGCCTGGCATCCGCCCCATCCCTCACTGCATTGGAGGCGCAACAGCGTGCCAAGCTGCTGGATGCGACACTTCTAGGTTACTGGATAGGGAAGAGCGGTGCCTGGATCTGGGTGGTTCCACCGGAGGGTAATATTCGTTCGGTACATCTCGAAACCAATGCGGAACAAATCCGCGACTTGATCCGGCAAACCGTCAAGTCGAACCTGGGAGTCGCCCGTAGAGACAGCATGTCGGACGAGTTATCCACCGGTAAAAGGAGTATGGGCCGCATGAACCTCCCGGGACGTTCCGAGACCCCCTGGCGCGACCTTCACCAGATTTTGGTGGTGCCCATCCAACCGTTTTTGCCCGTCGGTAAAGGAAAACATATCGTCGTCATACCCCATGGTCCGCTTTTCGGCCTGTCTTTTGCGGCTCTTCGGAATGCCCAAAACCGCTATCTGGTAGAAGATTACACGTTGAGTTACACTCCTTCCGTTGCTCTCTTGGATTATTCCACTGCGGGAAATAGGTCCGAAAGCCATGCCAGGCAGAGTTACTTCTTTGTGGCCGATCCTCAGATGACGCCACTCGGACCTCAAGGGAAGCCGCTGCCTTCCCTTCCCGGAACTTTGAAAGAAGCGAGGGATATAGCCCAATCGCTCCCGCCGGATCGCTATACCCTCCTTTCCGGAACAAGTGCCGGCGAATCCGCGGTTAGAGACAAGCTTGCCGACAGGCAGGTCATTCATCTGGCGACGCATGGCGTACTCGTGGAGAACAGACCTTTCGAATCCTACCTGGCATTGGGTCGGGATTCCTCTTTGCCTTCGGGAGATGGACGTTTGACCGCCTCGGAAATTTATTCCCTCCGACTGAACGCGGATCTGGTGGTGCTGAGCGCCTGTCGATCCGGACTGGGATCCGTCACCGGCGACGGGGTGAATGGATTGACCCGGGCCTTCTTTTATGCCGGAACCAATTCCGTAATGGCGACCCTGTGGGATGTGCCCGATCAGCCGACCAATCGTTTGATTGCCCGCTTTTACCGACATTATCGGAAAAACATGCAGAAGAGTGTCGCACTCCGCCTCGCCCAACTGGAATTGCTGCATGCGCTGCGAAGTGGCGAGATCGTGGTCGATACCGCTTTGGGCAAAGTCAAACTTCCGGAGGACCCGATCCTTTGGGCCGGCTTTATCCTGATCGGAAAACTCTAACTCCCCCAGAGTGACACAGGCATTCCTGCCTGTGAAACAAACTTAAAAAACAAACTCAAAAAAATCTCAAAGAAACAAACTCAGAGATACAATCTCATCCCATAACCATTCGTCTAAAATTATTCATCCCCGTAATGGTCCATATCCTGCCCGTTATACGTAGTTAAAGCGTAAAAGTTTATCCTGCCATATAAGACCCGGATACTGGATATATTCGCCAAAAAAAATAGCTTCGTGGACTTATTCCCCAGGGAGGCAATGGAGGGAAATACGAAACGGACTATGATGCTCCCCTCTGGAATCCGTTCAGGGAAAGGATTCTTATGAAAAGCAGGCTGTTTTCGCCACCATGTCTGACTTGTCTCTTCTTTATCGGTTGCTTTGCCTTCTTATTCATGGCAACGGCAGTTGCTGGTCCACCCACAATCGGCAATTACCGGATTGTCGGCTCGCCGATACGGCAGACACTCTACGAATACGATTATACGTATAGCGCCGATATCACCAATACGGGACCTGCGATAACCGATGTCAATGCTACGTTGACCAGTTTTAACCCAAATACAAAAATCATTGACGGGAGCGTGTCCTTTGGTGACATTCCTGCCTTGAGTACAAAAACCAGTCTGGATACTTTTACCATCCGTCAGGATCGGCGCTATGCCTTCGATGCCTCAGCTCTTCATTGGGAGATCTCGTATACAGCAGGTAACAGTGAGCCGGTGGCCAATGCCGGCCCGGATCAGACAGTGACTACCGGGACGATCGTACATCTGAATGGTTCTGGCTCCACCGATGCCGACGGAAATCCTCTGACATACACCTGGTCGATAGTGAGCAAGCCTGGTGGGAGCGCCGCGGTTCTATCCGATCCGACAGCAGTGAATCCGTCTTTCCTTGCGGACTTATTCGGAAGCTACCTGATTCAACTCGTCGTCAATGACGGCATGGTCAACAGTGCTCCCGATCTGGTCACCATTTCGACGGAGAATTCGGCCCCGGTGGCCAACGCCGGGCCTGATCAGACCGTGAAGGTCGGCAGGACAGTTCAACTCGATGGCAGTGCTTCTTCCGATGTGGATGGAAATCCTTTGACCTTCTTCTGGTCGTTTGTCTCACTTCCCTCGGGGAGTTCGGCGA
>CAZTVS010000017.1:56794-60525 GCA_964617125.1 uncultured Acidobacteriota bacterium
AATCCTTTGACCTTCTTCTGGTCGTTTGTCTCACTTCCCTCGGGGAGTTCGGCGATGCTGACCGATCCCACAGCCCTGAAGCCGACATTTATTGCCGATCGGCCAGGCAATTTCGTCCTGCAGCTGATCGTCCACGATGGCATGGTGAACAGCGCACCCGATACCGTGACGATTACGACGACCAATACCGCGCCGCTTGCCAATGCCGGGCCGGACCAGACAGTGAAGGCTGGGGCGACAGTACATCTGGATGGCAGCGCCTCGACGGATGTCGACGGAAATCCGCTGACATACTTCTGGTCCTTTGTCTCAAGGCCAGTCGGAAGCACTGCCATCTTGAGTGATCCTACTGCTGTGCAACCGTCATGGATAGCGGATCAGCCGGGGGATTTTGTCCTGCAGCTCATCGTGAACGATGGCTTCCTCGATAGCCCCCCGGATACCGTGACGATCACGACGACCAACACTGCGCCGGTTGCCAATGCCGGACCCGATCAAACCGTACCGTTATTCAGTCCGGTAACCTTGGATGGGGGCTTATCCAACGATCCGGACGGTAATCCTATGACCTACAAGTGGTCACTGATCTCGACACCCGTCGGTAGTGCGGCTGTCCTTTCCCATCCCAGTTCCGTGTCCACGACTTTCACGGCGGATAAAGCCGGATTGTATGTCGCCCAACTCATTGTAAATGACGGTTACGTCGACAGTGCACCCGACACGGTGACCATATCCACAATGAACTCAAAACCGGTGGCCAATGCGGGATCTTCCCTGAGTGTGCCTGTCGGAAATACGGTTCAGCTGGACGGTTCCGCTTCCTACGATGCGGACGGCGATCCGTTGAC
Source organism: uncultured Acidobacteriota bacterium (assembly GCA_964617125.1). Classification (GTDB taxonomy): domain Bacteria; phylum Acidobacteriota; class UBA6911; order CAINFC01; family CAINFC01; genus CAZTVS01. The sequence continues at coordinate 57,643 of CAZTVS010000017.1, forward strand.
ATACACATGGGCCTTGCTCAGTCAGCCGGCCGGCGGTATGGTCACTCTGTCCGATACCCATATTGTCAATCCCACTTTCCTCCCGATTCTGGAGGGCATCTATGTGGTGCAATTGATAGTCAATGATGGTACGGTTGACAGCGATCCGCTAACCGTCACCATAACGGCAACCGCGGCAGCCCCAACCTTGATCGTTTTGACTCCTTCTCCGGGAACCATGCAAACGAACGATCAGTTGACGATGAGTGTAACGCTCGATAATCCGGCGGTAACAGGTGGACAGGTCATCCTTATCGAGGCGAGCAATACCAAGGTAACTGTTCCGTCCAGTGTAACGGTTCCTGCCGGGGCATTGACCATAAGCTTCCAAATTTCATCCCATCTCACAGCAGGCGACGTGGATATCACAGCCTCGGCCGCAGGCTTGACCAGTGGTAAAAGCAAGATCACGGTTGGGCTGCGCGATTTTACCCTTTCCAGCCCGCTGGTTGGAATCGGCCGGACGGTAACTGCCGGCATCACGCTTTTACGTCCGGCTCCGTCGGGTGGCGTCACCTTTACCATGTCAGTGGACAATACCGGCATCGCGACAGTCGATCCGACAACCGTTACCATACCGGCCGGGCAATCCACAGCCACCTTCCATCTTACTGGGTATACAGAGATTGGCCTTACCAATGTGAATGCCGATGGAACGGCATTTGGATATTACAGCCGTAGTCTGGCGATCACCGTTACCAATCGCCTCATTGACATTCCGGCCACCAAGGATCTGTCGCTTGGAGAAACCTATACCTTTCCCGTGCTTATAGCGCCTGACGCAGCCCCGCCTGGAGGAACAAAAATCACATTGACGAGCAGCAATCCGTCTTTCGTATCCATTCTTACACCCGAAGTGACCATTCCCGAAGGTTCGTTCCAGGTATCCGCGTCGATCCTGGCAGCCGTGGGGGCAAAAGGTACGGCCACCATTACAGCATCCAATCCCGATTATGCGCCGGATGTCATGACCGCTGAGATAACCGCTCAGTTGAACATTCTCCAGACCTATTCCAATTTCGCAGAGGGCAAATCCGACGACCTCTTCCTGCAGCTTGAAAGCGGTGGCGCACGTTTCCCGGCGTTACAGGCAGTATCCATCGATCTGACATCGAGCGATTCCGGGTGTGTAATCGTCGGCTCCCCCATGACGATTGCTGTCGGACAATATATCGAAAAGACAACCATGAGCTATGGCGGCAGCGCAACTATACCGTGCACGGCAACGGTTACGGCAACCCATTCGCTTTTCGGCACGGATAACATAACCGTGAAAGTCGGGAAAAATGCCGACTTGGGCGGCATGACGGTTACCGATCCATGGTATGGCGCCTATCGCGTAGGGTCCAGCCTGCAAGGACAGTTGCGTGTAACCCTTGCCACCGCAAGCCATGGCGGGGTTAAAGTACAGATCACCACCGGCAATCCTTCCATTGCACAAGTGGCACCGAGCGGAGCTGCGACTGGAACTCCGCTCATCGAAATAACGGTTCCGGACGGCCAAACCTATTTCGATTTTTATGTGCAGGGCGTGCGCGGAACAAGCGGCAGCGTGACCATCAAAGCCACAAGCCAACGCTTTACCGACGGAACCGCAGAAATTCAGGTGGTACAGCCGGTATTCCGAATCTATAGCTTGAGCACTCCCACTACAACCCTCTCGGCGGACGATGAATTCTATGTCTATGCCGGGGTGTTGAACACCGCGGGCACGGGTGTGTGGTTCTGGCAACCGGTAAGCGCTGCCGGGCCGCTGCCGGTGACCTTCACCAGCAGCTCGCCCCCGGTCGGCCAGATGAAAAAGATGGGATCTGCGGGGGCCTCGGTAGCCGTGGAAATCCCCGTGGGGCGCGAGTATACCGGCACCTCGGTGGCGGGCGGCGGTGTGGCGTTCGATGCGCTGTCGGGAGGGACGACGGTGGTCACGGCGATGGCACCCGGATTCAACAACGGTTGGGTGGAGTCGTCGGTGACGGTAACGGTATCGAAGCCGGGCATGACCCTTACCGATCCTTGGCACGGCGCCTACCGGGTGGGCTCGAGTCTGCAAGACCAGTTGCGAATCACCCTGGGCGGTTCCGCGCATGGCGGCGTAACCGTACACCTGGAGAGCAGTGCCGGTGGTGTAGCATTGCTGTCGCCGGATGCAGCCACGGCGGGAGCGACCGTAATCGATCTAGCCATTCCGGATGGGCAGACCTACAAGGATTTCTATGTGCAGGGTGTACGTGGCGCCACGGGCAGCGTAACCATAACCGCCACGCAGGCGCTTTTTACATCCGCGAGCACGGAAATTCATGTAGTGCAGCCGATATTGCGAATCTATAGTCTGGAGACGTCTACTACGACGCTCTCGGCGGACGATGAGTTCTATGTCTATGCCGGGGTGTTGAACACCGCAGGTACCGGTGTGTGGTTCTGGCAACCGGTAAGCGCCGCCGGGTCGCTGCCGGTGACCTTTACCAGCAGCGCTCCCACAGTCGGCCAGATCAAAAAGACGGGGTCTGCCGGCGCCTCGGTAACGGTGGAAATCCCCGTGGGCCGCGAGTATACCGGCACCTCGGTGGCGGGTGGTGGGGTGGCGTTTGATGCGCTGTCGGGCGGGACGGCGGTGGTCACCGCGACGGCGCCCGGATTTAACAGCGGTTGGGTGGAGTCGTCGGTGACGGTGACGGTATCGAAGCCGGGCATGACCCTCACCGATCCGTGGTATGGCGCCTACCGGGTAGGCTCGAGTCTGCAAGGCCAGTTGCGACTCAGCTTGGGCGGTTCCGCGCATGGCGGCATAGCCGTGCATATAGAGAGCAGTGCCGGTGGCGTGGCGTTGCTGTCACTGGATGCAGC
>CAZTVS010000017.1:60625-63121 GCA_964617125.1 uncultured Acidobacteriota bacterium
AGTATACCGGCACCTCGGTGGCGGGTGGTGGGGTGGCGTTTGATGCGCTGTCGGGCGGGACGGCGGTGGTCACCGCGACGGCGCCCGGATTTAACAGCGGTTGGGTGGAGTCGTCGGTGACGGTGACGGTATCGAAGCCGGGCATGACCCTCACCGATCCGTGGTATGGCGCCTACCGGTTAGGCTCGAGTCTGCAAGGTCAGTTGCGGCTTACCTTGGGCGGCTCCGCTCACGGTGGTGTGACGGTTCGGATTGCCAGTATGGATACCCTTCGTTTGCGGATCGCTCCCAATGCAACCACTTCGGGGACCTCTTTCATCGATGTGTTTATCCCGAACGGGCATACCTATACGGATTTTTATGTTCAGGGCCTCCAGGGAATGACCGGATCGGTTACGGTTATGGCCACTCATCCTCTCTTCACGGATGCCAGCACGGTAATGGATGTAGTGCAGCCGGTCCTCCGCATCGAGAATCTGAGCAATTCCATCGGTGCCGGCGCTGCCGATGATCCCTTCCGGGTCCGTACAGGCATACTCAATCCTGCGGGAACCGGCATATGGTTCTGGCAGGATGTAAGCGCAGCCAGTCCGGTCCACGTATTGATCGGCAACAGCAACCCAACCGTCGGAAAACTCAGAACGGCAGCGGAATACGGCGCGAGTGTAACGGTGGATATCGCTCCGGGCTCGCAGACATCGCCTGAAACGGTCTTAGCCGGCGGTGTGGCATTTGACCCACTGGCGGTCGGAATCACAGCGGTTTCAGCCTCAGCCATCGGCTTTCACAATACATGGGGCGAAGCGACTGTTACTGTCACTGTTACCCCGTAGCTTGAAGTCGTATAGATTCCACTGGGAAACTGGAACCTGGCGCTCCAGTTTCCCTCTTTTTCTGTGGAGAGACCTAAGAAATCGATGACAGGTCAATCCTATATGGATTTCCTATCCAACCGGTGGTCCGTTTTCTGCCCTCTGTCCGTAAACAGAATAGATCGGTAAGTAACCTTCGAAAACCGCTTACACAAAGGATTGTTCCGCGGGGAAGTGTCTGCCGTGGACATAGTGGTCCTATAGATTGGAGAGAAACGATATGAGAAAAAAAATGATTCTTTCCATTGTTGCAATCATGTTATTCCTGGTTTTGCCCTATCATGATTTTCTATATGCGGATCCAATCATTCGTTACCAGACAACCCACCTTGGAGGGGTGCTCTGGCAATATGACTATAGTCTGTCCTATGGCTCATTCCCGGCACTTTTAAAGAAACAGGGCATTGCCATCTTTTTCACTTACGGCCTGTACGACAAACTGACAAACTTGACTATTTCCTCCGAATGGAACACCTATGTGTTCGATCCGAATGATATTTTGGGTTACCCAGCCCCAGGAGAATTCGACGCCGAAGCCTTAAAGGATGACCCAACCATTCCAACCGCATTCAGCGTCAGTTTCGATTGGCTTGGCGGTACCGGGACCTCTCCCGGTTCCCAACCTTTTCTGGTTTACGATTTCAACGAGCCACCGGCGGGGATTATTGGCCGTGGTTATACAACTTCATCGACCGTACCGGAACCTGGAACCATATTGTTGCTCGGATGCGGGGGAGCCGGAATCCTGTTCTGGCGCAAGAGATCCTGAGGCGGAGCACCGCCGCTGAAAGGTGACCGGCGAAGATGGCGTTCCCTTATCTTTCCGGATAAGACGCCATGGAATGCCGGCGCCTTTTCTGATTTCTACGCCATAGGCAAGCAATGATGTTACATCCTTGGCTGTCTTTCTGCCTGGATGAGCGATTCATCCACGCGGCCGTAATATGCATGAAAACCGATATGCATGTCCCAGCCGGTACTGCCGACGCGGATGGCATCCGTTCGGGGAAAGGATTATCATGAAAAACAGACATCTTTTCTCGGCCTATCTTTCTTTTTTCTTCTTATCGGGCCTTTTTACCATTTCCTTTCTAACAATGGCATTTGCCGGTCCGCTGACGATCGGTAACTATCGGCTGGTGGGATCGCCTGTCAGGCAGACACTCTATGAATATGATTACACCTACACAGCCGATATCACCAATACCGGTGCCCCCGTGATCAATGTAATCGCAACCTTAACCAGCAATAGTCCTTATACCAAGGTCATTGATGGGAGTTTGTCGTTCGGCGATATACCCGCTTCCACCACCAAGACGAGTGCAGATACCTTTACCATCCGGCAGGATCGGCGTTATCCCTTCGATGCCGCTGCCCTCGTTTGGGAGATCTCTTATCTGCCTGGGAACTCGGCACCGGTAGCGAATGCTGGGCTCGATCAAACGGTGACGACCGGAGCCTTGGTGCATCTCGACGGCTCTGCATCTTCGGATGTGGATGGGAATCCACTGACCTATGCCTGGTCGATCCTGAGCGCACCGGCTGGGAGCACGGCGGTGTTGTCCGATCCTGCGGTGGTGAATCCGACATTTGTTGCGGACAAGTACGGCAGCTACACGATTCA
>CAZTVS010000018.1:0-60768 GCA_964617125.1 uncultured Acidobacteriota bacterium
CTGTTTTCCGTTGCGCTGCTGGTCCTATTTCTCCGCCTGAAAGATCCTCTCTGACGACATGGTAAAAAATGCCGGGAGCGCCGCACCCCAGTGCGGCAGGAGAACATGGTCATCATAAAAGATACCCATAGGACACGCGTTTTAGACACAGACAAGAATGACGAAGCGGTAAAAAGTGCCGGGAGCGCCGGCATCCTGCCGGCGAAATCTTTCGAATCAATACGGAATAAGCACGGAAGAACGGAAAATCGATTTTTTGAAGAATGATGAAGCCGCAAAAAAAATCATTTTCAGGCGTTTCTCAGCTGACTGCAAAATATTATGAGTAGGGGCACGGCGCGCCGTGCCCTGGCGACCGTAGGCTGGGGGCTCCATTTGGGCACGGCACGCCGTGCCCCTACAACAGCTGATGCATTTTTCTATAGCATGCTTTTTTTCGGCTTCGTCAAGAATGTCTGTGCCACTTTTAAACGAATGCCGCTGTCCCGCCGGCAAAAGCAATGGAATCCCTACGGAATATTCCCATCATGACTTTTTCTCACGGGTACGGTTGACGCGGGCCGTTTGCACCAGGGAGAGGGGGTACACCTGATTATGTTGCGGCCGATCGGGCTCATACAGAACGCACAACACACTGCCTAACAGCGGCGGATTCTTGCTTGCATCCATCTTCCCCTCGGCCGCCGCCCGGTTCAACAACAAAAAGGTGTAGTGGGTCTCCTGGCCGCCTTTCACTTTTTTATACTCGTTTACCATGGCCGGTGCCGGACGACCTTCCCTCAGCAATCTTGCCTGGGAGGCAATCGCTTGATGCACCAGCCATCCGATGGCGAACAGAATCGGTGTGATCAGAAAAGGGACCCACAAGGGCAACAATTGACCTTCTCTTCCGGGAAGGTAGTGAACAGCGGGATCCTCCGGCAGAAAGCGGATCGGGATAGAGGAATCCCGAGTCAGGCTTGTCCAGTCTCTCCGTCCGAGCTGGATGCGTCCCTGATACTCCTGTCCCTCATGCGGATAAACATAAGCGATCCAGAAACGGGTTTCCTTCCCGCTGGTTTTCCAGAGGCGGGTAATCCGGGCGGAGGAAGAAATCCCCCGCCGGACCAGGTTCTCTCTTTGTGCCAGATCGGTCGATGCCTTCAGGTAAAGAATGATACCGAGGGCAATGGATCCGATTGCCAGAAGGATGGAGAGAAATCGAAGGAATTTTCCCAACCCGGTGAGACGGATCTCTCTGGGCCGGGTGCTCTGTAATTCTTCGGGAGGAGACCAGGTGTCTCCGATGGCCAACAACTCATTGGACGGATTCATGATTTCTACCCATTCTTAGGTTTCCATGGAATTGCTTTTCCCGTCGACGGGAGTATCTTCCCGTCGGACCCCTCCGCTGGGAGGCGTCCGGCATCGCGAAGGGCCCGGCGCAGGAGAAATTCAATTTGAGCATTCAGGCTGCGCAGATCCGCATCGGCCCATCGCTGTAGAGCTTCATGGGTTACCGAATCCAGTCGCAGCAAGAAAGGTTTTTTGGTCGCCACTTTTATCGTCCTGTCGTTAAAACGAGGCGAGCGGTGTACACAAATGGAGAATTCGCCTGTTTCGGAGAGTGTATGCCCCGATGTTACCGTTATTGATAGAGGGTCCCGGTGTTGACCACCGGCTGGGCGTCACGGTCGCTGCAAAGCACCACCAGCAGATTTCCAACCATGGTTGCTTTGCGTTCTTCATCCAGCTGTACCAGCTGTTTGGCGCTCAGCTGTTCCAGAGCCATTTCCACCATTCCCACAGCGCCTTCCACGATCTTCTGGCGGGCAGCGATGATGGCACTGGCCTGCTGCCTTCGCAACATGGCATTGGCTATCTCCGGAGCATAAGCCAGGTGGCTGATACGGGCTTCGATGATCTCCACCCCCGCTTTGGACACCCGATCCTGGATTTCCTCCCGCAGGCGATGGGCAATTTCTCCCGCCGACATGCGCAGAGAAAGCTGTCCCTCCTGATGGGCGTCGTAGGGATAAGACGTTGCCAGATTCCGTACAGCCGATTCGCTTTGCACATGGACGTAGTGTTCGTAGTCGTCAACATGAAAGACCGCTTCCGCCGTCTCGATGACACGCCACACGATGACCGTGGCGATTTCGATCGGATTCCCATCATGATCGTTGACCTTCAACCGGTTGCTTTCGAAATTCCGTACCCGCAGGGAGACGGTCCGCCGCGAAGTCAACGGATTGACCCATCGCAGTCCGGTCTCCTTGATTGTCCCCTGGTAGCGCCCGAACAGCTGGACCACCTTGGCCTCATTGGGATTGACGACCGTCAATCCCCCCCAGCAGATGCTGTCCACGATCAAAATAAGGATGCAGGTGACGATCAAGGCCAGTTCACCGGTGCGAATGGAAGCGATCAGCAGTGGAATGGAAACGCCCAGAACTACCAACAGCAGCAGCAGCATAATCCAACCGGAAAATCCTCGGATAACTCTCTCGTTCAACATCGAAATATCCTCCTTTCAAAATGTTATAAAAATGATATCACAATGATTACATTCGGTCCAAACGATTTATTCGAGAAATTGGAAAATATTTTTGAGCAGGATAAGCGGCAGAGAATTGTATATACTAAGGTTTTATATCAGGAGGAAGACAGCATGCATGAATCCAATCGTCTGGTTCGTTTCGGGGTGTCGATGGAAGAGGGGCTGCTCAAGGATTTCGATTCCGTTTGCGAGAAGAAAAACTATCCCAACCGGTCGGAGGCAATCCGCGACATGGTCCGCAATCTCCTGGTAGAAGAGAATTTGAAGCAGGAGAACACGGAAGGCGTCGGAACCGTCACTCTCATCTATAATCACCACCAGCGGGAGCTGGAAGGCAAGCTGACCGATTTTCAGCACCGTTTTTTACACAGCATCGTATCCTCATTGCATGTGCATCTGGACCACCATCTCTGTCTGGAGGTCCTGGTCCTGCGGGGAAAGATCGCAGAGATTAAAAAGGTTGCCGATGGGCTGCTGGCGGTGAAAGGCGTGCAGCATGGCAAATTGGTCATCACCACCCAGAGCCGCAAAGGATAGTGGGAATGAGAACCCTGGAAGAAACGCTATGCTATCGGCCGCAGGAGCTGAAATTTGGGACGAGCGGACGTCGTGGTCGTGTGGTGGACCTCACTCAGTTGGAGGTTTATATCAACGCCCTGGCTGAGCTGGAATATCTGCAATCGCTGACGGTGTCCGATGGCGGTATCGTACGGGGGGATCCTTTTTGTTATGCCTCCGATCTGCGCCCCAGTTCCACCATGTATGTCGCCGAGGAGAATGGACGCGGGGAGATCGCCCAGGCGATCGAGCGTGCCATTGAGGATTCCGGAATGAAGGCGGTCAACTGCGGAAAGATCCCCACTCCGGCCCTGGCCTCCTACGCCTTGGAACATGGTTACGGCAGCATGATGATCACCGGGAGTCATATTCCGTTCGACCGCAACGGCTATAAAACCAACACCGCCATCGGCGAATTGTTGAAGAAGGATGAATCCCCTATCCAAGATCGTGTCGAACGCATACGTCGAAAGCTCTATTCCCAGCCGTATGAAGATTCCCTTTTCAACGAGCAGGGCCTTTTTCGCTGCGGACACAGAGAATTGAAACCGGAGTTTCAGGATGCCCGTTCTGCCTTCATCCGGAGGTATACCGGATTTTTCGAAAAGGATAGCCTCCGCGGAAAACGAATACTCGTCTACCAGCATTCCGCTGTCGGGCGCGATCTGCTGGAGGAAATCCTGAAAGGACTCGGAGCCGAGGTAATTTCTGCCGGACGTAGCGATGTTTTTATCCCCGTGGATACGGAAAACGTAGATGATGAGCAGATTTCCAGAGTCCAATCCCTGATCGATTCGCAGACGGAAATTCCGGATGCCCTGGTTTCTACGGATGGCGACAGCGACCGGCCGTTGATTTTCGCCATAACCGGCCCTGGCCGGAAGGCACGATTCTTCTGCGGTGATTTGGTCGGAATCCTGGTGGCCGAGTATCTGCAGGCCGATGCGGTTGTCGTGCCGATCAGCTGTAATGATGCGGTCGATGGGAGCGCCGTAGGGACATTCCTACAACCGAAAACCCGTCTAGGCTCTCCCTTTGTCATTGCCGGGATGCAACAGGCCATATCTCAGGGGAAAAAGGTAGTTTGCGGATGGGAAGCCAATGGCGGCTTTCTCCTGGGTTCGAACCTATGCCGAAAGGGTAAAATTCTTCGCGCTTTACCTACTCGCGATGCCATGTTGCCGATTGTATGCCTACTGCAGCAGTCCGTGGAAAAACAGCTTACCCTCTCTCAACTCATGGCCCGACTGCCCCGGCGCTTTACCCGGTCGGTCTTGCTGCGCCATTTTCCCCGATCCAGAGGATTGCAGATAGTCGAGCGATTCTCAAACCGGCAAGCCTCCGAGGAACGGAGAATTCCGCCCGGCCTGGCCGATTTTTTCCCTACGGATCTGGGATTTCACCCTATTGCCCATATCGACACGATGGACGGATTACGTATTACTTTTACCAACCGGGAGGTCGCCCACATACGTCCGTCGGGAAATGCCGATGAATTGCGCTTTTATACCCTAGCCGACACCCAGGAACGGGCCGATCAGATGGCAAGCTACGGGGTAGCCGAACCCGACGGCATCCTTCGTCGACTGGAGAAGGCTCTCTTACTTTGAGGCCGGATTGTCCTCGACCCGTGGAGCTTTGGCAGCGGCCAGCTGGTCATAGGCTCCATTCATGCCTTGGGGCATATAATCGGCCAGAGCCACCACCTGTAGGCGCTCCCAGGGAATCTTGCCACGGTAGAAGGAGTTTAGTACTCGGTTGAGGTCGGGTGTCTCCAGAATGACAGGCATGGTCACTCCGGGCTTGAGATCCTGAAAAATCTCCGTGGAAACCATTGCCCGTACGGGGAAACCGGCGAAAGGAACGGGCACGGTATCGTAGACGAGAATCTGCAGCGAGGCGCGGTGTTTTTCCCAGGTTATGGTTTCGGAAAGAGTATTGGTGATTTTCAGGAAAACCCGAAAGATGGATCCGGCCCGATACGTCTCTTCATCCAGGCGGATCGAGCTGCCTGGAGAAGCAGCCTTTTGCATCATTTCCCGGTAGCTGGGGATGAGATGAGTTTCCGCTTCCAGACGGGCCGGGCTTGGGCGCGTCATCGCCTTCCGGATCATTTCTTGCATGTTGCTTTCCTCCATAGGACCGGAGGCCAGCTGATCTCCGCTGTCCAGCATCACGAAGGGCAGGGTGACCGATTCCTTGCGATTGAACTTTTTCAACCAGCGCTGATAGCGGTTTCCCTGGGGTTGATCGACCGGTTGTTCCAGGAATAAAACCGGCTGTTCCCGGAAAGTCTCCATCAATACCCGTATCTTTTTGGCGACCGCTTTACAGTTACCGCAACTGGCCCGGTCGAAAATCTCGAAGAGAACCAGCTTGTCGGCGACCGCCGGACTGGAATTCTGAGAGAACAGCGAAGCGGCACAGGGAAAAAGCAGGAGAAAGAACAGAAAGGAACATATTCGGATTTGATTTGTCATGATCATCTTCCCGAAGGAAACAATTGTCTGAGGAATTTTCAGCCGTTAACAGTGGGATTGGCGGCATACAATCCGGCCCCGTTTCCATGTTCTCCCCAACGTAGTTTCTGGCGCAGGATCAAAAAATGGTTCTTGTTGGGTGGTTTGATCAGCCGGGTGGCAAAAGGAGCCTTACAAACGGAAACCCGATCGCCGATGGCAAGCTTTTCTCCGACCTGTCCGTCGATGGTCAGCATGGCGTTATCTCCGGCCCGCAGGACTACCTGAATGGAAACCGTATCGTTGAGGACGATCGGGCGGTTCGACAAGGTGTGGGGGCAGATCGGGGTCAGGATGACGGCATTGAGATCGGGCTGGAGGATGGGACCGCCGGCGGACAACGAATAGGCGGTCGATCCCGTGGGAGTGGAAATGATTAGTCCGTCCGATCGCGAATTGGTAACAAACTCGCCGTCCACCCGGATTTCCAGATCCATGATGCGAGCCAGAACTCCGTTATGGATGACAGCTTCATTCAACGCCAGATGATGGCGGATTTTACCCTGACGGGGCAATAGACGGACAGCCAGCATAACCCTTTCCTGGACCTGATGGGAATCGTTACGGATGGATTCCAGGGCCGGGATCAGTTCCTGTATGGTAAATTCCGTGAGGTATCCGAGGGAGCCGAGATTGATGCCCAAAATGGGGGTCTGGCGTTTGCCGGCGGCACGCGCCGCGGTAAGCAGGGTTCCGTCTCCTCCGAGTACCAAAAGCAGATCGGAATGAGCGGCCAATTTGCCGGTGTCCACCACGGCTTGACAACCGATCTTTTGTGCCACCGATTTTGTCGCCAGCAGGGCAATGCCCTGGTCCCGGGCCCAGCAGACAACCTGTTGCAGCAAACCGGCGATGGCCGGGTGCTTCTCCTTGGCAATGATGCCTATTCGTTTCAACTTCCCTTTATTTTTCATGGGCGGGGTTAATTATACCTTTCTCCGGGCGACTACCTGTAACCGGGATCTTTGCGACCATAGAAGTCCGGGATTCGGCATGGATAAAGAATTCGCGGTTTCCACAGGCTCCGCATATAGGGCTTTCCACACTGCCCAGGATTTTCATGCCCAAGGATGACAGGCAGAGGGTAACCTTATTTACCGCTGCCTGATGGAGGATCGGATCGCGCACGATGCCTCCTCTGCCGACCTGACGGCGTTCCACTTCGAACTGGGGCTTCACCAGGAGCAGAATCTCCAGTCTGTTTTCCGGATTCTTCTGGCGACAGGCTTGCAGCAGCGAGGGGAGTACCGTGCACAGGGAAATAAAGGAAAGATCGGCCGTCACCAGATCCGGAGCTTGGGGCAGGTCCTCCGCCCGGAGAAAACGGGCATTCATCTCTTCCAGCAGACGGACACGGGGATTGTGACGCAGTTCCATAGCCAACTGGGAACGGCCGACATCCAGCGCCATGACTAGGGCCGCGCCTCTGCGTAAAAGACAATCGGTAAAGCCGCCGGTGGAGGCCCCGACATCCAGGCAGATTCTACCCTCGACGGCAATGGAAAATCGATCCAGGGCTCCGGTAAGTTTTTCTCCGCCGCGGCTGGCAAATTCTCTGGCTTTGGGTGCCAGCATGAGCTCCGCCTGCAAGTCCAGCCGGTCTCCCGGTTTTTGTACACGCTGTCCTTCCGACCATATGCGGCCGGAAAGAATGAGCGCCTGGGCATGGATAAGATCGGTTGCCAGGCCGCGATGTACCAGTAAAACGTCTGCCTTCTCCTTGGCTCTTTTGGGCATGGGATCCGTTCGCTCCTTCTCCGGAGTGATTCTAACATGGGGTCATTCTCCCCACGATCCCTATGTATTCTCCCGTGGCGACGCGGTGGGCCAAACCTCGGGTGTCACGGTAACAAATTGATTTTCAACTGCAAGGATTATTTCGTATATTTATTGTTTTCCCCGATGGGAACAATCCTAATCGTTCTTCAAGGAGGGTGATGATGAAGAGTTTTGCGTCTGGAATCTGTACATTTCTTTTTCTATGTCTCTTTTATTCTGTTCTATTGCAAGGCGAAGTATTTGCCAAATCTTCATTTTCGGTGAATGAGCTCCGGTGTGAGTATAAGAAAAATCCGCTGGGACTGGATGTGACCGCACCGCGATTCAGCTGGCGCATCGACACCGATCAACGGGGCTGGTTGCAGACCGCCTATCAAATCCGTGTGGCCTTGAATTCCGCGGATCTCGCCGCAGGGAAGGCTCTGATCTGGGACAGCGGCAAGACCGCGTCCGATTCCTCGATTCATCAGATTTATGGCGGACCGGCGCTGCAAACCGGGAAACGCTATTATTGGCAGGTACGCTGCTGGAGCCATCAGGGTGAAGCCTCCGATTGGAGCGAGCCGGCCTGGTGGGAGATGGGCCTTCTCAGCACCGACGAATGGCAAGCCTCCTGGATACAGCCCGAACTGTCTCCGGCGGAGAAGGTATTGGGAGTTGTTCCTCTGCTGCGAAAAGAATTTGACGTCAAAGGAACGATTGAGTCCGCCCGGTTGTACGTCACCAGTCTCGGACTCTACGAAGCCTTCCTCAACGGTCAGCGGATCGGCGATCAGGTGATGACTCCCGGCTGGACGGCCTATGAAAAGCGGCTGCAGTATCAAACCTATGATGTAACGAATCAGCTGCATGCGGGAGCCAATGCGATCGGGATGATGGTCGCCGACGGCTGGTACCGGGGACGGATTGCACGCCAGTCCTATGAAGACAAAACGGCCGCCCTGCTTCAGCTGCAGATTGTTTTCCAGGACGGAAGCCGTCAAACAGTCCTTACGGATGCGACCTGGAAGAGCACTTCCGGACCGATCCTGATGTCTGAAATCTACAATGGCGAAACCTATGATGCCCGCCTGGAGGAGAAGAACTGGGCCCGCAGCGGATTTGACGCCTCCGGCTGGAAAAACGTCAAGGTCATTGACCATCTCAAAACAATCCTGACGGCTCCGGCCGGTCCGGAAGTCCGGCGTATCGAAGAGATCAAACCGGTCAAGATGTTCAAAACTCCCGCCGGTCTGACGGTCGTGGATATGGGACAGAACATGGTGGGTTGGATCCGTTTCCAGGTCAAGGGGAATGCCGGCACCAAAGTGAAGTTGCGCCACACCGAAGTCCTGGACAAAGAAGGTAATTTCTATGTGGAAAATCTGCGTTCCGCCAAGCAAACCATCGAATACACCTTGAAGGGGGAAGGGACGGAAGTCTATGAGCCGCACTTCTCCTTCCAGGGATTTCGCTATTTTGCCATCGACAGCTTCCCCGGTACCCCGACGCTGGATGCCTTCACCGGCGTGGTTGTCCATTCGGACATTCCCCAGACCGGAACCTTCGAATGTTCCGATCCCATGATCAACCAGCTGCAACACAACATTCTTTGGGGATTGAAAGGCAATTTCGTCGATGTACCCACCGATTGCCCGCAGCGGGATGAACGTCTGGGATGGACCGGCGATGCCCAGGCGTTTGCCCGCACCGCCTGTTTCAATGCCGATGTGGCCGCCTTTTACACCAAATGGCTGACGGACCTGTCTGCCGATCAGAAGGAGAGTGGAGCCGTCCCCCATGTTATTCCACACATGATGGGGCGTAGAAGCCCGACCAGCAATGTAGGCTCCGCCGGATGGGCCGATGCGGCCACGATCGTGCCCTGGACGGTTTATCTCTCTTACGGGGACACGCGTATCCTGGAAAGACAATACGATAGTATGAAGAAGTGGGTCGATTATATGAGCCATCGGGCCGGGGAGACCAACTTCTGGAATACCGATTTTACTTTTGGCGACTGGCTGGCCTTTGCCACCACCCGCTCTGATTATCCCGGGGCCACTACGGACAAGGATTTGATCTCCCAGGCTTTCTTCGCCTATTCCACCAGTCTGCTGCAGAAAACGGCGGTGGTGTTGGGAAAAACAGAGGATGCCGCCAGGTACGCCACTCTTCTGGAAAAGATCAAAAAGGTGTTCCTGGAAGAGTTTGTCACTCCCAACGGCCGACTCTCCTCCAATACCCAAACGGCTTACGCCCTGGCTTTGGGATTTGAGCTGCTGCCGGAAAATCTGCGCCCCGTTGCCGCCAAGCGGCTGGCACAGGACGTGCGCACCTTCAAGCATATTACTACCGGATTTCTGGGAACTCCACTCATCTGCCATGTGCTGAGCGATTATGGCTATGAGGAGGAAGCCTTCATGCTGCTCAATCGCAAGGAATATCCTTCCTGGCTGTATCCGATCACCAAAGGAGCCACCACCATATGGGAGCGATGGGACGGGATCAAACCGGACGGATCCTTTCAATCCGCCGGTATGAATTCCTTCAATCACTATGCCTATGGGGCCATCGGCGAATGGCTCTACCGGTTTGTCGCCGGAGTGGAAATCGATACCGGGAAACCCGGATACAAACATGCCTTATTGCAGCCGCATGCCGGCGGTACTCTGGGATTCGCCAAAGCCAGCGTACAATCCATGTATGGAAAAGTGGCTTCCGGATGGGCCATGAAGGATGGCAAAATGACGGTGAATGTCGAAATCCCTCCCAACACCACGGCCACCGTTCGATTGCCCAATGCCAAACTGGAACAGGTGACCGAAGGCGGACAGCCGCTTGCGGCCGTCAAGGGGATCCTGGCTTCGACCCAGAAGGATAAGGCGGTTCTTATCGAGGCCGGCTCCGGAAAATACCAGTTCACCTATTAACCGCGGCTTCATAAAAAGCCCAGGGAGCGCCGGCGTCCTGCCGGCTGCTCCCGGAATGATAGCCTCGCAAAAAAATGCCGGGAGCGCCGCACCCCAGTGCGGCAAAGAAAAGGATGTGTATTCCTATCCTCCACTTGCATTGCCGGATTGTATGGTACGGAAAAGAATTTCTTGTAATCCATGTTCTCCTGCCGCACTGGGGTGCGGCGCTCTCAGAAATGCTTTTTTGCGCCTTCATCCCGGAATGATGAAGGCATCAAAAATCATCTGCAGTCTCCGTTGCCATCACGGGCAGGAATGCCTGTGTCACCTTTTCCATATTTTTTTATGGAAAGCGAAACCCAAAAGAACGACGGACCACCCGCCGATCAAGAGGACCCCCTTCCACGGACCGGGTTGATACAGAAACCTCACTTCGTGGGCTCCCTTGCTTACACCAACACCGACAAATCCCGGTACCAGCAACAAGGTGGGCTGAGACCGGCCATCCACCCATGCCTTCCAATTGGGATGAAAAGAAACTTTGAACATCAGCACCGCATCCTCTTCGCTCTCGAGCCGGATACGGAATTCCTTTCCGCTTTGTATCTCGGTACAACCGGAAATCTGCCCTGCGGGCGGCTGTAAATCAGCCGGATGAAGTGGCGGCAGGGTAACGGGAGAATCCAGGGAATAGATTTTCCGGAAGAGAGAATCGCCTCTTTGCATTTCAGAGGCACCTTGTAAGAAAAGTGCCGGGTGACGGCGGGCAGGCAGATAGGGACTGTCCATCCACATCCGGTTCAACAAAAACACCTGCCGGCGATCTCCCTGATAGGCAATATCGGAACGAACCAGGCTGAATGGGCCGGCCACCGCGGGGATGGACCAGACTTCCCAGAGGAGAAAGGATCCTTCTTTGCGGGCGAAAGAGGGCATCCGGAACCCTTTGGGAACTACGGCCTGCCGGATATGGAAAAGATCCCAATGCGTAAAGAGATCTTCGCGGAAAAGTACCTGCAAGTCTCCACTCATCGGGAATGTATGGTAGAGGTAACCTATATCGTTCAACCCTTCTGCGGCAAACAGGGCATAGACCGGCGTATGTCCGATACGAAAATCCTTACCCCAGTTGTTGCCCAGACCGGCATAGATCCTGCCACCGAGAGGTCCGGAAAGCCGGTGCAGCAGTATGCCGGTGGCTCTCCAATCCTCTTGCATCGATGTCCAGGCCGCCGCCGATTGTTGCATCTGTCGAGTATTGGCGGAAAAATACTGATATCTTTCTTTCCCGGCAATGAACAAAAACAGGCATAAGAGGCATGCGGCGGACAATCTTCGCAGGCGGGGCGACCCGGGTATCTGCCGTATGAACCAGGCCAGTCCGGTTCCGGCCAGCAGCAAAGAAAAAAAGTGCACCCCACCCAGGAAACGGTGCCAATGTATATCTCCGGCGAGAGGGAATAGATCGAGAAGTCCACCCCAGCTCGGCCGTCCACAGTAGATGGCCAGCCAGAACAGGGTTAAAATCGCCGTCATACGCGTAACGATTCTGGGTTGACGCCAGGCGGCAAAAAATCCGGCCACCACCGCCAGCGAGAGGACCGGCAGACGACCCGAATCGAAGATTTGTCCGGTTCCCAGCCATTCGAGGATGATGGGGGCTCCATGAGAATCGAATTTCCAGGGTTGTTCCCATACGCTCCGGTTGACATAGGCGCGATCTGCCATATAGGGCAGCCAAAAGAAGGCGGTGAGCAAAGCGGCGGAGATCAACAGGATGAAAGACCGGAACAGTCGGGAGCGAAAGGCAACCTTCCTGTCCGGCCAGAGGACCAGGGCGGTTGCACTGACAACGATGAGGTACGCATAAAAGGGTTGGGTCAGAATCAGAGCGCCGAGGAAAAGAACGGCAGCCAGGATCGCCCGGCCTTCGCGTATGGTCCGATACAGCAGACCCCATGCGGGCGGAAGTAGAACCATAGCCCAGAGTTGGGGCACTAGTCCGAAACCCGACCAGACATAGCTGTTGTACTCCATGCCGAAAAGGCCCGGGGAAGAAATCCAGGCGGAAAACGATGCCGCAACAGCAGCTTCCAGCCGATTCAGACCGACCAAACGGGCGCCAATAAAAAAGGAAGCGGGGAAGCAGGATAGTAATATCCATTTCAGAAACCGGCAGGCCGTGGCTGCATCAAGGGAAAACAGGAGCCCCGCCATGGCGGTGCACAGATGGGGCAGAGGTTGATAGGCGTGGAAAACAGGGTAACCCGTCGTCCAATAGGGAATCCAGGGATCCAGTAAGTTCGATAGGGAATGTGTTTCCTGCATCAGCCGGGAAACAAGGGCGGTGTGCAGGACTTCATCGTTGAGCGGCGGGGCGGAGACGGCTACCTCCGGCCATAGCCAGACGGCATTGAGGAGGATAACCATGGCCGGGAGGATCCAGATTTCCGCCTCTTCGGGGAATTTCCGGAAGGGTCCATCTCTTGGTAAACGTCTG
Organism: uncultured Acidobacteriota bacterium; assembly: GCA_964617125.1. GTDB lineage: Bacteria > Acidobacteriota > UBA6911 > CAINFC01 > CAINFC01 > CAZTVS01. The sequence goes on from CAZTVS010000018.1 coordinate 12,790, forward strand.
CGCCCTGTATTATCGCTAAAGGGAATCATAGCTTATGGAATATACCAGATATTGCAAAAACTTCTTGACAGCGGCGGACGATGCAAATACCATTACTTTTGAAAAGAGACCCTTTCTGGTGGACGGACCGCTGGGGTATTTTATTCATCCGGCTTGTTCGGATTGTCTTGGAGGAGACGCGTTATGAAGCATATCTTTCTTCTTTTACTGGTCTTTTGTTTGTGTCTGCCGGCAGCCGCCCAGACAACGACACAATTGACCGGAACGGTTACCGACCCTTCGGGCAGTGTGATCCCCGGGGCCACCCTGGAGATCGAAAACCTGGCTACGGGACTCAAAAGAACGGTGACCGCGGATGCGAGCGGGGCCTATGCCTTTTTACAGGTTATACCCGGTTCCTATAAAATGACCATCAAGGCCGATGGGTTCCGTACGGCAGCGATCGCCGAAATCACCTTGCTGATCAACAATCCGATCACCATACCCGTCAAGATGGAAATCGGGCAGGTGAGCGAAACGATTTCGGTATCTGCGGAAACGGAACAGCTGAATACGGTCGACGCTACCGTAGGCAACGCCGTAGGCAACAAACCGATCGTCCAGTTGCCGCTCAATGCCCGCAACATCGTCGGTCTTCTGGCCCTGCAGCCGGGAGTGGTATTTACCTCCGATGAAGATACCAGTTCGCGAAACGGGGCGGTCAACGGAGGAAAAAGCGATCAGGCCAACGTGACTCTGGACGGCGTGGATGTGAACGATCAGATGGATCGGAATGCTTTTACCAGTGTGTTGCGTATGACCCCTGACTCGGTACAGGAATTCCGTGTCACCACGATGAACGCCAACGCCGACCAGGGACGTTCCTCCGGGGCTCAGGTGGTGTTGATGACCAAGAGCGGTACCAATGAGGTCCACGGTTCCGCCTACTGGTACCACCGCAATACGGCCACCACGGCCAACGATTTCTTTCTGAACAAAACCCTGGAACCGGATCCGGAAACAGGTAAGGCGCCGCGGCCGAAACTGATACGTAACATCTTCGGAGCCTCCGCCGGCGGTCCTCTGGTTAAAAACCGGCTGTTTCTCTTCGCCAATTACGAAGGCAGGCGGGACGCCAAGGACGGACAGGCCCTGCGCACAATCCCTTCTATGAACATGCGCCAGGGGTTTATCCAGTATCAGCGCAAAGACGGATCTCTTGCCACCCTGACGCCGACGGACCTCGCCTCTCAGCTGGATTCCCGCGGAGTCAACCAGGCGGCCTTGCGGGATATGCAAAAATATCCAGTCCCGAACGATGCCTCTGCCGGCGATGGCATCAACTTCCTGGGATACCGTTTCACCGCGCCTACTCCTCTGCGTTGGAACACCTACATCGCCAAGCTGGACTGGGCCATCGATGCGGATAACAGGCACAATCTGTTTGTACGCGGCAATCTGCAGAATGACAACGAAAAGGGAATGCCGCAGTTTCCCGGCCAACAGGCCAACGATGTGACTTTGGTCAACAACAAGGGAATGGCAGTCGGTTTGACCAGCGCCTTCAGCTCCTCGCTGATCAGCAATTTCCGCTGGGGCCTGACCCGGCAAGGGAGAGAAACGACGGGGATCGCTAAATTTTCTGCCGTCACCCTGCGCGGTATGGATCCCTATATCGGACTGTCCCGGGGCGCCGCCTCGATCATTCCGGTCCATACGCTGGCTGAAGACATGAGCTGGATCAAGGGAGCTCACTATCTGCAATTCGGCGTCGTCGGCCGTTTTTCCCAGAATAAAAGAACCAACGAAACCAACTCCTATTCCAGTGCCTCGGCCAATGCCTCCTGGCTGGAGAACAGCGGTGCCGGTCTGAATGCGCCCTTTGCCGACATGTCGCCTTCCAATTACACCTGGTTTCGCTATGCCGCCGCCGACGTGCTGGGGCTGGTGACCCAGGGCAATGCCCAATACAACTACCTGGTGGACGGAACCGTGCTGAAGAACGGCCAGCCGGTATCGCGTAACTTCAAGAATAACGAGTATGAACTCTACCTTCAGGACACCTGGAGAGTGAACCGTGCCCTGACGTTGACCGGCGGCCTCCGCTGGTCGCTCATGCCTCCCATTTATGAGGCCAACGGACAGCAGGTTTCCCCCAATATTCCCATAGGTGACTGGTTCGACCTCCGGGGAAAGCTGGCCTATGAAGGCAAATCGCAGTTGGAAGCGGGCCGTATCTCCTTTATCCCCAAAGACAAGGGCGGACGCGATCTGTATGAATTCCACAAAAAGAACTTTGCCCCTCGTCTGTCCCTGGCCTACTCGCCACAGGGGACCGATAAACTCAGCCGATTTTTCTTCGGAGGTCCGGGGAAGACAGCCATCCGGGCCGGATGGGGTATGTACTATGACCTCTTCGGCAGCAGCCTGATGCGTTCCTACGACGCGACGGCTTTCGGGTTGTCGAACGCCTTGACCAGCCCATCGGCAGTCCTGACCATTGCCGATTCTCCGCGTTACACGGCGATCAACGAAATTCCCTCCGGGCTGCTCCCGGCGGCGCCGCCGGCTAACTTTCCGGCTACCTATCCGGACCTGTTTGCCATCACCAATGGGCTCGACGATACCTTGAAGACCCCTTACAACATCAGTATGAACCTCAGCTTTTCCAGGGAACTGGGAAAGGATTGGTTCGTGCAGGCTTCCTATATCGGTCGTCTGTCGCGTCGCTCCCTGATCCGGAGAGACGCCGCCATGCCGACCAATCTGCGGGATCCCAAATCCGGCATGACCTATTTCCAAGCAGCCACCATCCTGGCCAAACAGGTGATCGCCGGGAAAGATCCCTCCGAAGTGGCTGCCGTTCCTTTCTGGGAGAACCTGTTCAGCAAGGCAGCCACCAGTACCATGAGTGCCACCCAGGTGGCCTATACCCGGTTCATGTACAATCAGTACGACTGGACCTATGCTCTCTACCAGATGGATACTGCAGCCGGGTACGGCAACTGCGCCGCGCGCGGCCGCTGTGCCGACACCGGAGCCTATACCTTCTTCAGTCCGCAGTTCTCCTATCTGTCGGTCTTTAGTTCTGTAGGCGGAGGAAATTATCACGGAGCGCAGCTGAATGTCCGCAAACGTTTTGGAAACGGAGATCTCCTCGATTTCAACTACACCTATTCGAAATCGATGGACCTGCGCTCCAATACCGAACGTGTGGGATACTCGACTGGCGTTCTCTGGAATCCCTGGAATCCCGGCTCCATGAAGGGTGTTTCCGATTATGACACCACGCATCTGTTCAGCATGATGAGCGTATACAATCTTCCCTTTGGCAGAAGCCAGAAGTTCGGCCATTCCATGCCCAAGTGGCTGGATGCCGTCGTAGGCGGCTGGCAGGTTTCGGGGATATGGCGCTGGTCCAGCGGTTTTCCCATCAGTGTCTTCGAAACTGGTCTATGGCCGACCAACTGGAACAACAACAACTGGGCCATCTGGAATGGGACCAAGCTCGAGACCAAGACCAACAAGAATATGACCTCCCTCTCCGGAGAGAGCGGACCGGGCATGTTCAAGGATCCGGAAGCGGCCCTGGCCGCCTTCGATTATGAGATGCCCGGAGGCATCGGTTCCCGCAACATTCTGCGCGGAGACGGGATCTTCAACATCGATCTCAATCTGGCCAAGCGTTTCGTCATGCCTTACAACGAGAAACATTCCCTGCAGATCCGCTGGGAGACATTCAACCTGACCAATTCGGCACGATTCGACGTCGACTCCCTGTCGCTGGATATCTCCACCTCGGGGAACTTCGGGCTATACAGTTATATGCTGAACGATCCGCGGGTCATGCAGTTCGGTCTGCGGTACGAGTTCTAGCACACTCCGCCGGCATGGACACGGCTCGCGTCCTTGTCCATGCCGGCAAGCACCTCTCATCCCTTACTACCTTCCCTCTGAAACTATAAGGGGCACGGCGAGCCGTGCCCACAACAGCTGATACTAATTTTTATTGTACAATCTTTTTGCGAGGTCATCACAACAGACGACGTCGCAAAAAGTCTCTTTCCCCGAAGGGGAAGCGTCATACAGCCTGGGGTTGGCGCGTAGCTCCTACACCGGGTAGTGTCGTCAGAAGAGGTCAACCCTGAAGGGTTTGCGTCAAAATCACGTGTATAAAGCCTTTACGCAACCCTTACAGGGTTGGTGTGAGTTTGCGCCTACAACCCAGGGTAGCGCTATGGCGCAACCCCGGGCTATGTTACGGAATCCCTTCGGGATTCTAAAAAGGGAAAACCGACTTTTTGCGACTTTATCGTAAAAGATGGTGTGGCAAAAGGGATTCTTTTCTGCCGCTCGGTCAGAAGCGGTAATGCAGCGACAGATAAACGCTCCTGCCGGCGCCATCGATTCCTGATCCGTGCGTGCGATAGTTGCGGTCGGCCAGATTGGTCAATCCCAATCCTAATTGTGTGTTTTCGGAAAGATGGATGCCTCCTTGCAGATCGATCGTCCAATAGGAGGGAGTGGCGGTATAGAGAGGGACACGGGTTGAATCGCCGTTTACGAGAACTCCGTGGATAATGGAACCGATCGGTAACGTACGGTTCTGAATTTCCGTAAGGGTCTCTCCGGTGGGACGAAATCTTCCTTGGTCATCCAGCCATGTCGCCATGCGGGCTCCGCGAAAGAAAGAGGCGATATCGTTACGGCTGCGGGAAGCCCCGATACGCTCGTCATCGAGATCTCCCCCGCTCAGAAGGCGCTGTGATCCGGCGAAAAGCATACGGACCTCCCCCCAGAAACGGCGCTGTTCCCGGTGCAAGCTGAAGCTGCCCGATTGCGGGGGCAGTCTGCGGATGGCACGGGTCGGAAATAAATCCCTTCCGACGAGGAAGGAGTAACCTGCCTGTATCCTCCATTGGGATGTCAGCGTCCATTCCAGCTGAGATTCGATGCCCGTGTAGAGGGACTGCCCGTCGTTGACGAATGCCTTGATGGCTCGGGAGTCGAACAAGGGGGAAACCGGCACGACTCCCTGGGCCGCCTGAGCGGAAGTGGGAGTCATCGCTCGTACCGGAATCCCGGCTACGGAAGCAGGGACGGAATCGACGTCATACAGAAGCGTCCGTCGGACAATTGGATTGCGGAAGGAGGCATAGAAGCCCTGAATGCGGTAATGAAAATGGCGCCCTTCCAGGGTTATTCCCGATTCCAGATTATACAGGCTTTCCGGAAGCAGAGATCGCACTTGTTTACCAGTGGAAACCGCCGATTCCCCGGAGGAAGATCCAATATAGGACGAGGATGCCTCAGCCGCCGGGATTTCGTAGCCCAGGTCATTCAGACCGATGGCCCCGAGGTCGTTCAGATTGGGGGCACGGAATCCTCTCCGGGCGGAAAAGTGTACTCCCAGGGTATCGTTGATGCGCCATGAAAGGGCACTCTGAAAGGTCAGATCATGGAATCGGGAGGATGCCGCTCGTATACCGTATGTTTCCGAGGTTTCCGATTGGAAGGAGGCACCGGTATAGCGAAGCCCTCCAACCCATCTCACCTTCCTATGCACTGGTTCGAACATCTCCTGCAGAAAGAGACCGGTAGTGGAATATCGCGAGCCATCCGGGTAGAGGGGCCGTACCGATCGGATGGAGGAAGATTTCATCTCCTCCCGCCGGGTTCTCACCTTTTCCCGGTAATGCTCCGCCCCGAAAACGAAGAACTGCCTGCTGCCAATATGGGCGGTAGCCTGTAAGGAGAGTCCATTGGAATGGATACGGTTGCTCTCGGCGGTTATGGTATCGCTTGTTTTCAATCCCTGCTTAAGGGAACCGTCTCTTTGCGAGTTGATGGAAACGGTTCCACTGAGCGAATCCAGGAAACCTATCTGAAACTTTTCGTAGCGCAGATAACCAAAATGCAGCGACTGTGGAGTGACGAAGGATTGCAGCCGTCCCAATCCGCCCCAAAGGTCCTTATAACCTCGAACGTCATTCAGACGGGAACCCTGGTACCAAAGATACAGATGCTGTTGGTCCGGTAACCGAAAGGCCAATTTGGAATAGATACCCTGTTGCGAGTAGGATGTATCCTGGAGACGATCGCCGGTGAGTTCCCGGACTTGAGACGAATCCAATCCCAGATATCTCCGCAGGGCATGGTGGGAATCCTCTCCCTTGCCGGCGCGCAAATCGTTGGCGCGGCGGGCGGATATGCCGCTCAGCCAGGAGACCGCGTCGCCACTGAGGCCCCATTTCAGCGAAGATCCACCGGACAGATCGGCCGACACGCCGTGGACGAGCAGATCTCCGTGAAAAGCAGGTCCTTGTTGGGAAAAACGGGGTGAAGGAGTGCTGAGGTAAATGGCGCCTCCAATGGCATCGCTGCCATACTCGACACCGGCCGGACCGAGAACCGCCTCCATGTGTTCCTGCTGGCTCGGATCGATCAGGGCCAGATACTGATTGGGCCCGGAACGGAAAGAGGAATTATTGAAACGTATCCCATCGATCAGGTTAAGGACATGATAACCGGTCAGGCCGCGAAGAAAAGGGGAAACCTGCCCGGTAGTCGTCTGCTGCACCAGAATACCGGGTGATCCGATCAGCATATGTCCAGGATCGGGAACCGGTCTGTTGTCGGGGTCGGATCCGACGGCGATTACCTGTGCCGCACGGCGTGTGTCCCCGATCGATCCGCGTTCGGCCGCCACGGTGATGGTGGAGCGAATCGGCGCCAGAGACAACCGAATGACGATCGGTCCTCCTGTTTTGTCCGGATCGAAAGGCATCTCTCCATCGGTAAAATGTCTGGCCTTGACGACGAGCCGGTATCGACCCGGGGAGAGCTGCGGAAGAGAAAAGTTACCGGATTCGCTGCTTGCAGTGGTGTAAACCGATATCCCGCCGGCGGTACGTATTTCCACCTTAGCACCCGGAATGGGTCTCTCCTGACTATCGAAGACGATACCTTCCCCTGAGCCTGCTTGCACAGTGTCAGGGGTCAGGAATAGGACCGGCAGGAATACAACGATTGTAAAAAGGATGGAGGTGAGGTGTCGGTTCATTTTTTCCCAGAGTAGCGATAAGGCGTATATGTAAGATTATGACTTTTTTGTTGCCGCTAGGGCCTTTGTCCGGTCGAAATCTGACCGTAATACATATTACAATATCGCTCGTTCGTTACCCAGAGACAATTTACGAGATCATCCTTGGTGACAGCCGCGGGAAAGGGAAATTTTCAGGTACAATTGGAGCTCAACGGTTCATTCTCTCAGGAAGGAGTTTTTACGATGACGACAGTCAGCAGGCGTACGTTTCTTGGAAGCATCGCAGCCGGCGGCGCAACGGTATACGGAGAATCCGGTGCCGGACAGAAACCGGGGCGTCCCAATATTGTCTTTATCTTTTCCGATGACCATGCTCAGGCGGCGATTTCTGCCTATGGCAGTCATTTGAAGGATGCGGCTCCGACACCCAATATCGATCGCATTGCCGCTGAGGGTGCGATCTTTGAGCGTTCATACTGCGCCAATTCGATCTGCGGGCCTTCGCGTGCCTGTATCCTGACCGGCAAGCACTCCCATAAGAACGGCTTCACCGATAACGAGGCATGTGTGTTCGACGGCGATCAGCCCACCTTCCCCAAATATTTACAGAAGGCCGGATACCAAACTGCTCTCATCGGCAAATGGCATCTGGTCAGCCAGCCGCAGGGTTTCGATTACTGGGAAGTCTTTCCCGGGCAGGGCTTCTATACCAATCCCGATTTCATCCAGATGGACGGCTCCACCAAGCATTTCCAGGGATACTGTACCGACCTGGTGACCGACAAGGCACTTCACTGGCTGAAAAACGGACGGGATCAGGGCAAACCTTTTATGCTCATGTGCCAGAACAAGGCCCCGCACCGCAATTGGATTCCGGCGCAAAGACATTATGATCTATTCAAGGATGTGGAAATACCCGAACCGGATACGCTTTTCGACAACTATGAGGGGCGCAGCCCCGCGGTTGCCCGGCAGAAGATGACCATTGCCAAGGATTTCTCCTGGGGACACGACATGCTGCTCCACGGCAAACCGACAGATCCGCGTTTTCTCGGGGGGATGGAAAACGGCGAATATCAGCGTATGACCCTGGAGCAGAAGGAGGCATTTGACAACGCTTACGCAAAGGAGAATGAAAAGCTACTGGCCGATCTGGCCGACGGTAAGATGGACGATACGGCCGTAATCCGCTGGAAGTATCAACGTTATATCAAGAACTACCTGCGTTGCATCAGGGCCGTGGACGAGAATGTCGGACGTGTGCTCGATTACCTGGATCAGTCCGGGCTGGCTGAGAACACCATCGTCATTTACTCGGCCGATCAGGGATTCTACCTGGGCGAGCATGGCTGGTACGACAAGCGATGGATTTTTGAGGAATCGCTTTCCATGCCTTTCCTGATCCGCTGGCCGGGAGTGGTGAAAAAGGGTGTGCGATCGAGAGCGTTGATCCAGAACATCGATTACGGCCCGACCTTCCTGCAGATGGCCGGCCTGAACGTTCCCGGGGATATGCAGGGGCGTAGCCTTCTGCCGGTATTGAAAAACCAGGGCAAGGCCCCGGCTGACTGGCGGACAGGTATTTATTATGCGTATTATGGGGAGAACACCCATAGCGTGCCCATGCATGACGGTGTGCGCACGGACCGCTACAAGATCTTTTTCCTGCCGAACTCGCAGGAGTGGCAGCTCTTCGATATGGAGAAGGATCCCAAGGAACTCAAGAGCGTTCACGCCGACCCGGCCTATAAGACGGTCCTGGCGGATATGAAGCGTCGTTACCATGCACTCCGCCAAGAATACGAGGTAAACAATTCCGTCATACCCACGCAGCGCATGGTGGAGGAGTGGTGGCGGAAACGCTGGCAGCAGAAATTGAGCGAAACCCGCCAGGCCAAGGATTGTCGGCTCCTGTTCCTGGGCGATTCGATCACGCAGGGTTGGGAGGTCGGCGGCAAGGCGGTCTGGGAGAAAAATTACGCCCCACTGAATGCCCTGAACCTCGGCTTTTCCGGAGACCGCACTGAACATCTTCTCTGGCGCATCAAGTATGGCGATCTGGGCAAGATCCGTCCCAAGGCGGCGGTTATGCTGATCGGTACCAACAACACCGGCCATCTGCAACGCCCGGCAGAGGAGACTACAGCCGGGATCCGGGCAGTGATCGGCGAATTTCAAAAGCAGTTGCCTGAGACTCCGTTGGTCATGCTTTCCATCTTTCCGCGCGGGGAACGCTCGAACGATCCTTTACGCCGTCTGAACGATGAGATCAACAGGCAAGCCAGGAGGCTGGCCGATGGATCGCGGGTGATATGGCTCGATCTCTCTTCGGCGTTTCTCAGCCCGGACAACACTCTGTCGAAGGAGATTCTGCCCGATTTTCTGCACCTGTCGCCGGTGGGCTACGAACGTTGGGCCAAGGGCCTCGCTCCCGTGCTGAAACGACTCGGCCTGGATACCACCCCCTGATGCCGATGGATGTGGATCCATGAAGGAATAACGAATCAGAAACGAGGATGAATTCGGAGGATGAAGGCGGATCGAATCCGCCTCCATCCCTCCAATCCGCGAAATATATCAGACACCCTGCCTTGGTTCAATGAATGGATGCGGTAGAATTGAAAACATAAGCGACGGCATTTCGTGCTGTCCAGGAGGGTCTGGTCTATGGAAATCTTGCGTCGAAGCCTGTTGCAGTCTGCGGCCGGGTTGGCCGTAACCGGAAAGAGTACTGCCTCATCGCTGTCTCTGCCTAAGGTGAAGCTCGGCACTTACGAAATCACCCGGCTGATTATCGGGTCCAATCCCTTCAACGGTTATTCCTACTCACTGCCGTCACTCAGCCGGCATATGAAGGAGTGGGCTACCCCGGAAAACATCTGCAAGGTTCTGCGGATGGCCGAAGAGAACGGGATCAATACCTACCAGTTCAGCTATCATCTGCAGGCCATGTCCGATCTCCGCATGCACCGGGACCAGGGAGGCAAGCTGCAATGGATTTTACTCGGCGGCGGAGCGATGAGCGAAGATCTGACGCTGATTACGGAGACGGCTAAACTCGGTCCTCTAGGAATTGTCCACCATGGAGGGGTCACCGACCGGCGATTCCGTGACGGACAGCATGCCAAGGTACAGGAATTTTTAAAGAGGGTGCGGGATGCCGGCGTTTTGGTGGGGATGTCATCTCACCGGCCACAGAACATCGAGTATGCCGAAGAGCATAACTGGGATATCGATTTTTATATGACCTGTTTTCACCAGCTCTCCCGCCCGAAAGAAGAGCTCAAGGCCATTCTGGGCAACGAGCTTCCCATCGGCCAGACGGTTTTCCTGGAAGGCGATCCGGCGCGGATGTGCAAGGTGATCCGGGCCACGAAAAAGACCTGCCTGGCCTATAAAATTCTGGGAGCCGGCCGCTCGGCGGAAACCAAAGAAGATTTGCAGGCGGCTTTCCGTTTCGCCTTCGATCAAATCAAACCGCAGGATGCGGTCATCGTAGGCATGTATCCCCGTTTTAAGGACGAAGTACGGGAAAACGCCGACCTCGTCCGTTCTCTGGCATGACGGAAGCAACGAACCCGAATCGCCTCCACGCCTGGTCGTGGAGGCGCAAGGTTGAGAATGACAGGTTTGGAAGCGAAGTGTTTCGCCCCGAGCAATCCCAACGCCTCCCGGTGAGTTATCTGCAGTTCTGACAACCTATCCAGATCCTCGACTTCGAGGATAGCAAAGATTATAATCTGCCACCATACAATGGGATTTCTTATCGGTGTTTCCGTTATAGGAAGGAACAGCTGTAATGTCGGAAAAAAGATGGAAGGTAGCCGTTATTGGTTTGAGACATCTGCATCCAAGGCCTTATATGACCTTGTTTCAAAATTGTCCCAGAACCCATGTGGTGGCCGCCTGTGACTCGGACCCAACGTTGCGCGATGCTTTCTGCCAAGAATTTGGCCTGAAAGGTTACGCCACGCTGGACGAGTTGCTGACCCACGAGACTATGGATTTGGCGGCCATTTTTCTGCCGCATTGCGATTGTGCCGATGCGGCCATACGGTGTGCCGAAAAAGGCATCCATCTGATGGTCGAAAAACCGATAGCCCAGACAGTAGAACAGCTGAAAAGAATAGCCGAGGCGGTTCAGGATAACCGTGTCAAGATAACCACCGGTTACTGCTGGCGCTATCATCCGGTCATACGAAAGATGAAGGAATGTATCGAACAGGGTTGGATAGGCAACGTGGTTTCCGTAGAGGCCCGGCTGGCGGCAGGGAAGGTAGACCGGTATATCCGAGGCGGTGCGAAATGGATGCTGGAGAAAGAGAAATCCGGCGGCGGGCCCATGTATAACCTGGGCGTCCACTGGATCGACATTCTTTGCCATTTACTGACCGACTCCATCTCGGAGGTCTGCGCGGTCAACAGTAAAAGCAGCGACGCCTACGATATCGAAGACGGATCACTGGCTATGCTGAAGTTTCGTTCGGGGCCTGTCGGCGTGTTATCCACGAGCTATGTTGTTCCGGATTGCTTTCCCTGCGGCCGAGACCTGTATCTCGGCATCAAAGGTACCCAAGGGGTTTTGAGTTACGCGCCGGGTTACGAAGGAGAACAGGGTTCGAGCGGGGCCGGCCAAACCGATGTGCTGGATTTGTATAGTGACAGCGAAAAACTTGCCGGAGCTTCGGCCAGGCATTTTGTTTTCCAGCTGGACAAGGTCGCCGGCTATTCGGGTTATATGGGCAAAGCGTACCTGGAAGGATTTATCGATGCTATCGGGAAGGACATGGAACCGTTCATCACCATCGAGCAAGCCATCGGCGTTCTGGAGGTCGTGGAAGCCATTTATCGTTCCCATGAAAAAGGCGGTTGGGAAAAAGTAAAATTCGGGAGTTCATAATGACGCAATCATTTAAGGTCGTGGTAACCGACTACATTGAAGACAATCTGGACTGGGAAGCGGAAAAGCTGAAGGCCGCAGGCATATTGTTTGAGGCCTATCAGCTTAAATTCAAGCCCCGCGAAGAGGTCCTGGATAAAATCAGGGATGCCGATGTGATCGTGGTGAACATGGTCAAGTTCGACGAGCCACTTTTAAGTGGACTTGAAAAATGCAAGTTGATCATACGGCACGGAATCGGCTATGACAACATCGATGTCGAGGCCTGCACGAAATACGGCATTCAATTCGCCTATCAGCCCGACTACTGTAAAATCGATGTCGCCGAGCACGCCATCTCCTTACTATTCGCCTGTGCCAGAAAGGTGGTATGGAGTCGAAAAACTCTGGATCAATCCAGTGCCACCGGCCAATGGGATTTCTCCCGGCTTTTCCCTATCTACCGGTTGGAAGGTAAAACCCTGGGCATCCTCGGCGTCGGACGGATCGGCAGCCGGGTGTTTCAAAAGCTTAAATCCTTCGGGTTCCGAATGATCGGCTGCGATCCCTATCTGTCTGCCAGGAGAAAAGAAGCCGCGGCCAAGGATGGGTTACAGTGGGTCGGACAAGACACGCTGTTCCGCGAGGCCGATTATCTGACCGTGCACACGCCCCTGAACGACGAAACCCGCCATATCATCAATGCCCGGACGCTGGCCCTGATGAAACCGACGTCCTATCTGATCAACACCTCCCGCGGGGGCATGGTCGATACCGCCGCATTGTATGAGGCCCTGAAAACAGGCGTCATTGCCGGCGCGGCGATCGATGTGTTCGAAGTGGAACCGCCGAAACCGGATTTCGATCTGTACCGGCTGGAAAATGTCATCCTGACTCCACATATCGGCTGGGCCTCCCATGAGGCCGGCTGGGAGATAAGGCAAAGTATTCTAAACGATGTTCTTGCCGCCTGCGAAGGCAAGGATGCCCGATGTGTCATTAATACAATACGGAGATGAAAAATGGCTGTCGTACATAGGAAAACCAAAATTCCCGGCCCCAACAGTCAAAGGCTGCTGGAGCAATGGCACCGTTATGAGGCTGATGTCGTCGGCTATCAGGCGCCCGTCGTCTGGAAAAACGGCAGAGGATGTGTCGTGACGGATGTGGACGGCAACACCTATATCGACTGGACATCTGGCGTACTGGTCACCAACGTCGGGCACTGTCATCCGCATCTGGTCGAGGCGACGCGAAAGGCCGGCGAGGACCTGCTGAACAATTATGAATGTCCTACTGTCTATCGCATCGAGGCCGCCGAACGCCTGGTCAAGGCGCTGCCGCCGCATCTGGATAAGTGCTTCTTCCTGTCCACCGGCTCGGAGGCGATTGAAGGCGCTTTGCGTTTGATGAAACGCTATACGGGGCAATTTGAAATCATCAGCTTTGCCGGCGGATTTCACGGCCGAACTCCGGGCGCTGCCGCCATCGGCGGTCTGGGCGGGCCCAAGAAAAAATACGGCCCCCTAGTCCCGGGAATCATTCGGGCGCCGTTTCCCAATCCCTATCGCGATCCGCTGGGATTCTGCGGCGAAGGCCCCGAATTTAAAAAATACTTCGACTTTCTGGAGTACATCGTCGCCACCCATTCCACCGGCTCGCTGGCAGGGGTGATTGTCGAACCGTATCAGGGTGCCGGGGGATTCATCTTCCCTCCGGCCGGCTGGCTCAGGAGACTGCGACAATGGACAAAGGACCGCGGCCTGCTCTTTACCTTGGATGAAGTGCAGTCTTCGTATGGAAGGACCGGCAGGATGTGGGCCATGGAACACGAGGATTTACAGCCAGACATCGTCGTGCTGGGAAAAGGCATCGGCAGCGGAGTCTCGGTCTCGGCGGTATGCTCGACGTCCCAAATCTTCTCCTGCCTTTCCAAAGGGGAAATGAGCAGCACCTACGGCGGCAATCCTGTGTCCAGCGCAGCCGTGACCGCGGTCCTGGAGATTTTCGAAAAAGAAAATCTCGTGGAGAATTCCCGGGAGATGGGCCAGTACATGAAAGAAGGTCTGAAAAAGATCGCAGCCGACTGCCCGTATTTCGGCGACATACGAGGCATGGGGCTTGTTATGGGTGCGGAGTTCGTCAAAGACAAAATCACCAAGGCACCTGCTCCGGAACTCATCAAACCGCTTATCGATGGTTGCGCCGAGAATGGATTGCTGATCGGTTCGGTCGGCTTGTATGGCAACGTGATACGCATTGCGCCGCCGCTGGTCATCACCCGGGAAATCGCCGACGAGAGTCTGGCGATATTTAAAAAGGTTGTCGGCGAACTCAGCCTGTAAGGAGATCCTTTTGCATTGTGAAAACGTCAAGAAAACCGCCGAGGCGATCTTTGCGGACGTGAAGGCCTTGCTGCAGAACCTGCTGCGGATACCTTCCCTGTCCGGCCATGAAGAGGAAGCTATGGTGTATCTTCACGAACGGTTCAGCCGCCTGAATGTAATCGTGGAGAAGATACCGCTTTCGGACCGGATCAAATCCGATCCCGATTACAGCAGTCCGATTCCGAATATCGCCTACGATGGACGGTACAACCTCCGGATCAGCAAAAGAGGCAAAAACAGTTTAAAGAAGATTGTTTTTAATGCTCACGTCGATGTCGTTCCGCCTTCCGAGGGAATGGAAGATCCGTATGCGGGCAGGATCAAGGATGGAATCATCTACGGGCGTGGGGCCTGCGACAACAAGGGTCCGTTGAGCGCGGTGTACATGCTGCTGGCACTGCTAGATCGTGCGTCCGCTTTGCCCCCATGCGATCTTGTCGTTCATCTGGTGGTCGAAGAAGAAAACGGCGGCAACGGTTCCCTGGCCATGGTGCGAAACGGCGAAAAGGCCGATGCCTGCATCGTTATGGAGCCGACCGAAGGCCGGGTTTTGACATCCATACGGGGAGCGGTCTGGTTTAAACTGGAATTTTTCGGAAAGGCGGGTCACAGCGGCCAGGTCGGAAGAACGCAAAGCGCCTTGTTACTGGCCAAAGAGGCGATGGACCGTCTGACGGAGTACCACCGCGGGCTTCTGGCCGCATCCAAAGGCATCGACCTGTTCGACCGTTTCGAGAATCCGATGCCGATTACCTTCGGCAAATTGACGGCGGGAAACTGGCCCGCTTCGGCTCCCAACAGGGCCCTGTTGGAAGGCGTGCTCGGATTTCTGCCCAACAAGACCAAAGAGCAGGTCTGCCGGGAAATGCAGGACGCGCTGCTGGCAAGTCCGAATCTGACCAGGGAGAATTTCCAGCTGACGTTTACCTATCGACACGATTCCAGCGTTATCGACCCAGCCGGTCCTCTGGCGCAAACACTGCTGCGGGCAAATGTCGAATACGGCATCGACTCGACCATCGATGCCATGCCCGCCAGCTGTGACGCCTGGTTTTATAACAATATTCTGGGAATTCCGACGGTGGTTTACGGCCCGGGTACGCTCAAGGTGGCTCATGCCAAAGAAGAGCATATCCGGCTGGATGAGATCAAGTCCTCGTCCTTGGCGTTGTATCATTTCGTAATGAATTATAAAGGGGAAGCATGAAAGCGCTGGTAAAAACCCGAAAAGGAGTCGGCTGCATCGAGCTGCGGGAGGTGGAGCCGCCCCGTCCCAAAGAGGACGAAGTCCTGGTGCAAATCTCCGCCTGTGGCATATGCGGAACGGATATCCATGTCAAACACGATCAATTTCCCTATTGGCCGCCGGTGATCCTGGGGCATGAATTCACCGGGAGCGTTGTCGAAGTAGGCAAACAATGTAAAGTCCTGAAGAAGGGTGACCGCGTGGTTGCCGAACCGCACACACGGGCCTGTGGACGGTGTTATCTCTGCCGGACGGGGAACATACAGATATGCCCGGAAAAGCGTAGCCCCGGCTGGGGGATCGACGGCGGCATGGCCGAATACATATGCTATCCGGAAAAGCTGCTGCACACGATTCCCGACTACATGTCGGATGATCAGGCGGTAATGACCGAACCGGTCGCCAACATCGTCACCGATCTGCTGGAACGGACGAGGGTGGAGCCGGGCGATTTTGTCGTTGTCCAGGGACCCGGGCCTATCGGCCTGATCGCGGCCATGGCGGCGCGGGCGGTCGGCGCAAAAGATGTCGCCATCCTGGGAACCCCCGGCGATGTGGGTCTGCGGCTGAAAAAGGCCAGGGAACTGGGTTTTGACAAGCTGATTAATGTGGGCGATACCGATCCTGTCCAGGCGGTGATGGATTTAACCTCCGGACGGGGAGCCGATATCGTTGTCGAATGCAGCGGAGCCCCCCGGGCGATTTCCGCGGTTCCCGACATGCTCAGGAAAATGGGTAAAGTCTGTGTCGTGGGGCTTACCGGAGGAAAAAATGTCGAATTGAACTGGGACAAATTCGCTTTTAAGGTGGCGACCGTCGTGTTCAATCTCTCCACCTTTTACACCTCCTGGGACAAATCGATCGAGCTGATCGCCTCCGGCCGTATCCAGGCGGAAAAGCTGATCACGCACAAGGAACCGTTGGCCAACTGGGAAGAGGTGTTTCGCGATATCGAAGAACTCAAGGCGTTGAAAGGCGTTCTGCTTCCATAAAGGAAAATAACATGGCGAAAGTTATCGGATTTGGTATCGTCGGCGCCGGACTCATCGCGCCGTTTCATTTGAACGCAATCCGAGATTCTGTCGGTGGCCGGACGATGGGCATTTTTGACATCGACCGGCAGCGGGCGGATGCGACCGCGGAAAAGTTCGGCATCAATGCCTACATGAATCTGCAAGAAATGCTTGAGGATGACAAGGTGCAGGTGATTTGTGTCGCCACGCCCAACCATCTGCATCGGGATATTGTGATCGAAGCGGCCAAGGCCGGCAAACATGTGCTGACGGAAAAACCTCCGGCCATGAGTCTTAAAGAAACCGACGAGATGGTACAGGCGTGCCAAACGGCCGGTGTCAAGTTCGGTTGTTTTGTCCAATGCCGCGTCAGAAAAGCCATTCAGGCGATCAAGCAGGCGATGGACTCCGGCCGCTTCGGTCGCTTGCTCCGGGCCGATGCCTACATGAAATGGTTTCGGCCGCAGGAATACTATACCTCCGCGGGATGGCGGGGACAGAAGCGCTCCGGTAGCGGTGTCACCGTTGCCCAGGGATTCCACTATGTGGATTTGCTGCAATACCTGGCCGGGCCTGCGGTTCGAGTCGAGGCGGATATGTCCAATATTGGCCATCCCGGCATCCGGCTGGAAGACGATGTGCTGGCAAGGATACAGTATGCCAACGGTGCCTGCGGCTTGGTGCAGCTGTCGACCGCATTATGGCCGGGAACGGATATACGGATCGAAATCAACGGCACGGAAGGTACTGCCGTCATGGTCGGCGAGACCCTTACGACCTGGAAATTCAAGACCGAACTGCCCGAGGATAAAATGGCCCTGGACACGGGTAACGCCGCCCGGGCGACCGGCGCAGGCGGGGCGGCCGATTTCTTCCATGCGGACCATACGGTCGTGGTGCAGGATATGATCGATTGTATCGGCACCGGCAAGGACGTAATCATTCCCGTCCGTTCCGTGCGTCCTACGCTGGAGATTGTTCTGGCGATGTACCAGTCCGCCTTGCAGAAAAGGCCGATCCTGTGGCCGGTCTGTGATGACGACCGGATATGGGAAGTCTGAGCTCTAAAAACATGGCGATTTAGCGGAAGAGGTACCAGAGGCCGCTTACCACAAGAAAGAGACATACCATCAAGATGGCTGTCCTACGCAGATCCCGGCTGGATTCTCCTTCCCCACGAGACCAGGAAAAGGAAAAAGTCCCCATCCTCACATCGATAGGAGGAGGCGCGGTCACATAACTTACCAGGAGCAGGGCCAGGAAACTGACAACGGCCGATACGAAGGACCGGTGCAGGAAGGAAGTCAGATAAGGATGCCGCAAAAAGGAGAAAAGTCCTCCCGTCAGATGACTGTCCCCTAATAAAACGACACCGGCGATTACGCCGGTGACGATGGCGGCCATAGCGCCGAAGCGGTTCACCCGGCGAAGGAATACCCCGGATAATCCGACGACTGCGAAGGGAACCGAAAGATAGGCGGTGACTTCCTGCAGGTAGTCCCAAAGATGGGCATACCTGTCGATCAGGGGCGTGGATAAAATCCCGCCGATCATTACCAGAACCAGGGCAATCTGCCCGATCAGAATCTGGGACCGGTGAGAGGTCTCCGGTCGAAAACGCAGCACCAGGTCTCGGGCTGTCAGGGTGGATGCGGAATTGAACATGGAGCTGATGGAGGACATCATGGCCGCCAGGAGGGCGGCGAGCACGATGCCCTTCAGACCGCTGGGCAAGAGGGTTTGTACCAGTACGCTATAGGTCCGGTTGTAATCGGCGGCTCCGTTCGGCCCGTTTATATTCAGCTGCAGGGCGGCGGCGACAACCCCGGGGAGCACCAGAATGAAGACGGGAATAATCTTGAGAAAACCGGCGAATACCGCACCCAGCCTGGCTTCACGGACATTCTTGGCTCCGAGGACTCTCTGTACGTTCACCTGATCCATGCACCAGTAGAACATGCCTCCGATCAGGAAATTGCCGAGCAGGAAACCGCTGAAAGGGAGGGATTCCTCCGGCCCCCGAACCATGGAGAGCAGATCGACTTTCCCCAGTTCCTGCAGTTGCCGGGTCAGTCCCGGCCACCATCCGATGCGGTCCATGGCCAGACCGGATAAAAGGACAGATCCTCCGATCAGGATAATCGCCTGCAGCGCATCGGTATAGACGACGGCCGCCAGACCGCCGGCCATGGTGTAAATGGCCGTAGTGATGCCGATTCCCCACAGGATGGTTCGGAAATCCCATCCGGTCAGGTCGGCCAGGACCCGCGACCCGGAATAGAGGGCGACCGAGGTCTTGGTGAGAACGATCATGGCCAGGAAATAAAGAGTCAGGAGGA
Source organism: uncultured Acidobacteriota bacterium (assembly GCA_964617125.1). Taxonomy (GTDB): domain Bacteria; phylum Acidobacteriota; class UBA6911; order CAINFC01; family CAINFC01; genus CAZTVS01. The sequence continues at coordinate 31,678 of CAZTVS010000018.1, forward strand.
CCCGCGTTTCCACCCCAAAGCGTTTTTCAAAAAACTCGGGAATGGTGAATACCTTGTGTTTCAGGTATTGAGGAGCGAAAACGAGAGCCAGCATCAGCAGGCAGTAGCTTGCCATCCATTCGTATCCTCCCTGCACCAGACCTTCGCGGTTTCCTCCGGCGGCAAGGCCGACAAAATGCTCGGTGGAAATATTGGTGGCAAAGAGGGACAGTCCGATGATCGGCCATGTCAGGCTGCGGCCGGCAAGGAAGTAATCTTCCGAACCTCGCCAACGCCGGGAAAAGTGGAGTCCGAGGCTGATAGTAATCGCGAAATAAACGGCAACGATGACATAATCGACAAGTTCTAGATGCATGGCAAGTGGTCCGATGGATAGGAAATGGTATGTACCGCTGTGTGCATGACCGTCTATTGTACAGCGTCATCGGGACTCGCGGCAACCAAGTAGGGGCGACCCTTGCGGTCGCCCTTTTACCTCACTCCTGCACACTGCGTGAACGCGCAAATTCCAAACACGAAACTATGTCCTATCCCTGAATGATGCTTTTGACGGCGGAGGAGAAGTTTTTCTCCACCTTTTTCAGGAAAGGTTCCCACTCCAAAGCGAAACGGTAAAACGCCATGGAGGCAAGCTTCTTGGTGAGGATGGCATTGCGATACGCTTGCAGATCAGGAGAATTGAGGGTGTTGACGATTTGCTGTCGGCCGAGCTTTCGCACCAGAACGCCGGGAATGTAGCGTTCCAGGACGTTCCAGACCAGGTTCTCATCGGCCAGAATCAGATCCAGCTTTTCTTCGAATACATCCTGCAGGGCCAGCAGTTGTTCACTGGTGAGCACGGATAGTTCGAACAGCGGCTGTTTTTCCTTTTCGTGGATTTTAATCAGGGTGTCGGTTTCCCAGGTGGAGCAATCGATGATGAACTGCTGCACGTCCCGGATCAGCTCCCACCGGGTGGCAATGGCATCTTCCCGGAGCAGATTGTCTTCATAACTGTCTCCCAGGAGGAATGCGGTCAGGACTTCCGCCAACGAACTGCTGATCACACCGCCCTTATTGGCGGTGGAGTCCTTGATGTGTTTGATGGCGGTATTGCGGGCGATGTATCTCCTGGCCGAGTCATCGAAGAAAACGTTGGCGCCTTCCACGATGTATTTCAGATCGGAGAATACGGCAACGAAATCCTTGACGTTATTGCGGTTGACGGTGTCCTTGAAACCGCCGCAGGGAATGAACGCCTGGATATTGGCCTTCCTGATGTAGCCGGCTGCGGCCGGATTAAAAAGGAAGGTCCGGTGGAAAACGGCCCCGTCCTCGATTATGGTTCCGTCCGGGAGCATACAATTTTTTCCCTGCAACTCGACCATGAATCCGTCCCGGCTGAGTTTTTCCCTGGGATAGAGCAGGGAATTGGCCCGCGGGCTGGAATGCCGCATAAAAGCGATCTTCATCAATTCTTTCTTGTCCAGACCCTCCGGATCGAAGAGGATCGATCCTCCATCGACGATCAGACAAATTTTTCCCTTGTAACATTGAATTTGATTCGAGCCAAGATCCCCATCCGGACCGCCGGTCATCATCAGGGCCAAATCTTCTTCCCGATCCCCATAGTGGGCGATCATGGTGCGGAAGGAGGTCATGATGCATGTGGTAGTCATGCCGCTGGTTTCGATCTGCCCGCCGATCTGGGCATAGATCTCTTCCGTGTCGGAGGTTGTCAGCACCGGTCTGCCGTTGACCTGTAATTCGGTTCCCCTAGCCTCCCTGTCTACCAGACCGAACAGGTCGCCGCCGGTCAGAACGCCATAGGTATCATGCGGGATCCCGGTACTCTTGCCGGTGGTGAGGGTGCGCCAGTATTTGTATCCCCGCTTGCGGGCGTGTTCCGAAACGGTATCCATCATCTGAGCCGTTCCCTCATCCGGACCGAAGAAGATGATCTCCGGCTTGTCCAGATAGCTGACGATCCGGTCGGAGGGAAGCATGAGATCCAGGATACCGTCGGCATAATCATACATGGCGGCCATACCCATGCGTGCATAGTAGGCATGAGGAACGATGACGCCCTTGGATCCGCTCTCGCATATATCCTTATGCTTGAGTCGCTGCGCCTTGGGGCCAAGGGCATAATTGAGCATGACGGCTTTATCGATCTCGAAGCTGTGATTGGCATGGGTGATACGGAGCAGTCTCAGTCCCCCACGGGCAATTTCTTTGGCCCGCAGATGGGTGCCGCAGGCATAATGGCCGTTGACGAAATAGATACCATAAACATACTGGGTAAACACCAGGGGATCCAAAACTCCATTGTCGAAGCGAAAGGCAAAGGAGCGTTTTTCCTCTTTGTAGAAATTGGTCTTTCGCAGAGAGGTGATGAACTTGCGCATGTAGCGGAAGATTTCCTGGGCGACCTGATCCTCCAAAAAGCGTACGGACACGATCCGGTCATACTCTCTCAGCTGATCGGCCATTTCCTGATCGGCATGGCCATTCCTGAGAGCCGGATTGAATTTGAGGTCGAAGAGGTGAAACAGCATTTGCACCAGGTCGACGTTGTTCTTTACCAATTCGGTTATGGTCTTGTATACATAGGTGGTTTTGTTGGATTCGTGGATACGGTTGGCGAAGGCATCTCTCTGGTCCACATTGCTGAGGCTGTGGTAGATCTCTTCGTCGGCATGGTTCTCTTTATAGATGAACATATGCGTGAAATCGACCAGATTTCCGGCAAACAGCATTTCCCGCAGGGTCAGAGAACCGTTGACATAGAGATCGGAGATGGAGTTGAGGTTGAAGGCCAGGAAGGCATTCAGATCTTCCATGATCTTGGCTTCCTGTTTTCGTGTCAGTTCGCCGAAGGTATAGAGGGAACAGGCGGAGCTGCGTACCTCGCCTTCGGTGTAAAACGGCTCCCAATAGGCCCGCTTGAGCTCCAGACCATGTTCGGCAAAAATCCGGCGAAAAATGGGCATCTGCGGCAGAGGAAAATCGTCGATGATCATGACCCTGGTTTCGCCGGATTGAGGCAGGTTGAAGATTTCAATCAAGGGCTTCACCGATTTGCGGGAATCGACCAGGAATTTTTCATATCGTTCCCGCGTCGTTTCCGGCGTGGTGGTGAAATCGGAGGAGCGGTAAAACAGGAACTGGGATTTTTTGAATTCTTCCTTGGGGTAATCCTTGATGCAATCCGGATTTACCACATAGGTGAAATACTTGTTGCTGGGCGAATAGTAGTATTCCCGCCGGTGTCCGCTGATGATGGGGGCCAGCATGGTCTCCATGCTATCCCTGGTCTCCAGGGTGGCGATACGTATCCATTGAGCCGCTTCCCCATGGGAAACATCGAACTGGACCTGGGAGACGGCCCCGGACAAGGTCACTTCTCCCGACTGGATCTTGATGCTGCAGGCGATCGATTTGAGGATATTATTCAGAGATTCCTTGGTTATATTCTGGAAAAAATAGCTCGGCAGACCGAGCTGTTCGATCAGAATTCCGGCGGCGAGATTGATGCTATTGGCCGTCAACAGACCTTCGGAAGAAAGGTCGATGACCACTTCATACAGCAAGGCCGGATCCAGTTTCACCTCGTTCGCCTTTTGGATGATGAACTCCCCCTGTACGAAGGTCACCATTTTTTCACTGACATTTTCTCGCGATTTTTTTTCCGTCGTATGATTCATAGCTGTTCCTGCTTTCTGACATGATTTGCTGGAATTTCCCCTGTACTTCTGAATACTTAGAATACTTAATTATAAAACACAATCACAGCCGCAACCATACAGGACGAACTCGCAAAAAATATCATTTTCAGGCGTTTCTTAACTGACTCCAAAAAATTTGTAGGGGCACGGCACGCCGTGCCCTGGCGGCCGTAGGATGAGGGCTCTCTTTGGGCACGGCACGCCGTGCCCCTACAAAAGCTGATACAATTATCTATGGCATGATTTTTTGCTAGACCGTCATACATGCCTCCCAGGGCAAAAGTTATACGAGTGCCGGTGTCATCTCTTGAAGGGCAAGGATCCCAGGAGGGGGAGGGTATCGGGTGCATAGGGCATAACCAGGAGGGAGGCATGCGGTCCGTGTCGCAGAAGGGCGGCGTCCAGTGCCGATTGTACATCCTCGAAGGGATGAAAGCCCAGGGAGAGGGCATCTTCCCGGCAAATTCCTCCGCTTACCAGATGGATCCGGGCATGCCGGCGTATCTTGGACCATGCCAGGGCCAGGGCCGCGGAAACGAGGTCAGGCAATTCCCTGGCAAGGATGAGTCGTTCGATCTTTTCCGGATCGAGCCGGGTAAACTCCAACATGCTGCGATGAGTGGTCGAAACACCCTCCGGACAGGGTGACACCAGAATGATCGTGCCACCGGGCTTCAAGGCCAGGTCCGCAGGATAGAGGGTCTTGTGTGCCTGCCAGAAATCGATATCATGGGGGTGAGATCCGGCCAGAACGATATCGGCCTTTTCCGGAAAAGGGATTCCGTATATCCGGCGGGCCTGTCGGACACCTTCCCGATGAGCGGCAACGGGATCGCCGTAAAAGGCCTCGATCAGCTTGCCCTGGTGATTCAACACCACATTGAATATCGCTTTCAGACCGGCCTGCAAACCGATTCTGTCGATCTCTTCCCGCACCGGATTCTCCTGCGTGCCGAGAAGGGAAGATGCGGTACGAGTACTGAAAAAGTGGGTCCACCCGGTGGTTTCTGCTCCAGAGATGCCCGGCTGGATGATCTTGGCCCCTCCGGAAAAACCGGGGATATGATGGGGAACGATGCTGCCCACTCCTAAAATAAAATCGGATTCCAGAGCCAATCGATGGATCTGGATGGGAATGCCGGAAGGAGTCGTTCCCAGCTCCACCAGTTGGAATGGCTGATCACACCGGTGATTGACGCATTCCACTCTGTGCAGGACCGCTTCACCGAAACGTTGTTCCATTTCCTGTGGCGTCATCGGTCGGTGAGTTCCCAGGGCAACCAGCAGGGTGATCTGATCGTCGCGTATGCCGCCTCGATGGATCTCTGCCAGAAGCTCCGGCAGAATCTGTTTCACCGGAGTTTGACGGGTTATGTCATCGGCTACGATCAGTACACGCCGTTTTCCGACGACTGCCCGGCAGAGGGGAGGGGCTTCGATCGGTGCGGACAGGGCCCGGCCGATTTCCTCTCGAGTGTCGGGGAAAGAGGATTCGGCGTTGGGAGTCATGATGTCGAGGATGCGGCAGGGATGGGCCGAGACGGAGAGCCGATGCTGCCCATAAGGCAGATAGATTCTTTCTTGTTTCCCCCTTGGGTTCATATTTCCTTTGCGATCGGTGGGGTGAAAAGGATCCGAGACCGTCCTCTGGAGGATCGCCGTATGCGCCTGATCAGAGGCGCATCGGATCGGAGATGTCATGCAACGATCGGCTCAAATCGTTCATCGGTTGCAAAGAAAAAAGGCTCCAGATGATCTGGGAAAAATAATCAGGTAGATATTGTCCCCACATCTTGATGGGGAGACTCCGGCTTTCGATCTTGGGGGACAAGGCCAGCTGCAGCATATACTCGATTATAAAGGAGGCATTGCGGGCGATGCGTCCGGAGTAGGCGACCGAATGGCGTTGCTCCAGGATTCTTTGCTCATGGATGGATCGCCCGAATTCCGATTCCAGCAACTCATCACAGGTAGTCAGAATGACCTCGGTACGGATGTGGGAAGCGCCGCCATGCACATATTCGGTAAGGTCCTGAGGAAGAGTTTGCGGATCGAGCCCTCTTTGAGCGGCCCCGCTCCAGTCATGATGGAGGCATGCCTCGACAATCGTGTCGGCCGGTGGCAATTGCAGATCGACCAGCAGATTGATGTCGTTATATCGTCCGTGATGTTCTTCCCGTTCGACCCCGATGACGGAAGGATGCCCGTAAATGGCCTTTTCGATCCGTTCCAATTCTTCCGATAAACCGATGAATTTGATGCCAATGACATCATCGATATGCAGATCGGCGGGAGCGAATGCCGGTGCTTCCTCGCGAAAAGCCAGGGCAACGGCCTTTTCCGCTTGCGTAAAGTCGTTGAACATGTCTCCCGGCGAGGAGATCAGCTGCTGCAGGCTCACTCCATGAAAAGACGCCCTCTCCCTGGCGATTCGTCTGGCCTCTTCCTGTATACGGTCGGAGAGGCAGTCAGCCACCCGCCGGGAGGCCTTTTCCGCGATCCGGCGGATGCGTTTGATTCGAATCATGGCCACCGGCCAGCCACACTCCCGCATGATCAGCAGCATGGTGGCCGGCGTACCGGGAAAAAAATCGTCGGGATGTTGACGATACTGCTGGAAAAGTTCCCGGGCCCGATCGTTCAGTTCGGAGTATTGACGGCACAGCAGGGCCCGCAGGTCATCTTTGGAGTGCAGTTGCTGCATACGAACCGCGCCCGATCGGGTCTCCTGCAGGATGTCGGTCACGAAACGGCGGAGAGTCGGAGAGCAGATCAGGCTCTCAAAAAGGAAGACCTGAGTGACAAACCTTCCGTCCTCCGGTTCCGGCCGATCGGCAAACCAGCGGGTGGCCAGTTGGAACAGCCTGTCTCTTTGTATCAATCCGGTCGGATACAAATCCGTGGCTCCGCTTAGACACCGGCAATGATCTGGTCGAGCCTTTTACTGAACTCTTCCAAGGTAAGGCCGTTATCTTCTATGGTCAGGTAATCCTTGTAACCTATCTTATCGAGAGTCTGCCTGATCAGCGGCCAATTCACGCTTCCTTCGCGAGGATGGACGAAACTGCCGCCATGCCCGTCCGGATTGAGTTTGAAATCCTTGATGTGTACCTTGGTGATGAGTGAGCCCAATTCCAGAAGCCACTGTTCCGGTGGGGCGTATTTAACATGATTGCCGATGTCGAAATATGCCTTGACCCAGGGGTTCTGAAAGGAGGCGACGAAATGCCGGAAGATGGCCGGTTTGACCCATAAGTTGTTCCAGACGTTTTCCAGGGCAATGATCACCTTGAGTTTCTCGGCCAGCGGGATCAGCTTTTTCACCGCCACTGTGGAAGTGTCTACGGCCCGATTGTGGGCTTCGATATAGTCTTTGTATTTGGACTGGTCGCCGGCGGCAACCTTGGTGAGGTGGCCTGTCTTGTCGTCGAATTCGATCTCGAACTCCCATGCCTCCGGCATGACAATCGGGGATCCTTTCCCTCCGATCCGGCAGGGGACCAGCAAAACCGCATCGGCACCGTATCCCTTGGCTGCATGCAGGGCATTGGCCGTAACTTCAATCGATGCCTCCACCTTCTTGGGGTCGTCGCTGTTGAATTCAGCCCAGCCGCGCAGGACCGAGTGGATACGCATCTTCATCTTGTCGGCGACCTTGCGGCAGGCTTCTGCTTCCTCCAGGGGGAGGATGGCATTGGATTCGACCCCGTCGAATCCGGCCTGCTGGAGCGGAAGAAGGGATTTCTCTTCCGGTTTGCCGATGATCATCGCTTTTTTCAGCTTGGTTTTGAATGTCGGGGCCGCTGCAAGTCGGCTGTTCATGAGCCAGCCCAATCCGGCTGCGGCGGGGGCGGCAAGGACCTGACGTCGATTCCAATCATTTTTCATATCTCAGACTCCATATAGTGAAAGGAAGAAGAATAAACTCTCGTGTGAAGACATAAGCCGATTGTAAGAAGGGAAAAGGTCCGCTGTCAAGAGAAATCGGGTTTTCTCCTGTAAATCCACAGGCATTTGCACCGGCGGTCGGAATCCGATTCCATGACCTGCCGGAGATAGTCTGTCAGCAGACCCATTACCATATTGTCTTGAAAGAATGTACGTTTCGGGCTCTCGGTCCTGGATCCCATTACGGTTTGCGATATCCGGTCCACAGAATGGCATTTCGCACCAGTTGTCTGTATCCGGGATACAGATAGGCCTGACGGTCGTGTCCCAGCTGAATGGCCACCACGCGCGATCGGGAATAGGGACTGATCCAGGCCACCACCTCATCGCTGGTCGGATGATCGGTCTTCAGCAATGGGATGATATCAGGCGAATGCCATAAGCCTCGATAGGTCTCGTCGATCAGGTGCATGGGCCCTAGACCCTGAAGAACGGGATGCTGTGTCGCAGGGGTAACAAACAGTTCGACATCGTGGAGATAGGTGGATGCCGGCAGCGTCCCATCCGCTTGCAGAAGATAGCGTCCCCCGACCACCTCGCCATACCACCAGGGCCAACCCTGATAATCCGCCAGGGCGTGGTGCAATACCACCATGCCTTTGTTACTTTCCAGGAATTGCGTCAGATATTTCCGGCCCTCCACGCCGAGATCCTGATTCATGTCGTAGAGAACAAGAACATCGTATCGCGCACGCAGGTCCTGGCGGAAAGCCTCTGCGGCGGTGGGTACATGGTCCCAGCGGATCGTAGGTTCGCCTTCGAAGAGGGTGTAGAAAGAACTCTCGTAGCTGTGCCCGCCGGTGACGGTCAGAACCCGCAGGGAATCCGCAGCCACCGGATAACGCTCTTTCGGGTAAGGGATCGAACAGGTGCCGGCACCGGCCCATTCGCAACCGCGGAGAAAGGTGCCGATAAAGCCTGTTTCCTGCATGGCGATGGCATCGTGGCCCAGGGCTGTATAGAAAACACGTCCTTTTCCATAGGACACCGTCCATAGGATCGGCTCTTCCCGGCCGGTTCCGTTGGTTTCTTTGGCGGAAAAGGCCGTAGCGATGACATGGACACCCGGCAATAGGCGAGGCTGGTGATACAGTTCGTCGGTGGCCGTGAACTGGGCGGGGAGGCCGTGGGCGACAGGATGCTCCGGATCGGTGAACTTGACCTGAAAGGAATGTCTTTTACCGTGTCCCGTCTTCGGTTCGGAGGCGGTCCAGTATCCCCCCACCATCTTCAGGAATTCCGGCCAGGGCTTTTCCTTCAATCCGGTGGGCTTATGTCCGTCGCCAAGAACTTCCATCCCGGTAAAGGCATAGTTGGCTCCGTGAACGACAACCAGTCCTTTGCCTTCTCTGACGAAAGAGGAAACGGCATCTTCCGTTTCCCGGGGCCAGCGTGGACCCACATAATCAAGGACAAGCATGTCATACCCGGAAAGTACCTTCCGGTTCAGTCCGGCCGGCTCTTCGGTAATCCGCACGGAAAAGCGTCCGCTGTCCGACAACAGCTTTTTAAGATAGGGTGTGGAGGTTCTCCAGTCATGGTTGTTGTGTCCCGAGAGGATCAAGGCGTTGAGCCTCCTCGGAGCGGGAGCCGAAGCCTGCGCCCCGGTTTCCCGGGGAAGGGAATAGGTTCCATCGAGAAAAAGCAGAAGCAGAAAACCAAACAGAAAACGGCGATGATGACACTGCAATCCCATATTTCCTCCCCCAAAAGGATCATGCGTGATGGGGCAGAAAGGCGCCGATGGCCTTCAGGCGTTTCTGCAGCTCCCGGACGCTTACGCCCCGGGTGTCGCATTTGTCGTCCAGGGCTATGGCCGTTGCCACCCCGGCGGCCTGGCCGGTGATGAAACAGCCGGGCATAACCCGTATCGAACTCTGCATGTATCGATCGGTGCTGACACAACGCCCGGCGACAAGGACATTGCTCAATTTCCGCGGGATCAGAATGCGATAGGGGATTCCGTAATTTTCGCCTTTGCCATAACGCAAATTTTTAAAATCGTCGGCATATTTCTGGTAATCCCCGGCTCCCGACCTGGCGGCATGGATATCGACCGGATAAGAGAAGCGTCCGATTTCGTCCTCGAAAACCGCACGCTTTTTGAAATCTTCCAGATTTAAGACATAATCGCCCAGGATGCGGCGTGATTCCCGTATGCCCAACATGGACGCCATGGTCACCAGTTCCATCTCTTCGTAGCCCTGCAGATACTGTTTGTAGTAGCGCTCGTATTCCAGGATCATCTTGCGTCCCCAGATCACGGCCTTGGTCATGGAACACTCGTCGGTTCCATCCACGCCGAAGGTGTGGCCGATATTTCCGCCCCCGAGGTGTTTCCCAATGCGGAACATGCCGGGAAGATGCCTGTCTTCCTGGGTAAAGACCTTTTCCGCGATGGCCTTGGGCAGGAGCTGTTCCTGCTTGCCCATACCGAAGGCCCGCGCCTTCTGCCAGTCGATGTCCGCCCAGACACTGCAAAGGGTTCCGGCCATCACCTTCCCTTCCGCATCCCCCTTTTCGCAGGGAGCGCCGGCCCAGACGGCCAGATCTCCATCTCCCGTACAATCGATGAAAAACCGGGCGGCAACGGCGAAGAGACCGCTCTTGGCCGCCAACAAGGCATAACGAACCTTCTCCCCATCCGTCTCCACATCGATCAAGCGGGTTTCGAAGGAGAACTGCACCCCGGCTTCGAGAAGCATGGCATCATAGAGCCGTTTAAGGACCTCCGACTTGATGGTGACGTCGCTGTCGGGTCCGTTGGCCCCCATCTTGGTAGCACGGGACGCGATCTCCTGGCCGATCCCTCCGGCAAGAAAGTTCACCCCATCGGTGAAAGGCATGAAGAGAGGGAGCAGCCCGGCCGTACCCATTCCTCCCAGGCAGTTCATACGTTCCGCCAGAAATACGCTTTTTCCTTGCCGTGCCGCCGCCAGGGCCGCCGCTACACCGGAAGGGCCGCCTCCGGCGATGAATACGTCCACCCGGTGTCTGACGGGCAATCGGCGTCGGATCACAACATGGGCCGGCTCGGCGTCGGATTCCGATTTTTCTATATTCTGCATTGCCGCCGGACAGCTCATACCGGCGATCATGGATTCCGCTAAAAAATCTCTGCGATTGAACGGCATGGATTCATCTCCTTGCATGAATGACAGCTATGATTCCGCGATCAGGATCTACGGCCGGCTATTGAAGTCGACCGTACATTCGGTTATACCACATTTTCAGAAGGGAACGGCGGCGAGGAAGGCTTCGCCTGGCGCGACACGTACACCGGGGTGGGACAGAACGACGGTTCATGAAATATAATGGTGGAGGTTTCGATCGGATGGTACCGGCAAAGCGTATGTTTCTCCGGATAGGGATTCTATTCGGACTTCAGCGGGAAGGAAAGGTAAATGGATTCTAGGGAACAGCAAGGGAATTGGTATGAAGTCGAAAATGTGGCGGAGATCCCTTCTCCCGCCCTGTTGGTCTACCCCGACCGCATCGAGAGGAACATACGGACCATGTTGCTGGTGGCCGGATCGGCCGATCGGTTGCGGCCTCACGTGAAAACTCACAAAATGGGGGAGATCGTGGGTCTGCAACAGAAGGTGGGGATCGGCAAATTCAAATGTGCCACCCTGGCCGAGGCGGAGATGCTGGCCCGCCGCGGCGTTGCCGATGTTCTGCTGGCGTATCAGCCCGTAGGACCGAATATCGATCGTTGGGTGGCCTGGCAACATAGATATCCCCATTCGGCTTTAGCGGTGATCGTCGATGATCGGTCCGTTCTCCAGCAGCTTGCGCAAGCCGCTTCTACGGCGGGAATGCGGTGCGGTGTCTTTCTGGATATCAACAACGGCATGGACCGCACAGGTATTGCCCCCGGCGAAGAAGCGATCGGTTTATACCGGCTGATCCATGAATTGCCCGGCTTGAAGGCGATGGGGCTTCATGTTTACGACGGTCATATCCGGGAGAGCGATTTCAGCGAAAGAACGGCCATCTGCGAAGCGGCTTTTGCTCCGGTACAACGCATGGTGAAGGATTTGCGAAATCAGGGTTTGTCCGCGCCCCGGCTGGTTGTCGGAGGCAGTCCTACCTTTCCGATCCATGCCGGACGCGAAGGCGTGGAGCTGAGTCCCGGTACGACACTCCTTTGGGATGAGGGGTATGGCAGATCCTTGCCACAGCCTGAATTTCTGCCGGCGGCCGTTCTGCTCACCCGTGTGGTCAGTAAACCGCGCGAAGGATTGCTGTGCCTCGATCTGGGTCACAAGGCGATCGCCGCCGAGATGCCTCCTCCACGAGTGAACCTGCTGAATTTAGGCAGTTACCGGGCTGTCTCTCACAGCGAAGAGCACCTGGTGGTACAGACGGAGGCGGCCACCGGCCGGGAAGTCGGCGATGTTTTATACGGCATACCAATGCATATCTGTCCGACGGTGTGCCGATACGAATATGCTTGTGTGATCGAACGCCGCCGTGTCGTGGGCCAATGGAAGGTGGAAGCCCAGAACCGCGGCATCCTCAACTGATACTAGTATCTTACCGGTAAATCCGATTCGTCTTCTTTACCACAGAGGCACCGAGTCCACAGAGAAGAGAATAACCTCCGGGATCTCTGTGCCTCTGTGGCAAGTAACGATCAGCTTCGTTTGAAGGAGGCTATGTCTCTTACGGCATCAATGGCGGTCTGGATATCTTCCCTGGTGTTGAAGGGTCCGATGCCGAACCGCACCGTTCCTCGTATTTTGGCTGTTCCCAGCTGTTCGTGCACCAGGGGGGCACAGTGCAGCCCGGTTCGGCAGGCGATATCGTGGTCGACATCGAGCATCATTCCGACATCGGCTGCATCCATCCCTTCGATATTGAAGGCCAGAACGGCGATGTGATCGGTCAGGTCCTCCAGGCAGTAGAGAATGACACCCGGAATGGCCGCAAGGCCGTCGCGCAGAATCTGTGCCAGTTCCATCTCCTGCTCGTGGATGGCACCCGGTCCCTTGTCCAGGAGCCACTTCAAGCCGGCATTGAGTCCGGCGATGCCGACGGTGTTCGGAGTTCCGTATTCGAGGCGGAAAGGGTAGTCGTCCAGGTGTGCCTTTTCCGCCGAACGCACTCCGGTACCTCCCGCCCTTGTGTGGCGTATTTCCACCCCCTCGCGCACGTAGAGTCCACCGATCCCGGTAGGCCCGAACATCGATTTGTGACCGGTAAAGGCGACAACATCCAGGAATTGTTCCTGGATGTTGACGGGGATTTTTCCGGCTGATTGTGAAGTGTCAACGGCAAACAGGATACCGGCTTCGCGGCAGAGGCGCCCGATTTCCCCGATCGGCTGGATGGTTCCGATCACATTGGAGGCGTGATTGACAACGACCAGGCGTGTATTCGGCCGGAATTTCCTGCGAATATCCTCCGGATGGACGAATCCCGCTCCGTCGAAGCGGACATGATCCACCTCCACACCTTCCCGCGAGAGGTGATAGAGCGGCCGCAATACGGAGTTGTGCTCAAGAGTGGTCGAGATGGCGTGGTCGCCGGGACGGAGAAGACCGAAAAGAATCAGGTTCAGGGCGTCCGTGGAGTTGTAAGCGAAACACAACCGGTTGAAGTCCGTACCATGGAAAAATTGGGTCAACAGCTTCCGGGTGTCGTCGACGATCGTCCCGGCCTCCATGCACAGATCGTAACCTGACCGTCCGGGATTGACACCAAAATTACGGTAGAAGTGATCCATGTAGCTATAAACCTCTTCCGGTTTGGGGAAAGAGGTCGCGCCGTTGTCCAGGTAGATCAGTTTGCTCATCAAAACCTTCCTTTTGCTTTGTGAATTGAAGATGGGATGGTTGGAACTCTCCCTGTCCGGATCGACAAGATCTAAAGATCAGGCTCCCACTCCAGGTAAGGGCGTGGCAGGTCAACCATGGCGTTGACGATCAGATCCGTCAGCCCCGTATATCCGATGCCGTATTTTTCCTTGAGATCATAATAGGCAGTGGCGTCCCGCAGGGCACCCTTGCAGTTGGAACAGGCGGCTACAATGTATTTATGTATGTCGGGTTCGAGAACGTCCTGAAAAACATCGAGCGTTTGTCTGATCTTCATGCGTGCCGCAACGCAATTGCGCCATTCGGAGAAGTTGAGTTTATCCATAATGGCAAATCCGCTCCCCCCACCACAGCAGTAGTTCCATACGCCGTGCGGACTCATTTCTCGCAGCGGACGACGACATACGGCTTCGAGGATTTCCCGTTGCGGTCGGACAATGCCCATCAGGCGCACCACATTGCAGGAATCGTGTAGGGTGAAGGGGAAATCGTTGCGTGCCGGGTCCAGCCGGAGTACGCCGCTCTTAACGATGTCCCGTAGCAGAGGCAGGCAGCTTTCACGCGGCATTTCCGAGAGGCTCAAGTCTCCGGAGAAAACGCGGTCGGCCACGACACAAATGGCCTTGTGGGCATGGCCGCATTCCCCCACCACGATCTTTCGTACTCCCAGACTCTGGGCTGTCTGGATATGTTGCCATGCGACCCGGCTCATTTCCACATCATCGAACCAGACGCCATAATTGACGGCATCGTAACCGCCCAGGTCGCTGCTCAAGGTATAGTCGATTCCGGCAGCGTCGAAGAGAATGGCGAAGGCGGCCGGGTTTTCAGGCCAGGCCAGGAATTCGCCGGCATTGTGAATCAGCAGGATATCGGCCCCCTTCTTGTCGATAGGCACACGGATCTTCCTGCCGGTCTTTTCCTCGATCATCTCTTCGATGAAAGAAACCGTATCCTTGAAAGCGGCGGAAGACATTCCCGTGGAAGAACCGGTCGTAAGCTGGCTGCGGCTGCCTCTTTTTAGGAGTTCGGTGGGAGCGATACCCATCTCCTGACTGAAGAGCTTGCGTATCTCGCGGGCGATCAGAGCATTGTCCACTCCAACGGGACAGACCATGGCACAACGCCGGCAAAGGTTGCAGCGGTAAGATAGCTCCAGTAATCGCCATAGGGCATCGAAGTTTGCCTCTACATCCGCACCAACCAGACCTTTGAGCCATTTGCCGGAGAGAGTGAAGTGCCTTTGCCATATGCGGCGAAGGATCTCGGAACGAAAGGTGGGGCGGTAAATCTCCTGCTCTCCGCCGGCGAGAAAGGTGTGACAGGCATGGGAGCAGGTCTGGCAGTGCATGCAGTAATCCATCGATAAGCGGAAGGCCTTGAGAAACGTCCAATTATTTTCCGGGTCGAAAAGCTTTTGCAGTCCGCTGAAGAAGGATTGCACAAATTTTTCCCGCTCTTCGGGTGTTTTAGGCTTGGGGAGATCGAAGGCGGAAAAACCGTCCAGCGAAAAGTTATAGGTCTCCAGCCATCGATCGCACGGTTTTGCCGGCGGCTGTCGTTCCGGCATCGGGCTGAGATCGATCAGATCTTCATTATGCAGCGGGGCTAACGGTTCCACATCCATTTTCGATATATCGGCAAACCGTACGGACCTTCGGCTCATCGTCCGTTCTCCCCGGATCCCGAGGTTTCCCGGGCATCCTGCAACCAGGTCTTATCCCGGCCCATATGGGCCGCGGACCAATCCTTGGAAAAGGAAAGCTGGCGGGCGATCTGCCGGTCTTTGGCCGAGTCCTTCCTTTTATAAACGTCATCCCACAGAATTTCCGTGAAAGTAAAATGTTTCATGACATAGTGAATGAGTTTGGAAAACGGCATGTAGACGGCCAGCGCCTGGAGGAGAAAAAACAGGAAATGGACGAGCGGCGAGGCCGTGACCGGCCTGAAAGAGATTACGCTTACGATATAGGCCTGATGCTGCGAAAAGGTGGGATCCGTTGCCCAGGAGATGAGGCCAAGGCCGAATATCGTCGCCAGAAAAATCAGATGAAAATAGTCGCCCGGTGTGGTGTACATGGCCAGCGCTGGAACCGTCATACGTTTCACCAGGAGGCCGAGTGTCCCGCATAATCCAAGAACGAGTGCAACCGGACCGACCGTTGCGACTACGGAGGACAAGGCCCGTGTTTCGTTTGCTGCCGCCAGTAGAACGATCCACAGAAGGGTCAGGTAGAGCCCCCAGTGCATGGCCAGGGAAAAAGGCCAAATCCCGAATGGATTGTGCCGGCGGAGTCGGTTTAAAAAGAAGATTTCGGCTCCCATCTCCGCCAGTTCGGCCAGACGGGAGGAGGGACAACGTTTTCGGGGCCAATCTGTCTGCTCCATATACGAACCGCCATAGCGTCGTCGCTCCCCGGTTTCATGGGGTACCGGATAAACCTCCCAGCGCAGATTGAGCGGCATACGGGCCATGCGGTAAAAACGGTAAGCGGTCAGCGAGAAAAAAAAGAGAATCGAAAACCAACCGGAAAAGACCGGGAACCACAGCAGCAGGCTTCTCATACACAGCCCGTCGGCTTGGGTAATCCGGCCACCTTACAGGCGCCTTTGGCCGGGCCGCCGGGAAACATCTCATAGATGGCCTTCAGGGTAAAACCTGTCTCTTTGCAGAGCTTGCGTACCATCGGGGCGATTCCGAATTCCCGATAATACTGATTCAGATAATGGATGACCTTCCAATGGGCCTCGGTCAGTTGCACGATTCCCTCACTACGTTCGGCCAGAAAAGCGGCCAATGCCTCATCCCAGAGAGTGGGATCGGCGATGAATCCGTCTTCGTCAACTTCGAGCTGGGTTCCGTTGTACTCGACAAACGGCATGTTCATTCCTCCTTTACGGTAATTCGGACCCGCATGAGCTTCGGCTCAACGGCCCACCTGAATCGTTGGGTTATCTCCTTGCACGATGGCTTCCAGGATCCGGTCGCGGGAGGTCAGGATTTGGCGTGTTACCGATTCCCTCACCCGATCGACGTCTCCGGCTTCCAGGGCTGTCACCACCTCCTGGTGTTCTCGCCGCATCTCGCTGCTGCTGTCGCGTAGACGAAGCCCGAGGTAGAAAAAGCGCTCCATTTCGTTCATCAGGTTTTCCAGCAGGACTTCCAACCGGTGGTTCCCGGCGGCCTTGCCCAGGGTGACATGAAATTCGCAATTCGTTTGTAAAAACCGGATCTGGCTTTGAGGATCTTTGAGCGAATAGCTGACGGTCGCTAATCGCTTCAAACCGACCAGGTCGACCATGGCCGGGTTTCGCGCCGCCCGTTCTGCCGCCGCTACCTCCAGGACCAGGCGCAGATCGAAAATGTCCCGTATGTCCCGTATGGTGATGGGCGAAACCAGATATCCCCGGCCGGGCAGACGCTTCATCAGACCGTTGTGACAGGCCTGGGTGAAAGCCTCGCGCATGGGGGTTTTACTGATGTCGTACTTACCGGCCAGTTCCCGTTCGGAGACGACCTGTCCGGGTAACAGGATACAAGTGAGGATTTCCTGGCGTAACCGGGCATAGGCCTTTCCGGCCAGTGAAGTCGTCAAATCCGTTTTTTTCATGGTTCGATCAATCCTTGGTCTTTATCTGGTATACCACTATTATGCCAAAGATGGTGAAAATGTCAATCCCTGGATTGTCTCTCACTTTTCACCACGGAGACACAGAGTCTACAGAGAGTTACTACTTCCTTGACGTTTCCGGCAAGATCGCGTACTTTCAACGGAAAAAAGGAGCGATTCGTTATGTTTCATCCCCTCTCGAAAATACAAAAATGGTATGACGGCAAATCCAACCGGCGGGAATGGTTCCGGCGTTGGTCCTTGCTTTCTCTGCCGGCCCTGGTTCCTCAGGCACGAGCCGTGGCACCTTCTCCAACTGGAAAACTGCAGCTGGGAAAGAACCTCTACCAATCGATCGGTGTCAAACCGTTCATCAACGCCCGCGGCACCTATACGATCCTCAGCGGCTCCCTCATGCTTCCGCAGGTCCGGGAGGCGATGAGCGAGGCGGCGCAACATTATGTTCACCTGGATGAGCTGGCCGAGGCCGTCGGTGCCCGGTTGGCGGAGCTGACCCGGGCGGAATGGGGCATGATCAGTTCCGGGTGCGCCGCCGCTCTGACCCATGCCACAGCGGCTTGCGTGGCCGGAGGAAATCCTGACCTGCACGTACGGATTCCCAATCTGCAGGGGTTTCCCAAGGACGAGGTGATCATTCCCGGACATTCCCGTAATGTCTACGATGCCGCCGTCAGGGCGGTAGGCGTTCACATACTGGAGGTGAATACGGTGGAAGAGCTGGAAGCCGCCCTGGGTCCGAGGACCGCCATGATTTACATACTGGCAGGACCGCCTGCAGATGAAAGTCCGATCAACACCAAGGTCATCTGCGATCTGGCCAGGAAAAGGAATGTTCCGGTCCTGGTGGATGCGGCCGCCGAGATCCTGACGGTGCCCAACGTTCATCTGGAGGCAGGCGCCGATCTGGTCGGTTACAGTGGCGGCAAGTGCATACGCGGACCGCAGAGTGCGGGTCTGTTGTTGGGTCGCAAGGACCTGGTCCGGGCCGCCTGGATTCACAGCGCTCCTCATCACGGTTTTGCCCGGGCCATGAAGGTGGGCAAGGAGGAAGCCATGGGAATGCTCATGGCCGTGGAAATGTGGATGCAGCGGGACCATCAGGCAGAGTGGCGGCATTGGCAGTCGGCCCTGGAACTTATCGCCCGGCGGGTGTCTGCTATTGAAGGGGTGACGACGGAGATGATCGAACCCAAAGGGCTTTCCAACCGGACTCCTAACCTGGCGGTTCGCTGGAACCGGGACCGTCTGGCAATCGACGGCCGCAAAGTCACCCAGCTGTTGTTTGACCGGGATCCGCGGATAGCCACCCTGGGGGCTGTTTCCGGAAAGGACCCATCGGAAACCGGGATCCGTTTCAATCCCTATATGATGTCGGAGGGAGACGAGAAGGTAGTGTCAGAGCGGTTGTATGCCATACTTTCCAGTGCTCCCAGACCGGGTGCCAAAGAGGAAGAAATTCCTGCAGCTGCCGATCTGACCGGGCAATGGGATGTCGAGATCGAGTATGCCGCCGGCCGGTCCCGCCATACCCTGTACCTGCGTCAGCAGGGCAATCGACTGGAGGGATCGCACCAGGGGGATTTCGTTTCCCGGGACCTGCGCGGGAGTATCCAGGGGGACGCCGTCCGCATGACCAGCAACTTGACGGAGCGGCATGGCGATTCCCTGGTGTATGAATTTACCGGGAAGTTGACCGCCGGAGGAGAGGAACTCTCCGGTACTCTGGACATGGGCGAATACTTAAAGGCGAAGTGGACCGCCAAGAGACACAAGATCAACAGGAGATAGGACAACGGATATGAAATCAGCATTTTCCATAAGTCTGATAACGGCTCTATGGCTGCCGGTTCTGGCCATGGCCCAGCCAAAATACGATTTGCTCCTCAAGGGGGGACAAGTCATTGATCCCAAGAATCAAATCCATGCAATACGCGATGTAGCTATCGCCGATGGATTAATCGCGCTGGTAGCACCCAACATCGATCCGACCCAGGCGTTGAAAGTAGTCGATGTTACCGCATTGACGGTCGTGCCCGGTTTGATAGACATGCATGTACATGTCTATGCCGGGACCGGAGAAAAAGGGTCCTATGCCGGCGACAACAGCCTCTACCCGGACGGATATACCTTCCGCGCCGGAGTCACGACGGTGGCCGATGCCGGATGCGCCGGCTGGCGTAATTTTGAGGATTTCAAGGACCGCATCATCGATCGTTCCAAAACCCGCGTCCTGGCGTTTCTGAACATTGTCGGGCATGGGATGCGGGGGAACGCCTTCGAGCACAACCTCGACGATATGGAGGTAAAGCCTACCGTAGAGATGGCCCAGCGCCACAAGGGACTCATCGTAGGGATTAAAACCGCCCACTATGCCGGTCCGGAATGGACCCCGGTGGAGAGATCGGTGGAGGCGGGTAAGCTGACCAATCTTCCGGTTATGGTCGATTTCGGCAGCAATCGTCCGGAGCGTCCGATAGAAAAACTGTTGCTGGAAAAACTCCGTCCCGGCGACATTTATACTCACATGTATTCCGGTCTCCGACGGGAACAGGTGGAGGGGAAGAAGGTCAATCCCACCCTCTGGGAAGCCAGAAAGCGTGGCATTATTTTCGATGTGGGTCACGGGGGAGGCAGTTTCTTCTGGCGTATTGCCGTCCCGGCCGTCCGTGAAGGGTTCTGGCCGGATGCCATCTCCACCGATCTGCACATCGGCAGCATGAACAGCGGGATGAAGGACCAGCTGAATGTCATGAATAAATTCCTGGTTTTGGGACATCCTCTGGAAGATGTCATACGGGAATCTACCTGGAATCCGGCCCGCTATCTGCAGCACACCGAACTGGGAAACCTATCGGCGGGAGCCGTCGCGGACGTCACCGTGCTGCGGCTGGAAAAAGGCAATTATGGCTTTACCGACAGCCACGGAGCAAGGCTGAAGGGGGCACAAAAGCTGATCTGCGAAGTGACGATCCATAACGGTAAGGTGGTTTACGATTTGAACGGCATCACCCGGCCCGATTGGGACCAGCTGCCGGCGGATTACAGGCAGACCGGCGATGCCCGCTGGGATGCGCTCTCGCCTGCGCCGCGCAAGCCCACCCCCTAAGCGATGAAGTCGCAAAAAGTCCAAGGTTTGTCGAGACTACACTTCAAAAACTGGGGCCTAAATTCACGAGAAACTTCTCATGAGTGATGGAATAAACAAGAGGAAAAGCCCGCGAAGCGGGCGGAGTTAATTTAGCCCCAGGTTTAAACCTGGGGGAGAGATGTCGACAATCGAAAGAGTCCCGTGAGGGACGACGTTAGATCGGCGGCCAGAAATGAAAATACAACGCTATCTTGTTTTAACGTCGTCCCTCACGGGACTTGTCCGTGGGGGCAATGCCTTCCCCAGGTTGAAACCTGGGGCTATCAAACATCGTCTCTTCGAGACGGAGGGGCGCGCGGCCTTTCAGTGAGGAAGTTTCATGGGAGTTCCGACTTAGGCGGGGCTATGTAAATAAAGGCTTTCACGGATCCATGGGATGCAGCGTAAACGTGGAACTCCCCTGAAACATGCTAGCTTGGCTGGAGCCTCCGGCTCCGGATTTGCCTCCCGGAGCTGGAAGCTCCAGCCACATTATGGGAAGTTTCTTTTCCATTAAACTGCGGTTCTCCGGAGTGCCATTCGCTACACACCCTCTGATTTTTTACGACCTCAAAATAATAGGGGCGGGTTTGCAGCCCGCCCCACTCTTATGGAAGGTTGGTTTTGGTTACAGGCTCCAGCCGTCGCGGTATTTGGCCATGACCAGCTCGTTGGCCTCGGGTAAATTGGTAACCATCATCTTATCCCCGTCCCATTCGATCTTCTGGCCGGGGAAGAGAATGGCCAGGTTGCCCATGACCACGGTTTCCGTCAACGGTCCGGAATAATCGAAGTTGGAGGATGCCGGGCCTTTGCCTTTACAGGCATCGATCCAGTTTTGTTCGTGGGTGCCGACAACCCGCGGCAGGGTCTTCGGTGGGCGTTTGTACTCCTGCATCTTGGTTTCGGGGATGATGCGCGGACTGTCGCCATAGGTCCCGCAGACGATCTTTCCCTTGTCGCCGACAAAGATGGTTCCGCCGCCGTCTCCGAAATCCATCTTACGTCCCGGTTCCAGTTCTTCCGGCCGTTCGGGCATCATGCCGCCGTCGTACCAGATCAATTTAACCGCAGGCATCTCCCCCCGTTCCGGAAAGTAATAGCGGATGATGGAGGCATTGGGAAAGGTTTCTTTGTTGACGGCCCGTTTCCAGGGTTCCGCTACCTGTTCGGCGATGCAGGCCTGGACCGCCTTGGGATAGCGCAGCTTCAGGACATTGAAGGGAGCGTCCATGATGTGGCATCCCATGTCGCCCAGGGAGCCTGCGCCGAACTGCTGCCAGGCGCGCCAGTCATGAGGGCAGTAGGCCCGGTTATAGGGCCGGAAGGGGGAACCGCCCAGCCACAGGTCCCAGTCCAGAGTGGCCGGGACCGGTTGCTCCGGCGGACGGACCCAGCTACCCTGGCCTGTCCATACGGGTCGGTTGGTGAAACAGTGAACCTCGCGAACGGGTCCGATAGCGCCGTCCCATATCCATTCACAGAGCAGGCGCTGCCCTTCCATCGAACGGCCCTGGTTGCCCATCTGGGTGGCCACTTTATATTGGCGGGCGGCTTCCGTCAATTTGCGGGCCTCACCTACGGTGCGGGTCATCGGTTTCTGTACATACACATGCTTGCCCATCTTGATGGCCATCATGGCGGCCAAGGCATGAACATGATCGGGACAGGCCACGATGACCGCGTCGATTTCCTTGCCCTTCTTTTCCAGCATGACCCGAAAGTCCTTGAACTTGGGGACATTGGCGTATTTCGGATTCTGGTAAGTCTTGGCTGCCCGTTCATCGTCCACGTCGCACAGGGCCACGATGTTCTCTTCACTGCAGCGGTTGATGTTGTTGGCCGCCATGCCGCCGGCGCCTACGCTGGCGATATTCAGCTTGTCGCTCGGGGCCGTCATGCCGCGACCGAGTACATGCCGGGGTACTACGGTGATGCCCGTGGCGGCCGCTGCGGCTATGGTTCCGACAAAGCCGCGTCGAGAAAGACGATCTTTCTCCTGAGATGATTTTTCCGTTCGTTCGTCCACTTTCGTTCTCCTTGTCAACATAATCATTACTAGTACAGAGGATATTCGGACTGAGAAAATTCTACCGATTTTCCGCTGTCAATTCTAACCTGTTTCCTGCGCTTTGGGAGTAACTTTTGTATCCTTGACGAAGCGGTAAAAAGTCTTTGTTCCGTTTCTTTTCGCAAATCTCGTGTCGATTCCATTGCTTTTGCCGGCGGAACGCCGGTGCTCGCAGGACATTTTACCGCTTCGTCAGCCTTATTCCGGGTGCAGGCTATAGGTCTTTCCCGGCTGGGTGGGAAATTCGAGGATCCCGTCCTTCTCTTCCAGCGGAACCGCAGTGGCGACACGGCGGTCCGGCCAAGGGTTGGCAATACGGGCCTTGGCCCCCTTCTCGCTGGTGAGCGAGAAAGCGGTCACCCGCTTTCCGTCCCAGGCAGCGGAAACCAGAAAGGCCCCGGCTGCCCTCAGGTTATGAAAGCTTGCCTTACCAAGGTTTCGGGTGTTGGGAAAGACGCGGATCACTCCCGAATAGCTCTGCATCATACACTCGTTGAGGACCGCCGGCAGAGAGAGATTCTCGGTCCAGACGCCCATGCGCATCATGAAATCGAAATTGGTTTCGTCGCGGTAGCGCCCTCCGATCTGTCGTATACGGTCATTGGCCACTCCCAGCGGGGTGCTGGAATAGCGGACTTCCCGTTTGAACCACTCCAAATCCAGCAGACCGAGCCGGGCACGGGCGAGGGGTTGCCATACCAGATCGTTTCCACCTTCCAGGCGTATGGTATGGATCGTACGGCGGGCGATATCATGAAGTTCCGGACGCAGTCCCAGACCGGTCTGTTCCGCGGGAAAGACCGGGGCCAGGGTGACCGGAACATTGTAAACAAACTCGGCCGGGGCGCCCGGTACATCGAGCCATACCTTGCCGAACGGACCCTCCGTGGTCGGATAAGGTGCGAGGTTGCGGCGAACCTCCTGCCAGAGATCGCGTCGATCCGCATCCGTACCGAGAATTTGCGACGCCTCCAGAACGGCATCGAGCAGAAACTCGGTGAGGGCGATGTCGATGATGCAATCGCGGTTCAACCGGAAATCGACCGTGGCGCCCCAGTTTTCCGGCGAAACAGTAGGGGCGATATGGTATTTGCCGTCCGCTTCCTTTTTGGCAAAGGCGACCAGAAAATCGGCGGCGGCACGCAATATAGGATAGACGTGGCGCAGATAGTCCATGTCTAGGGTATAGCGATATTGCCACCAGAGGCTTTGTACCGTCCAAGGGGTTTCGCAGATCTCATAGCCCCAGGGGGGCGCCGGGTAGGGATTCACATTACTGGGAACCGGGTAGGCCGTGTGAGGGAAATAGGCCCCCGGTAGTCCGAACTGCACACGGGCGTTCCATTCGGCCATGGGCATGAGGTTTTCCACCAGTCGGGTATAAGGCTCGTGCTGCTCCGGATGGTTGCTGGAGAAGACGCCCCACCAGACCTGCTGAGTGTTGTAGTTCATGTGATAATCGCCGTGCCATGCCGTACCGATCTTTCCGCTGGTCCAGTTACCGAAAAGACCCGGAGCGACTTTTCCCGGTTTCAGGCAGCAGGCGAGAAAGTACTGGTTTTGATACCAGAGTGCTTCCAGCTCCTTGTCCTCCAGTTCGACCGTGGATTTGGACCAGAAGTCGGCCCATTCCCGTACCGATTTGCCATGCAGCTCCTCCATGGATTTGGCGGAGAGACGATTTACCTCGGTGCGGGCCTGCAGGACGGGGTCTTTGGTTTCACGGGAGGTAAACAAGGTCAGGTCGAGTCGCAGCGATTGCTCGCCTCCACTCTGCATCCAGATACGTTTACGCTTCATGTCGATGGGAGACGCTTCCCATTTGCCGGCGAGAAGCCCCTGGAGGGCGAAACAGCGATCGAGTTTGGAAGGCGGCGGATTCGGCTCCTTGTCGGTAGGAGCGATGGCCGGGAAGTGCTGCAGGCATTGGAACCGGCCATTTTCCGCTTCCAGAACCGGATCGGGCAGCTTGGATTCCAAATCCCAATAGGGGTGGTAGGACATGGAAAGTATGGGGACCGTAGCGTCCGCTGAAACGCAAATGTGGTTGAGTTCCCGACCTACGAACACAGTCAAACGGATCGGTCGTTTTTGTCCACGGAAATTATCGTGTTCCAGGTGAACGGTGAGCGTGCCCGAAGAGATGTCAAGCTCCTGGCGAACAGTCTGAACCATGCGGGAATCCCAATGCAGCCATACGATACCGCATGGCCAGGGTCGGGGCCATGGTTTGCGGTAAGAGGATTGCATGAGGACGGCATATTCCCGAAAAAAATCGATGTTCGATTCCAGGAAGGTCATCTCCGGTTTGCCTTGCCGTTTGGCCTCCGCCGAGGCGCGCCGCCAGATCTCCAGTACCTCGCGGAAAGGTTTGATGTGAGCGGCATGTTCTTCGCTGACGCGAATGTCCCAGGAGTCATTTTTTCCGATATGCAGGCCAAGGGCATCGGGTCGGACGGTGACGCAAACTCCGATATCGCCGTTGCCAAGCAGTACACCTTCGAAAAAATCCGGAGTTGGTTGGGTCCGTAAGATGGGATGACGACGGGCAATGGCCACGGAATCCGCCGTCACGGATGTCGGCCGGTCCGGGGCCGCATCGGGAAGGGGGGGCACGGTCGCCACGAGAGATGTGCTGAGAAAGGTTCGACGGGTCGTATTCATAATCTGTTTCCTTTTTGTAAGGATAATGTACTCTTTCATCGCTGTCCAATTAGAATTGTTGACTCCTGACAAAGGAACCACTAAAATCGTCACTTTACCGGAAATTCCATTTGGGAGAAAGCAGAATGGAGACGACAAAGATACAGGACTCGAAGGCGGCCAGGACGGACCATCATTATCGACTCCGGCCTCTCCAGGGGAAGCGCACGATCAGTGTTATTTATTCTCCCGACGAATTTCACAGGGTCCTCATGCAGGAATGTCAGCGTTCGGACCGCTACTCGCTGCGGTTTTCTCTTGCCGTCTTCGAAGTGGGAACCCAGGATGAAAGCAGCGTGCTGATCCGGCGCCTGGTGCGGACCATCCATCACCGTTTTCGCAATACGGATGAAATCGGGTGGTACCGTAAGGGCCAGATCGGCGTCATTCTGCCCTTTACACCCTCGGAAGGGGCGTGGAAACTGGCCGAATATGTGTCCGGAATTGTCTCTTCGGTTACCTCTCCGCCGGCATTTGCCATTTACTCCTACCCATCCAAAAACTGGCCGATCCACAGGTTCTCTAAACGAATTTTTTCTTTCCTGGATGTGAGGGGCTATTTCCAGCGTTTACTGACCATTCCCCTTCCGCCGTCCGGGGAATTTCATGCTATGATCGCCCGCGAACGAGGACGTTCGGATCGCAATGGGAATCTATTCTCGCTTATCATTTTCAAGATGAAAAACATGCCGCCAGGTATTTCCGTCCAGCGTCGTATGCTGATGGACCTGAGCAGCCGTCTGCGGGACACGGACGAAATAGGATGGTACGACGAGCTCCATCTGAGTGCGATCCTGCCATATGCCAAGCGATCGGATGCGCGACAGATCGCGGAAAAAATCTGCCGCAATATCGGAGTGGTGCCGGATGAAAATGCTTTTACCATCTACACCTACCCGGAAAACTGGTTTTCCGGCTTGAGACCTCCGGTAGTGGACCTGGCTCCGGAACCCCCTGCCAAACGTACGCCATTAGCCGGTTCTAGCATCGATCTCCCTACGGATACATCCGACATCCAGGAGGAAAATCCGCCGGAGAAGAGCCATTCCGCCTTCGGAAGCGATACGTTTCTCTACCGTCCCCAGCCGGTATGGAAGCGTGTCCTGGATATCGTCGGTTCCTTTATCGCCATTTTCCTGCTTTCTCCTCTCTTCCTATTTGCCACTGCTGTCATAAAACTCGCCTCGCCCGGACCGGTGCTTTTTCGTCAGAAGCGGGTGGGTTATATGGGTAAGTTATTTACCCTCTACAAATTCCGTACCATGGAGGTGAATGCGGAAACCGCTTCCCACAGCCAGTATGTGCGTAAACTGATTGTGGAAGACAAAGAAGCCGCGCCGATGACCAAGATGGAGCATCATCCGAGTATCATTCGCGGCGGGCGTCTGCTCCGCGCTTCCTGCATCGACGAGCTGCCGCAACTTTTTAATGTGTTGCTGGGTGATATGAGCCTCGTCGGTCCACGCCCCTGTTTGCCCTATGAGGCGGAGGAGTATATGCACTGGCATGCCCGACGATTCGACAGCTTACCTGGTATGACTGGTCTCTGGCAGGTCAAAGGAAAGAATCAGACCACGTTTAAAAAGATGATTCGTCTCGATATCAGCTATGCCCAGAACCGATCGTTCTGGCTGGATCTGCAAATTCTCCTCAATACCTTTCCGGCGATTTTGCGCCAGCTCCTGAAAAAATCCTGATCCCAGGGCCAGAGATGAAGGCGTAAAAAATGCTGGGCAGCGCCGGCATCTTGCCGGCACCCCATTTCGAATCAATACGGAATAAAGGAAAATCCAAGGTTTGTAGTCCCGCGTTTACGCGGCATCCCATGGATGCGTGAAAGCCTGTATGGACTCGGCACCTATTTGGCGGAACTCCCATGAAACTTCCCCACTGCAAAGCCACGTGCCCCTAAGTCGCGAAGAGACGATGTTTGATAGCCGCAGGTTTCAACCTGGGGAAGGCATTGCCCCTACAGACAAGTCCCGTAAGAGACGACGTTAAAACAAGATAGCGTTGTATTCCCATTTCTGGTAGCTAACCTAACGTCATCCCTCACGGGACTCTTTCGATTGTCAACCTCTGTCCCCCAGGTTGAAACCTGAGGCGCTAAATGAACTCGGCCCGCTTCGCGGGCTTCTCCTCTTGTTATTCCATCACGGGTGTGAAGTTCCTCGCGAATTCAGGCTCTAGCTTTTGCAGTGCAGCCGCTACATAGACGATCCGTATTTCTATTGTGATCGATTTTTTCAAGATCATCATCTGTAGAGATTTACTTTATCTTGCAGCGGGTGGTCAATTGGTGGTCACCGAGTTGTAACTCGTTTCCCGGATTGCATAATAAGCCTTGTTCCATGCATCCTTTTTGGGGTGCTTGGCATAGGCGTCCAGGGCCGCCTGATTTTCGAATTCGATGACGAAGGTCTGGTTATATTCCTTCGGTTGTACCTTCTGGGATTTGATCCAGAGATTTTTCACTCCCTTGATCTCGGAGAGAATGGATTGCAGGTCGGCCAGGACCTTCTCTTTGGCGGCATCGGTGGCGTCGGCTTTCCACTTCAGGGTAACGTGATGGATGATGGTTTTCGGCATGTTGACCGTCTGGGCGTATCCTTGGTCGAAACCGGTCAGAAAAAACAGGGCGACCAACACCATGCCCAAAATGAATTTTTTTTGCTTCATTGAGATACCTCCTGATATAAATGAGAGATTCGGACGGTTTTTTTGCGCGACCGTCCACCGGAGCAAACAGGAAATCATTGTATACCACATGAAAGGGCACGGGCAAAAACCGAATCGAAAGAAAATGGAAAGAAGAAACGGATCTATCAGAGCTCACCATTAAGCCGGGAAGGATCATGGGCCGGATCTCTGGAGCCCCCGAGAACCTGCCCTATTTTCAACGGACCCGGATATTTCAGATTTCTTTGATTTTTATTCCGCTTTTGGCCAGTTCCTTCCGATGGCCCAGAAGTTCCCGCCCGGCGATGCGATCGAGTACGTAGATCAGGTCTCCTCCGCGGGCGGCATATATTTGCCCGTAGGAGATCGGTATTTCAGGGGATGGAGGACTGAGCAGCGAACGGGTGACCGATTCGATTTTGCGTTCTCCATTTGCCAGCAGCAATACCGTCTTTGCCTGGTATACCAACTCCGCCCCCATGGAAACCGCATAATTGGGAGAATCTTTTTTCGAGGAGAAGTGGCCGTCAGCCACGGCGTTCTGGATCGTATTCTCGTCCAGCCTTACCAGCAGCACCTGGCTTCCCTCGAAAGGGATACCGGATTCGTGGAAGGCGACATGGCCTCGTCCTCCGACGCCGATGATCTGCAGATCGATTCCGCCGGCCTTCCTGATTTTTTGCGCGTAACCGTCGAGTATCTCTTTTTTAATCCAACCCAGGTATTCGGATTGTGGTCTGTTTTTAATGGCGATCGACTTTCCGGCATCGGATCCTTTGGCCTGCCAGTCGCTCGGATTTGCCTTCAATTCGGCTATCAGTCTCTTTTGTTCGATGAGTGCACCGTAGGGAACACTGGTCTCCAAGAACTTCTTCTTCAGGAGGCTGAAAAATTCCTGGATCATGAAATATCCGTAGCTTTCCGGATGCAAGGTCCTCAGCTGGGCGTTCTCTCCCGGTAATCCGACATATTCGTCCAGGTTGAAGCTGCGACAGCGGCCGGAATCGAATTCTCCCCGGTTGGCCGATTCTGCCAGATGTTTGTAGAGTCCGGTAGGAGAGTTGCCGGTGGCCAGTCCCAGGATAATCTCGTTCTTCCTGGCCAGCTGAGCGCGGATGATCTTTTTACTGATAGCGGATGCTGTTTTACTCATCGAAGTAAAATCTTCGGTGATAAAAATCTGAATTCCCATGGTTCTCTTTTTCTCCCGCTCAGACCTTCCAAGCGATAACTGATGATTATGTTTTCCAATCTTTTAATCGATTGGGACAACTGCCGGCAAATTTAAATCCAATCAAAACCATCTGTCAAGTGGGATTGCCGCACCCCAGTGCCTCGAGGGGTAAATGGGAAGAATGGGATTTTCTGGGAATGATGGGGACAATGGGTGGGCAAACTGGGA
>CAZTVS010000019.1:0-60263 GCA_964617125.1 uncultured Acidobacteriota bacterium
GGCAGCAACGTTATCCCGATCAAGAATTTTGACTGTTATATTATCATGTCGGTTGGAGGCAGGTCATGGCTTTTTCCGGATGTAAGAAAAAATGTTTTTATATATTCGGAATTCCTGTGTATTATGTAGTTCAGAGCGATGATCATAAATGAATTGTTCTTACCTGTTTCATGATTTCTGCGGTTCACGCCTATCGGGGGCAGATTAGCGACGATGAATAGGAGCCTTCCCTGGAGCGTTGTCCTGCGGATATTCATTGATTGGATTATGGCTCGACGTGCCTGGCAAAGGCCGATACATGTGTGTGCATTACAATCAGTAACCCTTCTTTCTTTTCGGAGCGTATGAATGAATATTTATGT
The DNA here is from genome assembly GCA_964617125.1 of uncultured Acidobacteriota bacterium. Taxonomy (GTDB): domain Bacteria; phylum Acidobacteriota; class UBA6911; order CAINFC01; family CAINFC01; genus CAZTVS01. Next base: position 363 of record CAZTVS010000019.1, read on the forward strand.
CGGGAATCTGCCCTTCAACATTAGCGAGGATGAAGTTCGGCAAGCATTCGCCCCCTTTGGTGATGTTTCCAGCATTTCATTGATCAAGGATCAATTTACCGGAAGACCCCGCGGTTTTGCTTTTGTAGAGATGCAGGATTCTGGGGAAGCCAATGCGGCCATCGCCGCACTGAATGGAAAAGACCTGATGGGTCGTGCCCTGGTGGTCAATGAAGCGCAACCAAGAGCCGAAAGACCTCGAACCGGAGGCGGAGACAGCGGAAGATTCAATCGGGATGGAGGCGGAGCGGGAGCACGCCGAGGATTTGGTGGCGAACGACGTCCCGGTGGCGGCGGCCGTGGCGGAAGAGACGGCAAGAGGGGTGGAGGAAGGTCCGGCAGTGGCGGCGGATTCCGACGCGAATGGTAAATAGAATGGAAGGAGATCAGCATGAGCAACGCAGTTCAGACTGGAACGAATCCAAATCAAGTTCAATCCAAACAGCGGGGAGGAAAATTCCTCACTTTTTTCCTTGCTGAAGAAGAATACGGGCTGGAGATATTAAAGGTCCGGGAGATCATAGGCATGCTCCCTGTGACGAAAATGCCTCGCACTCCGGAGCATGTTCGAGGAGTAGTGAATCTGCGAGGCAAAGTGATCCCGGTCATCGATCTACGACTGAAATTCGGACTGGAAAGCAAGGCCCAAACGGAGGAGACCTGCACCATCGTCGTGCAGGCCGCCGGAGTCGATATGGGCATCATTGTCGATAAAGTCTCCGAAGTGCTGGATATCACGGAAAAAGATATTGAAGATGCGCCCTCCTTTGGCTCCGACGTACAAACCGATTATATTCTGGGAATCGGTAAGATGCAGGGGCGCGTGCGCATTCTTCTGGATATCGATCGTGTCTTATCCACCAGCGAGATCGTCGAATTACATTCGGCTGCCATAGCATCCAGCATCAATCCCTAGAACCATTTCCTAGCTTATAGTTTTACTTTATTGTCGAAGCCCATTCATGCCGATCCCCTCTTCTGCATGATGTGGGCTTTTTTCGCATCATCCAATGAAATAAAATTACTAGGATCAGTCTATACGCGCGTTTTTCTTCTATCCGGACTCATTTTCTGATGACCGCCAAACAAACCTTACGCCGCCGGGCGCTGGAATCCCACATACGAAGGATCTCCCGTGGCATCGCCTTCCTGGAAAACCGACGAAATCGCTTTTCCGTTTATCGACCCGTTCTTTTTGGTCTGGGATTGGTCCTGTCCTACTGGTTCGGCTGGAAACCCATCCTTTTGGCCGGAAGCCTGTTGCTCCTGGATTCTATTTACTTTCACCGGATCGGCAGGACGGTTCATCGGCATCAGTTATGGCTGTCCATTAAAAAAGATCAGGTGGCCCGTATCAATTTGGACTGGTCACAAATGCGGCCCCCCTTTGCCCGCACGGCCGATCCCAAACACCCCTTTGCAAGCGATCTCAATATCTCCGGCCCCCATTCCCTGCACCATCTCCTGGACACGGCTGTTTCGCAAGAAGGCAGCCGACGGCTCCTGCAATGGCTGCTGCAAACCGAGCCCGAAGCATCGTCTATAGCCAACCATCAAAGGATCGTTCGCGAACTCATTCCGTTAAGCCGCTTTCGTGACAAACTGCTTCTGCACTTCCTGCTTGTCTCCCGGGAACAGCTGGATGGTAAAAAACTGCAGCATTGGTTGAATCTGCAATCATGGGAGGATCCTCTCCGGAGGGCATTGCTTATTTCCTGCATTCTGGCTCCGGTCAATCTGGCCCTTTTCCTGTGCCATCAGTTGGGATGGATACCCGGTTTCTGGATTGTTCCTCTCACCTTTTACTTTCTCCTCTATTTCTGGCATGCCAGCGTTTTGAAGGCCGATTTCGACGCTGTCATGCTGATGAGCGATGAACTGGTCAAGTTCCGCTCCATTCTCCAATATCTGGAACGCTATCCCTATCGCCGAGCAAGTCACCTGTGGGATCTATGCGGGCCTTTCCGTCAGAAAGAGACTCTGCCTTCGAAACATCTTCACCGTTTGTCTCTGCTCGCCAATGCCGTCGGCTTGCGTATGAATCCGGTGATGGCCCTGATGCTCAACATCTGTCTGCCTTGGGATTTTCTGGTGGCTCATGCCATCCACCAGGATAAAAATCGGTACCGGCATCTCTTCCCTCTGTGGGTAGAGGCCTGGTCCGAACTGGAGGCCCTGGTATCCCTGGCAAATCACGCCTATCTCCACCCGGACAACGTCCTGCCCGAAATCTTGTCTTCCGATTCTCCGGCGGAAACCCCTATTTTTCAAGGAGTGGGCTTGGGTCATCCATTGATTCCTCCAGAGAGGCGCGTTTGCAACGATCTTTCTTTTTGCCGGGAAAGCGACCTGATCATTATCACCGGCTCCAATATGGCCGGTAAAAGCACCTTCCTGAAAACCCTGGGAATCAACCTCTGCCTGGCTTACAGCGGCGGTGCGGTCTATGCGCAATCCTTGCATACCGTCCGGTTCCGCCTGTTCACCTGTATGCAGATCCAGGATTCGGTACAAGATGGTTTTTCCTTTTTCTACGCCGAAGTTCGACGCTTGAAATCCCTGTTGGAAGCTCTGCACACCGGCCACAAGACGCCGATTTTTTTCCTGATCGACGAAATCTTCCGCGGAACCAACAGCCGGGAACATCTGATCGGCAGTCGCGCCTATATCCGACATCTGTCGACACAGCCATGTGTCGGATTAATCTCGACGCACGACATCGAACTGGGCCGGCTTGACACCCTGCTGCCCAATTTGCGGAACATGCACTTCCGTGACGATCTGAAGGCGGGCACCATGATATTCGATTACAAGCTATATCCCGGGATTTGCCCCAGCACCAACGCCCTGGCGATCATGCTGAAAGAGGGGCTGCCCGTGGATCCGCTCCCCATACCCCTGGGGGAAGGCTCTTCTTAGAGAGACCATTCCTGTGGTATTGTTCCCCACGTTGAAAACCTAACACCAGAACCGGCAAATCACCCGACGGCTCTATTGACTTGAAAAACGGAGAGAGAATGGATTCCAATTTATTTGCCACGAAATCGATCGAAAAACTGGTCGGCGATGTAGAACACGGGACCAAGGCTTTGCGACGTTCTTTAAGCGCTCTTGATCTTACTCTTCTTGGGATTGGTGCCATTATTGGAACCGGGATATTCGTCCTTACGGGAACGGCCGCCGCCAATCAATCCGGTCCGGCCATTGTCATTTCTTACCTGGCCGCCGGTATCGCCTGTGCATTCGCCGGATTATGCTATGCGGAATTCGCCGCCATGATTCCCATATCGGGAAGCGCCTATACCTATGCGTATGCCACCCTCGGAGAGGTTTTCGCCTGGATGATCGGTTGGGATCTGATTCTGGAATATGCCGTCGGTTCCATGACCGTGGCCATCGGCTGGAGCGGCTACTTCCAGAGAATCCTGGCCGGATTCGGCATTTATCTTCCGGTATGGATGACGGCAGCCCCCACTGCCGCTCCGGGAGCCGTAGTCAATCTGCCGGCCATCATCATCTGCCTGATCATTACGGTGATTCTGGTCATCGGCATTCGAGAAAGCGCCCGCTTCAATGCCGCCATGGTAGCCATCAAATTGGTAGCCATTCTATTTTTCATCGCCGTCGGTTGTTTTTATGTCCAGCCCACCAACTGGTCTCCGTTTGCCCCCTACGGCTGGCCCGGAATCATGGCCGCCGGGGCCGTCGTCTTTTTTGCCTATATCGGATTCGATGCCGTTTCCACCACCGCCGAGGAGGCGAAAAATCCCAAACGTGACCTTCCGATCGGTATCATCGCTTCGCTTGTCATTTGTACTTTTCTCTATCTTACCGTTTCCGCCGTTTTGACAGGTATCGTCGACGTCGTCAGTCTGAAAGGAAATGCCCAGTTTTTAAATGCACCGGTTGCCTATGCACTGGCCATTATCAAGCAGGACTGGGCCGCCGGACTGGTCTCGGCAGGCGCCGTGGCCGGCATTACCAGTGTTTTGCTGGTCATGCTTATGAGCCAACCGCGCATCTTCTTTTCCATGAGCAGGGACCAGCTGCTCCCTGCCGGGGTCAGCAAGGTGCATCCACGCTTTGGTACACCCTACATCACCACCATAATTACCGGGCTGGTGGTCGCTCTTTTTGCCGGCATGCTCCGTATCGATGTGGTGGGAGAAATGACCAGCATAGGAACTCTTTTTGCCTTCGTTGTGGTCTGCCTGGCCGTAATCATCCTGCGCATCAAGAGGCCCGATGCTCATCGTCCTTTCAAGGTGGCCGGCGGTTACCTCTTCCCTGTCTTGGGCACGATATCCTGTACTTATCTTATGGCGAGCTTGCCGGTGATCACCTGGGTGCGCTTTCTCGTCTGGCTGGATTTGGGCATGCTGATCTACTGGTTTTACGGCAGGACTCACAGTCCATTGATCAATTCGAAGGAAAAAGAGAAGAGAACCTGGCCTCAGACCATCTGCAATTTTTTCATCTTTTTCTCTTCCCTTATCCTCTTCAACGGCTTTTGCATGACTTTTCTAGCCCTGCTCACCGAATGGGAGATCACCAGTATCGAATCGGCCAAATGGCAGGAGATCTATGTCACTCCTCAAACTGCCGACCAGATAGGGTTGATCATTCTGGGCTCTGGGGCCGTACTCCTCGGCATTAGCTGGTGTGCGGGAAAGATGATGGCCGGATCTGTCGAGAAATCAAGTCGATAACCATATTTCAGGTTTTACTTGACACTAGCTGTTTAGGATCTTATTATAGTCCCCGTTAATTGCCGGCTTTAGTCTTTAAGTATCAGGTTTTTTTACTTTAGATCAGGCATATTCAACACATTTCAACCAACAATGTATGTATGGAGGTAATGCTTCCTATGGATATCAAACCATTGCATGATCGCGTCATCGTCAAGCGCGAGGTGGAACAAGAAGTAAAAAAAGGCGGGATTATCATTCCCGATACCGCCAAGGAAAAGCCGCAGCAGGGGACAGTCCTTGCTGTCGGTGAAGGCAAAACAAACGAAGAAGGCAAACGGATTGCCCTGGAAGTCAAGGAGGGCGATAAGGTCCTGTTCGGGAAATATTCCGGAACGGAATATAAGACCGAAAGCGGTGAAGAGTGGGTTATCCTGCGAGAGGATGATATCCTGGCCGTTATCGCATTGTAAAAAACAGTTTTAACAAAGGAGATGTGCAAATCCTATGGACGCAAAAGTCATTAAATACGGAGAAGATGCCAGATCCGCCATCCTTCGTGGCGTAAACAAACTGGCCGACACAGTCAAGGTCACCTTGGGCCCGCGAGGCCGAAACGTTCTGTTACAGAAAAAATTCGGCTCTCCTCTGATTACCAAAGACGGTGTCACCGTGGCCAAAGAGATCGAATTGAAGGAAAAATTCGAAAACATCGGCGCCCAGATGGTCAAGGAAGTTGCCAGCAAAACGAGCGATATCGCTGGAGACGGGACGACGACGGCCACCGTTCTGGCCCAGGCCATATTCCGGGAAGGGATACGGAATGTAGCGGCCGGTTCCAATCCTACAGCCATTCGCCGGGGCATTGAAAAAGCCGCGGAAGCAGCCGTAGCCGAGCTGAACAAGTTATCCGTCAAGGTAAAGGGAAAGGATGAGATCGCCAATGTAGGCACGGTCTCGGCCAACGGCGATGCCAATATCGGCAAGATTTTAAGCGAAGCCATGGAGAAGGTCGGCAAGGATGGCGTCATCACCGTGGAAGAGGCCAAATCGATGGCCATGGAGCTTGAGATTGTCGAAGGGATGAAATTTGACCGCGGCTACACCTCAGCCTATTTTGTGACCGATGCCGATCGCATGGAATGCGTACTGGAAGATTGTTATATCCTGATTCACGAAAAAAAGATTTCCAATCTTAACGATTTTCTTCCTCTGCTGCAACGGGTTGCCGAAAGAGGCAAACCGTTTCTGGTCATCGCCGAAGAAGTTGAAGGAGAGGCACTGGCCGCCCTGGTAGTCAACAAACTTCGCGGAACCGTTAAAGTAGCCGCCGTCAAGGCCCCCGGCTTTGGCGATCGGCGCAAAGCCATGCTGGAAGACATTGCCATTCTCACCGGCGGCAAAGCCATCACGGAAGATCTGGGTATCAAACTCGAGAAAGTCGATCTGAACGATCTGGGTCAGGCCAAGAAGGTAGTCATCGATAAGGACAACACCACCATTATCGAAGGGAAAGGCAAGCCTTCGGCCATCAGTGGCCGTATCAAACAGATCAAGAACCAGATCGAGGAGACCACCTCCAGTTACGACAAGGAAAAGCTGGAAGAGCGCCTGGCAAAACTGGCCGGCGGAGTGGCTGTCGTTCGTGTCGGAGCGGCCACCGAATCGGAGATGAAAGAGCTCAAGGCCCGGGTCGAAGATGCCATGCATGCCACCAAGGCCGCCGCTCTGGAAGGAATTGTACCCGGAGGCGGAGTGGCCCTCCTTCGTTGTATTCCTGCCGTCAAGAAGCTGAAACTCGGCGGAGACGATCAGATCGGTGTTGAAATCGTCGCCCGGGCTATGGAAGAGCCCATGCGAATGATCGCTCAAAATGCAGGAATGGAAGGATCGGTCATCATTTCGATGGTAGCCGAAAAAGCGGCTAATTTCGGCTACAATGCCGAAACGGGAAAGATCGAAGATCTGGTGAAGGCAGGAATCATCGATCCCACTATGGTAGTCCGTTCCGCCTTACAGAACTCCTGTTCGCTGGCCGGTGTGTTGCTGACCACAGAAGCGGCCGTCTCGGAAGCTCCCAAGGAGAAGAAACCGGCAGCGGCTGGAGCACCTCCCGCCGATTACGACGATTACTGATCTAACGAAAACCCTTTCAGGGTTGGATACCAGGTCGCAAGAACAGGGGAGACCGTGTTCTTGCGACCTTATTTTTTTCGAAGATGAATACCCCAGAAGAATATCGCCGGCTTCTACAGTACCTAGCCTGTCCGATCGACATACAAAAGTATGACCCTCCGCCGGGATTGCGAATATGGATTCCCGCTCCCCACCCGGACGATTTCGATGCCATAGCTTTGACTTTACGTTTCTTTCAACAGCATCAGGCGCAAATCTTTCTGGATGTTGTCAGTCCCAGTTCCTCCGGTGTAGAGGATGGTTTTTGCCATAACGATCTGCCGGAAACGAAGGCCCTGGTCCGGGAACAGGAGCAGAAAGAGAGCCTGGGATATTTCGGACTGGAGGAGAATCGACTCACTTTTCTCCATATGAGGGAAGACCGGTCAGGAGATCCTATGGATGATCATGCCAACGAAGAGATCCTGGAAGATCGCTTCCGCATCCATTCCCCTCATCTCGTTTTCATGCCCCATGATGACGACCCCAATCCCGGTCATCAGCGTGTTTTTGCCATGTTCCGGCGTATCTTGCTCCGATCGCCTTCTCCCCTGGTCGCTTTTCTGAATCGTGATCCTAAAACAATGCAATCGCGTGCGGATGCTTATTTTTCTTTCGATGAGCCGCAGGCGAATTGGAAGAAGGGATTATTGCGCCATCACCGCTCCCAACAATCCAGGAACCTGCACCAGCGAGGATACGGTTTCGACGAACGCATCTTGCAGACAAACAGACGGATAGCCGCAGAGATTCACCTTACACACGAGTACGCAGAGTCGTTTGAACTGCGTTTTTTTTACGGACCCCTTCAGGAAAACAGTTGATCGAGCAGCAAGCGGCACATGCATCCCATGCCGGTTTTCAGCGCATCTTCGTCGATATCATAATCGCTGGTATGCAGCATGGAACCGATCCCTTTGGCCGGATTGCCCACTCCTAACAGAAAATAAAAACCGGGTGCGATCGCCGCCAAATGGGCGAAATCCTCTGCTCCCATCTGCGGCTCTGGAAAAAGTACATTCTCCTTGCCCAGATAAGATTTTAAAATTTCAATCGAGCGCTCCGCCAGAACCTGTTCGTTGCAGGTCACCGGTGCATATCGGGAGTACTCCAGAATATAGTGGGCGCCATAGGCCCCGGTTATACCGGCCAATATGGTCTCCATACTCTGACGGACGAATTCTGAACCGGATGGATGCAGCGTTCTTACTGTACCGGATAAAAGCACCTCTTCGGCAATGATGTTATGCCTTTCGCCACCATGGATCTCTCCGATGGTTATAACTACCGGATGATGAGAATTATTTTGGCGGCTGACGATCGCCTGCAGGCCAAGAATGGCCTGAGCTGCAATCGGGATGGCATCGATTCCGGTATGCGGGTAGGCCCCATGCGTTTTTTTCCCGAGGATACGTATGGAAAACAGATCGGCTCCGGCCCATACGGGTCCCGTATAACAACCGATCTGTCCAACCTGTAAAGACGGCATGGTATGCAGGGCAAAGATAGAAAGCGGTACGGGTGCAGCCATGGCTCCATCTTCCAGAAGTCGTACCGCGCCTGAGGATTCGCCGCTCGGGTCGCTCTCCTCCGCCGGTTGGAACAGGAACCTGACACTGCCGGTAAAGGATCCCGCCAGCCTCTTCATTACCCTGGCCGTGCCCAGGGCAACGGCCACATGGGCATCATGACCGCAGGCATGCATTTTCCCCGGGTATTGCGATCCGTATTCCCTTCCCGAAATCTCCTGTATCGGCAGGGCATCCATATCGGCACGAACGGCCACTGTCTTTCCCGATGTGGATCCTGTCAGTTCGGCCACAACACCCGTTCCTCCGACATTGCGCCGAATATTGGAAATCCCGATTTTCGTCAACTCGGCAGCAATCAATTCGGCGGTACGTACCTCCTCAAATCCCAGTTCCGGAAATCGATGCAGCTGCCGTCGTATTTCCACAACCAAGGGAAAGACCTGCTCGACGAAAAGGTCCGCACTGGCACACACTTCGTCGAAGGTTTTCCCTGAAGCTGCCATCCGATTCGAGGATCCGGCCCAAAGGCTCTGTTCCGCTTCTTTCCGATTCTTCCGTGTTGATTCCATCGCTTTTGCCGGCGGGTCGCCGGCGCTCCCAGATTTTTTTACCCGGCCATCCTCATGGCACTTCTTCCGTGCCGGACCGATAAGGTCAGACAATTTCCTCTTTTTGGAAATCCCAGCGCACCTTTCGTTCCTGTCGATAGGCCTCCACCGACATCAACAGGGCCACGGCCTCTTCGAAGGCACGATCAACATGGCAGCGCGGCAGTTCACGGGAGCGTATACAATCGACAAAATTCTGCATATGGGAACTGACCTGCAGTTCTCCTTCCCGATAGGCATAATCCGGTGGGACGGCTGTTTCCATCGGTTTTAAACTAAGCTGTTGCGCCACTTTGCGCGCCTCCGCGGAGACACGCCGGGCCTGGGTGACCTTTTCGAAATAATCGGGTTTCCACTCGGCACTATAGGTACGGCAAAAGTCACCACTGATTTCCATGGTCATATCCCGGCCCAGAATTTGCACCATCTCACCGACATGAAGACTATGAAAACTGCAGGCGAATGTGAACGCCATGTTCCGTTTGGGATAATCGAAAGTTGCATGCCACATGTCCGGCACTTCCCGGTCTCCCTGCCAGAAATAGGTTCCTCCCTGGGTGATGGCGCTCTCGGGGATGCCCATCCCCACCACCATATTGGCGCCGTCCCAAAGATGACTTAAAAGATCGCCGGCGATACCGGTGCCATAATCCCAGTAGCAGCGCCAGGTAAAAAATCTCTCGGCATCGAAAGGACGCTTCGGAGCATTGGCAATAAATCGTTCCCAATCGATGGTATCCGGACCGGCATCCTTCGGCATCTTGGTAATGCTGTAATCCGTGTAGAATTTCCACTCCGGATGGGGATTGGCACGATCGATGTAGGTCCGAATCACCGGGACCTTCCCCAAAGCACCGGATTGAAAAATTTCTCGGGCCTTATGAAAAGTCGGCATGCTGTTGTAGTGGTGTCCGAGTTGCATGACCACCTTGTTGTCCTTGACGGCTTTCCTCATTCCTTTGGCATCGGCCAGCTTGGTGCACCATCCTTTTTCCACATAGATGTCCTTCTTGGATTCGGCGGCGGCCATGGTCAATGGTGCATGCCAGAAATCGGGGACAGCAATGATGACGGCATCGATATCCGGATCGCGAACCACCTTTTCCCATTCCTTTACAAAACGGACATTGGGATTCTTGCATAACTTCATGGCCCGTTCGATATTGCCTTTATAAAGATCGCAGATGATGCGAATCTCGGTCCCGTCCACCGATTGCATGGCCTGCAGCAGGCGATGGCCCTGAGTACCCACTCCGATGGAAGCCACTCCGATCTTTTCGTTGGGATTTCTGGTACTGAGAATGGCAGGGGCACCCTGCACTACCGCGCCTGCGGCCGCTCCGGCCGTTGCCAGGTTTTTCAAAAACATGCGTCTTTCCATATAAACTCCCGTCGATCGGTTAACGGATAGAAAAGCGATAACTGGTGGTGGAACGATATGCCTCTCCGGGCCGTAAAACCGCCCGGGGAAAATGTGGGTGATGTATGGAATCCGGATAATGCTGCGTTTCCAGACAGAAACCTCCGTGCTGAGCGTAAACGGTTCCTCGTTTTCCCTTCAGTTCTCCATTGAGAAAATTCCCGGTATAAAATTGAATCCCCGGCTCGGTTGTATACACCTGCATCACTCTTCCACTGACCGGTTCGTACACCTCGGCGGCGAGCTTTCTCTCTCCATCGAATCCGTCCAGAACAAAATTGTGATCATATCCGCCCGGTTTGGGTTTTAACTGCGCAATGCGCGAACCGATGGTTTGAGGTCGGCGGAAATCGAGAGGTGTCCCTTCCACTTTCAGGATTTCTCCGGTGGGAATAAGCCCTTCATCCACCGGTGTGTAGAAGGAGGAGTAGAGCTTCACTTCATGATTGAGGATGTTTCCATTCTCCGGACCACCCAGGTGAAAATAGCTATGATTGGTCAGGTTGATGGGCGTTGCCTTATCGCTGCCGGCTTCATAGTCGAGGAAGAGCTCATTATCGTCCGAAAGGGTGTAGGTCATAGCCACCGACATCATTCCCGGGTACCCTTCCTCTCCATCCGGACTGACATAGGTTAACCGAACCGATTGTCCTCGGGGAGACTCCAGGATTTCTCCTTTCCAAACTACCTTGTCGAATCCTTTCCGTCCGCCGTGCAGTGTATTCACCCCGTCGTTGGCGGCAAGTTTGTATTCTTTTCCCTCCAGGGAAAAGGATGCTTTGGCGATGCGATTGGCCACTCGTCCCGTGATGGCCCCAAAGTAGGGATGCCCTTTCAGATAGTCGCTCAGCTGCTCAAAACCCAGAACTACGTCACCCAGCTTGCCCTGGCGATCGGGGACCTTCAACTCCGTGATAATCCCGCCATAGGTGATGATCTTGACGGACATTCCGTTTTTATTGGTCACAACATATTGCGTGATGCTTTGACCTTCTTTTGTTTTTCCGAAAGTGTTCATCTGGACGTTTCTCTCCTGTACGGCAGCTGAGGTTTCAATGGCCAAAGCCAGCAGGACAAAAAGAGAGGTTAGACAGAACACTCCCCAGAAATTCATGGATAGCGACATAGCGATGGCTCCTCTTGTAGGCATACGGATTTAAGTAATCAAATAACAATACGGGTAAGTTCTTTTTCCATTTCTTGAATTCGGTCCTGGATTTGGAGACGCGGAGGGTTAACATCGGCCAGGTTCAAACGTTTGACCTTTAACCATCCGCGGATGATGTCCCGGTAGGAATCCTTCAAGGCCGGATCCTGACTGAGATCCTCCAGACCGGTATAAAATTTTTGCAGCTCCCGCTGTGCCCCGTTTCCATTTCCCTGGCAGAGATACATTCGACAGCGGGAGAGCGCTTCATGAAGCGCATGAACGGAAACGGACAGGCGGGCCTTAAAGTAAGCATCCTGTATCAGAGTGTATTTTTGATTCAACTGCCGGAAGCGGAAGTATTGGGGTATGAAACCGGCGATAAAAGCCAAGGCGATCAGAGAAATCCAGAGCCATGTCTTCCAGGCGCTGCCTCTTTTGTTTTGCGTGCTTCGGGCCATTTGATCTCACTGTTCCGAGGCGTAGGAATCCAGGACGTCGGATTCCTCCAATGCCCGCAAGGCTTGTTCTACGGTAAAACACCCTTCATAGATGGCTTTACCGACTACAATACCTTCAATACGCCCTTGCCCCAATCTTTTATAATCGAGCAGATCCTGCAGGCAGGACACGCCCCCCGAAGCAATCACCTTCATGGCTGTGGATTGGGCCAACTGCAGGGTGCTTTCCAGAGCCGGACCTTTGAGTGTTCCATCGCGCCCGATGTCCGTATAAATGATCCGCTTCACTCCCTGACGGTACAGACGATCCAGGAGCCCCTGCAGATCGATCTCGGCTTGCCGTGTCCACCCCCTGGTCGCAATCCTTCCATCCTTCACATCCACTCCGACAACGATTTGATCTCCCCATGTTGCGACCAGCGACTGCAACAAGTCCGGCTGTTCCAAAGCCATGGATCCCAGAATAACACGGGCTGCCCCCGCCTTCAGATAGAACTCGACGTCGACTGCAGACCGGATTCCGCCCCCGACTTGCACCGGAACTTCTACCCGGGAAAGTACTTCTGAAATCTTCTCCCGGTTGTTGTGATGCAGATCCATGGCGCCGTCCAGATCTACAAGGTGAATCCAGCGGCATCCCTGAGAAACGAAATCCTGTGCCGTCTCCAGAGGAGATTGACTGTACACCTTGCTGTTTTCCAGCAAACCATGGAGGAGTCGTACGCAGCATCCGTTATGAAGATCGATGGCCGGAAAGAGTATCATGACATCCTCATTGTCCATTTCGGACGAACTGGACATAATTGGCGAGGAATCTCAACCCGTATCGCTGACTCTTCTCCGGATGGAATTGGGCAGCCATGATATTTCCCTTCCGGACGACTGCCGGGAAGGAGATGCCGTGCCGACATTCGGCGACAACGGCAGAAGGGTCGTCCGATTCCGCAACGAAGGAATGGAGAAAATAGAAGTGACTCCCGGCGGGAATGCCGTTGAACAGAGGCTCCGGCCCTTGTACAAAAACCTGGTTCCAGCCGATGTGCGGCACGGAAACGTGCGACGGCAGACGTCGTATGTGACCGGGAAAGATGCCCATGCCCGCATGATTTCCAAATTCTTCGCTGCTTTGAAAGAGGAGCTGCAATCCCAGACATAAACCGAGAAGCGGTTTCCCGGCTTGAATTTCGGCAATCAGGGGATCCCACAATTCAATCCTTTTCAGGTTTTGCACCGCCTTGGCGAAGGCCCCTACGCCAGGCAGGACCAAACCATGGCATTGCGATAATTCCTCCGGTCGAAGAATTCTTTGGCATGCTACTCCCGTAGTCTCCAGGGCCCGCTGAACACTGCGCAGGTTGCCCATTCCATAGTCAATGATCCCGATCACTTTGATTGTCCCGAATTTAAAGCATCCCTTTGGTGGATGGAATTTCCCTATCGTTCTCGCGGCAGCTGACCGCAGCTGCCAATGCCTGGGCCGTTGCCTTGAACATCGCCTCCAGAATATGATGACGATTCCGGCCATACAGACATTGCAGATGCAGATTACAGCGACCATGGACAGAAAAGGCGCGCCAGAAATCTTCCATCATCTCTACAGGAAATCCACCGACCATCTCCGTACCCGCAGGAGCGTCATAAACCAGGAAGGGTCGCCCGGAGAGGTCGAGGACCGCCCGCACCAAAGCCTCATCCATCGGAACATAGGCCCATCCATAGCGGTGGATACCACGCTTGTCGCCGATCGCCTGGTCGATTGCCTGTCCCAGGCAGATCCCGACATCCTCGATCGTGTGATGAGGATCCACATGTAAATCACCTTTCATTTCCAGTTCGATATTCAGACCGCCATGCCGGGCGAACAGTTCCAGCATATGATCGAAGAAACCTATGCCGGTATGAATCGAGGCCTTTCCCGTGCCATCCAGATTCAACTGTATCCGAATATCCGTTTCCTTCGTTTTTCGATTGATATCCGCTACTCGTGCCGTATTCATCGGTGTCCTCTTGTACGCCAAATCCAATGTTTTCAGCCTGCCTATTCCCCGCCGGAATCGGTAGTGCTTCCGAATATCTCCGCCATGGCTTTCAGGAACCGGTCATTTTCCTGTGGTGTACCGATACTGACCCGCAATCCATCCTGAAGCAGCGGATACCGGGAGACATCCCGTACCAGAATATTTTTCTGGTGCAAGGCATGAAATACTTCCGTCGCCGGTCGATCCATACGGAAAAAGATGAAGTTAGCCTTGGAATCGTAGGGCCGAATCTCTCTCAGTTGCTTCAACCCCTGCATGACCCTGATCCGTTCCTGTTTCAGCAGTTCGATGTTTCTCTCCAGCTTTTCCTGGGCTTCGAAAAGCACCTCCGCCGCCGTCAGAGAAAATGTGTTTACGCTGTAAGGCAGTTTGGCCTTGCTTACCTGTTCGATCAGCATGGGATCTCCCATGCAATAGCCGAGACGCAGGCCGGCAAAACCGGCGGCTTTACTGAAAGTTCGAGTGATCACCAGATTGCGATACTCTTTCAACAGGTGAAACATATTCGCCGGGGCAAATTCACAATAAGCCTCGTCCAGAACGAAAAGCCCGGAGTGAGTCTCCAGCAATTGCCGCAGCATTTCTTCCGTGAGCTGGCAACCGGTGGGATTATTGGGAGAACAGACGGTAATCAGATCGATATGTTCCGAACGGCAGACCTTGCACATACGCTCGACATCGAATTCCAGGTCTTCCTGCAGAGGAATTTCTATGATGGCCGCTCCCAGTATCCCCGCCAACAACTTGTAAAGAGCAAAAGTCGGCTGGGTCAATAATAGGCGTTTACCGCGGTCGAGACCGACCAGAAAAAGCGCCAGAAGGATCTCGTTGGATCCGTTTCCTACCAGGATGCCTTCCTCCGGCCAATTCTGAAAGGCCGCAATTTTCCGAATCAGGTTCTGGGGAAAAAACTCCGGGTATCTGGCCCAGGAAATCTTGCGCATACGCTCGAAAACAATCTCTTTCCATTCCTCGGGAAAATCGAAGGGGTTTTCATTCTGATTGATCTTTACCTCGGCCTGCAGACTTTTCAGAACATAAGGCGGCAGATTGCGCACCCGTGTATTGATCAGGTCCAGAGGAGATAATGAAGTCAGCGAACCGGAATTTTTCATAGCGAATCCTTAAAACGAATACGTACAGAGTGGGCATGTGCCCTCAGGTTTTCCACTTCGGCCATCTGTTCGATGGCCGAACGATCCAGCTGCAGGCGTTTCTGTGTATACTCAACCACACTGGAAAATTTCACAAAATCGTATACACCCAGGGGAGAAAAAAAACGCGCCGTGCCGCAGGTGGGTAGTATGTGGCTGGGACCGGCAATATAATCACCGACCGCCTCCGGTGTATACCGTCCGAAGAAAACGGCCCCGGCGTGCCTCACGTTTTCGGCAAATTCATGAGGGTTTTCCAGCAACAGTTCCAGGTGTTCCGGAGCCAGCTGATTGACGATTTCGGCTGCATCCGCACGGTCTTCCGCAAGAATCACGGCACCGAACTGCCGCAGGGAGCGGGAAGCAATATCTTTTTTCGGCAGTGTCTGCAATCGGTCCGCCAGATGTTTTTGGATCTGTGCGGCATGCAAGCGACAATCCGTAATGCAAACGGCCGAGGCCAGGACATCATGTTCCGCCTGGCTCAGCATATCGGCGGCGATCCATTCCGGGGATACGGTACGATCCGCCACAATGACGATTTCAGTCGGACCGGCTATCATATCAATATCGACCCGGCCAAAAACCATCCTCTTGGCCGCCGCCACATAGGCATTTCCGGGCCCGACAATTTTATCGACGGGAGCGATCGATTCCGTCCCGTAGGCAAGCGCAGCTATGGCCTGGGCCCCTCCCACCCGATACACTTCATGAATGCCCAGCATTGATAATACGGCTGCAATTTCCGGATGTTGAGCGATGCTTCCGGGAGGACTCACGACCACGATACGTTTGACTCCGGCAATTTTTGCCGGAACCGCAGCCATCAGAATGGAGGACGGATAGGCCGCCCGACCTCCCGGAACATACACCCCCACACTGTCCAGAGGCTGTACTTTCTGCCCCAATCGCGCACCCTGCCTGTTGTACTCCCAACTCTTCGGAATTTGTCGTCGATGAAAGGCCGAGACCTGGAATATGGCCTTTTCAAAAGCCATTCTCAGCGATTCCGTCACTTGATTGGCTGCTTTTCGAATTTCATCGAGAGTCATCGCCAGTTGATCCGACTTCAGTCTTACTCCGTCCAACTTGGCGGTCCAGGATAGAAGAGCTTTGTCGCCTCTACGGGCGATATCGCGGAGGATCGGGGATACCGTCTCTTCCGCCTTGGACATGAATGTTTCCTGCCGTCGGCGGAGCCTGCCACAGAAAGCGACCCGCTGATCGGAAACGATCAAGGGTACTACCGGAGAATGATTCGATCCCATGATAGCTGCTATCTTTCCTTTCCAATCTTTGGGGAATACAAATCGCTTTGAAGACCGGAAATCGGTCCTAATCTCATTGATGTGGCACCATGTAGAAGCAAGACCAGGAAATCAGGGATCAGGCCTTACTGCCTAAAACCCTGACGCCTTTGCTTTCGTATTTTAAAACCCGTACGGTAGAACGGTATCCGGCTTTGGAAAACTCCAGCACCAGCTGTTTGCCGATTTCTTGCGGTTTGGCACGAACCAGGGCCAGTACACTCGGTCCCGAACCGCTCAGAGCTATGCCAAGTACATCCTTACCCGGCTTAATCGTCAACATTTCTTCCAAGCCGGGAATAAGCTCTGTCCGGTAGGGTTGGTGAATACGATCGGCCATGATATCCAGACCACCTTCCCACTTTCCAGTGGCCAGACATGCGACAAGGGCTGCCGTCCTTTGCAGGTTGAAGGAAATGTCCTCGCGACCATACTCGTGCGGGAGAACTTCCCTGGCCCTTCGTGTCGAAACGGCAAATTCGGGAGTAACAGCAACTATTTTAATAGAGCTAGGGAAGGGGCATTTGATCCATTCGATCTGACCGTTACGTGAGGTGATGGAAATGACAAAACCACCCAGGATGGACGGAAGGATATTATCCGGATGTCCCTCGATTTCGTAACCGAGGCGGACTTTTTCATGGATGGTCAGTTTCTTCTTGGCCAATAGAAGGGCAATTTCGA
Organism: uncultured Acidobacteriota bacterium; assembly: GCA_964617125.1. Classification (GTDB taxonomy): domain Bacteria; phylum Acidobacteriota; class UBA6911; order CAINFC01; family CAINFC01; genus CAZTVS01. The sequence goes on from CAZTVS010000019.1 coordinate 17,617, forward strand.
TACCGGCAACAACAGCGGCCCCGCTACTGCCTAATCCGGAGGAAAGAGGGATTTCATTGCGGACATCCAGGTCAAAGCCGACTCCAGGAAATCCGATGTAGGTCCAGGTATGCTGGATAGCCCGGGAGATGAGACTTTCACTCTCATCTTTCAGAATCGAAGCCCCCACCCCACGGTAATTGACCTTTCTTCGTCCATCCCAGCGTGATTTCACCAGGACCTTAACATACAATTGCAACGCCAAACTCAGGGAATCGAAACCCGGTCCGAGATTGGACGTACTGCCTGGAACTTGTACTGTAAAACGATCCATTGGAAAGGAATCCCCTTTATCGAAAATTACTCTTTTTAAAAACCGGTTTACACCGGTCGATGGTTCTGTAAAGCAGCGCTGACAACCTGAAACGCCAAATCCCTATTCATCTCTTTTCGGGTCCAAAGTCTGAATTGTTCCGCTGCCTGTTCAATGAACATTTCCTGACCATAAATCACATCCAGACCCAGATGGTTCGCTTCCCGTATCCACAAGGTTTCTTTTGGATTATAAACCATATCGTAAATAGTGATTTTCTGATCCGATTTACCTCGACAGAAGGACCGGAGATCACAGGGTTTCTCATCAGGGTTCGGAAGCATGCCTATAGGAGTCGCGTTGACCAGCAACTCTGCACTCCTGTCCATTTCCGATCCTGGTGTCAGATATTTGCACCCCCATTGCCGGGCCAGCGCTTCTCCTTTTTCTTGATTGCGGCTGACGATCGTCACATGGGCACGCAGTTCACTCAATCCGGCAATCGCTGCTGTGGCCGCCCCACCGCTCCCGTATACAATGGCTCGAGTCCCTCTACCGAGTTGACGTTTCTGCAAGGGGCGGAGAAAACCGGTCACATCGGTGTTCCATGCTTCCCAGTTGCCGTCTGTAACGACGATGGTATTCGAGGCACCTGCCCTGCTGACGGATGCATCCATCTGATCGCAGAAATACGCGGTTCTCTGCTTATGAGGATGGGTCACACTAAAACCACGGAAACCTAATATTTCTGCTAACTCCCTCATTCCATCCAATTTAGGAGAACCCAAGGCGATGTAAACACCATCCCAGCCGGCATCGGCAAAACAGACATTATGCACGAGAGGAGACAGCGACTGAGCGATCGGCCATCCCAGAACGCCATATAACCTGGTTTGGTCTGAGATTTCACGAAACCGATATAATTTTACCATATCTTGTACATGGATTTGGCCGGGAGCAGTCGGCTTTCCCTTTTCCAGGAGGCCAAAGGTCAACATGGATCCGAATCGTGATGATAAAACACGGGTTATCAAGCCGGTCTCCCCCATACCGACAACGATTTTCAAACCTGGAAGAGTCTGTAGAGAATGAAGCCGCAGAAGGTCCTGCATACTCTGGACCGTGGTCGCTATCTTGACGCAAAAGGAGGTTTTGCCGCGAAGCATCTGATAGATGGCGAGAATCGAATCGGGTGTCCGCTCGAAGTTATGGTAGGACGCAATAATGGAGGCGCCTTGTGCGTTCAACTCCGAAAAAAAACAAGGGTCGACATCCTCTTCCAGATCAACGGCAAAGGCCCCATATTGAACCGCTTTTCGCAACAACCGCAGGCGAAAATCTTCCTCACCTCGATAACGGCCGCCATGCCTTTCAGGTCGATAGGTGACTATGATCGGAACGGAGGATTGCTCCAGGATGAATTTTATGCCCGCCTCATCCGGCTGATGGAGAAAATCCAACCGCAGTTCGGCACAATCCAGATACGCAATGTTTTCCTTTACCAGTTTCAGTGCCGAATCGGCATCCTGTGCCGTCACCACGCCACATATTTTTGGTATACGACCGGGTATCTTGTCCATCGTCCGGATTACCTGTTTATCTCCCGGGGATGATTATCCGTATAGAGGTTATGGTCTCTGATAGTCATAACGCTTGTGGCTTATCCCTGCCGATCGGACAAGAGTTCCTTTTCCGAAAATACTTCGGCGGTAAATATCCGGATCTGCGCGCCTTTTTCCCACGCATCCGGCGGCAATCCTGCTTTAGCACAAGTTTCCCTGAGAAACGTCGGAAGGTCCCAGCGGTACTTTACGGCAACCTGGGGTAAAAGCAGTCCCCGCTGCATTCCTCTGGAGATGACCAATCCGTGTTCGCCGACAACAATTTCCGATACAGATTTGATTTCTTGAGTAGGAGAGAGAGCCGAAATTTCAATCTCGATTGAAGGCAATTCCTCTTGGCTCACCCGCCGGAATCGGTGGTCCTCCACGGCCGCGGACACGGCACAGCGACAGACAACTTCGTATAGCGGATAGGGTGAATCCGGCATGCCGATACAACCGCGCAATTGCCCGCGATTGGTCAAAGTGACGAAGGCTCCCCCTATTTCCTTCAGAATCTCATGCTCCGGAGAAATCACTATCCTTTCTCCCCGGTCAAAAAATCGAACCAGGGTTTCCCGGGCCATATGCAACAACTCGATCTTTTCTTCCTTATTGAGCCCCGGCATGTTCCTTCCTCCTCTGCGCCCGTAATTTGATGAGTCGTAACCGTCTCTTTTGGCGGTATTTGATGCTCTGATCGATCTGTCCCCAGAATTTATAAAAATACTGAACCATGGACATCAGTGCCAGAACCACAACGGCGACCAGTGCCAGCTTGGCCAGATCCTGTACCAGTCCGCCCAACCGGTATCCGAGGATAAGGAGAGTCACAGCCACCACCTGACTTACCATCTTGAATTTTCCGAGACGGGAAGCTTGTATGGTGAATCCCTCGGATGCGGCTATGTTCCGTAATCCGCTGACGGCGAATTCCCTCCCGATAATGATGACTACCATCCATGCGGGTACAAGACCGAGTTCCACCAGCGAAATCAGTGCACCGGTAATCAGCAGTTTGTCGGCGATGGGGTCCAGAAGCGTTCCCAGGGTTGTAACCTGCTGGCGTTTACGGGCAAAATAACCGTCGAGATAATCCGTAGCGGCAGCGCATAAGAAGACGACCGTGCCCCAGATTTCCCAGTTCTGGCTTTTGGTGATCAAGAAAACCACCAGAAAAGGCACCAGGAAGATTCGCGAGAGGGTGAGAGAGTTCGGGAGATTCACTTTGGTCTCATCGGTCCAGAAAAACAATTGTAACGAATTCAGATCTATATTTTTTGCCGCATATAGCGCTATGATATTAACATGAATAATACTTTTTGGGGGATTAAAAATGAGTCGAAGCCTGCCCCCCGGATCGTTCAGGTAAAAATGAGGGTCTGCCGGCTGTGGTAATCTGGCGGCAGCCTAATTCTATTATTATAGTTATATAATCGATGAGTTTGAGCGACATTGTAAATCTTCTGCCGTCTCTTCCTGGCGTATATATCTTCAAAGACAGGGATGGGGCTACTATATATATAGGAAAAGCATCCTCTTTGAAAAATCGGGTACGTTCCTACTTCCAGGAAAACCGCGAGACGGATGTAAAGACCGAGACACTCGTATCGAAGATCCAGGATCTGGAATATATCGTCACCGACAATGAGATGGAAGCATTGATACTGGAGAACCAGCTGGTCAAGAAAAACCAGCCCCGTTACAACATACTTTTAAAAGATGATAAGAGTTTCCCTTATATCAAGTTGACCATCCAAGAAGAGTATCCCCGGGTTTTCCTCACCCGGACTTTCCGCAAGGATGGATCCTTATTTTACGGACCTTATACTTCCGGATGGGGAGCGAAAGAAACCGTCCACTTGATCCACAAGCATTTTCATCTGCGGACATGCCGCGCCCCGATTGATGGGGGGAAAAAAAGACCCTGCCTGGATTATTACATCCACCGTTGCCTGGGACCCTGCGTTGAGGAACTATGCGACCGGAACCGTTATCAAGAAGCCGTCTCCTCCGTTCGACTGCTCTTGGAGGGGAAAACCGATTCTTTACTGGCCATCCTTACCGGCAAGATGCGGGAGGCCGCGCAGAAAGAACTTTTTGAAGAAGCGGCGCTGCTCAGAGAACAGATCCAAGCCATCGGACAATTGACCGAACGGCAGAAGATGATTCTTCCCTCCACCGATGATGCGGATTTTTTCGGATTTCACCAGGAAGGAAATCGATTGGCTCTGCAGGTGTTTACCATGCGCGGGAGTAAGATCCTGGGACGTCGCCAATTCTTCTGGGAAAATCTGGAAGATTTTCAAGCAAAGGAATTTCTTTCTGAAACCTTATCCCAGTATTATCTTTCCGGCGGATACATACCCCAGGAAATTTTTCTCCCCGGCGCAATCGAGGATCAAGCTATCCTGGAGGAGATTCTGACGGCACGTCGAGGAAAAAAGGTGAGGATATTGGCTCCCAAAACCGGCGACAGGAACCGTCTGCTGCAACTAGTGGAGAGGAACGCCCATCTGGCCTTTCAACAGAGATTTCGCATTCTGGAGCCTTCTTCCGAGGAAATTCTCTCCGACCTGCAGAAGTGCCTGGAACTCCCTGAGGCACCCAAACGCATCGAATGTTTTGATATCTCCAATACACAAGGCACGAACTCGGTGGCTTCTATGGTCGTATGTGAAAATGGGAAGATGAAGCCAAGCGATTATCGTCGTTATCGCATCCAGACAGTCCAAGGTCCGGATGACTTCGCCTCCATGCATGAGGTTGTCTTCCGGCGATATCGGCGGATCCTGCAGGAAAACAAAGCCCTCCCTGGGCTGATCCTGATCGACGGAGGCAAGGGGCAACTCCATGCCGCCGGAAAAGCGTTATCCGCTCTGAATTTAACTTCCATACCCTATGCCTCTCTGGCCAAGGAAGAGGAGGCCATTTTCCTTCCGCAAAGAAAGGACCCGATTCTCCTGCAGCACAGCAGCCACACTCTGCGGTTGCTGCAGAGAATCCGGGATGAAGCCCATCGTTTTGCCGTTACTTTCCACCGCCATCGTCGTCAAAAACAAAATCTGGAAGTTCTTCTGACCCAGATCCCCGGTATCGGGGAAAAAACTTCGCAAAAACTTTTACTCCATTTTCACAGCCTGAAGCGTCTGCAGGAAGCCCCTCGGGAAGAAATCATTCGCCAGCTGGGACCCAAGAAAGCGGAAGTCCTGATCCGGCATCTGGCAGATAACTTAAAATAGATCCCAACGAATTCTTCCGTTGCTAACGACCTTGCTGCGGAACTCTGCGAAACAGGGAGATGATCCGGTCCAAATCTCTCTCTGTCAGTGCGGTCCCGGAAGGAAGGCAGAGCCCATGGTTGAAGATTTGTTCCGAGATCTCTCCTCCCATTTTCTCATAACCTCGAAATACCTGCTGCAGGTGCATCGGCTTCCAAACCGGCCTCGATTCGATGTTTTCCAATTCCAAAGCATGGCGCACAGCATGACAATCGGCACCAAATTCCTTTTCCGCAATGGTCAGGACGGTCAACCAGCGGGAGGCTTTGCCCCAGGCCGCCTCCGGCATGAATCGTATTCCCGGCAGATCCTGTAATCCTTGCCGGTAGTATTCGAAAATCCATCGTTTTTTCGCTACTCGTTCATCTAAAACTTTCAATTGTCCCCGACCGATCCCCGCCAGTACATTACTCATACGGTAGTTGTAGCCGATTTCGCAATGCTCGTAATGCGGTAGGGGTTCCCTGGCCTGTGTAGCCAGTTTCCGGGCATGATCGATGATCTCTTTCTCCTGGGAGACCAGCATCCCGCCACCGGAGGTGGTGATGATTTTATTCCCATTGAAAGAGAAGATCCCGGTCCAGCCAAAGGTCCCGGGAGAACGCTCCTGAAAAGAGGCCCCCAGGGCTTCCGCTGCATCTTCAATAACTACGGCTTCCGCATGACGACCGATCGCAGTGATCCTCTTCATATCGGCACTCTGGCCGTAGAGATGTACCGGCAGGATGGCCTTCGGCCTTTTCCCCGATCCGGCTTTCCTTTCTATTGCTTGCAGCAGCAGGTCCGGATCCATATTCCAGGAATCCTTCTCGCAATCGATGAAAACGGGTTCCGCCCCCAGATAGAGGATGGGAAACACGCTGGCGGCAAAGGTCAAGGTGGAAACAAAGACGGTATCTCCTCGCCCTACGCCTGCCAGCAGGAGAGACAGGTGAATCGCTGCCGTGCCGGAACTCAAGGCCAGGGCGTATTTAGCTCCGATCTTTTCCGCAAATTCCGCTTCGAAAGCATCCACTTGGGGGCCTAAAGGAGCGATCCAATTGGACCGAAAGACCTGCCGAACATATTCCTCTTCGAACCCCGACATGTGGGGAGGAGACAAATAGATTCTTTCCATTAGAATTTCCGCATATCCCTGAAAAAGCCGTTGGCTTCCGATTTTCGAATGACTCCCACCGGTACAAATTGGCTGCTGACTCCGGCCATAGAACATTTTGCCGTCTTCATCCCGCTGCTCCCATTCCCTTTTTCTGTTTGGCCAAACAGGCCCGGTAGAAGTCCAACCATCTCTGCCAGACATCCTTCTGTTCGAATTTATCCAAAACCCGCTTGCGAGCTTTTTCTCCAAGATCCCGGCATAACGCCCGATCAGCCAACAAAGACTCCAGGGCTTCCTGAAATCTCTTCCAGTCACCCGGAGGCACCAGGATTCCGGTTTCTCCATCGATCACGGCATCCACCACACCCGTGGACCGGTATCCCAAGGTGGGGACTCCCGACAGGGCCGCCTCCAGAGGCACACTGGGAAAGCCTTCACGATAGGAAGGCAATACAAGGAGGTTCATTAAAGAATAATAGGGAGTCAGTTCCTCGATATACCCCAAACGGAGTATGGCCTGATGATCCTGTATTTCCTGCCGGAGAGAGGCAGGCAAAGGATCCCCTGTTTCCTCTTCTCCAATGAGCAGCAATCGGCAAAAGGGGCTTCTTTTAATTATTTCCGTGAAAACAAGGATTAAATCCACGATTCCTTTGTCGCGGGTGATCCTGCCGACAAAACCGATTACAAACTCCCGCGGATCGATCCCATGCCTCCTTCTCAGCTCTTGCGCTTCCCGTTGATGTTCCGTCGTCGGTAAAAAACGGTCGCGATCGATGCCGTTGCAGGAACCATCGCCTAAAACAGAAATCTTATGGCTGGGTGCCAATCTTTCCTTCACATATAGCCGGCACAGGCTTTGGCTGTCACAAACCAGAAAATGAGCCAGCCAGGCGGTAATCCGCTCCATCCAGGACAACAACACCCTTTGCACCCCTTTTGTGGTTTCCAGTCTCAGGCCCCTTACCTCATAGATGCGCAGGGGTACCCGATTCATCGCGGCGGCAATCATGCCCAATAGGCTTGCCTTGGGTGTTCCTACCACCACCATATCAGGTGTCGTTTTTCGCAAATAATGCCACAGTCGCCAGAGAGAGATCATGTCCCTCCCGACGCTTATCTCCCGACACATGGGGATCCCGTGAACCGTGACCTTTTCCTTTGCTTCGATCCAGGTCAATTCCTCTCCCGGTGAGGAGATGACTGTGATATCAAATCCGTTCTGTCGTAAAAAGCTCAACTGTCCCCGCAGGAAGGCTTTTACCGTGGAGGCCACGGTGGTCATGTAGACGATACGGATACGTTTTTGTCTTTCAGCTACCATAACCGGGAAAACAGGCCATACCTTCCAGTTTTGCCGAACCATCGCGGAGGCACGGTGGCCGCTCTCAATGGATCCGCCGGCCGAACCATCTCCTTATGTTCTCTTGCAGGATGCCTGTACTTTGTTCCATGCCCAGAAGAAGACCGCCACCGCAGGTCAGGAGAACCGCCGACAGAACGTGAATTTTGACGAGGAAAAGAGATAATAGGAATATTCCACTCCAAATAAAGAGTATCGTCCTCCATCGGAGACTGTTTTTCCGCTGACCATCCTCAGACAGGACAATCAATCCTCCCATGATTAACCAGGCGAAGGGAGCAACCCGTGTTCCCCACAACGGACAGTCAGTCAGTCCATTGATCATCATCACCGCCAAACCACATTTGATTCCATACTGCAGGAGATAGAACTTACCCTCTTTATTTTTGGGAAGCAAGAACAGATATCCGAGAAGAGAAGACCATGCCAGCAAGCCGGGAAGGCCGATGTCTACCGGAATCTGCAGATAAAGCTGATGGGCATGGGTAATCGAAGCTCCCGGTATGGAATCATTGATCTCGTAAAAGGAAAAAATATGTTGGGAGACCCAGGCATACATCCCCATGCCAATTCCAGTACAGGGGTATTCCCCGATCATGGCGAGGGCCCGCTTCCACAGTTCCATACGGACTTCCAAAGTCTCATCCATTTTCTGTCCGGATAAATGGATCAGACATTCTCTGATTTCACCTGAAACCCCTGCTAATATTGCGAATAGTATGAGGGCGATCAGAAGATAGATCCATACTTTTTTTCTAAGGAGGCAGAGCCATAGAAACAGGGAAAGAGCTAGGGCAAACAGAGAGCTCCGGCTCTGGAAAAAGATGACGGCAATCAAAGAACCCAGGATGGATAGAGCAAGAACTCCCTTTCCGCCGGGGATCCTGCTTTTCAACGCCTCAGTCTTGGTCCCGGCATAGAGAAACACACTCATGGCGTACGGTAAAAAGAGAACCACCAGACCGCTCAGCACGTTCGGATTGATATACCAATTGACTTTCCAGGGAAAGTTCAGCGTCAGATCATACAGCGACCGGAAATATCCATAATAAAACAGTTTCGTATACAAAGGCCAGCTGGTCAGAAAGGGCACCGCAAGGGTAAGGATCGTAATGCTCAGGTAGGTATAGAGAAGGATCCTGACGACCTCCGCTTCTCTCTTTCTATAATTTGCCAATCCCCCAAAAAATCCCAGGCCCAAAAGATCCAGCAGTATCTTTCCCATGGAAAATGTCGGATTGGCGGTAATCAGACATCCGCCCAGATGGGACCACAGAAAGAATTGAGCCGCCCCCTGGTAGAAGGGAACATTGCCATGGTCTGGCGAGGAAACAAAACGAATCGCCCAAGGTAACAGAAGCAGCAGGGCGAAAAGTAGGAGAAGTTCCAGAGAAAGGTAACTCCCACCAACGACTACCGGGAAAGCGATTCCAAGCGTCCACAAGAACTGGTGTTTTTCCATCCATTGGGATACAGAAAGGAGAGATGGCAGTTTTTGTGAGGTCAAGGCAAAGAACCTTACTCTTTCACCGTCCGTGGATTAGGATCCGTTTGGATTATAGCGCAAGTCATTCGCATCCTCCGGATACAGTCTTAGGAAATGTCAGAAGCTACCAATTTCCGATTTTTTTTGAGTGTGCCATGCCTGCTTTTTTGTGTAAGACGCTTTTCTCGGGAGGCAGGTGTCGGTTTGCTCGGCCGGCGAGGTTTGGCAACGTGGAGGGCTCTGCGAAGCATGACGACAAAGCGTGAAGTTACATCCTCTCTGTTTCTGATCTGACTGCGAAAGGTCTGAGAGGACAGATGCACGATGTCATCCTTATCGACATAGGTCTTCCATTGAGCCCGTATCAGATCCTTCTGTTCTTCACTGAGAAAGGGGGACTGGCCCAAATCGAATTCCAAAACCGCCTGCGTGGCCGAACGGTTAACATGCTGCCCGCCGGGCCCGCTGGAGGGTATGAAGCGAAACTGAAGTTCGCTCAAAGGAATGGATACTCCCTCGTTGATTACCAGTTCCTTATTTTTCCTTATGCGAGAAACCGGTCTTGTCACCTTACTCTTCCCTGACGGTCTCACGTCTCATGATAGGCGCAGGAGACACTCGAACCAGGGCCTTACGTACGTGTTCGTCGTTGCTCAGATCCGCTTGAAAACGAGTTTGAATATAATGAATCAGATCCGACATCTGCTGCTGAATCGCATCCATTCTCTCCCTCAGATTCAGGATAATTTCTACGCCGGCAAGGTTGACCCCCATATCGCGGGTGAGATTGAGTATCAGTTCCAATCGATGAAGATCTTCCTGCGTGTAGAGACGAGTATTTCCCTCACTGCGGGAAGGCCGTAATAATCCTTCTCTTTCATACAAACGCAGGGTTTGAGGATGAATACTGTACATTTCAGCCACAGCGCTGATCATATAGCCGGCTTTTTTTTTGGCGGACATGATGCAATACCCAAATACGACTGCCCTATAATGGCGCCCCGGTTACATTAAATCCATTTCCGATCGGGGATTATGATTGTTCAGACGAGAAAATTCCCGCAGAATTTCTCTAGACCGCTCATCGCGAAGTTGGGGGATATACAGGAAGACTTCCACGATCAGATCGCCCACTCCGCCTCCCTGAACTGAGGAGATGCCTTTTCCACGCAATCGGAATTTCTGTCCACTCTGAGTTCCCGGCGGAATTTTCAGCAGCGATTTCCCCTCCAGGGTCGGGACTTCGATCTTGGCACCCAGTCCGGCCTCGGTGATGGTGATCGGTACCTTGCACAGCAGATCATTTTCTTCCCTGCGAAAAATCGGGTGTTCTTCCACTTCTATTTCCAAAAAGAGATCACCCGGCGCTCCCCCCATAACCCCGTCGTCTCCTTTTCGCGGTATACGCACGTGTCCTCCGTTCTTCACACCTGCCGGAATACGCACCTGGATACTCTCGGAGCGAAGGAATCCGCCTTGTCCGCTGCATCGAGAACAGGTTACGACCATGCCCTTACCTGTCCCTCCGCAGGCCTGGCATGTCGTGGCAAACTGCAGAACACCCTTGGAGCGATTGGCCCTTCCCGTCCCCCCACAAGCCGTACATGGCGACGATGCACGAGAACGCGTATGCCCGGTCCCATTGCAATCCGCACAGGATTCTCTTCTTTGGATGGTGATTTTGGTCGCTTTTCCCTGGGCCGCATCGATAAAAGAAAGCTTTATGTGATAAAACCTGTCCTGTCCTTTGACCGATGCGGTTTCGGTTTCCCGCGAGGAACGAAACATATCGCTGAAGATATCGCGAAAACTCCCCCCGCCGGACGATTCAAAATCAAATCCGGAAAAGTCGAAACCGGAGGGTCCTTTCCCGAATCCTGCGCCGCTGCCCTGCGCCGCTGCTGATTGATCGCTGTAGAAGCCGGTGCGGTCGTAAAACTTCCTTTTTTCGGCATCGCTCAGCACATCGTAGGCCTCTTGAATCTCTTTGAAGCGTTCCTCGGCAACCTTGTTGCTGGGATTGAGGTCGGGATGGTATTTCCTGGCCAATTTGCGATAGGCCTGTTTGATGTCCTTTTCACCGGCAGTACGGGCCACACCCAGAACTTTGTAGTAGTCCTTCTGTCCTTTCATGGCCCGTCCTTACCTGTGTTTCCTAATCGTCCTTCCGTCCGCTGTCTGCAGGATGGAAAGCGATTTTGTCCGTATCGTTTTTATTTGTAGAGTCCGACGGGAAAACTACTTCTTCCTCTTGTCGGAATCGTCCAGATCCACATACTCCGCATCGATGACATCATCGCTTTTCGGTTGGGCAGAGCCTTGGGAGGATGCCTGGTCCTGTGCCCCGGGAGGCGGGGGCGGCGTTTGCTGCGAAGATGCCTGTTTATACATCGCTTCCGCCAGCTTATGCGACGCCTGTGTCAGTTTTTCTACGGCCTGATTGATATTTTCCAGGCCGCCTTTTTCGATGGCAGCTTTCGTCTCGGCAATGGCCGATTCAATGTTCTGGGCGTCCGAATCGGAGATTTTCTCGCGATTTTCTTTTAATAATTTCTCCGTGGTGTAGACAAGATGATCCGCCCTGTTTTTGGAGTCGATTTCATCCCGCTTTTGACGATCTTCCGAGGCATGGCTTTCGGCTTGTTTGATCATCTGATCTATTTCATCCTTGTTGAGGCCACTGGAAGAGGTGATGGTTATCTTCTGTTCCTTTCCCGTCCCAAGATCTTTTGCGGAAACGTTGACAATTCCATTGGCATCGATATCAAAAGCGACTTCGACCTGAGGGATCCCCCGAGGCGCAGGCGGTATCCCCACCAGTTGGAATTTGCCTAAAGTGCGATTGTCCCTGGCCATCGGACGTTCCCCCTGTAAGACATGAATCTCAACAGAGGTCTGGTTATCGGCGGCGGTGGAAAAGATCTCGCTCTTGCGGGTCGGAATGGTCGTGTTCCGCTCGATCAGCTTGGTAAAAACGCCGCCAAGGGTCTCAATCCCCAAAGAGAGTGGGGTGACATCCAGCAGTAAAATATCCTTGACATCTCCTGAAAGGACACCTGCCTGAACCGCGGCCCCTACGGCAACCACTTCATCCGGATTCACCCCTTTGTGGGGCTCCTTTCCGAACAGTTCCCTGACGATCTGCTGAACTCTGGGAATTCGCGTCGACCCTCCGACTAATACCACCTCGTCGATGTTGTTCGGCTTCAATCCGGCATCTGAGAGGGCTTGTTTACAGGGAGCAACAGTACGCTGCAGTATATCCTCCACCAACTGCTCGAACTTGGCCCTGGTGATCTTCAGGTTGAGGTGTTTCGGCCCACCGGCATCCGCGGTAATAAACGGCAGATTGATTTCGCTCTCCATGGTTGTGGAAAGTTCCATTTTGGCTTTTTCAGCCGCTTCTTTCAGTCGCTGAAGAGCCATCTTGTCTTTAGACAAATCAATGCCCTGATCTTTTTTAAATTCACCGACGATCCAATCGATCAGTCTCTGGTCGATATTATCGCCGCCGAGATGGGTATCTCCATTGGTTGATTTGACTTCAACGACTCCCTCCCCCACTTCCAGGATGGAAATATCAAAGGTGCCTCCGCCAAAATCGTAGACAGCGATGGTTTCATCCTTTTTCTTGTCCAGTCCATATGCCAGTGCCGCAGCCGTGGGTTCATTGACGATACGCAGAACCTCGAGTCCGGCGATCTTGCCGGCATCCTTAGTGGCCTGCCGCTGGCTGTCATTAAAATAAGCAGGAACAGTAATGACCGCCTGGGTCACTTTCGCTCCCAGGTACTCTTCGGCGGCCTGCCTCATTTTCTGTAAAATCATGGCGGAAATTTCCGGCGGCGCATAATCCTTTCCACTGATTTCCACCTGGACATCGCTGTTTCCCCCGGAAACAACCTTATAGGGAACCATCTTCATCTCTTCGTTCACTTCATTGTATTTTCTTCCCATGAACCGCTTAATGGAAAAAACCGTATTCTCAGGATTCGTAATCGCCTGACGTTTAGCTACCTGCCCGACCAACCTTTCTCCCGATTTGGTAAAACCAACCACAGAAGGCGTCAGCCTGCTCCCCTCCGGATTGGTTATGACCACCGGTTCTGAACCTTCCATTACGGCAACCACAGAATTAGTCGTCCCCAAGTCTATTCCGATCACTTTGGACATCGTCTTCTCTCCCTCATTGAAGTATATATTTTGTTTTTACGTTCAACTCATTTAGCACTGCTTTAATATAATTTTTGAGCATAACCTTGTCAAGTTTTTCTCCCAAGAAATCCCTATCTTTCAGGATCTTTCCCTGTTTTTTGAATTAGATTAACCGGAACTCGCCTTTACTGCTCAAGGAAGGTGTCGATTTTGGTCTCTCCAGGAAGAAATCGGACGCGAACCGCGCCTGAATCGGATGTCCGATAAACCTTTGCACCGATAGTATGGAGCCGTTCCAGAGTACCAGTCATGGGCATTTTCATGGGGGATTTTTCTCTGGAGGAAATAATCGCGTATTCCGGATGTACGCATTCCAGAAACTCGGAATGGCTCGAAGTCTCGCTCCCATGATGGGCCACCTTTAAAACCTCAGCCTGTAATGTCTGGCAATCCTGCAACAGGTCAAATTCGGCTGTCTTTTCCAAATCTCCGGTCAGTAAAAGTCGTGGTTTCAAGTATCTTCCCAGTAAAACTACGGACCGGTTGTTGATCCGGGCATACGGACCCAACAATGTTTCTGGAGGACTGATGACATCCAGCCGTAATCCATCGATGGAAAAGGAATCCCCCTTGATCAGGCCCTGCCATTCGAGATTTTTCTCCTCGGCCAGCCGTTGCAGACCAGGGACCGATGAGATCCATTTCTCAACCGGCCATGGGCCCCATAATTCTCCAACCGGGAAATTACCCAGAACGGCATGAAGCCCTCCGTAATGATCTGATTCGGGGTGTGTCAGTACGATATGATCCAGGCGTTTGACACGGAGTGTCCAGAGAGCGGGGCATAGGACATCTTCTCCAATATCAAACCGTGTCCTAATCGATTCCATCCCATCGTTCTCAGCGACACTTCTTCCCCGGCTGCCGCCTCCATCCACCAAGATGGTTTCTCCGCCGGGAAAAATGTTTAAAATGGAATCGCCATGGCCGACATCAAAAAACCATACCTCCCAGGTTCCAGCCTCGTGGACAACTGGAAAAGGAGACCATAAAAACGTTGGAAAACAGACAAGGACGGCGATAAAGGCAACGAGTCGAATTCTCCTCGGAAAAGGAAGAAGGCAGAACAACCATAATCCGTAATAAAAATACATCCATGGAATGGGAGGCGAAGGAGTCCGCCAATGCCAGTCCCCCTGTTCGGTGAACCACCGCAGGCAGAATATGGTCTTTTCGTTGAGCCACACGGTAAGAAACGCCCATGGATACCATGTGACATTGAAAATCCATAGCACTCCCCCCACGCACAGACTCCCCAGCAATAACAGGGTCATCACCGGCACCACCAGCAGGTTGGCCGGAGCAGAGGCAAGGTTCGCCCGGTGGAAAGAGTCTGCCATCAGCGGCGCCAGAAGAAAGTGAACCGACACGGAAACGATCAGGATTCCGGCGAGGTAAAAAATACAGTCGCCGCTAAGAAGGATCAGCCGCGGCATCAGCTTCGCAATCATCCCTTTCTGATTGCCGATTGTTTTGAGGATCCTTTCCATCAACACTTCCAACTCAAAATGGAGTCGACGGGCCCATCGATGGATACCATCATACTGCAGCAAGTGAACATTCGTGGTGAAAAATCCGCGCAACGATAGCCGCCAGGGGAAAAGATAGTTATCGATAAAAGGCACGGCGATACAGGCTATGGCCAGACAGGAAAGAAAGGTCAGCTGAAAGCCGACATCCTGAGCGCTTTCCGGCCAGAAGAAGAGGAGAATCAGCCCCGAGAGGGCAATACTGTTCGGCAAGCTGGTCTGGCGCCAGATGACATGGGCGATCAGCACCAGGATGGAAAAAATCGTGGCACGGACGACGGGAAGGTTCAGGTCCGTCATGATCATGTAAAAAAGCAGGGCAGCGGTGGTGCCTATAACCTGCAGCCAGACGGGCAATCGCAGGAAGCGCAAACACCAGATCAGGAAAACCGCGATCAGTGCTGTATTGAAGCCGGAGACGACGAAAATATGGTAGGTTCCGGTAATGCGAAATAATTCTTCTATCTCCGGATCCATGCGCTCTCTCCGGCCGAAAAGCAATCCATCGATGATGCCGGAAGTACGGTTTCCATCCGGTCCTAAAAGAAAAAACTGTTTCTGTAAAAAACCGGAGAAAGAACGCCGTAGGATAGCTGAATAGTAAAGTAAAGAATTACATCCGATGCCTTCCAGCCTTTGCAACTGTGATGGAGTTTTCAGCGTTCCGACCAGGAGTATGTTCCTGCGTTCCAAAAAGGCCTGATAATCAAACATGCCTGGATTGGAGTAATTCTTTGGACGCTGCAGGGCGGATTGAAATCGGATTCGATCCCCAATGACATAATCGGCTTTTACCTCCGGGTGAATAGAGTCGTAAATCGTCAGACGCACGCCACTTCCGATCTTCAACCGCTGCTGTCCCCGCTCCACCGATTCCAGTCTGAGGTTCAGGACTACATATCCATTTCCCTTCTCCGGATCCCTCTCGACAAACCCGGTCCAAGCCGGCACAGATCCTTCGGCAATCCAGGGACTCAGAAGATCCAGCTCCTTCTGTTTTTTCCCCTCGGCCGCATGGGAAAGGTAGGATCCGCAGGTGAGGAATCCGGCCATGAGGATCGAGTAGCAAAGCCCCCGATGTCCTTTTTGTAGAAAAAGAAGTGCTACAAGTGTTAAACAGAAGCACAATAAAAAAAGCAGGAGGAGAGTAGAGTGTCCTGCTCTCACCGGTAATAACGTACCGCCCAGGAGGATTATGGCCGGCAGCAGAAGGGGTGACTTGTCCATACCGGCATGGATTTCCGTGTACACTGGAGGAGAAAATTTTTCTTTGGACTTTTACTCTGTCGGCAAGGTTACGCCATGAAGCGACGGTCCTTTCCGATGACGACCGGTTACTTCTCGCTCCCATGGGGAAGCGATTGGAAAACACTTTTTACTCTGGTGATCAGTTGGTCCAGAGTATAGGGTTTCTGAATAAAACCCAGATGGGAAACATCAGGAAACCCTTTTCTGGCCTCCTGTTCGGAAAGTCCGCTGGAAAGAATAACATAAATATCCGGTCGAATTTTCCTCATCTCCGCCAGAGCCTCTTCTCCGTTCAGGCCCGGCATCATCAGATCCAGCAGCACCAGGCTGATATCTTCGGCGTTCTGCTGGAAGGATTGTACCCCTTCGGTTCCATCTTTGGCACTGATCACCTGAAACCCTTCATGCTGTAAAATCTCAGAGGTAACATCCAGGATCGTTTCTTCATCGTCAACCAGCAGGATTTTCCCCGGGGATGGCGTTTCCGGTTTATGGGTTTCCTTGCCGGGAATTTTTTCCACAAACGCTTCCGGAAAAAACAAGGAAATCGAAGAACCCTTTCGTGGGATACTCTGGACGCGAATGGCCCCTTTATGGGCCCGAACGACGCCCAAGGTTGCAGCCAGGCCTAATCCGTGTCCGATGTTTTTGGTACTGAAGAAAGGATCGAAAATCCGTCGCATGGTTTCCGAATCCATTCCTGTACCCTCGTCCTCGACACATAGAAAAACATAGCCTCCTTCCGGCAGATCTTCCTGGAGATAGGTTTCTTTAAAGAAATTTTTATCCGCCTGTACATGACCGGTCCGGATGGTAATTTTTCCCGACATTTCCATCAGAGCATCCGAAGCATTGGAAACGAGATGCATGACGGCGTGACGGATCTGACTGCCGTCGCCGATGATGGGAGGAACTTCGTCCTCCAGTTCCAATACCAACTGTGCCTTTTTGGTGATGGAAGATTGGATCAGAGGGCTCATCTCCTGAACCAATCGGGAGATATTCAACATTTTGATTTCGAATATGCCTTTACCGGAATAGGTCAGCATCTGCTTGCTGAGTTCGGAAGCCCGCAGCACCTCCGTTTCAATCTTGGAAAGGAAGGATGATACCGGGGAATCCGCCGGCACCCTTTTTTGCGCCAGGTTGGTATAGCCCATAATTCCCGTTAAGATGTTATTGAAGTCATGGGCGATATTGCCGGCCATTACACTCAGACTTTTCCATTTTTGCACCTGTTGCCGATGCAGATCCAGCTGTTGCCTTTCCTCCTCCAGCCGTTTCTTTTCCGAAATATCTTCCATGATACTTCGGATACCCAGGATATTCTTTTTATCGCCATATTGGATCTTATCAACCATTCGTATGGGGATCGTGCTGCCATCTTTCCGTCGAAATACAACCTCCTGTTGTTGTTCCCCCATCGTGGCCCCACTCAGCTGGTTCAGGATCATTTCCTTGGCAAAGCTCTCGTCCGAGGCAAAGGACCAGATGGGTTTCCCTAACATTTCGTCCAGACGATATCCGAGCAGACGTAGTTCCGTCTGATTGATACGCACAATCATACCGTTGGTATCAAGTTCATGGTAGCCGACAGGAGCGTAATCATAGAGCTCCCGGAAACGCCTCTCGCTCTGACGCATAGCCTCTTCGACCATTTTCTGATCGGTGATATCGATGAAGAATCCCTGAATGAATTCCGGCTTTCCGGTTGCATCGCAGATATTATGTAGTCCGCCTCGCAGCCATCGATAAAAGCCATCCTTGCGGATCAATCTCAATTCGCGATCGACCGAATATCCGGCTTGTGTCGCCAGCTGTTCTTTATCCTCAAGAAAGACCGGCAAATCGTCGGCATGAATCACGCGGGAAAAGAGGATCTTCCCGCTGGTAAACTCCTCTTCCTTATAACCGGTCATCGATTCGACCAGTCCGTAAATAAACGTGGGTATAAAATCTGTGCGGCACTCGAAAGAGATACCGCGGAAGTTCTGGAGAAATTCCCTGTAATTACGCTCTCTCTGATGCAGCGCCCGGTATAACTCATGCCGGCCGAGAGTGATTTCGATGGTAGCCTGCAGCTCATATCGATTGATCGGTTTGACCAGATAGCCGTAGGCTTCCGCCTTCTGTGCACTATGGAATGCCTTCTTGTCCGTTTCCACCGTCACAAAAATGATGGCGACATCGTGTATCTTTTGTATTTTTTCGGCCGTTTCTATCCCGGAAGAACCATCCTTCAGATAAATATCCATGAGGATGAGATCCGGCAGGGTTTCTCGAACTGCGGCAATCGCCTCTTCGCCGGTAGCGGCAACACCGGACAGTTCATAATCGAGAAATTCCACCATTTGGCGGTAACTCTCCACTGCTACCGGATCGTCTTCCACAATCAGTATTTTCACTCTTCCATGATCTGCATTTACATCGTGACGATCAAGCAAGGCACTCATGTTATAGCTTCACCCTATAGAAATGGACCGTATCAACAATTCAGCGATTAGAGGCGACAGTATTTTCCCGAGCCTCCGTATTTGGTTATTCTTTTTAGTTTAGCATCACTTCCCGGTGATGACAAATGGTTTGCGTATCTTTCCCCGAAGCATGGCATTCGCAGAAGGATTCTCGGTTCATTGTATAATACTGGCATGAAAATACGTTGCTTTTTAGCCATCCCTCTGCCAAAAAACCTTCTCACCGAGTTGGAAAAACTCCAGGCCCGCTTCAGGACGAATTCGGGAGGTGTGCGCTGGGTAGATGCAAAAATCATACACCTGACCATTAAATTTTTAGGCGAACTGGAGACCGGCAAAATCGATCCTTTGTTGGCGGTAGTCTCCAAGGCTGCATCGAAAGTAACGGCTTTTCCTCTTAAGGTAGAGAAATTGGGCGTTTTCCCTTCCGCAACCCACCCTCGTATCTTCTGGGCCGGTGTGTCTGAAGTCCAAGAAGGGAATTCTGCCTTGATGGACACGGTCACTCGAATCGAAGATGGATGCCATTCCATCGGATTGGCCCGTGAGTTACACCCTTTCCATCCACACCTGACCTTGGGGCGCAGTAAGGAAGGAAATCCGAATCCCGGGACGGTAGAAACCTGGCTGTCCGAAGCGGAAGCATTTTATGCCGGTTCTTTCCACGCGGAAAAAATCGTTCTTTACCAGAGCATCTTGCACCCCTCCGGCCCGGAATACCGCCCCATGCACTCATTCCCCTTTTCCGTTTGATCACATATGAAACTCTATCTGTTCTGTATGACCGCTTCTTTTTTTCTGGGATCCATTCCCTTTGGTTATCTGATTGTCAAGTGGACCCAAGGAAGGGATATACGGCAGGTGGGGAGCGGTAATGTCGGCGCCACCAATGTGCTTCGAATCGCGGGGAAAACATGGGGTGTACTCACCTTATTGCTGGATGCCGCCAAGGGTGCTCTGGCGGTTTTGGGAACACAAATACTTCTAGGCACCGAATCGGCCATGGTTTTAAGCGCTGTCTTGGCTGTTCTAGGACATATGTTCACGCCTTTTCTTCACTTCCGCGGAGGTAAAGGCGTCGCCACCGCTCTCGGTGCCTTGCTGATCATTGCGCCGATAGCCGTCCTTTTATCCTTACTGGTCTTCCTCTTGACGGTCACTCTCTCCCGTTTTATCTCAGTCGGTTCCATGGCGGCGGCCATCTCTTTTCCCTTGTGGACCGTACTTTTACATTATGAAACCGCTGTGGTAATCCTTGCGGTTCTTTTGGCCATCCTTATCCTGTGGCGACACTCCTCCAACGTGCGAAGACTTCTACAGGGTACGGAAAACCATTTTTCCTGGTCCCGATCTGCCGGAGCAGAGAAATCGACAAACTGATCGTATGAGCTACTCGAGTCCTGCCGACGGACCAATCAACCCCATCGTTAACACTTTTCCATGGAAACAAGATCATGCCCATTCGTAAAGAGTTGCTGGATATTCTGGCGTGCCCCTTCTGCAAATCGGATGTTCACCTGACATCCGACCAATCGGGTCTGAAATGCGTGCAATGTCATCGCGTTTATCCCATACGCGACGATATTCCTATTATGTTGATCGATGAGGCGCATATCGAGGAAGACGTGACGAATGCCTCTTGAGAAATCACTCATGATGGACATCCCGGAAAATATCGGGACCTGGACCCGAGAGAAAGACCCGGAAATGATACTGCCGGATAAGATCTTCGACTACATGGACGGGGCCGGCGAACTCTATCTGGCCTATCGCCTCCGCCAACTGCAGGTTTATCGATTCCTTCCCCAGGAGCCGGCGGAAGAAGAGATCCTCCTGGAGCTTTATCATCTGCAGACGGCAGACGATTCCTACGGAGTACTCTCTACGGATTGGGGAGGTGAGAGATTAGATATCGGGGCTGTCGTCGGATTCTACGGATCGGGACTGCTGCGCATCCGTTCCGGCAGTGTTTATATTCGAATTTTAACCCGATGGGAAACCCCCGCCTCGAAAAAAGCCGTTCTGGAATTGGCCCATGCCGTCACCTTATCACATCCACAATCGACCCCGCCGGCGATTACCTCCCTGCTTCCCTCTTCCTGTGAACGATGGACCCTGCAGAAAGATACTATTTGCTTTTTTCATTCCCACCTGGTCTTGAACTCGCAGTATTTTCTCTCGACAGGGAATCCGCTTCACCTGGGTCAGAATACGGATGGGGTGATCGCCGAGTATCGGTTTCCGGATCCCGCTGCGGAAAAACGCCAGCAATTGCTGGTCATTCGTTATCCCTCTGCCAAGACGGCCCTGCAGGCAGGAAGGGATTTCCTAAAGGTTTATTTACCCGAAAGACCCCTAGACGATGTACTTCAGGAGACACTCTCCCTGTATCATCTTGTGGAGGATGGCTGGCTCGGTTGCGAATCGCGAGGAGAACTTCTTCTCCTGGCATTTTCCGCTGCCGAGGAAAACTCGGCCAGGGGATTGTTGCAGGCCGTTCACCGCAATTAACTCAAGGACAGGAGGCATTATCATGATCGTTCATGTTCCGCATGTTACCCGCCGTGATTTTATGCGCGGCACCATCAGCACCGCATTGGCGGCCCCAGCTCTGACATCGGATGGTCAAGGGGCTGGGAAAAGGAGCAGCACCGTCTTTCTGGTCCGTGACGAAAAGGTACAGAACGAAAGACATACGATCCAGGGAGAAATTCTCCAACAGATGCTGGATAAAGTGTTGATGGCTACCACGGGGAAAAAAAGCAGTAAAGAGGCATGGCTTTCCCTGCTGAAGACGACGGATACGGTTGGGCTTGTGGCCACCAATCATCTGAATAAAACCCACCCGGAACTGATTTCCGCCGTGCAGGCTTCCCTGGCCGGTACAGGGATTCCTGAGAGCAATGTCTCCATGGCCCAAGGCGGACAAAGCAAGGCGAACGCCTGCAGCGTTCTGATCTCCATGCCGGCACTGAAAGCACACTGGCTCACCGGGATCGGCACAGTCCTGAAAAACTATATCCTCTTCTCCGGGTCCCCGGCCGATTACCATGATGCGAACAATATCAAGCTCGGTGAGATCTGGAACCTGCCCGCGGTAAAAGGAAAAACCAAGCTGTATCTGGTGGATGCGCTTCGTCCCCTCTGTGATAAAGGCCCTCAGGCGGACCCTCGCTATCTCTGGGATTATAACGGGCTCATTGCCGGTACGGATCCGGTAGCCGTCGAAACTGTCTGCCTGAAAATCATCATGGAAAAAAGACGACTGCTCAAAGGAGAGCCCTGGCCGCTGCAACCCCCTCCTCTGTGTATCCAGGCGGCAGACGAAACCTATCATTTGGGTGTCAGCCAATGGGAAGAAATCCATTTGGAAAAAATCGGCTGGTCGGAAAATAGTCTGATATAGTAAGTTGCTATTGTTTCTTTCCGGCATATTGATTTATACCGGATGTTTTGATTAAATGTGGCTATATCCAATGGCATAGGGACGCATGGCCTACAACATTAAGATTCTGATCGTTGAAGATGAAGCTTTGACCGCGATGGTAATGCAGTTTACTCTGCGGGACCTCGGCTATATTGTCTGTAAACCGGTTACTACCGGAGAAGAAGCTGTCCAGGCTGCCATCGCCGAAAGGCCAGATGTCGTTTTAATGGATATCCATCTGGCCGGGACCATGGACGGGATAGATGCTGCGGGAGAAATTCTGCAGCGGCATAAGGTCCCCATCATTTTTATTACCGGCTACGGCGATCGGGAAGTCAGAGATCGGGCCGATCGCCTACATCCCTTTGCCTACTTTCAAAAACCTCTGGAAATGAACGAATTGGCTTCACACCTGGATCGGTTGTTTAAGAATAAATAAACTCTTACACCGCTCCCTGAACAAGGAAGGCAGGCTGGAAGGCAGGGAAAAGCGCCAGGACAGAGGATTATGGCCAGAAAGCGTTCAGTCGACGATGCATGGATGCAAACCGATCCGGCCCGAAGTGTTCCGCAACGATAGGAATGTCCTTGTTCAGTTTCCTGATCTCCCGCATAAACAATCCATAATTCATTTCACCGGCCAGAGGCTCGGGAAGTTCATACTGATTGGCTCCCGGCGGCAATCGAAAATCTTTCAGATGCACTACCCCTATCCGTCCTTTCAAAATCTGCAGCATCTCCCCCAGCACCTGATCCCTTTCCCCATACCTGGAGATGGGTGTCAGATTGGGCGGATCCAGCACGGCAGTAATGCAATTCGGTAACCGTAACAGCAGCGATCGGAGAGAAGAGGCATCGGGGCAGGCCAGTGTATTGTATGTCTCCAGGGCCAACAACAGTTTCAGTGATTCCAGTCTTTTCAGATGGAGCTCTAAAAAGCGTTGAATGGTCTCACCGGCTGCCGGAAGGAAATTTCGCGGCTCCGGTTTCATCAGTTCCCCGGCATAACCGCCGGTCCAGGCGATCAGGCGATCGCAGGAGAGGGTCGCGGCATATTCGATGGCCCGCACCAGATCCTCAGCCCGAGTGGACATGATGACCTGACGTGGTTCCAGGCAGTTGACATAAGCGCTGAGAACAACGGGAACCAATCCCTCCTCCTGGATCCAGCGGGGCAAATCCCGGAGAAAAGAATCCTGTATTTCGTTCCAGGGAAAAACCACCTGAATCCGTTGGAAACCGGCAGCGGCCGCGGCCGCCAGCCTTTTCCGGGCATCTTCTTCTCTCTTTCCCAGGTGACAGACCACACCGATACGCCCGCTTCCGCCGGCTACTTTTCCTAGCGCCAGTGCCGTTAAAAATGATCTTCGTTGCATGTCATCGGACCCCTCATTCCGGTTTGATATCGGCCCTCTTTTTTACTTCTTCGGTCATGGCTTTCCAATAGGTAGAGAGAAACGGCGGATTCTCCATACTGTCCAAAACATACGATCGGTCGGCACGGGAGAGATCGAGAACAGCCGTAATCATCTCCTCCTGATAGAAGCCCGCTTCTGCCAGCGGAATACCTCCCGGTTCGCGGATGAAGGACCATCCGCTGGAGGACTGTTTTCCATCCGGCGACTGTCCCACCGTGTTGGCCACGCAATGAAAGATCCGCGCATTGGGTCCGACCGGCTGTTGGGCCCGGCCGGCAGTGCGTTTCCAACATACGGCCTCGATTTCATCGGAGCTGCAGGAGGGATGAAACAGGATCTGGGCTCCGGCCATAGCCGGAATGCGATACAGTTCAGGGTGTCTCCCGTCTCGACATATGACCAGGGTGCAGAGAATTCCATCCACCTGGAAAAGAGACAGCTTATTGCCGCCCCGGCAGTACGTTTTTTCATCCGATCCGGCAAGATTGACCTTGGCGTATTCATGAACCACTTCACCTTGTGGATTGATGACATGAGCCAGGTTCAGATAACGATCCTGCGTCGCCTGTATCGTCCCGACAATGGTCCACACATGGTGCTGCCGGGCTGCCAGACAAACCTGGCGTAACGATTCCTCGATTTTTTGCTTGTCCAGAGTGACCAGATAAGGGAAATAGTATCCGGTCAGAGAAGCTTCCGGAAAGAGAACGACCCGGCTGCCTTCCTTAGCGGCGGCAGCGATATAGGCCATCGTCTTCTCCAGATTGCTCTTTAAAGATTTGGCCCAGTGCAACTGAACACAGGAAACCTGCATAATCATTTTCTTTTCTCCAGTCATGTCAAACATCGCAAATGTCAATGGCCTGTTTTAAGGATCCCAGAAGGTCCTCGCGGCGGGGTACAAACTCCTGCCCGATAAAACCTTGATATCCGGTGGCCAGGATGGCCCGGATGACCGCCGGATAGTAAATTTCCTGAGTGTCGTCGATCTCGTTCCTGCCCGGATTGCCGCCGGTGTGATAGTGTCCGATATAGGACGCATTTTCCTTGATGGTGCGAATGATGTCACCTTCCATGATCTGCATATGGTAGATATCATAGAGTAGTTTGAGTCTCTCCGATCCGACACGCCGGCAAACTTCCGCGCCCCAGGCAGTGTGATCGGCCATATAATCCTTGTGGTTTACCTTACTGTTCAGGAGTTCCATGATTACCGTTACCTTATTTTTTTCCGCTATCGGCATCAGCCGTTTCAGCCCCTGCACACAGTTTTCCAGTCCCTCTTCGTTGCTCATCCCGCGGCGGTTTCCGGAAAAGGTGATGATGTTGGGGAATCCATTTTGGGCCACCTCCGGGATGGCCTTGGTAAATTTTTCCAGAAGGTCTTCATGGTGCTCTATCCGGTTCCATCCGTAGTCGATACGATCCGGTCCGTTGCACATGGCGCAAATCATTCCTACTTTTTTCACCGTTGCCCAGCGGTCTGCGCCGAGTAATTCGACAGATTCCAGTCCCATCCGCCGGCATTCACGGCAAAAATCTTCGAAGCTCATCCTGGCCGGTCCGCTTTTCCCGGTTTCAAACAACTTCCCGTAACACCAGGCAGAAACCGAATGATGCACATTCCCTTTTCGTCGAACGATCGTATCTTCCTGGCTGACTTGCGATGTATCTAGAGAGCCGAAAGCCCTGCTCCCGGCGGCCACCCCGCCTATCATCATTCCCAACGAAGAACGTCTATGGATCCGTCGATTCATATATTCTTTACCTCCATCCCATCCACATTTTTCATTTTCATCACTGCCTGCTTCCGAAGAGGCAACTTATCGTATCGTTTTTCCTCTTTCCACCGGGGCATTCTTCAATAGGAATTTCCGCAAGGCAGGCAGATCGTCGCTATTGAGAAAATCCACTCCGGCATCCAGCAATACCTTCCAGACCCTTTCCCGCGCCGGGGTCCGTTGGTCAGGTGTAGCCCAGAAGCGCACCCATTGTCCCTTGCGGTGTGCCTGTTCCACAATATTGTGCAGTTTAAGCGACTCCTCGGGCGGGATAGGACCCAGACCGCGCCAGGTGAATGCTTTTTCCCAGGTATCGCTGATCATGGGAATCAGGTCGACAGAATCGTTTCCCGAAAGATCCGCCAACCTTCCATCCATGGCGGCATACCGCGGTCTCTCCGATTTCATCCATGCGTAATTACGGTTGCCGGAGACAATCACCAGAACGGCACCGTCTTTCTTTTTTTCTCCGTCGAATACCACCAGCATGTCGGCATACTCGGCCAATACCTTGCTTAATTGCCCGTAAGTGGCATCGGCTTCGGTTTTCAAATCAATGAGGAGAATTTGTGTCGGTCCCCCGGGCAGGATCCGGCCGCCATTCTGCCGGGCAAGACGGCGCAGCGGATCCAGGTACATCGTCTGCAGCGTCCTGTCTTCCCGCAGGTCCTTATCGTCATGGCCGACCAACAATTTCCCATTCTTCAGATGAATGTCCGCTTCTATGCTGGTGTAGCCAAGTTCGATGGCGCCCCAAAAAGGCTTCTTCTGCATATAATTGTTATGGGAATGGGCGTTGGACAAGGGTTTAGGGCGGGAGGCGATGTCAGCGATCCCTGCCATGAAGATAAAAAGCAGAAAAAAGGTCAACGGTCGTTTTCGGAACATTTTATTTAGCATCTTTCGAATTACTTGGATAAGAGATGTTTTTGGAAATAATATTGAAATAACCGCATCGCCCGATCAGCGATGCGAAACACAGGGATCCCGTTTTCCCGCAGCAGTCTGGCCATGGGATCATAAATCGGCCCACCATCCACAATCACAATCCACGGTTTTTTCGATTCCCGCCAGAGACGGGCGAATTTCATTGCGATCGATTTCTCGGACCGGATATCTTCTCTGTGTTTTTCGCCACCAGGCAATGTCTGCAGGGCCGCAGTCAACGGAGTGCAACCTACGACCAGGGCATCCAATCCGGGATCGTCCAATAGAAGTCGTATGACATCGGCGAACAGCTCGTCTCCGGTAACCGGGGTCAGATCCAGAGGATTGTGAATATCCGTGATCGAATGGATACCGCCGGACTGAAACAGCTCCTGCAAACGATCCATGGTCTGAGGCTGAAAATGGGTGAATTCGAATGGGCCCGAACAATCGGCGAAACTGACACATTCAAAGCCGGCATTCGATACGGCTCCCAGACTCCATCCACGCACCTGGCGATTACGGAGTAACGTAAACAGCTGCGCCAGGTCTTCGAAATCTTCCAGAGTCTCCGCCATGACCACGCCTGCCTGTAGGGCCAGCCGTTCCGCCACAACGTAATCTCCGGCAATCGATGCCGTATGACTGGCGGTCGCTTTAGCCCCGCTGGCTGTGCGTCCGGCACGGTAAACGACGACCGATTTACCTTGGGCGGATATTTCTGCGGCACTCTTTAAAAAGCGATAGCCGTCCAGGGGTTTGAATCCTTCGATATAGGCGGCTACGACTTCGATGCGGGGTTCCTGCAGAAAATATTCCAGATAGTCTCCGAAGGTGAGATCCATCTGGTTGCCGCAGGTAATACTGTAGAGCGGATCCATGCCTGCCAATTTTCCCATCCTGGAAATGGCAAACGCCCCACTCTGGGCAATCAAAGCCAAGGGAGCGAGATGGCTCCTCCCTCGCGGTAATTTGTAATCGGGAATAAAGAAGGTATCGTAACCTCCCGGCAGAGAGCGAATCCCGAGGCAATTACCTCCATTGATGACCGGTCCCTGTCCTTCGGTCGACCGGCTCTTCTCCAGATCCTTCTTCATCTGCGCAACGATACAGGCCCCACCCTCTTTCTCGTCGAAACCACCCGGAATAACGATCAGGCTTTGGGCTTTTTTACCGGCAATCACATCCATCAGCACTTGAGGAGTGGCTGCCGCGGAGACACATACAACAAGAAGATCGAGGGTTTCCGGCAAACTTGCCATATCCTGGTAACAATGGCATCCCTCGATTTCCTCCGTTCCCGGCTTGACGACAAAAATTCTTTCCCTGGGATATCCTTCCTGTAGGAGGTTTCGCAGGATGATTCTTCCGGTGGTTCCTTCCCTGGAGGAGACGCCGATAACGCCGATCGATCGAGGCTCCAATAGGGCCTTGATCTTGGATATGGGACGCTTCGGTGATAGAACCGCCGGCGGCTCCGTGTTCTTCTTGATGACTACATCCAGAGCGACGGGTCCATAGGAGGTAAGCACCAGCGGATTGATCTCCAGCTCTCGAATCCGGTTGGGAATGAATCGCTCTGCCACCTGGAGAAATGTCTGGACCATTCGCATCAACACATCAATGGAGGTTCTGGGTTTCTGCCCGCGTAAAGAACAGGTCATCAACTCACCCACTGCGGTGTTCTTCAATATCAGCCGGAGAGATTCCTCCTTCGGAGGCATCCAGGGAGAGAACAGCGCCAAATCCCGACCTTTGCGCAGATTCTCGGAAAGGTACTCCGCATAGATACCTCCCAGACCCATGGTGACAACCGGGCCAAAATCCTCAGTCCAACGCATGCCTAGAAGTAATTCGTGCCCAATGGCCTGCGGATAGGGGATAAATTCTTCCAGTAAAAAACCGGCGACTTCTTCGTTCCGGAATCGGTAAACAAGAGTGGATAAGGTTGCCAGTATGGTAAAGGGGTCGTTGGGTATTATTTCCACTCCACCTACATCACTTTTATGCAAAATATGCGGAGAAACGACTTTGATCACCACCCGATCTCGGGGGAAATCGGGTAAAGATTTGGGGGATAAGGCTTCGGCGGCAGTGATAAATCGGTAATCGGGGATGGCGATCCCCATTGCCTTGACGACCTCCAGACCTTCCGGTTCCAGAAGCACAAATCGATCACCCGTCGCCTCCAGAATACCGGCGATAGAATCCGTATCGATTTCCTGAAACGCAGTCATATCGTGCATTGCCTGCCGCAACGGAAGGCATTTCGATTCATCTGTACTATCTTTTCCCCTTTCGTCTGAAAAAAATTCTCGATGGTTTTCTCAAGAACATCCGGCGACAGGGGAAGAAAATTGGATGCCGCTCCGATCATCACCATATTGACCGATCGAATCGATCCCTGTTCCCGGGCTATGGTATCAGCAGCGATAAGAACGGCCCCACGGATCTTGCGCACCTGTTGATGGACCTCCTCCAAAGGAGGATAATCGGGAATATTGCGCACCGGGGCAGCGGCGGTCAGAAGATATCCAGAAGAACGAAGATATTCCACATACCGCAGTGCTTCCAGAGGCTCCATGGCCAGAACCATATCGGCACATCCGCGGGAAACGGTGTCGCCGGCAATCGGTTCCGAAGAAAGTCGCAAGTGGCTGAGGACAGCCCCGCCCCGCTGTGACATTCCGTGAACTTCCGATTGTTTGACATGGACACCTTCTTCGCAGGCGGCAGCTGCAATCACGGTAGAAATGGATAGAACTCCCTGTCCGCCGACACCGGCTAGGATCAAGTCAAATTTCATAGATTCCTCGGATCGTTTACCCCATACTGATTATTTTGATTCTGCGAAAGACATCGTCGTTGATTCGAAGAGATTATGCGCTCCCCAGGGGAAAGTCAAGAGGCATCTGAAGCGATCGAACCGCCACACTCTCCTTCCAGATCGAGACAACTCACCGGTTGCCGACCCACACTCTATTCTCTTCTGGGAGGAATAGTCTATAATCACTGCCTTGGGTTTTCCTCAAAGGACCGATTGTCTCAGGGATAACCCTGTAACCTATTTTGTTTAGGAGCGACCATGCGTAGACAATCGCTTTTCTGCTCATTACTGATCTTTTTCCTGTTCTCCTGTACCGTGTTTTCCGAAGGATCACCCTCCATCGGAATCGTCAAATATGTTTCCGGAAGTGCTTCCATTTACAGTAGCGGTAAGATCATCCCGGCTGCCGCCGGCATTCTCATTCACCTGAACGATATTTTAAAGACCGGAGAAGATGGTTCGATAGGAGTCATTTTTTCCGACAATACCCGCGTCTCCCTGGGCCCGAGCAGCGAGGTGGCCATGGATTCCTATACCTTTGAACCCAGGCAAGGTTTATTTTCTTTCCTTCTGCGCCTGGTCAAAGGAACGGCCGCCTACGTTTCCCGAACAATAGCCAAGCTCGCTCCCGAATCGGTAAAGCTGCAGACCCCGGAAGCGATTGTCGGAGTTCGAGGGACAAGGATTTTATTGAAAGTCGATTCATAACCGCAGAAAGATAACACCTCATGCGCCGGATACTCATTCCCTTATCACTCTCGATACTCTTACTCGTTGGTTTTGGCTGCGGGAAACGGACTGCCGTGGTTTCGCCGGTTCCGCAACCGCCGGCCAAAACAGGTACTCTTGTCGTTCTGATCTCTCATGAGGATGGAAAACCGGGAACCATCTCCGTTTCTTCCCGGGGAGGAAGCCAGATTCTCGACCAAATCGATACCTCCACTGAGATCCCGTCTGCAGACAGTGCCCCCACACCGCCCAAAGCGGTCACGGCAGAAGAGATTCAAAAAATCTTCGGACCAGCCTTGCAGGCGATGCCTTCGCCTGCAGTCGTGTACGTCCTGCATTTCCTGCTGGCCACCACCTCCCTGACGGAAGAGTCTTCGGCTCTGCTTCACAAGGCATTAGACACCGTGAAGCAGCGTATGCCATGTCAGGTCCGTGTTGTCGGCCATACGGACACTATGGGATCCGATGAAACGAACGATAAGCTGGCCAGACTGAGGGCCGAAACGGTACGAGCGAAACTGGTGGAAATAGGGATGGATCCGGCCTTGATCGAAGTCGATTCTTACGGGAAAAGAGACCTGCTCATCCCTACCGCGGATGATGTAAGCGAACCACGCAACCGCAGAGTGGAAATCACCATCCGATAGCCCCCAGGGTTGGTATTTACCGGTAGGTTGCCATACTGTGATCATGGTAATTTTTTATCCTTCTGGAATGCTGAAATTTGTTCTCCTATAGGTCCATGCAAGAACCCCAACCCGATCCGATCATCAACGAAACCGAAAATGGGAAAAAACACCTTCCCTCTCAATGGAAAGAGAATCGGTTTCTTTACCTCTTCGGTTTTTTGCTGATCTTCGGACTGGTCTTTCTTTTCGTCAACACTCCTCAGTTTTTATGGCAGATCCACCTGCAAATCTACGACGCCTATCTGCGTGCGGGTGCACCCAAACAAGCTGCCACAGAGCCGATCATTGTCGCCGTCGACGACCGGAGTCTGGAAAAACTGGGACAATGGCCATGGCCCCGTTATCGTCTGGCCTCGCTGCTGCGAAAAATCAGTCAGGCGAAGCCGCAATCGGTGGCTCTCGATCTGTTCTTCCCCGAAGCGGACCGCACCTCTCTTGCCAGCCTGCAGAAGGAAATGAAGCAAGATCTGTCTTTTGAACTCCCTCTCCAGGGAATTCCCAAACAGTATCTGGACAATGACGCCATCCTGGCCCAGGCGATCGCCGAAGGACCCTTTATCCTGGGTTATGAATTTCTTTTCTCCAGTGTGAATCCCGGAAAAGAATGCCGGTTGCATCCGTTGCACATTTCTCGAATATTCCAACCATCGTATCCTGCCGATGACTCCTGGAACCTGATTCCGGCTGTAGGAGTCGCCTGTAACCTGCCCCAAATAGCGACATCCTCACAATCCTCCGGATTTATCAACATCCGACCGGAGAACGACGGCGTCATTCGGCGTATTCCCCTGATGATCCGGTATGAAGGTAAGATCTATCCCAACCTGATGCTGACCTCCTTTCTTGCCGGAAAGAAAACGGAAAGGCTCGATTTGCGCTTCTCCTCCCAAGGGGAGATGGATCTCACGATAGACGATCGATCCATTCCATTGGACGAACAGGGACGTTTGTGGATCCGTTTTCGGGGTGCTTCCCAGAGCTATCCTCATATTTCCGCCGTGGACGTTTACGAAGGAAAATTTCTGGATCGTCTTACCGGTCGATCCGTGCTGCTGGGAGTTACGGCCGGGGGATTGAAGGACATCTGTGTCACTCCTTTCCAAAGCGTCGTTCCTGGGATCGATATCCTGGCCGGCACGCTCGACACGCTCCTGCAAGGCGATTTTCTCCGGCGCCCTCCATGGGTCCGAGGAGCAGAAATACTACTCGCCATGCTTCTCGGGCTTCTCTTCCTCATCGTCATGCCGCAGACGCGGGCGCTCACCGGTTTTCTATTTCTGCTTCTGTGTGCCATTTGTATCGTTTCCCTTTCCCTTGTTCTCTTCCACACGTACGGATTTCTCTTCTTTCCCCTCGAACCTCTGTTGATGACCGCAATGATGTACACCTTGATCTCTTCCTTCAAGTACCGTCAGGGGGAAAGAAAGCTGGCACAATACCGGCGCAATCTTACCGCGATTCAGGAAGCCACCATCGAAACCATTGCCAATATAGCTGAAAACCGGGATCCGGAGACGGGAGGGCACATCCGCCGGACGCAGCACTATGTTCGGGCTTTGGCCGAACACTTGAAGAAACAAAAAGCTTATCGTTCGATCCTGAACAAGGATTATGTCGAGGCCCTCTTCTTATCGGCACCTCTGCACGACCTGGGAAAAGTAGGGATCCCGGACAGTATCCTGCTGAAACCGGCCAGACTGAACCAGGAAGAAATCGACGTCATGCACCGCCATACCCTGATCGGAAACAAGATTCTGCAGTCCGCGGCGAAACGTATGGGCGAAAACACATTTCTGACCATAGCCAAAGAGATCAGCGTTTATCACCATGAAAGATGGGATGGAGAAGGTTATCCCTACCGGCTCAGGGGAGAAGAAATACCCTTAGCCGGAAGACTTATGGCCATTGCCGATGTCTACGATGCCATGATCAGCAAGCGGATCTACAAGGAAGCCGCCTCTCACCAGGAAGTCGTGGAAACCATCCGAAAAGGAAGAGGGACTCTTTTCGATCCGATTTTGGTCGATGCCTTTTTGGAAATCCAGGATGAATTCCATACGATCGCCCTGCGATTTCTGGATGATAAAAAAGAGTAATTAGGAAGCCACTTAGGAGTCAGATCATTATGAACGAACAGATTGTAGAAATTGCCAAACGCCTTTATGGATTGCGGGACGCCTTGAACCTCGACATTGCCGATCTTGCCCGGGCCGCCGGTATTTCCGAAGCCGATTATAAGGAATATGAAAGCGGTAACTCGGATATTCCCATCGGAGTATTGCAGGCCATCGCAAAACACTGTCATATAGAACTGACCGCACTGCTGTTCGGTGAAGAACCGACCGTTTCCGGCTACTTCCTGACCCGGGCCGGACAAGGAACAGCCATGGAACGTGCCAAGGCTTATAAGTACCAGTCTCTGGCCGCCGGTTTTTCCCATCGTCTGGCCGATCCATTTATTGTCACCGTGGAACCCAAGCCGGAGGATGTGCCCATGCATCTGAATGCACACCCGGGACAGGAATTCAATTATGTACTGGAAGGCACCCTGTTGTTGAGTATTAACGGCAAGGAGCTGGTCCTGCAGGAAGGTGACAGCATCTATTTCGATTCAGGGAAACGACACGGTATGAAAGCCCTACATAGCAGGACCGTCCGTTTTCTAGCCATGATTCTTTAATAGAAAACAATCCATAATTCCCATAGGCCGACGGATAGGAAACCATGATAGAGAAATACCTGAAACAAACCACCTTTGTCGATCTGGAAGATTTTCAAAAGAATTTCCAGCTCACCGTACCTGACGATTTTAATTTTGCCTACGATGTGGTCGATGAATGGGCCGCCACCCAACCCGATAAAAGAGCCTTGTTGTGGACCAACGATCAAGGCGAGTGTCGGGAACTTACCTTTGCCGAAGTGAAATACTATTCCGATCAGACAGCCTCCTGGTTTCAGTCTTTGGGCATCGGCAAGGGCGATATGGTCATGGCCATCCTGAAGCGACGCATCGAGTTCTGGTTCACCATCCTTGCCCTGCATAAGTTGGGAGCTGTCATCATTCCGGCCACCCACTTGCTAACAAGCAAAGATATTGTCTACCGCACCAACGCCGCCACCATCAAGGCCATTATTGCCGTCGGTGAGGAGCCGATTATCACGGCCATCAATCGGGCCATGCCCGAATCTCCCACGGTCGAAATTCTGATTTCAACCGGGCCCCATGTACCCGAAGGGTGGAACGATTTTCAGATGGGCATAAGAAACACGGCACCTTTCCTCCGACCCGATTTTCCCACGAAACGGGACGATCCGTTGATCGTCAGTTTCACCTCTGGAACGACGGGGAATCCGAAGATGGTCATGCTCAATTCCGTTTATCCTCTGGGTCACATCCTGACGGCGGTTTACTGGCAAAACCTGCATGAAGGCAGCCTTCACCTGACGATAGCCGATACCGGATGGCTCAAGGCCGTGTGGGGGAAACTCTACGGCCAATGGCTGGCGGGAGCCACCGTATTCGTATATGACCATGAAAAATTTTTACCGGCAGAGATTCTCAAAATGCTGGAAAAACATCAAGTCACATCCTTTTGCGCCCCACCTACCGTTTTTCGTCTTCTGATCCGCGAAGATCTCGCCCAATATGATCTGTCTCATCTGGAATGGTGCACCATAGCCGGAGAGGCGTTGAATCCTGCCGTTTATGAACAGTTTTACCGTATGACCGGTGTCAAACTGCGGGAAGGTTACGGACAGAGCGAAACGACCGTCACTGTCTTCACCTCCCCCTGGATAGAACCGAAGCCGGGTTCCATGGGATTGCCCAGTCCGCAATACGATGTCGATCTACTGACGGCAGACGGACGCAGCGCTGAGGCCGGCGAACAGGGTCAAATCGTGATCCGCACCGAGAATCGGCATCCGGTAGGCCTTTTTCAGGAATATTATCGCAACGAGAAACTGACCAGAGAAGCACATCACGACGGTATCTACTATACCGGAGACCTGGCCTGGAAGGATGAAGACGGTTATTTCTGGTTTGTCGGCCGTGCCGATGATTTGATCAAGAGTTCCGGCTACCGTATCGGCCCCTTTGAAGTGGAGAGTGCCTGCATGACTCACCCTGCGGTTGTCGAATGTGCCATTACCGGTGTTCCTGACGAAATTCGCGGTCAGGTGGTCAAGGCAACCATCATCCTCGCCAAGGAGTATAAAGACAAAGCCGGGGAAGCCCTGGTCAAGGAGCTGCAGGAGCACGTGAAGAAGGTCACTGCCCCTTATAAATACCCTCGCATCATCGAGTTTGTGAATGAACTTCCCAAGACCATCAGCGGAAAGATCCGGCGGGTAGAAATTCGCGAGAAGGATGGGCAGTCGCTAAAGAACTCTTAGGGGCGAAGGAAGGTTCGCCCCTAGTCATGTTTGTGGTAGGTGAGAAAATCCGGCGGGAAGAAACCGCTATTAGGATAGTACCTTGATTTTCAGGTTACGGAACCAAACCGGTGCCTGTTCTTTTCCGTGAAGCCCCTGCAGGCCGATGGGTCCCTTGCGGGCAAAATCCTTCAGGGCCACGGCGAACTTGTTGGGCGTTCCGTCGGGATTTTTCCGGGCTTCCTTCCAATTGTCCAGGTCCGCCTCAATAATGGTTTCCTTATTCAGAACCACGGTTACCTTGCTTCCCTTGCATGTAATCGTGTAATGGTTCCATTCCCCGGCAGGTTTCGAGGCGCTTTTGCTGGGCGGCATGGCGTCGTAAATGGCACCAACCATCCCGTATTTGCTGCCATCTTTCGTCTCGTGGATCTGGATTTCCAGGGCCGAAAGAACATTCTTGATATCGCCGGTGCGAAGGAATACACCGCTATTGGCATCCTTGGCAACTTTGAAGTCCATATCCAATACGAAATCACCATAGGAGTCTTTGGTAAAGATGGTGGTGCCGTCTTTGGCTGAAAGTATCCCATTCTCCATCACCCAGGATTCGGGCTTAGCGGTAATGGCATTGGATAAATCTGCGGCAAAAAGGTCCTTGGCTGCAGTGCTGCCCTGGGCCAAGGCCAGTCCACCCAGCAGCATGGCGATTCCGAAACAACCGATCATCGATCGAATCAACGTATTCCGTAACATAGTCCTCTCCTGAAATATTTTGGATAAACCTTCCGGCGATGACCACTGTCGGGGAAAGGTTATCCCCTTTTCTATTTTCCAGTGTTTCGCCGCCGCTGATTGTAAGGAGGAATGGACACGGATGTCAAGCGATAGAACTTATTCATTTATGGGAAAACCGTAGGCGCACTCAGGGCAGTATCTCTTCCTGGATGAAAACCCCGCCGAGACTCTTATAGCTACATACACCTATTCCCACACGTCGGGATTTTCAGCTTGATGCCTAAGCTTGAAGAAGGAAAACAAATCGCTGATCTTCACGGAAAAAAGACCATCGCTGGAAGTACCCCCAAGCAGCACTCCGTCCGTAGGATTCGGTCCGGCCCATAAACTCCACAGTCTGCATTTCCAGTCTGAGTAGCGATACCATGTATTTCCGGAATCGAAGGAATACAATAAGTCACCGGAATGGGCATCTGTAGCTAAAATGCAGTCTTTTCCCCGCGTCAAATAACGACTACGGCTTCCGGAGGGATTCATGAGAATGGATATCATGACCGTTACATCGGCGGCCCCAATCGATTCCGAAGTTCGGGTCCAATTTCCACCCGAATTTTTGGATATAAAAATCCCTAATCGTGTTCCCACGAGCCATTGATTGGACCTCCCCCCCATACAGACCATGGATTGAATCGGGACATTGGGCAGCCCTCTCTGCGAGTGATTCCATGTATAGCCTCTATCCTCACTCCACCATATTTTTCCCATTCCTCCAGCGAGTATCCTGTTGCTGTTATAGGGACAGACCGCGATGGAGAAGACGGACATTTCTTCTCCTTCCATGGTCGGTAAAACTGCCTTCTCCCAAGTGATCAGATCATCGGAGATGAATAATCCTTCTCTACCGGCTGCAAGGATTCTATGGTGCTCAAAGCTGGAACTGATGGCCAATGCCTGTATCTTGCCGCGTACCTTTTTGTTCACCATCCTGTGCCATGGTTTTTCGTCTTCCTCTTGGATGTATAACCCATCCGCCGTGCCCGCCAGTCCGATATTTTTAGGAGAACGTAATTTCATCAGGGCATAGACTTCATCCGGATGTTCGGAAGAATTTCTGACTTCGTTTTCCCATACCTTCCCACCATCCGTACTGCGGTAAATCCCACCCTCCTGATAATCACTCGGCATGCCAATATAGATGTTTTTCTGGTCCTGCGGATCGACACTGATGGCGGAAATCCCGCGATGAATCAATCCCTTGTTCTGGGAGGTAAAAGAGTAGCCGCCGTTCACGCTTTTCAGGACCCCTTCATCTTCCGCTGCCAGAAAAAGAACATCCCTGTTTTCCGTATCCACCACGATCTCATGAACGATCAGCTTATCCCCATAGCGGAAATCCCAGGTATTCCCACTGTCCGTACTCCGGTATAAACCGGTGCTGGTACCTGCATATACGGTTTGATTCTCTTTATCCGCTGCCAGACAAAGGACTCTCTTATCCATCTGCTTTCCGGTGGAATTCAGTATGGTTTTACTCCATGTCAGCCCACCATCCGTACTGCGATAGATACCGGAGCAAGCGCTGGCCAAAAGACGACGCCCCTCCCGATCCAAAGATAAAATCCTAAAGATGTCCGAATCTTCCGGGATATTCTTGCTGTGAAGTTCCCATTTCTTTCCGCGGTTTTCCGTACGATAGATCAATCTCCTGGTACCGACAAGAATCATTTCCGGATCTACAGGACTAACCCATAGAGTCTTCACTCCATTGGTAAATTGATTCGATTCTTCGATAAAATCCCAAGCTATTCCATGGTTGCCGCTTGTATAAATACCCTGGAGAGTGGCCAGATACATGCGATCGTTATAGACCTCCGGGATGATAAAATCGCGTACGCTGGCATCCTCCCTGCGATGAAAAATTTCCTTCCAGGTCTTCCCTTCATCCGCCGAAGACCACACCGTGCCTCCCGTGGAGCGAAGCATCCAGGCAGCCGCCCAGACTGTCTTCGGGAAACGCCTGTCCGTGATCAGACGCTGTATGACCAGATCCTTTCCTTCCATGCCGGTTTCGAGTCGAAACCAGGACTGGGCGCCATCGATGCTTTTATAGATCACGCCCTCGTCCGTACCCGCATAAAGGACATTGGCTTGGAAGGGGTCCATGGCCAGAGATCGAATATCGCCGCCCTCCGGTCCCAGCCAATCGAGCTTCAGCAAAGCCGCATCATGTTTTCGCACCTCGGCACCACAAAGGGCCGTAACCCAAAATGCCAGCAGCACACCGGCGATATATGTCCTTTTGCCTATGCTCAATCTCTTTTCCAGATGTCTCATGTATAGACAGATGCGGCCATAGGTTACCCTATGGCCGCGTTTGCTTCATCCGAACTTATTGTGAGGCTGTGAGGCGCCGAGCGGGAGGAAATTTTACTCAGCGCCTCACAACCCTAGGGAAATTCAGGGCAGGTAGAGTTCCAACTCTACCCTTCGGTTCTTTTTCCTGTTCGCCAGTGTAGTATTGGGAGCGATCGGATTGGAAGTACCTCCGTTTTTAACGGAGATGCGAGATTCATTGATCTTATGGTTTTTTACCAGGTAGTTTTTAACGGCATCGGCCCTCTGCTGGGCAGCGCTTTCGGATATCCGTTTGGATCCGAACTGGTCGCTGTATCCCGTCAGGGCTACGTGCAGTCGTGGATCGCTTTGCATCTTCAAGGCAACATCGTCCAGAACGCCCTTGGCTATATTGTCTACACGCAACATCTCCATCCGGATGATCATTTTTTCACGAACATTCACCTGGCAGGTGGAAACACCGGTTGCACCGCGGGCATCGATGGCCTGGACTCGGATTACGTATCCGCCGGCTGAAAGACCCTTCGCCTTATAGACAATCTGGGCCCCGGAACCCTCTATCGAACCGGCAGCGGCGGTCCACTCCAGCCTGACGGCATCTCCTTCCGGATCGGAATAAGTCGCCCGCACCTTTGTGGTTTGCCCGTTGGTCAATTCGGAACTTTCCACTTCACACCGCACCGTCGGAGGAAGATTGACGGACTTTGCATTCACCGTAACCACAGACTTCGCTTGTGCGGTAGCGGACCCGTCGTCTACGGTACATACGACATCGTGATCGCCCAGATTCCTTCCCTCCGATCCAAACACCAGTTCCTGACCGGAAAAGGCGACCTTCTCTCCAGCCACGGTCCAGGAGTAGGTCAATTTGTCGTTATCGGGATCCGAAGCAATCGCCCGTATCTGGGTTGTATCCCCCATGGTGACAGTCACTTTCTCCGGTTCCAGCCTTACCGTCGGCGGGCTATTCCGTTTAAGAACGGTAACCTGCTTGTCGCAGGTAGCTGTTCCGCCCCGATTATCCTTGGCAGTCACCGTAATCGTGTATACACCAGGATTGGCGCTTTCGCTCTTGAATGTCACCACCTCGCCATCCCCTTCAATGGATCCACCGGTGGTCGTCCAGGCGTAGGTGATTTTGGCGTTGTAGTCCATATCGGTGGCATGAGCCGTCAACTGGGTTGTCTGTCCCTGCAACACCTGGGAAGATTTGATGTTACAAAGCACTACCGGTATGGCATTCTTACGCCGCTGGAACCCTGCCTGGACAGTAAAACCATGATGGTCTTCGGAATAGGTACCCTCCAGAGGATCCGTATCCGTGGAATTGATGAAATGCCGGTATCCGGCCCCGAATGCGAACCAGTCCGAGGGATAAAAACGAATCCCGCCGAAAAGATCGACCGGATTTACCGGGCCGGAGGTGTCGGTATGATTTCCGACGAAGGTTGTGTTGTTGATCTCGAAAACCCCTTGGATTCTGCTGGTGATGGGAGCATTCAAACCGAAGCCCAGGCGGAGTTTATCCCTTAAGTCAATGGTCATATCGCCGTCGGCCCCTGGATTCCCCACGAATGTGTATCCGACATTATAATGAGTACCGACCGGGCCAAAACGTTTGGACAGGATGGCGTCAGCTCCTCCATCCACTTCACCCGTTCCTCGGCCCCGCCGCAATTCTTCCGCTTTTCTAACCGTGGGGACCTTGACGAAACCGCGGAACGCCAATCCGACCGAATTCCCACGTTCCTCGGAGAGAACATTCACTTTCACGCCGGTCAATACATCACCCATTCCATTACCGAAGCTGCGGTGATCCATAAACGGGTGATCAGGATAATACCGGTAACGATAGGGATACGGGTAATTGCC
Organism: uncultured Acidobacteriota bacterium; assembly: GCA_964617125.1. Lineage (GTDB taxonomy): Bacteria > Acidobacteriota > UBA6911 > CAINFC01 > CAINFC01 > CAZTVS01. Next base: position 57,342 of record CAZTVS010000019.1, read on the forward strand.
AGGCACCTTCGTGGTCGGGGACGGAAAGTATTTTCCGTCTCTTTCCACCGATTGGTTAAAGTTGGCCGTTACGAACAGTTCAATTCGATCAGTCAAACCAACCGTGACGGAAAACGGGTTGACATTGACGTCGATGTCACCAGGGTCACGATCATAATTGTGATGACTGACAGTAACGGCAAATTCACCACGCTTCATCGTATCGGCGGTAAAAATAGTGAACAAGCCTGTTGATCCGGACACGGTCACAGCGAACGGGCCTCGAGACATTTCTCCGTTTTGAGCCCATACGGGGCTTAAAACCAATGAAACGATCAATGTCGCGAATAAAACGACCTTTTTTATTGGGATTCCCATGGAATTCCTCCTTCCGCGAATGTCAGTCTTCCTTCCCAAGTTGACTCGATAGTGTTTTAATTTTTTCATAAATACTGATTCGAGTATAAGCAGGAAGGAGAAATTTGTCAATGGTAAATATTATATTTTTTATTTATTCATGTGATGTTACCATTAAATATTGAATGTAACTTATTAAGATAAATCACCTGCAATCATCTTAAAAACGATATGAGATGGAGACAATTCGCATGGAACTCCCGGGAAAAAAAATGCTATGAGGTCTTCCCGGTTTTCCCTTAGTAACCATCGGAAGTTCTGCGGAGGAAATAAAGGAAATGATTGGGAAAGCTAGGATCGCGCGAAACAACAACTCTAGTACATTTGTTTAGGCGGGTCCAAACAAACCGGCGTTGAGAAAGGATTTTTTCTCAACGCTCAAAGGAAATGGAGCTAGGACTATCGCTCAGTAAATTGAGTCATCTGGTGGAACTGGTGATATCGTTCCTTGATTTCCGGAAAAGTCAGTTCTATTAAACGGTTGAGTCCAAATTTCTCGACACAGAATGAGGCCATGACCGAACCATAGACGACTGCCTGTTTGAGCTGATCGTAAGATCCGCTTGCAGCGTTGATCCCAGCGAGATAACCCATAAAACCGCCGGCAAAGGTATCGCCGGCACCGGTCGGATCCATAACATCTTCGACGGGGAAGGCCGGCAGGAAAAACTTCATCCCTGCAGACACGAGAAGCACTCCATTTTCGCCTCGCTTGATCACCAGCACCTTGGGACCCAGGGAGAATATGCGCGGGATCGCTTTAGATAAAACCTCTTCTCCGGCCAGTTCACAAGTCTCCTGATCGTTGATGATCAAAACATCGATTCCCTTAAGAGTCTCAAGGAGTGGCTGGCGATAGCCTGAGATCCAGAAATTCATCGTGTCGCAGGCGACGATCTTGGGAGTAGTCACCTGCTCCAGGACCTTCTTTTGCAGCATGGGATCGATGTTACCCAGAAACAGGTATTCGGATTGCGTGTATTCGGGGGGAATCTTTGGGGAAAAATCGGCAAAGACGTTCAATTGGGTGTCCAGAGTCGTCCGGTAATTCATGTTCCGCCCATATTCCCCGGCCCAGAAGAATGTCTTGCCGGACGCCCTTTCCAGACCCCGTATATCCACTCCTTTGGAGAGAAAGACCTGAATATCCCTCTCTTCGAAGTCATCACCGACCACGGCCACCAGTCGAACCGGAGCGAAGAAGGCAGCTGCCACGGAAAAATAGGACGCCGAACCACCCAGGATCTTGGGAGCACAGCCCACGGGAGTCTTGATGGAATCGTAAGCGACGGAACCGACAACTAGAACAGACATGGCTTCACCTGACCGTTGGGAGATATTTTTGAATGATCGGTCTTAAATTTTCGACGGTTTGAGGAGGGACAATATTCATATCGGTCAACAAGGCCATCTGGAGGGCGTGATGGCAGGAACAATCCCTCTTTTGGGCCAACTTTTCCACAGCGGCTTTGATCAATACCTGAGCGTTCCGGGCATTCTTCTGCAGATTGCCGATCAACATTTCTACGGTTACCGGTTCCTCTTCGGCATGCCAGCAATCATAATCGGTCACCATCGCCATTGTGGCATAACAAATTTCCGCTTCTCTGGCCAATTTGGCCTCCTGCAGGTTTGTCATGCCGATGACATCCATCCCCCAGGAGCGGTAGACATGCGATTCCGCTTTTGTCGAAAAGGCCGGACCTTCCATACAAAGGTACGTACCTCCCTTTTTCACCAGGATTCCGACACCTTGGGCCGCTGTAATGATCGTGTCCGTCATATCGCTGCAAACCGGTTCTGCAAAGGAGATATGGGCAACCAGGCCGTTGCCGAAGAAAGTGGATATGCGGCCGCGCGTCCGATCGAAAAACTGGTCCGGCATTACGATATCGAGAGGTTTATGCTCGAGTTTGAGAGATCCGACGGCGCTCACCGAGATGATCCGTTCCACTCCCATCTTCTTCATGGCCCATATATTGGCCCTAAAATTCAATTCGGAGGGTAGAATCCTATGGCCACGTCCATGACGGGCCAGGAAGGCGACCGGTACACCATTCAGATTCCCCAGTAAAAAGGCATCGGATGGATCCCCGAAAGGGGTTTCTAGGCGAACTTCTCTCTGATTTTGCAGCCCCTCCATCCCATAGAGACCGCTGCCGCCGATGATTCCTATTTGTGCTTGATTCCTGTCCATGCTACCTGGGCTTTCTTAGTCTTTATCCACTTCTGATTCCGTCAGCTCCAGCAAGGTACCACCGGCGGCAGAGGGATGGATAAAGGCAATTTTCTTTCCATGAGCCCCCTGGCGGGGCGTTTGATCTATCAGGCGAATACCTTTTACGGCGAGATCCCCCAGCAATCTTTCCAGTTCTTCCACCCGCACGGCGATATGGTGAAGTCCTTCCCCTTTTTTTTCAATGAACTTCCCTACCGGCGTCTCGGTGGAAACAGGTTCCAACAATTCGAGAGAAACTCCTCCCAGGTCGAAGAAGCCGACATGGACTCCTTGTTCCTTCACAGTCT
>CAZTVS010000020.1:0-17518 GCA_964617125.1 uncultured Acidobacteriota bacterium
GGGTTACGACCCTTACCACGATTCTATTTTCTTGCCCTCTTTTGGCACCGGACCTACTGGAGCGCCTCTCGGCCGTCGCCTTCCTTCCTGGACTGGTACCGCTCATTTTCCTGCTGTGCCGTGAAATTTCTGCCACGGTGATCGTTGCCCCATTGACCGTTCTGGCGATGCGCGGAGGGGCACTGACCGTGAAAACGGCACGAATGACATCCCTGGTGCGTCCTGCTTATGAAGAGTTGGTTCGCCTGAAGACAGTCCTGCCCCCCGGGAAAAACCTTATCATCGTTCGCCATGAGCTGAACTGGTGGGTGGTCTGGACCATGGATGTACATTTTTCCACTCGCGTACGCTATGCCATGGATGAGCGTACCCGCTACGATTCCGTCCTTCTGCTCGATGAAATCAGCGATGGCGCCTTCGGTCACCGCGCTCCCTTGAGGAGATCCCTGAATCCAGGCTCCGGCATAAAAGACGGAGAGCTGCTCCGACCGGATAAGATTCGCCTGCTGGTCAAGGGGGTGTACTTTCAGCTGAGCCGGGTGGAGGAAGATGGATAGTAAAATGCTTTTGCCCTCTATCTACCATTTTGCAACTATAAAGGGGGTGTGGCTGCATCCCGGTCAAGAGAAATCCAAGATTCCTGAGACGGAAAAAGAGTCCGGTGATAGCAACGGATGGGTAAAGGAACTGCCCGCAGCCGGCTTTTCGGCACCAAGAGGTGAGGAAGCGGGTTCGGAAGGTGTCTTGTAAGCTAATCGCCCTCCGCCCGGCCGGCTGAAATGGCCGGACCAAAACGGATAGTCATGACTTTTTTGCATCATGGAGGAAAGGTTTATCTTTCCGCATCCTCATGAAGCCTTCCCGACACCGATGAACCGCCATCTTCCCCGGTGAAAAGTCATGAGCGAGCCCTTCACCGGCTCTCTTTTCCTCCTTCTACCCCTGAACGATCGCTGGTCCATTCCTGATGTCCCTGTTTCCGAGACATTCTTGACCCACACAGCTTGGTATGATATATAATACCATGTGAAAATCGTTATCGATACCAATGTACTTTTTGCCGCCATGAAATGCCAACGGGGGGCTTCCTATAAATTGGTTTCTCTTGTACCGAGTAAAAGATTTTCCATTGCCATATCAGTACCTTTAATTATTGAATATGAAGATGTGCTGAAACGGGGAAAACTCCCTGGTTCCATTACCGAAAAAGACATCACGGATTTTATCGACTTTTTTTGCTATGTCGGAGAACATCAAGACATATTTTTCCTCTGGCGACCTTTCTTGACTGATTCCTCCGATGACCTTGTCTTGGAAGTTACCGTGGCGAGCGATTGCGAGGCGATCGTAACCCATAATAAACGGCATTTTAAAGATGCGGAAAAGTTTGGTTTGAAAATTCTTGATCCGAAAGAATTCCTTGTCGAGATAGGAGTAATATCATGAGTACGTTAAGTCTTAGAATCCCAAACTCTCTGCATGAACAAATCAGGCTGCTGGCTAAACAAGAGGGTATCTCCATCAACCAATTTTTAGCATCTGCAGCAGCGGAAAAAATGTCCGCCTTATTGACCGAGGAATACATTGAAGCACGGGCTAAAAGAGCAAGTTTGAAAAAATTTCGCAATGTACTCAAGAAGGTTCCTGATTCACAACCGGAAGCATACGATCGGATATAAAAGTACCGGTCCCGTGGCATCCATAGCGCCGCCGATTCCGAACGGCTCTACCGTATCTTTGGGAAACAATCCGGTGTCCTCTCGAAGGAGAGATACGCCATTACGGACATGGAAACCCAAGAAGCACCGTACTCAAAACGAGTGTGTAGGTGTAAACCGTATTCCAGAGCACAAGCCCCAGAAACCGCGTCCACAGTACTTCATAGGCTATAGCGGAAAATCCGAAGAAGAGGACGGCCAGAAGTGCGGGATACGGACGGGGAAACACGGGAGTGGTGGGCCTGATCCCGGTTTGCCAAACAAGGAATAAAAAAGCCCGCCGTTAAAGCGGGCTTTTGCGAATCGAAGAATGCTCCGATTACTTGGCTTTGGCTACAGTTTTCTTCAGTTCACTTCCAGGGGTGAACTTAGGAACCTTCTTGGCAGGAATCTTGATGGCGTTGCCGGTCTGAGGATTACGACCTGTCCGGGCTTTCCGTTTGCTTACAGAGAATGTCCCGAATCCGACGATGGTTACCTTCTGGCCTTTTTTCAGTGTGTCTTCAATGTTCTTGATGACGGATTCAAAAGCCTGCGCAGCCAGGGTTTTGGATAATTTGGTGTCGGCTGCGATCTTGTCGACCATTTCACCTTTGTTCACTTGTTCTTCTCCTTTTGTAAAAGATCGGAAATAATTCTTACGCCTAACAAAACCAATATTCATGAGGGTTATAGCAAAATCTCCATTTTCATGTCAAGAGAAATGTTGCAAATTCTATAGTAAAAATGCCCGGTTGGCGCCATAATTCACATTTTCACGGGCGATCGCAATCGCCGTACACCACCCGGAAATAAAGGAGATCCGTTATGAATTTGGATTTGGAAAATAAGATCGTATTGTTGACCGGAGCCTCCAGTGGCATTGGAAGGGCCGCTGCGCGGGCCTTCTATGCTCACGGCGCCCGCGTGGCCCTGCTCGGTCGCCGGGAAGAGAATTTGCGGGAAACCGCTGCCGGCATGGATCCGGAGAGATTTCTGGTCATCGCGACCCACATCGAACGGGAATCGGAAACCCAGGCCGCCGTCGATACGGTCATCCAGCGCTGGAACGGTCTGGATATCCTGGTGAATGCCGCCGGCATCATCGGTTTCGGCAGTCTGGAAACGGAAAGTATCGAACAATGGGACCGCATGCTGTCGGTCAATCTGCGGGCTCCCTTCCTTCTGATGAAACAAGCCTTGCCGTATCTGATCGCCGGAAAAGGCGCCATCGTCAATGTTTCCAGCGTCAATGGCGAAAGGGCCTTCCCCAACGTCCTCAGCTACTGTGTCAGCAAAGCCGGTCTGGACCATCTGACCCGCTGCGCCGCTCTGGAACTGGCCCCCAAAGGAGTCCGTATCAATGCCGTTAATCCCGGGGTGACCGTTACCGAACTCCATCGTTCCGGAGGTCTCGATGCTGAGAACTATCAGAAGTTTCTGGAGCACAGCAAAACCACTCATCCCCTGGGGCGTGTCGGACAAGCGGAGGAAGTGGCCGATCTGATCCTGTTCCTGGCCTCTCCCCGTTCCGGCTGGATCACCGGAATGACCTGCGCCATCGACGGAGGGCGTCATTTGACCTGTCTGCGGTGAGCCTTTTTCCCGTGCCCGCTTCGGACCGCACTTTCTTCCTGATTCAAATTGCTATGGTGGACGCTGTAGAAGAAATAGACGAGGAGGCCGATACCCAGCCAAGCCAGGAACCTTACCCAGTTGGTGATGTGCAGCCCGGTCATCAGATAAAGACTGCTCAATAATCCCAAGACGGGAACCAGGGACAGCTTTTTGAAGAAGGAAAGGACCGACAAGACCAGACAACTGGCAACAAACAAAATGGTGGGCAACAAACGCATGACCCTGCCGAAGAGGCTCGCCTCGGGATCGGCCGCGCCGACGCTGAAGATTTCCTTCCAGGCCGTAGGATAGTATAGGCTCAGCGCTGCGGTTGTGCCCAGAAAAAGCCAGGGAAGAACGAATTTGCTGTCGATGAAAACGATGCGGAATCGGGCCTGTTTCGCATGTCCGCCGTCCTGCACGATGAGCAGGCCGCCGCAGACAAGAACAAAGGCGAACAGGGTCCCGATGCTGGTCAGATCGGTGACCTCGGTCAGATTCATGAAGAGGGCCGGTCCGGCCACCATCACTCCGGTCATTACCGTGGAAAAGGATGGAGTCTTATATTTCGGGTGGATACGGGAAAAGACTTTGGGTAAAAGCCCGTCACGGCTCATACTCATCCATATGCGCGGCTGTCCCATCTGAAATACTAGCAGCACCCCGGCCATGGCGATCACGGCGCTGACGGCGATGATTCCGCTCAGACTGTTCATGCCCACCTTTTTAAAAGCGTAAGCCAGCGGATCGCCCACAGCCAATTCTTTATAGGAAACCATACCGGTGAGGGTCAGGGAGATCAAAACATACAGTCCGGTGCAGATCAGCAGGGAATAGATAATGCCGCGCGGCATGTCCCGTTGCGGATTTTTACACTCTTCCGCCGTAGTCGAGATGGCATCGAAACCGATATAGGCAAAGAAGACGGCGGAAACGCCCTTCAGTACCCCACTGATGCCATGGGGCATGAAAGGGCTCCAGTGAGAAGGCTCGATGTAAAAGATGCCTGCGCCCAGGACCAGGGCAATGACCGCCAGTTTCAGGGCCACCAGGCCGTTGCTGACATTGCGCGACTCCTTGATTCCGGTATAGACCAGATACGTGATCAGCACCGTGATGATCAGAGCCGGCAGATCGGCTACGAGAGGAATAGTGCCCAGACGAGGAGCCTCTTTCCAGGCCATATATCCTTGCAGGAGATTCGGATCCAGATCCGGCAAGCGATTGCCTTCCGCCGCCCATTGCAGGGCAAAATCAAAAGCACGGGAGGCCGAAAGATAATCCATCGTCAGATAGCGCGGGATCGGTAAACCCATCCCGTCCATCAGGCCTGTGAAATAGTCCGACCAGGAGATGGCCACGGCGATGTTGCCGATGGCATATTCCAGAAGGAGATCCCAGCCGATGATCCAGGCGACCAGTTCCCCGAAAGAGGTGTAGGCATAGGTATAAGCGCTTCCGGAAACCGGAATCATGGAGGCGAATTCCGCATAGCAGAGGGCGGAAAAACCGCAGGCCACCGCCGTGAAAATAAAGAGCAGAGAGACCGCCGGGCCGCCGCTGGCCGCGGCGTTGCCGATGGTACTGAAGATCCCCGCACCGACAATGGCGGCAATGCCGAAGCTGGTAAGGTCAACCGCCCTCAACTCCCGCTTCAACCGGTGAGAAGTACGGTCGCCCTTTTCTTCGACATGCACTTCGTGCAGAATCTTCTGGATCGATTTCTTTCGTGTCAGGGTTTGCCAATTCATCCGCTTCTATTTCATCTTTCATCCGTCCTACTGCCGGACCAGATTCGAAACACTTAAAAGCAATTTCTTTCGTCCAAAAACATCGAACTGGACGGTCAGCTTGGAATCGTTCGTTTGTTTTTCCACAGCGACAACACGTCCGCCGCCGAATTTCGGATGTCGTACCCGGGTACCGGGAGAAAAGTCCCCTTTTGGCTTGCCCGGCGATTTTTCACGGGAAGGTATTTGCTCTCCGGCCTTTCTGGCCGCCAGATCCTCCAGAAAACGGGCCACTCCCTTTTTGGTGTCGAAGGTACGACCTGCATAGGCGCTCTTCCCGTTGGCAGGATATCGGGAGACTTGTTCCCGTTGTCCTTTGGTCCAATCCGGTCCGTCTGCATCTTCGTCCATCTTCTCTTTAAAAGAGACGTTATCCCCTTCCGCCCGGATTAGGGAAGAGGGAATTTCACGGAGAAATCGCGAGGGAAGATTCCTTTCCGCGGCCCCGGAATCATAGCTGTAGGAACGGCGACAGACGGCCCAGCTGAGAAACAGCTGTTGTCGGGCACGCGTCATGCCGACATAACAGAGACGCCGCTCTTCCTCGATGCCGGAGGGACTGGACAAGGATTGGGAGTGGGGAAAAAGTCCTTCCTCCATCCCCACCAGAAAGACGGCATCGAATTCCAAGCCTTTGGCGGCATGCAGCGTCATCAGGGTCACCTGGGCCTTCTGGTCAAAACTGTCGGTGTCGCTGGCCAGACTGGCTCGATCGAGAAATTCGGAAGCAGAAAAGCCCTGCGTCTCCCACTCCCGGGCGGCGGCAATCAATTCATCGATATTGCCAAGACGGGACTGGGCTTCGGGTGAGTTCTCCTCCTGTAACAGGTGCAGATATCCGGTCTGTTTTCCCACGTTCTGTATAAGCTGGAAGAGCGGCTGAGATTCCACCTCTTTCTGCAGGCCGGCGATCAGTTCGACAAACTCCTGTAAACGCCTCTGGATTCGCCCGGAAAGTGCCGTATCCCTGGCAAATGCCTGCAGGGAATCCCACAAGCTCTGCTGATGCTGAAAGGCATGAGCCTTCACCTTATCGACGGTACTGTCGCCGATGCCGCGAGGCGGATTGTTGATGATTCTTTCCAAGGCAGAGGAGTCGGCCGGGTTGCGCAGAAAACGCACGTAGGCCAGCAGGTCCTTGATTTCCGCCCGGGCATAGAAACTCAGTGAGCCGACCAGTCGAAAAGAGATGTAGTTGCGCCGCAGTTCTTCTTCAAAGTAGCGGGATTGAGAATTGGTGCGATAGAGAATGGCAAAGGTCCAGGCAGGGTGTTCCGCTCTCAGGGTCTGCAACCATCGACATATCCGTCGCGCTTCATCATAGCCGGTAGGGCAGGAAAAGCTGCAGAGAAGATCACCGGTCTGATTCCGGGTCCATAAAACCTTGCCCTTGCGTTCCAGATTATGGCTTACCACGGCCGAGGCCGCTTCCAGAATTCGCTGCGTTGAGCGGTAATTCTGTTCCAGCTTCATGATCCGGGCGCCGCGAAAGTCGTGGTCAAAGGTAAGAATGTTGTCCACTCGGGCGCCACGAAAGGAATAGATGGACTGGTCCTCGTCTCCGACCGCACAGATATTCCGAGGTTCGGCGACGAGTGCCTGCATGAGTTTATGCTGCAGCAGATTGGTGTCCTGATATTCGTCCACCAGAAGGTATTGAATGCGTCGCTGATAATGAAGACGGACTGCTTCATTCTGGTCCAGTAACGCAAGCGTATTACAGAGCAGATCGTCGAAGTCCATGGAATTGGACTGCCGGAGTCTGCGGGCATATTCGGTCGCCACTCTCGGCAGGCGGTTACTGTCGGCACGGTACTGGGGGGCGTTGCTCTGCTCGGTGAGGTTCCAGAGAGAATTTTTGGACAGGCTGATCAGCGACAGGACCTTCCGCGGAGGGAGCTCCTTTTCCGGAATGGATAAATCCTTGAGACACGCCTTAATGATTCTTAACTGGTCATCCGTATCCAGGATGGTAAAGTTGCGGGAATATCCGAGTAAATCGCCAAACTGCCGCAGGATACGCACACACAGCGAATGGAAGGTAGACACCCAGGGACCGGATCTCTCCGAGTTCGGCAGTTCGGCAAAAACCCGTTCCTTCATCTCGTCGGCCGCCTTGTTGGTGAAGGTAACGGCATAGACATTCTCGGGACGGGCCTGACCGGAACGGATCAGGTGCAATATGCGGCTGGTGATCACCCTTGTCTTGCCGCTGCCGGCCCCGGCCAGGACCAGCAAGGGACCTTGACCATGGAGGACAGCGGCTTGCTGTTCTTCGTTTAAACCGGGGAGTATATCCATAAAAGAGTAGGCGGTTATCGGCGACCGATACCGGGAAAGGTGATTTTTCCTTGACGAGGATCTCTAGGCCAGATCGCAGAGCGGACCTGTCGCCATGTCAGCAACGCGGCTCTTTCCTTGGAAAGAGGTATGGTTTGTGCGAAGAGGATGGAGGAAGAAAAAGGGTAATGAAACTCAACATGATGCCCGTATCTCTTACTGTGCCAACAGGAGGTGCCTTCCGGAGAGGACCGGACCGAAAGATCTTTCCTTCGGCCCGGTTTGTACTTCGAAGCCAAAAGGGTTGTTTCAACCGGCAATTTCTTTCTTCGCCTGATCGATGACCTTGTTGATTCCGGTAGTCTGGTTGTTGTGAATGGATTTGTAGAGCTTTTCCAGAGACTCGTAGGAGGATTTGGAGGTGGTTCCATTGAGCACGTATGCCTTGGCAAAAGCCTCGATGGCGTTGTCCGGATCGTTCAACCGCCAATGGCAGTTGCCGATGCGAAAATAGGCCACTTCATTCTTTTTGTCGAGGAGGACAACCTTCTGGAAAGCGGCTACCGCTTCCTGGAACTTATCTCTCTGATATAAGGCTTCGGCGATTCGGAAGTAGGAGGCGGTGCGCAGGCTGACCGTATATTTTTTCCATTCGGCATCCGAGGTTTCCGCCGGCTTCGTGGCCTTTTCGATCACCGGAAGCAGTTTGTTGTCCACCGCGGCCGCTTTATCGAACTGCTTTTGATCGAAGAGATGGTCGGCGATCTTGGGAGCGAACTCCAATTGGTATTGGGTATTGCCGGGGGCCAGATCCATCGTCTTCTGCGCCCATTCCATAAACTTGGCGGAATCCTTCATACTTTCGTAGGCCTGGGTAATGTAATACGCGGTTGCAGCATCGGGCTTAGCCGCGAATACCTTCTGTCCAAATTCGATAAACTTGGCGTAATTCTTGGTACCGCGATAACCTTCGGCGGCAAAAGCCGTGGCCGTCAAATCGTTGGGGTACTTCATCAGGTATTCTTCTGACACCGCTGCCAGCTCCTGATATTTCTGCTGATCCAGACAGGTCTTCATCGACTGCTGCATGAGCTGCTGATACATGGGGATCACGTAGGTCAGCAGCGCCGATTTGGGATTGGCATCCATAAACTTGAGAAGCAGTTGTCTCCGCTTTACCAGGTCGGGTTCATTGGCAGCTGCCTGGTAGGCATTGTACTCTTCCTCCGTATACGGTGTGTCATACTCCTGTTTGGCATCCTGCCCGGGTGCGGGCTGCTGGGCTTGGGCCGGTGCCTGAGCAAAAACAAGAGGAGAGCCGATAACAGCCAACAGGAAGGTAACGCTCATAAGCAAAACAATGAAATTCTTACCTCGAAGTTGCATGGTAGCCTCCAAAAAATTGATTGATATTCATACCTGGTATTTTTTAAAATCGAACTTTGGATTCAATCGAATAATGCGAAAGTATCGGATCGTGATATTAATATAGCCCTTAAAATCTTTCAACCATTTCCTTTACATTACAATAATTAAGATGCCTCATAAGACGGAGTAGTTTAGTTTTTTTTAAACCTCTTTGCAGGCACAGGCAATTCCGGGTATCAGGGTGTCGGTTATGCAATGGATGAACGTCTCAACGGAGAGGATTGACTGGAGCGATCGGCGGTTCTCCTTCCGGTCTCCCGGACCGTTCCCGCCAGAGAATACAAACAAAGATACGGCCTGCCTGGGGGAATGGACCGAACCGGTCATTCTGTGCCCTGGAGAGAAGGAAGATCAGTGGACGCTGGTCGACGGACACGCACAGGCCTTTGCTGCCCGCCGTGTGGGCAAAGAAAGCCTATCCGCCTTCTGCCTGGAAGGGATGGAGGCGAATCCCCGGCGGTGCCTGTTGATCGCGTATCAACGCAGCCTGCTGCGGGGAGCCCTGACACTACTGGAGAAGGCTTCGTTCCTCGCCTGTCTGCGGAAGACGGGAGGAGTCTCCGAAAAGGAAATTCTGGACACCTGGATGACAAGACTCGGCCTTCCGGCTTCCTATTCCGTCCTGGAAAGGCTTCTTTGTCTGGAGATATGGCCGGATGCATTACGCCGGGAGATCGAATCGGGCGACATCAATCCGTCCGTTCTTCTTAACCTGGCGGATCTGCCGGCGGAGCAGGCCACTCCATTAGTTCATTTCCTGAGCAGGTATCGCTGGACACACAGCCGTCAAAAGGAGATCGTCCGCCTGGTATCCGATATGGCAAAGATACAGAATCGATCGCTGAACGACATCTGTTCGGAAGCGGAGGACGAAGGGAAGAAGGCTCCCGAGGGAGCCTCCATGGCTCAAAAGGCAGAGATCGTCCGTCGGTATCTTATGCAACAACGTTATCCGCACATCCGCAGGGCAATAGACAACTACCAGGACCTTACACGCATGCTGAGCCTTCCGCCCAACATTCAACTCCAGGAGCCACCCGATTTCGAGGGAGAGATCTTTCGGCTGCAGATCTCTTTCAAAAGCCGGAAGGAATTGGAGGAGGCGCTCCGGAAAGTCCAGGGGATTGTCGATCTCCCTCCGCTGGACGCCATTCTAAAACTGACGTGAGATGCCCGATCGATTCCCATTTTCATCCTGACATCTCTTCTTCGCCGGAATTAACGTAAAATATAGCGGTCGCACTCTTGATCCGAGGAAAACACCATGATGAATCGTCGCTCCTTTTTAGCCGTGTCTGCCACTCCAGGACTGGATTCGGCCTTCGGCCAGACCTCCCCGTCTGCAAATGTACCTAAGGATGCGCCTCTCCTGAAAGTGGGTTTGATAGGCAAAGACGGCCACACCAACGTCGTTTTAGACGGCATGCTCCATCTGCCCGGGGTGCAACTGACGGCCATTGCCCGCGCCCGTCCCCAGGATGACATGCGCGGTATACAGAGGCACAAGGCATTCCTGCCTTCAACCAAAATATTTGACGACTACCGACAGATGTTGGATCAAGCCAGGCCGGATCTGGTCGGCATCTGCCTTCCCTATGCGGAAAATGGCAGGGCCGCCATAGAAGCGGTCCAGCGCGGGATCCATATCGTTTCGGAAAAGCCCGCCGCCGCCACGATCGAGGAGCTCGACCGGCTGGAGGCCGCCCTGAAAACCGGTCGTGCCTCTTATACCATGATGCTCACCATGAGAAGCTCCCCCCGTTTCCATGCCGCCCGGCAGGCAATACAGCAGGGGTGGATTGGCGAACCCATCCTGATTACGGGGCAGAAATCCTACAAGTTTGGCCCATCACGGCCCTGGTTTTACAAAGAACGCAACCTCTACGGAGGAACCATTCCCTGGGTCGGGATTCACGCCCTGGATTTCATGCAGTTCGTATCCGGCCAGGAATACGCCCGGGTTATAGCTCTTCAGGGCAACAAGGCACACCCTGCCTGGCCTGGCTGCGAAGATTACGCCGGTACCCTCTTTCAGATGAAAAACGGAGGCACCGCCATCTGCCACATGGATTTTCTGCGTCCGGAATCAGCACCCACACACGGGGACGACCGGTTGCGCATTGCCGGGAGCGATGGAGTTCTGGAAGTTCTGGAGACAGAAGAGAAAATCATCCTGCATTCATCCAAGAATGTCTCCATGCCTCAGGAATTGCCCGTCGTACCTGATTTATTCGGCAGTTTTGTCCGATCGATCCGGGGAGAAGGCGTCCCCCTGGTTACGTCTCAGGAAGCGCTGAAGATCACAAGGATTTGTCTGAAGGCGAGAGAAGCGGCCGAAAAAGGAACGTGGATCGATATCGTTTAGGATGCCAAAATCGTACCCATCAGCCCCAATTTATGAAGGAGGAATCGAAGTGACCCATCCATTGAAAGACATTCTGGCCGAATTGGCCATGGGTAAGACGCCTTCCTCCATCGATGAAGAAATGGACCTGGCCGAAGAGCTGAACCGTCTTGTCCATTATCTGTCGGCATTGCAGAACTTTGCGACCTCTATGGCAAAAGGGGATCTGAGCCGGGAACTGGACCTGCCGGGACCGCTTGCCGGTGCTCTGAAAAAGATGCAATCCAACCTGCGGCAACTGACATGGCAAACCAGACAGATTGCCGCAGGCGATTTTACCCAGCGCATCGACTTTATGGGTGATTTCTCCAAAGCCTTCAATTCCATGGTCGAAGGTTTTGAGGAGGCCAACAAGGAGCTCTCTTACCTCGGGACGCATGATTCTCTTACCGGCCTTTACAATCGGTCTTTCTTTAACACCGAATTGGAACGCCTGCGCAAAGGACGCTCTTTCCCGATAGGCATCATCCTGGCCGATCTCCGCCGCCTGAAAAGGATCAATGACCGTTATGGCCGAACCACCGGCGATTTCCTGCTGCAAAAAGCGGCCCTTCTGATCAGTGGCGGGTTACGCGCCGACGATATACTGGCACGCGTAGGCGGGGGCGAATTTTCCGTCATTCTGCCCAGGACGGACTTGAAAACCATTCAGCCGATCGTTGATCGGTTGGAAAAAACGATCGCAGAACAGATTCCCGGGGAAACTCCCGTGGCCTTCACGATAGGTATTGCCGTTGCCGAAAGGGAATCGGATATAGAAGAGGCCCTGAAGGAGGCCGAAGATCAAATTATGGCGAAAAAAAAGAACAGGGAAGAACCCGACTCTGCCGGCTGAAACGCCGATCATGGAATGGCGTTTGTCCGGGAGTTCCGCCCTCGATCGCTTCACAGACGTCGGAGCTGTCTCACTCCGCCTTTTAGGAGCGGCCCAGCTTGTTTTTCTCGAAGGCTATGACCCGGTCGATGATTTCCTCCAGGCTCAGGCTGTTTTGATAGGAGATGTAGTTCTTCAGCTTTTGTATGTCGGGCACACGCCGCTGCATGTCCTCGAACCCCTCCATATAGGCCTCGTTCAGCGGTACCATGACGATCCTGGAATTGCTTCCAGTCATGGAACGGACCAGATGGGCCAGGTCCAGCATGGAGATTTCCCTTTCTCCGCCGATATTGAAGATCTGTCCTTCTGCCCGGGGTTCGCGCAGCAGGTCGGCGACCGCCCGGGCCACATCCCCCACATAGGTAAAAGATCGTGTTTGCGTGCCGTCGCCATAGACCGTGATCGGCTCCCCCTGCAGCGCCTGCTGTACAAAACGGGGGATGACCATGCCGTAACGCCCGGTCTGTCGCGGACCTACGGTATTGAAAAAACGCCCGATGATGACCGGCAGGTGAGTGGTGCGGTGATAGGCCAGGGCGAAAAATTCGTCCATGGCTTTTGATCCTGCATAACTCCAGCGGGACACGGCGGTCGATCCGTAGATGCGATCGTCCTCCTCATGCAGCGGCACTTTGGAATTGTTGCCGTAGACCTCGGAGGTGGAAGCGATGAAGGTTTTCTTTCGGAAACGGTTGGCATACTCCAGGACCACTTCTGTTCCCTGAATGTTGGTGTGCAGCGATTCCAGCGGTTTTTCCACGATCAAACGAACCCCCACGGCAGCGGCAAAGTGCACCACGATCTCGCAGGTGGCCGTCAATTCCAAAACCAGATTCCTTTGCAATACGGAACCTTTGATGAAATGAAAGTTGGGGTTCTGGAGAATTCCTTCCAGGTTGGATAAAGAGCCGGTGGAGAGATTGTCCAGGGCATAAACCTCCTCTCCTCTCGACAGTAACTCTTCGCTCAAATAGGAACCGATGAATCCGGCCCCGCCGGTTATCAGAACTCTCAACGCACACCTCACTGTTTCTGTATTAAAATAAAAACGTATAGAAGTATATCCATGCAGGAACGATCATGGCAACTTGAAAAGCAGGCAAGCGAAAAACACGGCTATGAATGAAACCTCGTCCTCTTCACCGGCACCATCCCGGCGACGATTCGGTCTGCAATTTAAAATCGGTCTGGGACTGCTGTGCTTTTTTATTCTCTCACTGGTCGGAACCCAGATTTTTCTCCACCAGACTTCCGTAGGATCCGAGCGGTTCATACCTGGGACCATGCTGCTCATGAATCTGACCCTCCTGGTAGTCGTTTTCGTTTTGGTCCTGCTTTTGCTGCTGGCGCGGCAGATCGTCAAGATGCACTTCGAGAATCGCCAACACATACCCGGGACCAGACTCAAAGTCCGTCTGTTGGTCGCCTTCGGTGCGCTGGCCCTGATGCCGGCCCTGTTACAGTTTTTCCTTGCCTATAGCCTGATCAGTCAGAGTATCGACCGCTGGTTCAGCGCTCCCGCCGACCAGATGATCCGCTATGCTAATTCCTTGGCCCCGACCTATTACCGGGAAGTCGCAGAATTGATGGAAAGACAGACCCGCTTGTTGGCTTCCCTGTTGGGCGATCGATTGCACGAGGGAGAAAATCCTTCCCACACCCTGAACGATTGGCGAATCCATCTGGCCAATCCCTTGAAGGCCTTTCCCATCGAAGTCATCCAGGTCTTTGACCACCAGGGCCGACCGGCCGGGCGCTGGATGGTGCAATGGGAATCGGAAGCCGCTCGAGTCGAAGAAGCCCTAAAGACGGCATTACGGGGCGAAACCAAGACACATGTCCATAAATCGGCCTCGCGTGACCTATTGCTCTGTGCCGTTCCCATTCTCAGCGCCAACGGATCGACCGTGGGAGCCATGCTCATGGAGAGGCAATTTCCGGAAAGCATCTCTTTCATGGCTTATAGCGTCGGAGAGGCGCTGGGCCCATACGACAGCCTGCGCAACCGGCAATCGGAATACCGCTGGATGTACATGTTGATTCTCGTATTGGCATCCCTGATCAACCTGTTCGGTTTTTCCTGGTTTGCCGTTTATATCGCCCGCCGCGTCACCGGTCCGATTCAGGCCCTGGTGGAGGGGGCCGCCCAGGTGGCCGCCGGGAACCTCGAATACAGCGTACAATGCGAAACCTCCGATGAATTGCAGCGCCTGGTCGATTCCTTCAACCGGATGACCGCAGAGTTGAAGGCCAACCGCCGGCAGATCGAATCCGCCTACGCACAACTGGATGAACGGCGTCGCTATATCGAAACCCTGCTGGAATATATCCCTTCCGGAGTCATCTCCACCGACTCTACTCTTCGCATCACCACCGTCAATCATGCCGCCGAGCAGTTGCTGCATATCTCCCGGAATTCATCTGCCGGCAAAAACCTCTATGAAGAGTTGGGCAATCCCCTCTGCCCGGCGTGCCGATCTCTGGTCGAACGTGCTCTTGTGTCCAGTCAGTGTACCGGAGAAACCGAATGGTACGACGGACAGAACAAGCGCCACCTGGCCATTTCCATTGCCCGGCTGGATGATACCGAAGGACAGATGAACGGCGTCATCCTGCTGATGGAGGATTTTACCGAATTGCTACAGGCGGAAAAGATGGCCGCCTGGCAGGAGGTCGCCCGCCGCCTGGCCCATGAATTCAAAAATCCGTTGACCCCCATCCAGCTGCAGGCAGAGATCATTGCCCGGCACACCGGCCGCCTGAAGGGAGAAGGGAAGGAGCCTTCGGCCAATCTGTACCTGAACCAGGAAACGGAAAAAGATAAGATAACGAGTATTCTGGAAAACGGAACCCAGATCATCCTTCAGGAGGTCCGCACCCTGACACGCATGGTCGACGAATTCCGCCGATTTGCCCAAATGCCGGCTTCACGCCCGGCACCGAACGATCTGCACAAGATCATCCATTCGGTTCTGTCTCTGTATGAGGGACGGCTGGAGGGCATTCAGCTGGCCATGCAACTGGACGATCGGGTTCCCTCCCTGTCTTTGGATGCCGACCAGATCAAAAGAGTATTAGTCAACCTGGTGGAAAACGCGCTGATCGCCCTGTCGGAGGTGGCGGGAGATAAACGACTGGAATTCGTCACCGGCTATGAACCCAATTACAACAGGGTGCGGCTGGTGCTGGCCGATACCGGTTGCGGCATAGAGGAATCGGACCGTGACAATCTGTTCCTTCCCTACTTTTCCCGCAGCCGGAAAGGGACCGGTCTGGGGCTGGCCATCGTCAAACAGATCCTCGACGAACATCAGTCCAAGATACGGTTGGAACCCAACGAACCAAGGGGTACGAGGGTCATTGTCGATCTCCCCATTCACCCCGGCAAAAGCCCGGATACGGTGTGATATCATTGACCTTATGAAACCGTCCGTGTTAATCGTCGATGATGAGAAGAACATCTGCCAGTCGCTGCTGGGGATTCTGGAGCCGGAGGAGTATGAGGCCAGGGCCGTCTACAGTGGAGAAGAGGCGCTCGAAGCCATGTCCCGCCGGCGCTACGATGCCGTATTGCTCGACGTAATGCTCCCGGGAATGGATGGTCTGGAAACCCTGACCCGCCTCAAAGCGTTGCATCCTCATGCCCAGGTGATCATCATTTCCGGCCATGGAACCATCGAAACGGCGGTGCGGGCCACCAAACTGGGCGCCTTCGATTTTATCGAAAAGCCTCTCTCGCTTGAGAAAACGCTCCTGGTCCTGAACAATGCCATCCGGCAAAAAAGCCTGGAGGAGGAGAACCTGCAACTGCACCAGGAGATCGATCGGAGCTACAGCATGATCGGCGATTCCATCCTGATGCAGGCCCTGCGCCAGCAGATCGAATTCGCCGCTCCCACCGACGCCCGCATACTGATCTATGGCGAAAGCGGATCCGGAAAAGAACTGGTGGCCAGACTGCTGCACGAGCGCAGTCATCGTCGCCATGGCCGTTTTGTGGCCGTCAACTGTGCCGCCATTCCGGAAGAACTGATCGAAAGCGAGCTGTTCGGCCATATCAAGGGTTCCTTTACCGGAGCCAACGAGGACAAGGATGGAAAATTCGTTCAGGCGGATGGCGGCACCCTTTTCCTGGACGAAGTCGGCGACATGAGCCTGCGCACGCAATCCAAGATTCTTCGAGCCCTGGAGGAGATGCAGATCGAACCGGTAGGCAGCAAATATTCCCTTCAGGTCAACGTCAGAGTGATCTCGGCCACCAACAAAAATCTGGAGGACAGGATCGAAGAGGGCACCTTCCGCGAGGACCTGCTACATCGTCTGGAGGTCATTCCCTTCCTTACGCCTCCGTTGCGGGAACGTACGGAGGATATCGAGTTGATCGCCGGGCATTACGCCCGCGAGTTTTCCCTGAAATACGGCAAGCCGCAAATCAGCTTTACGGAACAGGCCATCGAGATCCTGTGCCAATATCCCTGGCCGGGCAATGTGCGCGAGTTGAAAAACATCGTGGAACGACTGATCATCATGATCCCGCGAGCCGTCATCGATGTGTACGACCTGCCGCATTCCATCCTGCAGCGTGCCGTGCATTCCGATGCGGCAGGAGACGGCAACGGAGAAAAGCTGAAATCGGCCAAAGAGGATTTCGAGCGAGATTTCATCCTCCGCCGCCTGGCGGAGAACCAGGGGAACATATCCCAAACCGCCCGCAGCCTCGGCATTGAGAGAAGCTATCTCTACGAAAAGATGCGCCGCCTGAATCTTCCCCTGCCCAAGTAGTAGCAGAGGGTGGCCGGCATTGGAGACTGCAGATGAACTCGATTCCCGCCAAGACCGCTGATATGCTGGAAGCCATACGGGCAAAACACCCCCTGGTCCACAACATCACCAATTATGTGGTCATGCATTTTACGGCCAATGTCCTGCTGTCCATGGGTGCATCTCCGGTCATGGCACATGCCGGTAATGAGGTGGAGGAGATGGTGAGTATCGCGGATGCCCTGGTGATCAATATCGGTACTCTGTCCGATTCCTGGATCGAGTCCATGTTCCTGGCCGGTCGAACGGCGCGGCGGCGGGGCATCCCGGTTGTGCTCGATCCGGTAGGCGCGGGAGCCACCCGGCTGCGGACCGAAACCGCCCGGCAATTGATACGGGAGGTACAACCCAACGTGATCCGCGCCAATGCCTCCGAATTGCTGGCCGTAACCGGGGCCGAGGCCCACACCAAAGGCGTGGATTCCGCTGCCGGTTTGGCAGAGGCAGGTCTGGTGGCCGGAAAATTCGCCCTCGATACATCCACCATCGTGGCCATAACCGGAGCGGAAGATTTTATCACCGATGGAAAGAGGTACGCGGCCGTGGCCAACGGGCATCCGCTCATGGGCCGGATAACGGGTACCGGCTGTGCGGCCACAGCCAT
>CAZTVS010000020.1:17618-59342 GCA_964617125.1 uncultured Acidobacteriota bacterium
TGGTGCAGCTGCGAGAAAAAGGGATGCCTGAGGAGGAGTTCATCCTGCAAGCCGTCGGTCTGCGCCGGGTCACCGAAAAGCTGGGCGTATCATTGATCGTCAACGATTCCCTCCGAGTGGCTCAGGCGTGCGGGGCCGACGGAATCCATCTCGGGCAGGAAGACATGTCCTGTTCCTCAGCTCGTGCTCTGCTGGGGCCGGATCCAATCATCGGCATCTCCGTAGGCAACGTCGACGAGGCTCTGCAGGCCGTTGCGGACGGGGCCGATTATCTTGGTGTCAGCCCCATCTTCCAAACCCCAACCAAGACCGATACCCCGCCGCCGGTAGGAATCGAAGGGCTAAGAAACATCCGCTCCCGCGTCTCTCTGCCTCTTGTAGCCATCGGCGGGATCTCGGCCCGGAATGTCGCCGAGATCCTGCAAGCCGGAGCCGACGGGATCGCCGTCGTATCCGCCATTATGTCTGCTTCGGATCCGCTGGCGGCAGCCGCCGAGCTGGCCGCCATCATCCGTCCATCCCCCCGGGAAAAGGGACTTCCACAATAGAGGAGGAAAAGGTATGTACCGATCGAAATTTTTCTTTTGCATCTTGTTTTCTTGCGTGGTCTGGGGGCAGATCCCCCCGGACGATGGGCTGCTGCGTTTGGAGGAATTCCGTGCCCCCAAAAAACGGCAGATCCTCCCCATTCCCGGATGGGGTGGGTTCCAGACGTTGAAATGCGATTTTCATATGCACACGGTCTTTTCCGACGGGCAGGTTTGGCCTGTGGTGCGGATACAGGAAGCATGGAGCGAGGGTCTGGATGCCGTTTCTATTACCGATCACCGGGAGTACACACCCTACGCCGATCGTATTGCGGGAAACCCGAACAGCTCCTACGAACTGGCTAAAGACCTGGCGGCGGAAAACAATCTTCTGCTCCTGAGGGGGGTGGAGGTCACCCGACCGACGCCACCCGGCCATTTTAATGCCCTGTTCATCGAAGACGCCTCCGGATTCCCGGAAGACCGGAGCACCAATGATAAGGATAAACAGGCCATCCTGAAAGCCGGCGAGCAGAAAGCCTTTATCTTCTGGAATCATCCCGGATGGAAAGTAGATCAGATCGCCGGTTCCTATGAATGGCTTCCCTTCCTCGACGAGCTGTACCGGGAAAAACTCCTCCATGGAATCGAAGTATGCAATGGTTTCGGATTTCATAAAAAGGCGCTAGACTGGTGTATCGATAAAAACCTGACCGTTCTGGGATCGACCGATGTTCACGGTCTGGTGAAACACGAATATGCCCTCTCGGACACCATCCACCGCACGATGACCCTGGTATTTGCTAAGGAAAGAACAGCCGCTTCGGTGCGGGAGGCACTGGAGGCCGGACGGACGGTTGCCTGGGCGAGCAAGTATCTCGTAGGAAAAGAAGAACATGTCCGGAACTTATTTCAAGCCTGCGTGGAGATCGGTCCTAATTTCCACTCTAAAACCGTTAAAAAGACGGATGGCACGACGACGACGACACGCTATTATGAAGTGAAGAACCGCAGCGCCTTATATTTTGAACTGGAGCTGCGATCCGGCACAGGCACGGCAAAAATCACCCTGTTTCCCCTTTCCAGCCAGGTTCTCGGCGCTCCGGTCGGACAACAGAGCCTGACCTATGAAGTAATGACCACATTTATTCGAAGCGACAAACATCTCCTGGTGGATCTGCCGCTTCGATAAGGCGATTGGAGAAGGTCGCAAAGCATTGGATTGTCCGGAAATATGAATTCGAAAGAATTGATTACAGCCGCAATTCAGGGGCGGGCGTCTCCATGCATTCCCGTAGCTCCGCTTGCCGTCCATTATTGTGCCGGGCTTGCCGGGTACAGCATCCGCCGATACACCACCGATTCCGGTGTCCTGGCCGATTCGGTCCTCGGTTATTATGAACGATTCCGGCCGGATGCCGTCTTCCTCTCGGCCGACACCTGGGTCAGTGCCGAGGCCATGGGAGCAAAAGTCGGATCCGAGGACGAAGAGCGGCCTTTCGGCGGTATCGGAGAACCTCTCATCCGGTCCGTCGCCGACATCGACCGCATCCCTGCAGCGAGTATCGCCCATCAGGGGCGTTACCCGCTGATGATCGAAGCCCTGATTCGTGTCGTAAAAGCGGTGGGCCAGGAGGTATGCGTCATCGGCTGCTTCGATCAATACCCTTTTTCGCTGGCCGCCGCCCTCATGGGAATTCAGGAACTCATGCTGAAAATTTCCGACGATCCGCCGTTCGTCGAGGCCCTCATGGAGCGATGCCTGGAGTACGCGCTTACGTACGGTTCGGCCCTGGCCTACGCCGGAGCCGACATGCTCACCGGCGGCGATTCGCCGGCCGGCCTGATCGGGCCGGAGGCTTATCGTCGTTTTGCCCTGCCCTTCGAAAAGCGCCTGATTGCCGGACTGCATAAGTCCACAGGCAAACCGGTAGCGCTGCATATTTGCGGCAATCCGTCCGCAAAGCTGAAAGAGATGGCCTCTTCCGGAGCCGATGTGCTGGAGCTGGACCACAAGGTCCATTTGGGTCAGGCCTGCCGGATCGTCGGCCCGGAGATCGCTCTCCTCGGCAATGTCGATCCGGTTTCCGTTCTGCTGAACGGCTGCCCGGCGTCGGTCCGGCAGGCATCGCAAAAGGTATGGGAAGATGTGAGAGCGGCCGGACACCCCCGCTTTGTGCTCAGCACCGGCTGCACCCTAGCGATAGGGACACCCCCGGAAAATCTTGCCGCCCTGATCGATTCCGCACGCAACATAGGGCGAACCGAACGCTCGTGAGGAGTTCACAAACAATCCGATCACGAGACAAAGAATTTTGGAGTGCGGCGGCTCGACGCCGCTTTTCTCCGGGCCACCTCGGCGGCCCGGTCCCCGCGAGCCCAGGCTCGCTGCACAGAGGACAACCGCAAGGGTTGCCCCTACGGAACGGATTCTGGTGAAGGGTCCGGTCTAGGACTGTGGCGGTCGTATGTCCTGAAGGACCAGGCCGGCGAGGGTGAAGCCAAAGACGGCCGTCACATGGACGGCTGTCCCATTGATCACCATCCTGCGACGTTCATCGTCGCTCGCGTCGTCAGCCTCGACTACCGCGAGAGATCTTCCCGCTTCCGCAGAAGAGCCTTCGCCCGCTTGCCCGGGCACGGCTGCTCCCTGATTGTCCCGTAATTCTTCGCTGTAGACACATAAGAATTCTTTGGCCGGAAGCGGTCCCTTCCGAATCAGTTTGCGGATACGGGCTCCCAGGGGACAGCCTTTCACCTTCCAGAATTCCGCGACCCGGACCCGGGTCGGATCCAGTTTCAAGGAGGCGCCCATGGCCGAAAAGAAAACGGCATCGGTGCGTGTGGCGGTGCGTATCAAGCGGATCTTGTTTTGCATGCTGTCAATGGCATCCAGGATGTAATCGTACCGGTTCCATTCGAAGCAAGCCTCGCTGTCCTCGTCATATCGGACTTGCACGGCATGGATTTCCGCATGCGGATTGATTTCCAGCAGCCGGTTCTTCAAAACGTCGACCTTGATCTGACCGATCGTCCGACTGGTTGCCTGTACCTGCCGGTTGATGTTGCTGGCACAGATTCGATCCGAATCGACCAGGGTCAGATGGCGAATGCCCGAACGTATGAGCCCCTCGGCACACCAGCTGCCAACCCCCCCGATACCGAAAAGGATCACCCTTTTTCGGGAGATCTCCCTCATCTTCTCCCGGCCCAGAAGCAGTTCGGTCCGATGAAAGATCGCTTTTTCCGCAGGAAGAATACCCATTTTTATCCCCTCCGGGAGAGTTTTTTCGGGCCTCCCTCGACCCGTGCCTCGACCATCGGAGACCATTCCAATTCTTTTCATGGTCTCCATCGCAAATAATAATATATCCCATTAGATAAAAATGGGAACCTATGAAAATCAAACAAGGAATACATTGTTTTATCCAAGGTATTTTCTTTGGATTTTTCTCATCTCCCGCCTGAAAAAATTCATTACCGTTATTCTTGAAAAAAAGAGAAAACGCGCATTATATTGTGGGAGAGAATACAAAACATACAATATATGGTTGACGCATCGAAAAATTCCTTTTATATTTCCTTCGTTCTCGTTCGTTGTCTGCCTACCGGGGAGACGGACGGATTTCTTCATGCACGAGCCAGATCGATCAGCTGTTGGACAGGACGAAGAAGAAACCCTGCTCCCGAGGGGGCAGATCTTTCATGAAAGAGGAGCCATTCATGCAATCTCAATCCGTCGCATTTTCCCTCCACTCCGAACCGGCCATTTACCCCTTTACCGTAGTCCATAAACGCAGCGGGGAAGAAACCACCTTCTGCGCCGAAAAGATTACGGTTGCCATTCAAAAGGCCGGCGCCGCCACCGGGGAATTTGACGCTCCGATCGCACGCCAGCTCACCTTGCGCGTCCTTTCTCTTCTGCAAAACATCGTCTCCGGCGATCGCCCCGATGTGGAAACCATTCAGGATGCGGTGGAGCAGGTACTGCTCGCTTCGGTTTATAAAAAGACCGCCAAGGCCTACATACTGTACCGGGAACAACACGCACACATCCGGGACACGATCTCCAAATCCCAGATAGGGATCATGGAACAATATCTCCTCCGCTCCGACTGGCAGGTAAAGGAAAACAGCAATATGGCCTACTCTCTGCAGGGGCTGAATAACTACGTCTCCTCGGAGGTTTCCAAGGCATACTGGCTCGATAAGATTTATCCCCCGGAAATCCGCCGGGCCCATCTGGAAGGCGATTTCCATATCCACGACCTGAACGTACTGTCGGTGTACTGCGTGGGGTGGGACCTGCAGGATCTTCTCCGCGAGGGATTTCGCGGGGTCCCCGGTAAGATAGAATGTGCCCCGGCCCGGCACTTTCGCTCCGCCCTGGGGCAGATCAACAATTTCTTCTATACCCTGCAGGGAGAAGCAGCCGGAGCCCAGGCGTTCAGCAACTTCGACACCCTGCTGGCCCCCTTCATACGACACGACGGCCTCTCCTTCCGGGAGATCAAACAGGCTTTGCAGGAATTCCTTTTTAATCTGAACGTCCCCACGCGCGTAGGCTTCCAGACCCCTTTCACCAATCTGACCATGGACCTGGAAGTTCCGGAGATGTTTCGCCACGAGCCGGTACTGATCGGTGGGGAACCGCAAGACAGCGTCTATGGAGACTATCAGGCGGAAATGGATCTTCTAAACCGGGCCTTCTGGGAGGTAATGCTGCAGGGAGATGCACGAGGACGAGTCTTTACCTTTCCGATCCCGACCTACAATATCACCAAAGATTTCGACTGGGACAAGGAGGGGCGCGAAGCCCTGTGGGCCATGACGGCCAAGTACGGCATTCCCTACTTTTCCAACTTCGTCAATTCCGACATGTCTCCGGAAGATGCCCGATCCATGTGCTGCCGCCTGCGCCTGGACCTGCGGAAACTCAACCGCAAGGGAGGCGGTCTGTTCGGGGCCAACCCCCTGACCGGTTCGATCGGAGTCGTGACCATCAATCTGCCGCGGCTCGCTCATCTGGCCAAGAACGAAGAGGATTTTCGCAGTCGCCTGCGCCTGCTGCTGCAAACCGCCAAGACCAGTCTGGAGATCAAACGAAAGGTCCTGGAGCACTTCACCGAAGAAAATCTGTATCCTTACGCCCGTTTCTATCTGCGGAACATCAAAGAAAGGTTTCAATCCTATTGGCACAATCATTTTTCTACCATCGGAGTCATAGGCATGAACGAAGCCGCCCTGAATCTGCACGGCGTTTCCATCGCCACCGATGAAGGAAACCGGTTCGGCATGAGGACCCTGGCCTTCATGCGCAACCAGTTGATGGAATTCCAGGAAGAGACCGACCACCTGTACAACCTGGAAGCGACGCCGGCGGAAGGGACCTCGTACCGGCTGGCCAAAAAGGACACGGAACGCCTGACCGGCAGCCAATTCGGAAACAGGGAAAAACGACCCCGATACCCTTTTTACACCAATTCCAGTCACCTTCCGGTAGGCTTCTCCGACGATATCTTCGAAACCCTCGAATGGCAGGATGAACTGCAGACGCAATACACCGGAGGGACGGTCCTGCACTTCTATCTGGGGGAAAGCATCCCCGACACGCAAGCCTTGAAGGCGGTGGTTCGTACCATCTGCCGTAACTATCGTCTCCCCTATTTTACTTTTTCCCCCTCTTTCAGCATCTGTCCGGAGCATGGCTATATACGGGGCGAACAGAAGCTTTGTCCCCAGTGTGGGGCGGGCTGCGAGATCTATTCCCGGGTGGTCGGATATCTCCGACCCACCAGTCAATGGAACGAAGCCAAGATGGAGGAATTCAGCATGCGCAAGAAGCACCAATTCCCGGGAGAATCCTCTTGATCTATGGGGCACTCCAGCCCTGTTCGCTGATCGATTTTCCGGGAAAGCCGGCAGCCGTGATCTTTACCCAGGGGTGTAATTTCCGCTGCCCCTTCTGCCACAATCCCTCTCTGGTCCTGCCAGAGCGTTTCTCCGCGCCTCTCGCGGAAAAAAGAGTAATGGATTTTCTGATGCGGCGAAGAGGTAAGATCGAAGGGATTGTCATCAGCGGCGGGGAACCGACGATCCATGACGATCTGATACAGGTTTTTCTACGCATACGGACACTCGGCTTTTCGGTGAAACTGGACACCAACGGCAGCCGGCCGGAAATGCTGGAGGCAATCCTTCTGGCAGAGTGTGTCGATTACATTGCCATGGATGTCAAGGCCCCGCCGGAAAGGCATGCCCTCTCCACCGGATCCGCCATCCCCTTCTCGATTATAGAAAAGAGCATCGCTCTGCTTGCCGGATCGGCCGTGCCGCACGAATTCCGAACGACTCTACACCCCGGACTCAAGCAGCCGGAGGATATAGCCGCCATAGCCGCCCTGCTCCCTGCCGACTCCATCCACCGGCTGCAGAATTTTGTCGAAGCCCCGGAGATGGTGGGACGACCGGCGGCAATCTGAAAGATCGATACCCGTTGTCTTGACGTCGAAGGGCGTTTCGCGTACTTTCTCTAACAAGACTGCAATCGTAGAAGACAGGAGGAACGGGATGACCGGAAAAGAAAGAATGCTGAGGGCGCTTCACAGAGAAAAAGCGGACCGTCTGCCCGCTACCGTTCACCAGTGGCAGGGGTGGCATCTGGAAAACTACATGGAAGGATTGGATGCGCTGGCCGCCTTTCAAGCTGTGGGGCTGGATGCCGCCATACAGTATTTCGAGGCCATGGGGCAGTTCTGGATCCCGGATGCCGAGCGGTATGCCGTGTCCTCTCCGGACTGGCGCGACGAGATTTTGGTGATAGATCCCAATCCCTGCCACAAGATCATTCATCATCGTATCCAAACGCCGGCAGGCGCGCTGACCTACAAAACAGAAGCGGACGGCAAGACCACCTGGATCACCGAATACCTGATCAAGAAGCCGGAAGACCTGGAACTGATCGAACGTTTCATGCCGGTTTCCCGGTTGAATCAAAAAGCCATTGCCGAAGAATATGACCGGGTGGGAGATGCCGGCATCCTTCGCGGCTTTGTCTGGGGAGACCAGGCGGGTTGCTGGCAGCATGCCTGTTGCCTCATGGAAACGGAAAAGCTGATCATGGAGTCTTTCGATAATCCCGAGTGGGTGCACCGCTTGCTCCAGACCCTGCTCGATCGCAAACTGCGATTTATCGAGGAATCCCTCGCCGGAGCACGCTTCGATCTGATCGAGACCGGCGGCGGTGCGGCCAGCGACACGGTCATCTCTCCAAAACTGCACCGCGACTTTTGTCTTCCTTACGATCGACAGATTCACGAAGCCCTTCACCGGCAGGGTCACCTCGTTACCTATCATACCTGCGGCGGGATGATGAACATTCTGGATTTGATTTTGCAAAACGGAACCGATGCTTCCGAAACCCTGGCCCCTCCCGGAGTCGGCGGCAACATCTCCGATCCGACCGAGGTCCGCGCCCGATTTGCCGGCCGGATAGCCATGATCGGCGGCATGGATCAGTGCAACATCCTGACCGTCGGTTCTCCGGAACAGATCGCCTGGGAGGTTAGGAGACTGTTCGAAGGGTTCGGCGCCGACGGTGGCTACATCCTTGCGCCTTCGGACCACTTCTTCGACACCCCGGTGGAGAACCTGAAGGCCTTTGCCGACGCAGCCCGCACCTGCACCTACTGAATTTCCCCTTCTTCACACCTACAGGGCCAACGGCCCGGCAACATACCAGCCAGGGGTGGAGCGCAGCGAAACCCCTGGAAAGCCGCTTAGAGAACAAGGTCTGAAGCGCCGTTACCAGTATGCTTCCAAGGGATATATATTTCGGACCTTCAACCCTAAATCATTTCCCAAAGTACACCTGGGGCTCCGCTTCGCTTGCACAGGCGGAAGTCCCATGAAATACGATCTGCTTTTATCATAATTGTTTTCTTTTCGAGCTCATCTTTCCTGAGGTGGTAAAAAATATCATTTTCATGTGTTTCTTAACTGACTTTAAAAAAAATATGGGGACCACGGCACGCCGTGCCCTGGCGACTGTAGGATGGGGGCTCCCTTTGGGCACGGCACGCCGTGCCCCTACAACAGCTGATAAAACTTTCTATGACATGGTTTTTTTTAGAGACCATCTTTCCTGACGAAGCGGTAAAGAGTCGGTATTTTGCGTCGATTCGAAAATTCTGTATTGATTCGAAAGAGGATGCTGGCGCTCCCAGGATTTTTTATCGGAATGTCGTTCTGCTTTACGCTAGAATTACAGAAATAGTCTTACTACCTGGCAAGGATGAATCCATGACAACGATATCGGAAAAGCAAGTTCGTGAACTGGAAGAGGCATTGCTGTCTTTGGAACGGGTCCGAGTCAGAGACCTGCTGATCGGACCGCAGGAAAGCCCTCTGCACCCTTCGGAAGTTGAGTCCCTCTTGGTTCCGGCACTGAAGCATATCGGGGAGGAATGGGAAATGGGCCGAATCGCCCTGTCCCAGATTTACATGGCCAGCCGCCTATGCGAAGATCTGATGGATTCCCTGCTCCCCCCGTCGGATCCTGATCGTATCACGCAACCCCGCATGGCCATCTGTTCTCTGGAGGATTACCACCTTCTCGGCATGCGTCTGGTCTATTCGACACTGCGGGCATCCGGTTACGAGCTGCTTCGTTACGGGCGGCAGGATATGAACGGACTGATACGGCTTGTTCTTGCCGACGAGATCAAGATCCTGATGATATCGGTTCTCATGTTGCCTTCGGCCCTTCATATTCGCGAATTCAAGAGAAGGCTGGATGAAACGGGATACAGAATCAAGCTTATCGTCGGTGGGGCCCCTTTCCGGTTCGACCCCCAATTATGGCGGGAGGTAGGAGCTCATGCCACTTCGGATTCCGCCGGTGGAGCCGTAGACATCGTTCGACAACTGTCAAAGGAGTGCGCCGCGTGACAATACATATGAACTCTCTGCAGCGGATTCTGACATCGCTTGGTCATCAGGAACCGGATCGTGTCCCTCTGCTCCTGATGACCAACCTGATCGGTGCCAGAGAGGTCGGTCTTTCCATCAAGGAATATTTTTCCTCCGCCGACCATGTAGTCGAAGGCCAGCTCCGTCTGCGGGCCAAATACCGTTCCGATTGTGTAGATGCCTTTTTTTACGCCGCCCTGGAAATGGAGGCATGGGGCTGTGAAACCATTTTCAGCGAAGATGGCCCTCCCAATGCCGGTCCGCCGCCTATTCAGAAACCGGAGGATATTTTACGCCTGGAGCCTCCAAAGGTCAGGGAAAGCCCGGGATTAAAGCGTGCGCTAGATGCCATTGGAAAACTAAAAGCACATATCGGCGCGGAGGCCCTGATCCTGGGAGTAGTCATGGCACCCACTTCCCTGCCGGTCATGCAGTTGGGTTTCGAGAACTATATCGAACTGATCTATGGCCGCCAGGATCTGTTGCAGAGGCTACTCGCCGTCAATGAGGAGTTTTGCGTCGAGTGGGCCAACGCCCAGCTGGCCGCCGGGGCAACCGCCATCTGTTATTTTGATCCGGTCTCTTCTCCGACCATTATCCCGCCGGATTTGTCGCATATGTTTCTGCGTCAGATTGCCCGCCGGACCATCGCCCGTTTTCAGGGTCCCAGTGCTATTCATCTGGCCTCGGGTCGCAGCATGCCGATCCTGGAGGATGTGGCCTGCACCGGTACCCTCGCAGTAGGCGTCAGCACCTTGGAAGACCTCGCCGAGGTCAAGGCGGCCTGTCGAGGTAAATTGGCTCTGGTCGGAAATCTGAACACGGTGGAAATGCGCCATTGGAGACCGGCCCAGGCAGAGGAAAAGGTGAAAGAGGCCATTGCCAAGGCCGGACGGGGGGGAGGATTTCTGCTCTCCGATAATCATGGAGAAATACCCTGGCAAGTGCCGGAAGAGGTATTGCTGGCTATTCGGGATGCCGTTGACCGATGGGGGCGCTACCCGCTGGATTGGATTTCAGACGGAGAATGAGATGTCATCCGATAAGCTTTGCCTGGTGATTTGCACAAATTTCGAACGGGAAACAAATACCATCCTTCAGACGGAGGATTGGAAGGATGTTATAGTCCGCACTTACCCTTCCACCTGTTGCCGGCCCGATCTCACGCCGGCAGTTCTGGAACAGATGGCACAGTGGAGTAAGGAAGAGGGAATCTCCGTATGTCTGGTAGAGGGATGCCCGACCTGTGCGATCTACTCTCGAAAAACGAATACCGCTCCGAGGCAAAGCGAAGCGCCCGCCTTGACTCTCTGTTTCTACCGGCTGGCCGGACATGAGATGATTGACCAATATATCCGGGAAGGTTCCTACCTGTTTACCCCGGGATGGCTGGAAGATTGGGATTCCCATCTGAAAGAATTGGGATTCGATCAAACGGCGGCCAGAGAATTCTTCGGCGAATTCAGCTCCCGTCTGGTACTTTTGGATACCGGCGTCTGCGAAAACAGCGCCGAAGCATTATCGGCCTTCTCTTCCTATCTCGATCTTCCTTCCCAAACCGTTGCGGTCGGACTGGATTTTTACCGCCTCATGCTGCGGAATATCGTTCAGAAATGGCGGATGGAATGCATGCGTAAGGAGGCTCAGGAGATCGTCAGGCAAGTCAATCGAAAACTGGCCGATCAGGCCTTGGCCATAGATTTCCTTTCCGGTCTCTCCCGATTGCTGACGGAAGAAGAGGTCATTCGACAGATCATGGAACTCTTCACCATGCTCTTTGCACCAGGTCGGATTGTCTACGCCTCCGTAGTCGACCATATGGTTACCGGCACCTGTTCCTCCTCTTTTCCGCAACCGGAAATCGCCAGCTGCCAGGCGTGGCTCGACAAGAAACGGAAAGAATACGTTTGGGAGGATGAGATACAGGGATTTTTCCTGCGCGTAGTCAACCAGAAACAAACTCTGGGACTCCTGGAATTCACGGCCATCGCATTCCCTAAAAACAAACAGGAATACATGAATCTGGCCCCTCCGCTGGCCAATATGTGCGCCCTGGCCATCACCTATGCGCGTCTGGTCCAGGAGGTGAGGCAGCTCGCCAATACCGATTCGCTGACCGGACTTTCCAGTCGCAGACACTTCTTTGCCCTGGCACAGGCCGAGTTCGCCACCGCACGCCGTTATCATCGCCCGCTGGCCGCATTCATGCTCGATATCGACCATTTTAAAAAGGTCAATGACAACTATGGACATGCCGTGGGCGATAGAACCCTGGAGATGGTGGCCAAATGCTGCCGGCGGGAATTGCGTTCCGCCGATCTCAGCGGAAGATACGGAGGGGAAGAATTTGTGTTTTTATTGCCGGAAACGCCTCTGGAGAATGCCTGGCTGGCAGCGGAACGACTGCGTCAGGCCATCGCCGCCGAAACCATACCCTTGGAAGATCAAACCATCCATGTTACGGCCAGCATCGGATTGGCCATGCTCACACCCGATTGTCCCGACATCGACACCCTGATCAATCGTTGCGATCACGCCCTCTACGCCGCCAAAAAGGGAGGTAGAAACCGTGTTTGCGGAGAGAGGCAGCCCTCCGACGACATCCCCGGGACCGCCACGCCCCAGTGCGGCATAGAGCAGAAGCACTAAACCATCATTTAGGGAATGGGACGGATCCGGATGGCCTGCCCGCCTGAAGGCAACAGTCTTACATCCAATACGGTTTTGCTGTCCACCCCTTGTCGGCGGATGGCGACATGGGTCCGGGTCGCCGTTGGCGGGTCGTCGTAATAGATGCTTGCTTCGTACGATTTTCCCTCCTGAAGGAAGGAAAGAGGCAGGCTCAGACGGCGTGCTTCCAAACCGGTAATGGTCCCGACAAACCATTCTTCTTTGCTCTTGCGGGCAATGGTAATGAATTCTCCCGGGCTGCCGTGGATCACCCGCGTATCCTCCCACACGGTGGGGACCGCATCCCAGAATTCCAGTTCGGGCTCACCCTGGTAATCGTCCGGCTTGTCATACCAATACATCCATTGCAGAGGGCTGTAGTAGATCACCGGCAAGGCCAGCTGATGGGCCGCCGTGTTTTTGATGTAGCGCTCGGGATGTCCGAATTCCTTGCGATAGTAGTAACAGAAGGTGTAATCGGCCGCTCCGGCGATCATCCTGGTAAAAGGGATGATGGTGTTCTGCAAGGCATCGGGCATCTCTTCATTACCGCGAATTCCCTCCTGGGTCATCAGGTTGGGAAAGGTGCGGCTGAAGCCGGTGGGACGGTATTCGTCATGAATATCCACCAGGAGATGATGACGGGCACATTTTCGTATGGCTTCGTGCAGCCAGACACTCCAGCGGTGGGAGCCGACCTGCACAAAACCGAACTTGATCCCGGACACTCCCCACTTTTCATACAGAGGCAGCAGGGTGTCGAGCTGAGATGCCAAGGCTCGCTGATTGACATACAAAAGGACCTTGATTCCTTTCGACCGCGCGTAGCGAACAGCTTCTTCCAAGTCCAGGTCCCCCTTGGGATTCCGTAACGGATCGACGTTGACCCGGGTGGCATCGGAGGCGACATGATATTCATACCCATACCAGCCGGCATCGAAGTGGATATAGGAAATTTGGTGCGTCGCGGCAAAATCAACCAGTTTCCTGGCCCCGGCAGTGGAAAGGGTAATTTCCCGCATCACCTTCCCCGGCCGGATCCAGGACGTATCAGCGATGGCGCAGGGAGGATTCAGATTGAGAATCAGATCATTGCCCTGCAGCAACTTGCCGGCCTCTTCCGCCGCCATGACCACCCGCCAGGAAGAGGCAAAGGGGGCGATTTCGTCCACCGGCCCATAGAGAGAACAAACCAGGGTGTCTTCCTTTTGCGGGTGCAAAACAAATTTGGTTCTGACATAGTTGACCATTTCCGCTTCGGCCAGGCAGGCATAGGTACCGTCGGGCAGAATCAGAGTCAGCGGACGCTCGGCTTCACCCGGCCAGTCTTTCAGCGGCAGAAGGCTGTATTCGGTCTGGGCCCTGGGTGTAAAATAGGCCCGGGTTCCCTGCGGCAGGGAAAATTCCGTCGACTCTCCAGTGATGTGTAAGTAGGGGCCGCCCTTCTCCAACTCCGGGAATCGATAGCGAAAAGCGATTCCCTGGTTATAGGCCCGCACCACCAGGTCAAGCTTCTTGTTTCCGTTTTTGGCCTGCTCCAGATGGAAAACGGCTTCGCGGCAATGATCCCGGACTTCGGAACGTTCTCCGTATGCGGGGTTCCAGATCAGATCCCGGGCGGACCGTTCCACCGTTCGCAGCACCAGGTCACGGTCCCACGTATCGTTGAAGTTCCGGATGCCCAGATGTGATTCCAGGACCACCGGCTTACCGGCATAGCGGATGGAATAGTACATCCCATCCTGCGCACCCTCATCCGCCTTTACCGTGAATGAAAAAACGAACCGCCCGTCAGGAGACGACAGCTCTTCGGAAGCCGCATGGATTAGAGAAGTCCATAACAACACGAAAACGATGGCAATCGCCGTTTTCCACATGATTGGTTCCTTTTTTTTACCGGACATGATACGAGACAAGGTCGCAACAAATACCGGGAGCGCCGTACCCCAGTGCGGCAAAGGAAAGGATGTGTATCTCTGTCCTCTTCCTTGCATCGCCGGATTGTATGGTATGGAAAAAAATTTTCTTAAAATCCACGTTCTCCTGCCGCGCTGGGGTGCGGCGCTCCCAGAAATGCCTTTTTGCAATCTCATCATACGAGATGACTTCGTAAAAATCATACCATAGTAATTTGTATCAGCTTTTGTGGAGCACGGCGTGCCGTGTCCCTTTTTCGTATCCGTTCCATAGGGGTAGGGGCAACCCTTGCGGTTGCCCGGCTGCGTTGGTGGTGATACCTCCAGGGCGACCGCCAGGGTCGCCCCTACAGAGAAGGTTTCCAGCCGTCGGTGAGGGTCAGCAGGAAGGCAACAATCTGATCAATTTCTTCCTCGCTCAGACCGAGATCTCCCAGTTCCTCCTTATTCAGATTCGCACTCACCTCCGGCTTAGGCCAGGGAGCGACATCGCGTGTGTTATAGAAGGAAACTACCTGGCGAATGGTCTTGAAGACGCCGTTGTGCATATAGGGTCCGGTCAAGGCCACGTTCCTCAGGCTGGGAACGCGAAACTTCCCGTCCTCCGAAGGTTTCTTCAAGAAGGCACCCAGACCGCGATCGATATATTTATATCCGTCGGGATTCAAGGCTTTCGGCAGAGAATAGAACGGATTTTCCGGGTTGGCCGGAACCCCCAGATTGTCATAGGTGAAATCGGTAAAGAGAGGCGGTTTCCCGGAAGCATCCGAGGCAGAAGGATGACAGGCGGCACAGTTCCCTTTCTTTGCTTCGTTGAAAAGCTCCAGACCACGCTGTTCCTTGAGGGAGAGTTTTGCTTTACCCTGGAGAAAATAATCGTACTTGGAGCTGAAGCGGTTCACTTCGGGAGACATTTCATATTCGGCAATGGCTTCTGCTATCCAGTGAAAAGCCTTTTTTACGTCCGCCAGGGAGTCGGGTCCGAAAACCTGACGAAACAGCGGGGCATAGGACGCCTTACGGACACCTGCCACTACGGCCTCCTCGTTGGGATTGGCCATCTCCAGAACATTCAGAAACGGGCCTTTGGCCTGTTCCACCAGATCGTTGACACGGCCATCCCAAAAATTCCCTCCCACGTATGCCTCCTCGTTCTTGTCGTAATGAAGAGGCGGTGCCAATCCACCATAGGCGGCAGAGAGGTCGTTTCTATTTCCGAATCGATCGGGATGAACTCCCCGGGAAACCGGCAGGCCATCATCCGGATTGGAAAAACCGTGGTCCGGA
Source organism: uncultured Acidobacteriota bacterium (assembly GCA_964617125.1). Classification (GTDB taxonomy): domain Bacteria; phylum Acidobacteriota; class UBA6911; order CAINFC01; family CAINFC01; genus CAZTVS01. The sequence goes on from CAZTVS010000020.1 coordinate 32,989, forward strand.
TGATGACAATCGACACAGGCTTGACCGGCGGGTGTAGACAGGTTTTTATCAAAGAAGAGGGCTTTCCCCAATGCCTGTTTGGGAGATAAAGTAGAGGCCGTTTGCCCTTCTCTCCCGGCCTGAACCGAACTTCTTTCGAGGGATAAAAAGGAAAAAAACAAAAACATCCCAGACAACAGCCAAAGCCAAAAAAAACACCGTTTCATAGGCCCCCTCCATCCTTCTCTTTTCTTCCGGGAAAAGACACCTGGTGGAAAAATGAACTCACTTTTCAAGAATTCTACCATGAGGAGAGCCGGGGGCACTTTCCTTGGCCGAACCGGGATGGAATGGTCAATCGATTGACTTTTACCGGTCTCGTCCACAATAATGTTGGATGAACTGTTCTTCTATCATCTTAATATCATAGACATATGCAGATCCGGATATTGCTGATCGTCCAAGATCCAAAGGCCGAAGAAAAATACCTGGAGGCACTGAAAGCGGAAGAGGTGCAGGTTTTTGTTTCCCCCACCTTGATCGATTTCAGTGAAGAGATTTGCCGCCACACCTATCACGGCATCTTTCTGGATCTATCCACCAAAATGAAGGCCTTGCGCCACAGTAAAAATTATATCTATGGCTTGCAGGAAAAATTCCCCATCTGCCAGCTCAAGTATGATGAGACCCAGGACCAGATCAAATGTATCACTTCCTCCAGTGAACCGGTGAATGGCCCTCTCGATTTTGTCCGGAAGGTATGTGGCCATTTTGTCCCACGATCCATTCGTTCCAACGTTCGTAAAGCCGTCCACCTGGATGCCCTGCTCTACAGGGAAGCTGAAGACACGGAACCGGAGAGATCGGTCACCATGGACATTTGCCAGGGGGGCTGTTTCCTCTTTTCCACCAGTCTCTGGGAATTGGACAAAAACGTTTGGATACAATTTTTGGATCTGGACGATTCCTCTCTGATCCTCGGAGAAATCCGTTCCGTAATCCTATGGGGAGAATCTCATGGGATCCCGGGAATCGGTGTCGAATTCAAATCCATTTCTCCCGCTCAAGTGGAAGAAATTTACAACCGCTTTCTCTCCTCCGACTGAAGATGGTCAGTGACCAACGACCAGTCCCTTTTGCGGAGAGCTCTTCTTCATCAGGAAGATGAGAGGGACCAGCATCGCCGCAACCAGACTCAGTACCCAGAAAGCCTCCACGAAGGCCAGCATGGCAGCTTGCTGCTGGACCATTTTGTACAGCAACGCATAAGACTGTTGCCCGGCCTCCACCGAATTGGAGCCTTTGCTTATCATTAAAAATTTTGCCTTGATCAGAAGCTCCTGCGCCTGTCCGTCCATACCGTTCAGATGTCCCACCAGGACCTGTTGGTGAAATTGCGCCCTGCGGGTGAGCAGCGTGGTAATAAAGGCGATGCCCATGCTTCCGCCGATGTTTCGGGCCAGGTTCATCAGTCCGGTAGCCTGACTGGTCTTTTCCCTGGCGATGAAATAGAAAGCGGCTGCAGTGATAGGCACAAAGAGAAAAGCTTCGCCGAAGCCCTGCAGCATACGGGCTTTGACAGCCGTCACATAATCGATCTGCAGGTTGAAAGAAGTCATGCGGTACAAGGCCCCGGCGATAGCCAGCAACCCTATGAGCATTAGCCAGCGAGCCTCCACTTTGGTGAGCAGCCAACCTACCAGAGGCATGCTGATGAAAATGACCAATCCGCTGGGCGAGAGCACCTGTCCGCTTTTCTCCGCGGTATAGCCCATCAGGTTCTGCAAATAGAACGGGTAGAGCACAACGCTGGCGTAAATGATGAATCCGACCATGAACATGATGATATTCGAGAGGCAGAAATTTCTCTCCTGCATCAAGCGGAGATCGACCACCGGGTCCCGATGCCGCAGTTCCCAGAAGATGGCCGCAGTCAGAGCCATCACGGTAACGATGGAGAACCACAGAATCTCCGTGGAGGAGAACCAGTCTTTACGCTGCCCGTTATCCAGCACCATCTGCAGACAACCCAGTCCGATGGCGAGCAGGCTGATGCCGAGATAGTCGATGTGCAGACCTTTTTTCCAGTCCTTGCGCTCCAGGTAGGGCGGATCGGTCACCAGGGACTGGGTCAGCAGAAAGGCCACGAGACCTACCGGCAGATTGATCAGGAAAATCCAACGCCAGCTGTAATTGTCGGTGATCCACCCACCCAGGGCCGGGCCGATCACCGGAGCGAACATGACCCCCATCCCGAAAAAGGCCATGGCAGCCCCCTGGCGGCTCTGGGGAAAACTCTCCACCAGAATGGCCTGCGAGGTGGGTACCAGAGCCCCACCGCCGATTCCCTGCAGGATCCGGAAAAAGACCAGGGATTCCAGGTTGGGAGCCAATCCACAGAGAATCGAACTGACGGTGAACAGACTGACACAGATCAGGTAAAAACGTTTCCGCCCGAAAAGAGCGCAGAACCAGCCGCTCAAGGGAAGGATGATGGCGTTGGAGACCAGGTACGAGGTCAGGACCCACGTGCTCTCATCGACGCTGGCCGAGAGATTCCCGGCGATACTGGGAAGGGCCACATTGGCCACACTGGTATCGAGGATCTCCATGAAGGTGGCCAGCATCACGGTGAAAGCGATGATCCACGGGTTGACTGAAGGCGTCCATTCCTGTTCCGCTTGACTCATAGAATTTTCCTTGCTGCCGTTGTGCCTTGACTTTTGCCTTAGAGAAACCTAATCGGTAAAGATCGTGCTCACGACATTCATACCCGGACGCAGGACATTCTCCACGGAATTTCCGCTCTCCAGTCTGATTTTCACGGGGATGCGCTGGACCACTTTTACGAAATTGCCTGTGGCATTCTCCGGAGGCAACAGACTCATACGGGCCCCGGTGGCTCCGGCAATGGAATCGACCGTGCCACGGATGGTCTTTCCCGACAAATCCACATAGATGGAAACCTTCTGACCCGCTTTGACATGGGTCAGCTGCGTCTCTTTGTAATTTGCCATGACCCAGAGATCATCCAGAGGAATGAGATTCATCATGCCTTGTCCCGGCTGAACAATCTGGCCGAGTTCCACGCTCTTTCTGGTGACTGCGCCGTTTACCGGTGCGGTGATGTTGCAATAACTCAACTGCAGTTCGGCCGCCCGCAAATTGGCACGGGCCTGGTCCACCGCCGCCAGAGAAGCGCCCGATTCGGCACGCCGTATAGAAACCTGCTGTTTGGCGGCCTCTGCCTGTTGCAGGGCGGCGCGGGCCTGCTCCACCTTGGCTTCGGCCGCTTCCATCAGGGACCGGGTCGCCTTGGCTTCCTGTCCTGCGGCTGCAAGCCTTTGCTCATAGGCATGCAGCTGATTGCGCGATACCTCTTCCGCCGCTACATAGGCATCGTACTGCAGGCGGGAAATCTCGTTTTTCTCAACCAGAGGTTTCATACGCTTCAGATCGGACTGGGCCCTCTCATAGGCGGCCTTTCCCGCCTCGAAATTCGCTTGGGCAAAAGCAAGCTCCGAGGTACTTGCCCGTTCCAGACCGTTCCTGGCCCTTTCGGCCTCTGCCTGGGCCGCGAGAAGCTGCGCCCTGGCCCCGGCGATCTGGCTTTCCACCGTCGCTCCGGTCAAAGGTATCCCCACGCCGGCTCCCAGCGAATGGTTTTCCGCCAATGCCAGTGCGGCCTTGGCCAGGTCGACCTTGACCTGATAATCGCGTGCATCGATACGAACCAGCAGATCTCCGGCCCTGACTTGTTGGTTGTCCTGAACCAGCACTTCCACGATATTGCCGGGTATCTTCGAGGCGATCGGCACGATACGCCCATCGACCTGGGCATCATCGGTAGTCACTTCATCGGCCACCGCCACATACCACATCACACCGGCAATCGTCAGCAGAAGACAGCCGGTCAGGAGAGCGACGATCTTCATCATCGAACGACCTTTCCGCCCGTTCCGGGAGTTCCCCACAGCGTCATTGTTTCTGGATTCCATATTCCTTATTCCCCGATATTTTCCTTATGAAAACCTTTTTATCGCACATTTCCGTACAGCGTTTCGATCTGTCCCACAGCAAAAGTCCAGTCTGCCAGGGCCTGATTGAATTTATAGAGGGCGGCGATCTGACTGTCATTGGCCCTGGCCAGGGATTCCTGGGCGGTCGTCACTTCCATATTGATGGCGACACCCGCCTCATATCGGTCCTTGGCCTGGTTCAACTCTTCCCCGGCCAGTTGCACCGCTTCCTCGGCCACGTTCACCTCGCACCTGGCCGTATCCATGTTTTCCATGGCGGCCTTGATTTCAAATCGTATCTGATCTTCCAGTTCCCGCAGATGCTGATCGATCTGCTTGCGTTCCAATTCTGCCTTGGCCCTTTCTGCCCGAATCCGTCCGCCGGTAAAGAGGGGAACCGAGGCCCGTACCTGATAGAGATAGGAAGATGTTCCTTGCCCTAAGGTCAATCCCTGATAGGCCCAGACTCCATCGGCATGCAAGGAGGGAAGCCGGGCAGAATCGGCCGCTTTTTTCATGGAATCCACCTGCCGGCTGCGCGCTTCCAGGAGTTTCCACTCCGGTCTTTTTTCTTTCGCCGTCGTCAGACTCTCTTCCAGGGGAGGAGGGGTGAATTCCGGCGGATGCAATGTATCGGTCAGTTCTATCTTTTTCGATTCCGACAGGCTGAGAATCCTTGCCAGACTGGAGAGGGCGAGGCGGTGTGCCGATTCGACAGCCAATAGACGCTGTTTTTCCTGTTGTAACTGGACCTTGGCCCGCAACTCGTCCAGGCCGGTCCCAACCCCTTCTTTGACCAGTTCCTGGGCACGGCGATGCAGGGCTTCGGCCAGATACAGACGAGACTGGGTGGCCTGAATCATCGCAGCCGTCCGCAGGCATCCCAAATATTGGGAAACGACCATAACCGTCAGCTTCTCCCTAACTCCGCTCTGCTGAAAACCGGCAGCGGCTCCGGCCTGCTTGCTGGCCTGCCAGCGTTGCCAGAGGGTAAGATCCAGGATAGGAACGCTGACCATGGCCCCACCGGTCAGCACCTGATAGGGGCCCGCCTCTTTGGGAAGCAAAGGAAGGTGAGTGCCCATCACGACATCGCGGTTGAAGTGGAGCACGCTGGCGGCGGCAAAGGCTCCGGCCTGAGGCAAAAGTTCAGAGCGGGCGATCGTCTGATCCTGATGGCTCTTGGCCAGATTGAGGACCGCCTGCTGAACCTGTGGATTCTGATGCAAGGCCAGCTGTACCGCCTCCTGCATAGTCAAACGGAGTGTTTCCTCACTGCTCTCTGCCGCTACCCCCGAAGTTGCCAGGGCCAAGGTGAACAGCAGCAACAGGATCGGTAAAACCATCCCTCCACTTCGAAGCGAATTCGCCCTGGGGCAGGAAGGCGAGGTCAGATCCTCAACAAGCTTCTGATTCAAGCTCCCGGTTGCCTGTAAAATCGCACCCTGCAGGGCCATGGTGCGTAGCAGCGCCTTGCCCTTATCGTCCGTATAGAGCAGCTCCCCGATATCCACCAGGAAAGTACTGTCGGGAGATTCTTTCCTTTCCCGGTTCCAGCAGTCCTGCATCTCGGTAATCCATAGACCGCTCAATTTTCCTTCCAGGCTAAAAGTGACCCTTTTCTCGTCTTTGGTAATCGTTATGCGCAACATTTCATTCTCACTCCTTGCACCCGGAGCAACAGCAACAACGATTCCAATCGCATGAAAAGTCAGATAAATACGACAACTGATTCAACTTCTATCAGTTACAAAGCAACTCCCATTATGTGTCTACTCAGAAGCCAATCCCTGCCTGCCCATATTTCGGCATAAGCCCATATATCGGCACCCAAATTGCAGGACACCCATACTTTTCAACAGGAGGTTGTCGGACACTTACACATAAAAATATGGGACATAAAAATATGGGACACCCATAAAAATAAAAATACAGGACACCCAAATTGAGTCCTGGATTACCCCACCTGCCCCACCAAATGGGTGGGTGTCCAGAATTGTGGGTGCCAAATGGGTGGGTGTCCAGAATTGCAGTGGCTGGGACACCCACAGATTCTGGGACAACCATGGGACACCCTGATTTTGGGACACCCATCAAACAGCTCGCACCCCAGCTTGCAGGACATCCAAAAAATTCAAAAAGACTTGTCCCATCATTACTCATACATCCCATGATTCCCATTTGTCCCATGTCGCACGATGGTGCGACCGTCCCAGAGGGCTCTCTTCCCTAAATTTTCGCCTCGGCACTTGGTGATCCGCCTTGTTTTGTGGTAAATACATCGGTTTGTTCGGAAGAAGAAATATCCATTGATGACCTATACCGTACAGCCAGGTTATGATACCTTCCAGCGACTCGCCGCCGGGGGTAAGATTGTCCCTGTGCATCGCAGGATCATGGGGGATCTGCTGACGCCTGTTTCGGCCCTCCAGAGGCTGCGCCGACAGGGCGAACCCGCCTTTCTCCTGGAAAGCGTCGAGGGTGGAGAGAAGATCGCCCGTTACTCCTTCTTAGGATGCCGACCTTTCCTGACGGTTCATTCCCGAAACCACCGCACCCTTTTTCAATACGGCAACGGACGGTCCGAAGAAAGAGAGGGCCTCTTCCTGGAACATCTGCGGCAGCTCTTCTCCGGGTACCACGCGGTGACCTTGCCGGATATGCCTCCCTTCTGCGGCGGAGCCGTCGGTTATCTTGGCTATGATCTGGTACGGCAATTCGAAGAACTCCCTTACCGGGCTGGAGATGATCTAGGATTGGATGACGCCGTCCTCATGTTCTTCCGTACCATTCTGGCCTTCGACCATGTACGCCAACAAATATGGATCATATCCTATGCGCCAGTGCCTGACGGCAGTTCGACGGACTTAGCCACGGCCTATGACCAGGCCATCGGCGACATACGATTCATGGAGCAGAGGCTTCTCGAAGACGTATCCGGGACTCCGGCCCCAAGCCGGCCGTCCGGCGACACCGCGGCCGACGAAATCCGTTCCAATTTCTCCCGGAAGGAATATCAGAAGGCGGTTCTCAAAGCAAAAGACTATATCCGGGCCGGAGATATCTTCCAGGTAGTCCTGGCCCAGCGCTTTCAATGCCCTTTCCCCGCTCCGCCTTTGGACATGTATCGCGCTTTGAGGGCAGTGAACCCGTCTCCATACATGTTCTACCTGCAGATGCCCGAGCTGGTCATTGCCGGTGCCTCTCCGGAAATGCTGGTACGGGTGCGCGATCGCCACATGGAATACCGCCCCATCGCCGGCACCCGTCCTCGCGGCGCAACCGAGGAAGAAGACCGGCGGCTCATAGCCGACTTGTTGGCCGATCCCAAGGAACGTGCCGAACATGCCATGCTGGTCGATCTGGGAAGGAACGATCTGGGAAGGGTTGCCGAATTCGGCACGGTGCGTCCCAAAGAACTCTACTTCATCGAGAAGTATTCCCATGTCATTCACCTGGTATCCGCCCTGGAAGCCAACTTGCGGCCGGAGCTGGATCGGTTCGACGCCCTCGCCTCCGTGTTTCCGGCCGGAACGGTCTCCGGAGCGCCAAAGATAAGAGCCATGGAGATCATCGACGAGTTGGAGCCGCATCGGCGCGGAGTTTATGCCGGTGCCGTCGTCTATCTGGATTACTCCGGGAACCTGGATTCCTGTATTGCCATACGCACCATCGTTCTGAAAGACGGCATTTCTTATATTCAAGCTGGAGGGGGTATCGTCGCCGATTCCATTCCGGAAAACGAGTTTCAGGAATCGGTCAACAAATCGATGGCCCTTGTCAGGGCGCTGGAGCTGGCACGAAACGATTTTTGCCTGGATGGTTGAAGGGAAGGAACCACAGCGGATACCTTTAATAGATATCCCTACACGGAGATGGAATTGCTGGTTTTAGTCATCGACAATTACGATTCCTTTACCTATAACTTGGTGCAATACCTTGGGGAGATGGGGGCCCGGGTCCAAGTTGTGCGTAACGACAAACTGGACATTCCGGACATACGGAATCTCAGCCCCGACAGGATCGTTCTGTCTCCAGGCCCCGGACGACCGGAGAGTGCGGGCATCTGCCTGAAAGTTCTAAGCGAGCTCTCGGCCGAAATCCCCATTCTGGGAGTGTGCCTGGGACACCAGGCACTGGGCATGGCTTTCGGAGGCCGGGTCATCGGGGCCCCGGAATTGGTACACGGAAAGACCTCGGAAATCCATCACGACGGGAGGACTATATTCCTGGGGATAGAGAATCCCATGCAGGCCGCCCGTTATCACTCTCTGGTGGTTGAGGAAACGGATCTTCCCACCTGTCTGGAAATTTCCGCAAGATCATCGGATGGCTTGATCATGGCCATGCGACATCGGCAGTATCGCGTGGAAGGGGTACAATTTCACCCGGAGTCCATTCTGACCCGGAATGGATATCGGCTGCTGGAGAATTTTTTGCAATGACTATCGGCCTGCTTCCCGCTGTGTCTCTCGTCATGCCATGGTCGGCACGTGAACCGGTTGACACGGAAACCTTTACTTTTCCTCGGAGCCTTTATGTCTGACGATAATACCATTTCTCCTCCTGCAGAACCCGCGGGGATGGAACACAACATCCTTGCGGATATTGTCGCTTCGGTTCGTGAAGACCTTTTCCGAAGAAAAGCGATGAACTCTCTCACCACCATCCAGCGTGCCTGTGAACATCAGCCGGTACCCGGACAACGCCCCTTCCGTAATGCTCTGCGGCAAAAGGGTCTCAACGTCATCGCCGAAATCAAGAAATCGTCACCCTCGACCGGTCCCTTTCCCCCCACGATCAGCATCCTGCAAAGGGCGCACGAATACTGGCAAGGAGGAGCCGTCGCCATTTCCGTGGTCACGGAACCACGCTTTTTCAGCGGCTCGCTGGACATACTGCGTGAAATACGACCCAAAATCCCTCTGCCGATTTTACGGAAGGACTTCATCATCGACGCCTATCAGGTCTATGAATCCCGCCTGGCAGGTGCCGATGCCCTGTTGTTGATCGCTTCCGTCATGGAAAACAGCCTGTTGAAAGACCTGATTCAGCTCACCGAATCCCTCGGACTGGATTCGCTGGTGGAGGTCACCACCGCCGAGGAGATTGAGAGAGCCACGCGATGCGGTGCCAGGATTATCGGGGTCAACAACCGTAATCTCAAAAATCTGTCCACTGATTACCATCGATCTCTGGAACTGGCCCGGGCTTTCCCTGCCAACATCCTGCATATTTCCGAAAGCGGTCTGTCGGCCAAGGAACAGCTGCAGGAGCTGTCCCTTGCCGGGTACAACGGCTTTTTAATGGGCGATTGCCTGATGCGCGAGAAAAATCCCAAAGTCTATCTGCAACAGCTGTTGGGTGCGGTATGACGATTCCAGTCCTCCTTTCCGCAAGGTTTCGGAGAGACCGGTGATGCGTGTCAAGGTCTGTGGGATTACTCGCCTGGAAGACGCCGTGGCATGTTACGAGTCAGGCGTTCATGCATTGGGTTTTAATTTTTATCGCAAAAGCCCTCGCTATATCCAACCCTCTGAGGCCCGGCAAATCATTTCCCGGCTCCCTCCCTGGATTCACTCGACCGGTGTTTTCGTCAACGAAGCCAATCCCGAGGATGTGGAGGACATCGCCCGGATCGTGGGATTGAACTCCATTCAACTCCACGGAGACGAATCCCCGGAGTATTGCCGTAATCTCAGCGCCTTTCCCTTGATCAAGGCTTTTCGGGTAGGTCCCGATTTTTCCGACCACATTCTGTCCGCATTTCCGGTTTCCATGATTCTGCTGGACGGCCTGCGAGCGGGAGAATTCGGAGGAACAGGTCATTGTTGCGATTGGGAATTGGCTGCCTCCATTGCCGGGCGGTATCCGACCGTCCTCTCCGGCGGCCTTACTCCACAGAATGTCGAACAGGCCATCCGACAGGTACGCCCTTCGGCGGTCGATGTTTGCAGTGGAGTAGAATCAGGCCCGGGCGTAAAAAATAGAAATGCCGTTCGCATGTTTATGGAAAGCGTCTTCCGGACCGGTACGATCGATCCGGGACCACAAAGGTAAATAAAGAATGATGAATACCGAGCTAACCCATCGGCCGAATCCACAAGGCTATTTCGGCGCCTTCGGCGGACAATTTGTCGCCGAAACCCTGATGAGTCCCTTGGAAGAACTGCGCCAGGCGTATGAATCGGCCCGCAGCGATCCCTCCTTTCAGGAAGAGCTGAACGGATTGTGGCGCCATTATTCCGGACGTCCCACACCTCTCACCGAGGCCAAACGTTTAGCGGCTCATCTGGGCTGCGGACGTATCTTCCTCAAACGCGAGGACCTCAACCATACCGGGGCGCATAAGATCAATAATGCCCTGGGCCAGGCCCTTCTCGCCCGTCGCATGGGAAAACGACGCATTATCGCCGAGACCGGGGCCGGGCAACACGGAGTGGCCACCGCCTCGGCCTGTGCCCTCCTCGGCATCGAATGCCGTATTTACATGGGATGCGAGGACATGGCCCGGCAATCGCTGAACGTCGTCCGCATGCGCCTGCTGGGTGCCGAGGTAACCCCGGTACACGCCGGCAGCGGCACCTTGAAGGATGCAGTCAACGAAGCCATGCGCGACTGGGTAACCAACGTGGAGAGCACCTATTTCCTTCTGGGCACGGTATGCGGAGCTCATCCCTACCCGTGGATGGTGAGGGAATTCCAGTCGGTCATCGGACAGGAACTGCGCAGCCAGCTGCAGGAATTCGGATTATCCTCGCCCGATTGGCTGCTGGCCTGTGTCGGCGGGGGCAGCAATGCCATCGGCCTTTTTGCCGAATTTCTGGACGAGCCTTCCGTAGGTATGATCGGCGTGGAAGCGGGAGGACGAGGCAAGCGACTGGGCGAACATGCTGCCCGGTTATCGGATCCAAAGCCGGGGGCCTTTCAGGGAGCCATGACCTATGTCCTACAGGATGAGGAAGGCCAGATTGCTCTAACCCATTCCATTTCGGCCGGCCTGGATTATGCAGCGATCGGACCGGAACACGCCGCCCTTTATGCCTCCGGCAGAGTACGTTATGTGGCCATCGACGATGGACGAGCCCTGGAAGGATTCCAGCTGTTATGCCGCACGGAAGGGATCATACCGGCGCTGGAATCCTCGCATGCTCTCGGCTATCTACCGGAGCTGGTAAAGGAGATCGATCCCCGAACAACCATTGTGGTCAATCTGTCGGGTCGTGGAGATAAGGATGTGGAAACGGTCGCCCGCTTGCTGGGAATGATGGAAAAGAAATCTGACTAGGAATAAGGATTTGCTTATGACCCGTATTCAAGCTGCCCTGCAAAAACCCCAGCCGGCCGGAAGGCTGGTCCTTTTTCTCACGGCCGGAGACCCGGACCTGGAGACCAGTTTGGACCTGGCGGTCGCCCTGGGTGAGAAGTGTGCCGATATCCTCGAATTGGGTGTCCCCTTTTCCGATCCGATTGCCGATGGCCCCATCATCCAGCGTTCCAGCCGGCGATCGCTCGATCAAGGAACCACCCTGGCAAAAATCCTGCGACTCGTCGGACGGTTACGGCAACAATCCCAGGTCCCGGTGGTACTCTTCAGCTATTTCAATCCCATCCTGCAGTTCGGTCTGGAACGTCTGGCGGAAGAAGCCGCCGGCGTAGGAGTGGACGGCTTGTTGCTGACCGATCTGCCGCCGGAAGAGGGTAATCGTTACCTGGACCCCATCCGGAAAAAAGGTCTGGATACCATTTTCCTGGCCGCCCCCACCACCAGCGACTTGCGCCTGCGGTTGATCGCCGAACAGTCCAGCGGATTTCTCTACCTGATCTCCCGTACCGGAGTTACGGGCATAGGTAATCAGCTCTCCACAGAACTGGAGGCGCAGATACAGAGGGCCAGACAAGTCAGCCGGATACCGGTGGCTGTCGGTTTCGGGATCTCCCGTGCCGAACATGTACGGCAGGTATGTCGCCATGCCGATGCCGCCATTGTCGGCAGCGCTCTGGTACAATGCATTGAGGAAACCACGCATTGCCGGGACCAGGTAGAACAGGTAGTGCGGTTCGCCAAATCCCTGAAATCCATCGCAGAATAAATCGCTCTTCCGGGCCTTTGCCGAGGAAATCGTCCTTTTCACTTGGTTTCAAAACAAGGAAACGATCGATCATGAAGAAGATCATCACAGGCTGTCTGCTGATATGCCTTTTTTCTCCTCTCCTTTTCGCCCAAAAAGAAATACCATATGCTGGCAAGATCCTTCTCCTCCCCATCGACGATCGTCCCGCCGTCGCCCAGTTTGCCGTCATGATCGGGGCGATTGCCGATTATCAGATCTGTATGCCCCCGATGGAGATGCTGGGACGATTTACCACTCCGGGCGATACGGAGAAGATCGGAGCATGGCTCCGTAACCAGGACTACTCGAAGGTTGACGCCCTGATCCTGTCGATAGACATGCTGGCTTACGGCGGTCTGATCGCCTCCCGCAGTCCCCGTGTCCCCACGGAAAAAGCAAAGGAACGTCTTCAGTTCTTCCGCTGGTTCAAGAAAAAACATCCACAGATCCCGGTCTATGCCTTCAACGTTCTCATGCGGGTGGCACCCACGGCCGACGCATCCACTCGCCCCTGGCGCGACGACCTGGCCCGCTGGGCGGAGCTAAAGGACCGCGCCCCCAAAACCGGAGACACCAAACTGGCCGCGGAACTGGCCGCTCTGGAGCAAAAACTCGATCAAACCCTGCGAGATGACTACCTGTCGGCCCGAAAACGGGACCTGCAGATCCATCTGGCAGCGCTGGACCTGGTCCGAGATCGCATGATCAATTCCCTGATTTTTCTGCAGGACGATGCCCGCGAGTATGGACTCCATCGCCAGGACCAGGAGATCCTGCATAAAAGGCTGGCCGAACTGCATCTGGAGAAGGCTGTGCCCGTCTACAACGGCGCGGATGAAGGTTCCCTCTCTCTGGTTAGCCGTGCCATTCTGGAAAAGTCGCAGAAGCCGGTGAAGGTCGCCGTAGTCTATTCTTCGCAGAAGAGCCGTAAAGTCATTGCCCCCTTCGAAGACCATCCGCTGGAATATACGGTGGAACATCAGATCCTCTCCTCCGGGGCCAAACCGGCGGCTGACGGAGAGGCGGGCGACTACACGCTCTATGTCAATGCCCCGGAAACAAGCGCTGCCGATTTCCAAATGTTTGCCTCGCGCCTGATCGAAGATCTGCAGAAAGGCCGAAAGGCGGCATTGGCCGATGTTCTGTTTCCTCCACCGCACTACAGTGGAGCCGACGAAAGGCTGATCCGTCTTCTGGAGGCAAACCGGCTACCGGACAAGTTGACCGGGTATGCCGCCTGGAACACTGCCGGGAACACACTGGGCACGACCATTCCTCAGGCCAACATGAGGGCGCTTTTCCAGACACGCACCAAGGAGAATCCGTATCGTGCGGCCCGGGCATTGTCGGCCCAATTGGAATTCCTGCTGCATCGCTTCGCTGGGGATTATCTCTATCACGACATCGTGCGATTCGACATCAATCGTCAGTTGCGGAAAGAGGCCGTCGACCGCACCGACGAATTCGACGACCAGACCTACCTACGTATCGATCGTCTGGTGCAGGAACAACTCAAGCCAAAGATCGAAGACTACTTCGCCCGATTCTTTCAAGGAAGGAAATACAGCCTCGGGCTGGAGAAGACGGACCACTCGGTGAAGATTTTGGCGCTCGAGCGCCTGTGGATTCGTCTGCCCTGGCCACGCACCTTTGAGGTGGCCATCGAATATTCATTCGCCCGGGAAATGGATCAATAACAGGAAGCCAGCGGAACGAGCAGGCCCTTGATTTTATGACGGATGACTCCCAGGGTTTGACTGTCCGGACACACCACCGCGCAGATGGCTTCCCCCACGGGAGTGCAGAGGACCATTGCCTCCTGGTATTCGATGGTAATCATACGGACCGGTAAGACTCCCAGGTCCCGGCCCATATTCTGAATCCCATTGAACACCAGAGAAACGGAAGCCCCAAGCGCTTCCGGATGGATGGTCGCGAAATTGCCGGCAGTATCCAAAACAAAACCATCCCAGCCTATGATCGCTACGGAGCTCACGCCCGGAATCTCCAGGAACGGTTCCAGCCGCTGCACCGCTGTTTTGCCCATTGTCATGAGGTTCTTTCCTTTAAGAGTATTTTAGGTTTCAATATAGAATACCTGATTGTGAATCCAATGGAAACACCCAGAAAAACCCGGATAGGTCTCCTGCGAAAGATCCTGCGTTCCCTGCTGCGATTGTGGCATTGCGAGGGGCCCCAGGGGGCAGCTGCCGTCTCCTTTTTCAGCCTTTTTACCCTTTTCCCCCTGATGCTCGCCCTGCTGGCGTTTACCGATCAGATCCTGTTTATTTTCGGGGCACGCGATGCCGCTTTTCGTACCCTGAGGGAGTTGTTTCCGGGAATGCGCGGATTCCTGCAGCAACGCTGGGAGGAGATGACGCCGCCCTCCGGGGAGCTTTTGTTCTTCTGCCTTCTGATCGTTTATTGGCCCGCCACCTGGATTTTCGATTTCCTGGAAAGCGCCATGAATCGCGCCTGGGGCGTCACCAGGCGAAGAGGGTTTCTGCACAGCCGTCTGCTGGCCTTGTGGTTGATCCTGCTCTGCGGCACCTTGTTTCTTCTCTCTACCTGCGCCACGGTCATCGTCACCCAGCTGACGGAAGAGGTCAGCCGACAGCAGCCGTGGAGTTTTTTTTCTCCCTGGTTGTTCACCCTGTCCAAATGGGTTTTGGCCTTTTTCGGATTCCTCTTCACTTTGCTGGTCTTCCTGATCTTGTATAAGGTGGTGCCGTACACCTCCATACGCTTTCATGATGCCTTTCGGGGGGCCATCCTGGCCGCCCCCTTATGGCAGATTGCCAATTATCTGTTCGCTTTTCTGCTGCCTTATCTGGAGTATCAGAAAATCTACGGCTCCATCGGAACCATGATGGCCCTGCTCTCCTGGGATTATTTTTCCAGCATGATCATCCTGCTGGGCATCCACTACTCCGCCGTCTACAAGGAGGAAGACGCCCTGGAGATCCATCGGGAAGGATAAAGGGGCGGCCGCAAGGGCCGCGCCCTACAGGGTTGCGCGGAAGCTAGGGTCATCGGCAGAAGGGCGGCCGCGAGGGCCGCCCCTACGGGTTGCGCCGAAGGGCCATGGCAGTCGCACACTCGATGGCCTGTATCAGGCTCTCGCAGCTGGCCAGTCCCTTCCCGGCAATAGGGAAAGCCGTACCATGATCCACAGAGGTCCGGATGATCGGCAGGCCCACCGTGATATTCACTCCACGGACACTTTTCATGACCTGCCTCTGGCTGTCCCATTGAAATTCCAACATCTTGAAGGGAATGTGTCCCTGATCGTGATACATTGCCACACACCCCTGATAGTGCCCGGCCTGCAGCAAAGGGAAAATCGTATCCGGCGGCAGGGGGCCTTCGGCCAGGATTCCTTCCCCCTGGGCATCCTTCACGGCAGGCCCGATCTCTTTGATCTCCTCCTGCCCGAACAGGCCGCCGTCACCGGCGTGGGCATTCAATCCGGCCACGGCTATCCGTGGCGCAGCCATGCCGAGCTGTTGCAGAGCCTGGTGGAACAAACGGATGACCCGCAGGACCCTCTCCTGCTTGATCAGGTCGCAGGCCCGCCGCATGGGAACATGCGTGGTCACATGAATGATCCGCAACGGTCCGCAAACCAGCATCATGGCCACATCCCGGGTTTGGGTACAATGGGCAAAGATCTCCGTATGACCGGCAAAGGCATGTCCGGCGAGATGGAGCGCCTCCTTGTGAATGGGGGCGGTCACCGTGGCATCCACCTCGCCGTCCAGAGCCAGTCGGATCGTTTTTTCGATGGCTTCGAAGGCGGCATGCCCGGCCATGGCCGAGACTTGTCCGAAAATGAGATTGGCTATATCTACGTTGTGCAGGTCGATGACATCCAGGGTGCCCGGAGTAAAACGTGCCTCCGCCGGACGTCGAACCGGCCGGACGAGGAGGGGTACCGACGAGAAACAAAGGGCCTGCCGTATGACGGAGGCATCCCCTACGATCAGGGGCCGGCAGATGCGATAAACCGACTCGTCGGCCAGCGATTTGACTACAATCTCGGGGCCGATCCCTGACGGATCGCCCATGGTTATGCCTAGGATGGGGAGGCAGTTATTTTGCATATCAGGATTCTCTCTTGGACTGCTTCTACATGGGAAATCATCTCCGGACTTGCTCCAGAATTCCGAATGTCATTCTATCATTCCACATGGGATTCGCCCGGCGTGAATGTTGACAAATTTCGTCCGGGAGAATTACAATCGAGCTCGAATCCCTATAGGACGAGGACTTGAAGCGGAAGCATGCTCGAAAAGCAAATCGTAAAATCATTGGTCGATATCGTCGGACCGGAAAACCTGGCCGTTGACCGGCAAAGTTTGATCTGCTATGGATATGATGCCACGCAGACGGAATTCCTTCCGCAAGCGGTGATCCATCCGGCCGGGCCCGAAGAGGTTTCTTCCATCCTCAAACTGGCCAACAGGGAAGGTCTGGCCGTCTTTCCGCGCGGGGCCGGCAGCGGATTCAGCGGCGGCTCTCTTGCCAAGGGAGGTGGACTGGTACTGGTCACCACTCGCATGAAAAGGATCCTGCGCATCGATAGCGACAACCTGATAGCCGAGGTGGAACCGGGGGTGATCACCGGTGCATTCCAGGAAGAGGTCCGGAAGCTCGGTCTGTTCTACCCTCCCGATCCGGCATCGCTGAAGTTCTCCACTCTGGGGGGAAATGTCGCCGAGTGTGCCGGTGGTCCCCATGCGGTCAAGTATGGAGTGACACGCGATTATGTGATGGGTTTGGAGGTGGTCCTTCCTACGGGCGAGATCATCCGTACGGGCGGTGAAACCTACAAAGGCGTTGTGGGTTACGACCTCACCCGGCTGGTGGTCGGCAGTGAGGGCACTCTGGGTGTCATTACGAAAATCATCCTGAAACTGCTGCCATTGCCGGAATCGCGGAAAACCATGCTGGCCGTGTTCGATTCCATCGGCGCCGCCGCCGTGGCCGTTTCCACCATGATCGGCGGAAAGATCATCCCTGCGACCCTGGAATTCATGGATCACACCGCCATACAGTGCGTCAGGCGAAGGTTTGAGCTCGACATCCCTGTCGAGGCAAAGGCCATCCTGCTCATTGAGGTAGACGGGGATGCGGACCTTGTGAATAAGCAGGCCCGGCGGATGCAGGAAATGATCCCGTCGACGGGTCTGCTGCAATTCCGTTCGGCCCAGGATGAAGCCGAAGCGGAACATTTGTGGAAGGTACGAAGACTGGTTTCTCCTTCCCTGCGCGATGTGAATCCGGATAAATATAACGAAGATATCGTAGTGCCGCGCAGTAAGGTACCGGACATCCTGTCCCGCATCGACCAGATACAAAAACGGTATGACATACCCATCGTCAATTTCGGACATGCCGGAGACGGCAACATCCATGTCAACATCCTGATCGACAAGCGGGTGCCGGGAATGGAGGCCAGGGCGCAGGAAGCGATTCGCGAAATTTTCCGGGAAACCCTTGCTTTGCATGGGAGCATTTCGGGAGAGCATGGAATCGGGCTCTCCAAACAGGCATTCCTCTCCATGGAATTGAAAGCGGAGCAGATCACCGCCATGCAGGCCATCAAGCGTGCCCTGGATCCCAACCATATCCTGAATCCCGGCAAGATCTTTCCCATACCGGGACCTCCACTTCCGCCTGCCGAAGGGTGATCTGATTTGGATCCGCTGGTTCGCATCGAAAACGATCTGAAAAGGTGTGTCCGTTGTGGGACCTGCCGGCCCCAATGCCCTGCCTTTCAGGAGTGGGAGAGGGAACCGGTGACGGCCCGGGGCAAGGTGGTCCTGGCCCAGCACCTCGCCCTGGGAGATATTCCTCCGGACCGGATTACCTACGAAGCCATGTCCCGGTGCCTGCTCTGCGGAACCTGTGTGGAAAATTGTCCGAACGACGTTCCGACGGACGAGATAGTCATTGCCGTTCGCGAAGCCCTGGCCACCAGGCGAGGATTCACCCATTTCCACCAGGCATTGGCTCCGGTCCTGGGCCATCGTCCTTTTCTGAGAATGGGAGCCACGCTCGCCGGTTTGCTGTCTCCCATTCTTTTTCGCGGAGTACCCAGAGAATCGGGGCTACGACTTCGCTTCCCTCTTCCTTTTCTCGGTGGAAGGCGCCTTCTTCCCTCGCTGGCAAGGCCGCCATTTCTGGACCGATACCCGGAAATTCTGGATGGGGAAAAGGGGAAGCCACGGCTGCTTTTTTTTCTGGGCTGCATGACCAATTTCGTATACCCGCGGATCGGGGAGGCGGCACGGATCCTTTTTCGGCAGCTGGGGTGCACCTTGATCTTCCCGAAGAAGCAGCAGTGTTGCGGACTCCCCTTGCTTTCCGCCGGCGACCTCGCGGCTGTCAGGCGCCTGGCAGAAGCCAATGCAAAGGTCATCGAGGCCTATCGTCCGGATTATATCGTCACTGTCTGTGCTTCCTGCGGCGGAGCTCTGCATAAGTTCTATCCGCGGGTGATCGCCGGGAAATATCCGGAACTGTCGGATCGTATGGAAACGATGGCCCGAAAAACCGTGGATGCCATCCAGCTCCTTCAGCAACTGGGCTACACACCGGCCGGCAAAGAAAAGGGCAACTGCCTGGCCCTGACCTACCACGATCCGTGTCATCTGCGCAATCGGAAAATCACTCGAGAACCAAGGGAACTGCTGCGGCAAGTTCCCGGTGTGCAATTCCGTGAAATGGACAGGGCCGACAGCTGCTGTGGACTGGGAGGGACCTTCAACGTCTATCACTATGCCAGCTCCATGCGGATTCATGCAGCCAAGAGGGAAGCCATTCTGCAGTCCGGCGCCGATACCGTGGCCACCGGCTGCCCGGGATGCATGATGCAGATCAGCGACGGACTGTGGCAGTGCCATTCCCATGTGGCGGTGAAGCACACTCTGGAAATTTTATGTGAGAAATTTTAAGTAAACTTATGTCTGACGATCATCGGCTCTCTTTTTCCATCGAAGCGGAAGCGACGGGCACATCCGCCCGAGCCGCCAGGTTTACCACCCTGCACAACGAAGTGCAGACGCCGGTCTTCATGCCTGTGGCCACCTTTGCCGCGCTCCGCAATCAGAACACCGTCGATGTGGAGGCACTGGGCTTCCCCGTTCTGCTCGCCAACACCTATCACCTGCTGCTGCGTCCGGGAACGGAGGTTTTCCGCCGGATCGGCGGCATCCACCGCTTCATGGACTGGAAGAGATCCATTCTGACCGATTCCGGCGGATATCAGATCTTCTCTCTGGCCGAGTCACGGCACATGACGGAAGAAGGGGCGTGTTTCCGCAGTTATCTGGATGGCAGAACGATCCTACTGAGTCCGGAACGAAGCATCGATACGCAAATAGCGATCGGCGGCGATATCATGATGGCCCTCGATCATTGCGTCTCTTCCCGGGCTGAGGAGTCCATCGTGCGGCAGGCAGTGGATGTCACTGCCCGGTGGGCGGAGCGTAGCCTGCGGGAAAGGGGAGAGTCTCCTCAGGCACTCTTCGGTATCGTGCAGGGGGGATGTTCGGAAAAGTGGCGAAGGATCAGCGCCGCCCAAATCACGTCCCTTCCTTTCGATGGATTCGCCCTGGGGGGCCTTGCGGTAGGAGAAACAGAGTCGGAGCGCAAGGATATCACCGAAATGACCGCAGCCCTTCTCCCCCGTCACTATCCTCGATACCTGATGGGAGTCGGCACCCCCATCGATCTGCTGGAGGCGGTGAAGCGCGGCATGGATATGTTCGACTGCATCATCCCTACCGCCGTCGGTCAACAGGGGGTCGCTTATACCTCGCACGGTCGTATGCAGCTGCGCCGTTCGGTTTATAAGGTTTCCGACAGGCCTTTGGACGATACCTGCCGTTGCCTGACCTGCAGACGTTACACCCGTTCCTATCTGCATCACCTCATCAAGGCCGACCAGTATCTGGGCGCCTCTCTGGTAGGGCTTCATAACCTTTCCTTTTATAAACAACTGATGGACGAGATGCGAATGCACATCCTCAGCAATGACTTCCTCTCCTATTACCTGGTGCAGAGGGAAGAGCTGGCACGCATTGACGAGGAGCATCCTGTCCGTCCGCCGAAGCGGAAAAAGCGTAAAAACTCTTTGGAACTCGGAGCCTATGAAATCATCGAACAGAAGGAGGAGTTTCATAGCATCCGCCATAAGCTCTCCGGCGAGGTGATGCACTCCGTATGCGAGCCGATCGAGGAAGCCCGCGCTCTTTATGTCGGACAGATCGATCTGGCAACCATCCTCTCCTTGGAGGATCAGGGCGAGCTGATCTTGTGGGATGTCGGTCTGGGTGCGGCCGCCAACGCCATGGCCACCATTCTGGCGTTGGAGGAATTCTACTCTTCCCATGAACCGCTGCGGGCGCTGAAGCTGTTCAGCTTCGAAAACGATCTCGACTCCTTACGCCTGGCCTTCCGCCATTCCGGGCGATTTCCCTATCTGCGGCATGCCGCACCGGCAACCCTGCTCCGGCATGGCCGCTGGGTGTCGAACCGGATTCCCTGCGAATGGGTCCTGGTCGAGGGGGATTTCCTGCAAAAATTGGATTCGGTCCCCTGCCCCCACTATATCTATTACGATCCCTTCTCCTTGAACACGGATGTACCGATGTGGAGCCTGGCCACGTTCGAGAGGATTTTCCGCCATTCCCATCCGTCCGGGACACGCTTGTTCACCTATTCCGCTTCCACGCGGGTACGATGCACTCTCCTTGCCGCCGGTTTCTTCGTAGGAAAAGGAATCGGTACCGGTCCGAAGACGGAGACAACCATAGCCCTATCTGGGAATAGCGAAGGTCATGCAGGCGTCGAGTTGCTGGGAAGAGAATGGTTCACACGTTTCGAAAGAAGTGGATGGAAAGCCGATTATCCCGGCCCCCTGGAAGAAAAACTGGAGATCGAAAGAAGAGTGCGTCTCCACCGACAGTTCCACCCGCCGGCTACGTCTTGATAAGATCGGATGTTCTTTCTCCATCGGGACAATTTCCTCCCCTCGACAGGAGGGGTTCGGGGTAGAATTCATCTCTGCAACTTTTCCGTGTGCTATCATCCTCAACAACTTTTAGGAGCACACCAGATTGGACGCTTGCCGACATGCGCAACGATATGTCGACCAACAACAGGAATACGATTACCCATCGCCAAAAGGGAGAAACAGCAATGATAGTATGTAAGAAACCCTCTTGTTTGTCTTTTTTTGTCGCCATCTTGTGGATCCTTACTGCGGTCGGCACACCTTATGGAAAGGCTGCCGAACGGAAACCGGTGGCAGAGGAATGGATCCGCTCCTATGGTATCGCCTGGACGGCGAAGGTGGATTACACGGAAATGCTGCTTACCATATCGCGTCCCGACGGCTCGATTTTCCAGAAGACCTTTCCCCGGGGTGAATCTCTCTTCGTGGATGTTTCCGCCATACTGGGCGAAGAGGGATCGGACGGCTCCTACATCTATGAGATGCACAGAATTCCCGACCTCGCTTCTTCAGTCCGTCTAGACGAGAATCTTTCACCCAGGCAAAAGAAAAAAATGGACCCGTCGATACTGGCGGAAGACTCGGTCCAGTCCGGGTCGTTTTTCGTCTCCGGCGGATCGATCATGAGCCCCTTTCAAACAGAAATCGGGCCCCAAACCATGCCCAAGGGCCTTCTCCCGGAAGACCAGGTGGTGGCCGATGACCTCGTTGTCACGGGAAGTGGCTGCTTTGGATTCGATTGTGTCAACAACGAAAGTTTTGGCTTCGATACCATCCGCCTGAAGGAGAATAATCTTCGCATCAAATTCGAAGATACCAGCTCGACCGCCGGTTTCCCGGCCAACGACTGGCAGATCACGGCAAACGACAGCTCGAGTGGCGGAGCCAATCATTTTTCCATCGAAGATATCACCAGCTCCCGGGTCCCATTCACCATCACCGCCGGAGCTCCTACCAACTCTCTTTTTCTCAGCAACGCCGGTCGTCTGGGATTGAAGACGGCCACGCCGGCGATGGATATCCATATCAGCAACGGAAATACACCTACTATCCGTCTGGAGCAGAACGGCACCTCCGGTTTTTCACCCTACACCTTTGACATGGGCAGCAATGAAGCCAACTTTTTCATACGGGACGTAACCGGCGGGTCGAGGCTTCCCTTCAGGATCCAGCCGGGTACGCCCACGAATACACTGATGCTCCGTTCCGACGGCTCGGTCGGAATTGGTACCTATCTGCCCGTGTATCCTCTGGAGGTGGCTACCACCGGAAAGAATGCATCCATGGCCTGTTCGCGGAGCGACGGAGCTCGCAGCCTGATGAGTGCCACCGATACCTTTGGACAATTCGGCACCTACACCAATCATCCCCTGCAGCTGACGGTGAACAACAGCTCCAAAATGCAGCTGAACGCCGACTCCAGCATAACCATGGCCAATGGGGCCCGTCTTACAGCCGGCGGCACGTGGCAGAATGCCTCCAGCAGGGAGCTGAAAGAGAACATCCAGGTACTTACCAGCGACGAAGCCTTCGATACCCTAAACCGGCTGAATGCGGTGAAATACAATTACAAAGTCGATCAGGAAGAAAGGCATGTGGGCTTCATCGCCGAAGACGCACCGGAACTAGTCTCTTCCAAAGATAAGAAGGCAATGGGCTCGATGGATGTTGTTGCCGTTTTAACCAAAGTGGTGCAGGAACAGCAAAAATCGCTCCGGGATCAGCAGGCGACGATTGAAGAGCTGAAGAAGAAAATCGAGTCCATGGAGAAAAAATGAACGCCAAACGGAAATTCCCTTTTCCCTTCTTTTTCCTTCTTGCGGGCGCCCTCTGGCTGTTCTTCCCGTTCCAGGCATGGGCCCAGTGCAACCTTCCGGTCGCCGTCACCGGTCTGGCTACTTCCGTCGACATTTATGGGGCAACCATGAATGGAACGGTCAACGCGAACAATTGCCAGACGGAGGTTTATTTTGAGTATGGGACGTCCACCAGTTACGGCAAGAATTATCATGCCGATCCGAATCCTGTGACCGGCAGCATTCCGCAGGCAGTAACCCAAAGGACGGATGAACTGTCGCCGAATACAACCTACCATTTCCGTGTTGTCGCCGTTAACACCCAGGGAACATCCTTCGGCGACGATATGACATTTACCACCGGCACCGCCGCCCCCGTGGCTACAACCCTGGCTGCCACCAACGTGGGTCCTTCCGGGGCCCTTCTGAACGGCAGGGTCCATCCAGGCAACGGATCCACGACGGTAACCTTCCAGTATGGACTTACCTCGGCCTATGGCAGCACCGTTACGGCCGATCAAAGCCCGTTGAACGGCATGACGGATACCAGTGTAAGCCGATCCATATCCGGGCTGTCCGCCGGAACGACCTACCATTTTCGCGTTGTTGCTCAGAACGTCGGAGGAACGGTTTATGGCAGCGATATGACCTTCCTCACCGGCACTCCGCCCACCGTCACAACCAACAACGCCACCGCCATAGGATCGGCACAGGCAACTTTCAACGGCATGGTCAACCCGCAAGGCGCGGCCACTGTCTCCTTTTTCGAATATGGCATCAGCGCCGGCTACGGCCGGATCGTTTATGCCGATCAAAGTCCGCTAACCGGCAGCAGCAACGTATCCATCAGCTCCGTGGTAACAGGGTTGATCCCCAACACCCTGTACCATTTTCGGGCCGCGGGTCAAAACGCTTCCGGTACGATGTATGGTTCCGACCTGACCTTTTCCACACTTGCCGCACCGCCGGATGTAATGACGCTACCGGCCTCTGCCGTGACCGGTACTACCGCAACCCTGCATGGAACCGTTCTGGCAAACAATTCGGCAACCACAGTAACCTTCCAATATGGTACTACTGCTTCTTATGGAACAACTGTTACCGCAGCGCAGAGCCCGGTCTCAGGAGTCTCGCAGATACAAGCAGAAAGAAGCATCGGGGGATTAACGTCTGACACGACTTATCATTTCCGGATCGTCGGCCAGAATGGGGCCGGAACGAGCTACGGGAGCGATCTGACATTCTTCACCGGAGCGGCTGCGCCGGTGGTCGTCACGACCTCCGCCAGTGCCATAACCGGTGAATCCGCGTCTCTGGACGGAATCGTCAATGCCAACAACAATAATACATCGGTCTGGTGTGAATACGGTCTCTCGACGACTTATGGACGCTCGACCGCAGCCATTCCTGCCATCGTGGCGGGCAATTCCAATGTGACTGTCCATTGTCTGGTGACGGATCTGTTGCCAAGTACCGTTTATCATTATCGGGTAGCAGGCCAGGGCGGGGCAGGTTCAGGCTATGGATCCGACGCGACATTTACCACGACAGCTGCAGTCACAACCGGGGAAGCGACCGGCATCTCGACCGGTAGTGCCGTTCTATCGGGAATGGTTAAAGCCGGAAACAGTCCGACCACCGTCACCTTTGAATATGGACCAACCACCGGCTATGGGAGTCAGATTCCTGCAGATCCGAGTACGGTAACCGGCACCACGCTTACGACGGTTACCCGCACTATTCAAGGATTGCAGCCGGGAACCCTCTATCACTTCCGGGCTGTAGGCCAAACGGCAACAGGAACAGCCTATGGCACGGATCGGATTTTTTCCACAGTGCAGGAAATACCTCCACCGCCGGTAACTCCGGCGATCACAGCTCCGACTCTTTCCTGGTGGAGTATGGTTTTGTTTGGATTGCTGCTGGTTGCCGTCACTCTCTTTTACTTAAAAGGTTGATCCTCCTATAGCCGGATCGCTAGGTCTCTTTCAGGACATCGTTCAGGGCACCGCTACGGAAGGTCCTTTTCTCGACCTCCGAAAAACCGATTTCCCTGAAGCGATCGTAGATGGACTGCCGGTGTTCCTCCAGCAGGGAGAAATCTGCCTGGTTTGTCTCGATGATTGCCTGCCGGCCAAAATGACGCACGCGTAGCTGGCGAATGCCAAGGGAATGCAAATAATCCTCGGCCGCTTCGATCTGTGCCAGTTTCTCCGAAGATATCGCTTCTCCGTAAGGGATACGACTAGCTAGGCAAGGGCTCGCCGGCTTATCCCAAAGAACCAGATCCAGCCGTCTCGCCAGATCGCGTATATCCTGCTTGGTAAAACCGGCATCCCTCAAAGGGCTGACGATGCGGAACTCGTCGGCTGCCTGCTGGCCGGGCCTGTAATCCTGCAGATCGTCGACGTTGGCCCCGTTGGCGATTACCGCTAACTTTTCCTCATCGGCGATCTCCATCAGCTTCCTATAGAGCTCCGCCTTGCAATAGTAGCAGCGATTGGAGGGATTGCCGGCGTAATGCGGATCCTCCATCTCGCAGACCTTCACCTCTCTCAGACGCACTCCGAGTTTCTCGGCGAATTGCCTGGCTTCCTTCAGTTCGCGGCGCGCCAGAGAGGGTGAATCGCCGATCACTCCCAAGGCATGATCGCCCAGTACCCCCGCGGCCACCTGCAGCAGAAGGGCGCTGTCAATACCGCCGGAATAGGCCACCAGCACGGAACCGTAGGCGCCGAGCCGGTTTTTCAAATCCTGGTACTTTTCCTCTAAATGGTCCATATTCGATCTTTATTTGTCGGAACGGTTTTTGGGAGAGGCCTTTTGCAGCACGGAGACCAGTTCCTTGGCTGCTTGGGGAACCGGGGCCTTCCCTTCGATGACAATCTCTCTGGCGGTGATCTTTTTTCCGAAGATACTTTTGTTGGCATCCGAATCCTGCCGCAGAGTGGAGCCCTGCAGGGAAACACCGGCAAAAAGACCGCGGGCTCGGGAATAAGACAGGATTTCCGCCCGCAAGGTGGCATCGGTCTCCGCCGAGGTAGCACGTCCTTTGGGACCGGCGGCGGCACTGGCATCCGCTCCCAGTTTCACTTTACTGCTGAGGATACCGTCTATCCCACGCGGATTCATGATCAGCAGGACAAAATCGGTGGCGGTGCCGCCCAACTGGATCCCGATATTCCCTCCTTCCAGGCGATACATGGCCGGGACGCCCCAGGGACCATCAAAATTAGCGCCGGTGCGACATACCAAAGCCCCTTTTCCGTAACTCCCGCCGATACCCAAGGCAAACTTCATTACGGACGGCATAACGACGACACACTCCGCTTTATCCAGCAGGTCTTGCGGGATACCATCGGGGATGTCTACGATTTCCTTCATTACCTTGGCACAATTGGCCAGGCGGTCCTCTTCCGATTCA
>CAZTVS010000021.1:0-20649 GCA_964617125.1 uncultured Acidobacteriota bacterium
TTCTCCTATGGAGGGAAAGGAAGTCTGTCATTCCCTGATGGTACCATCGACGACCCCACGCATGAAATAAAAATATTTGTAGGGGCGAGCGGCGCTCGCCCTGCCGGCCATCCCCTATGTTCATGTTCCGCGGTTTTACCCTGTACGTGGCAAGGGCAACCGCAAGGGTTGCCCCTACGTTTTTCGCGCACACGTGGCAAGGGCACCCGCGAGGGGTGCCCCTACAACAGCTGATCAAATTTTTTGTGGCATGATTTTGTTTTAGGAAGTCGGTTGTTCCTTCTTCTTGACGATCACCTTCTGCTCGTCATATTCCTGCTCGGCCATCTTTTGCTTGAAGGCCTTGATCGTTGCCTCGATTTCTGCATCTGTGGCGCCGGCGGCCTTCATCTCCTGGATCTTTTGTTCCATTTTCAGCTTCCACTCGGACTTGCTGCCGGCATGACCGGGATGGGCCTGCTTAAAGGCCAGGATGGCTTCCTTGATCTGTTCCTCCGTGGCCCCCTCGGCTTTCATCTGCTGGATCTTATGCTCCAACTTCTTCTTCAGCTCCATGTCGGTCTGTTTGGCGGCCAACTTGGCCTCATATTTCTTGTTGGCCTCCTGTAGGAACTGCTGAATCTCTGCCTCGGTGGCCCCGTTGGCCTTCATCTGGGCGGCTTTCTGTTCCACTTTTTGTTGAAAAGCCGCCAGATCGTCATGAGGCGAAGTGGTTTGAGCCGCCAATTCGGACACGGCCAAAACCAGCCATACGATACTCAACAATACGATTGCACGTTTCATGGTTTTTCTCCTGTTTCGCTCCCCGATGTTCCCGGACACACCTCGGGCGCTGTCCTGAAAAGGGACTTCGGAAGGCGAAACGCTGTTGCGGTTATAGAAAGTGCTGCAGACCTCTGCAGCGGTGGTTGGATAGGACCGGCAAGATTACGGACTTGCTTTTTTGGCCATCTCGATCTGCTTTTGTTTCTGGTATTCTTCCAGCTTCCATTTGGCGTCTTGGGAAAACTGGATGATTTTTTCCTTAGGCACACCCGCGGCTTTCATCGCCCGGAGTTTTTCCGCGATTTGCTGCTTCAGCTTTTCGTACTCTTTTTCCTGGTTGATTGCCTTGTCGGCCGGCTTGGTGACGATCATTTTAGCGGGTCGGACCGATACCGTCGGTGGTTCCAGTTGGAGGCTCGCCTTTGTCGTTCCGATATCCCAGAGGTTGATCATGGAAACCGGCAGAAGAGGTACCCATATCAGGGCCAGGAAAAGGAGCAGGGTGCCGTTGGGCAAAGGCGCCCGGCTGCGGCTGGGTTTCAGAATTTCCATGAGGCGGTTCTTCAACTCCGAGCGGCGCCCTAAAGGAGTGAGGGCAAAATCCAGATAACCTCTGCGGGTCTTGGCAAACGTCAGCAGGTTGCAGGCGTAGTCGGATGGCTTGGTCCCTGCCCACAGGACCTGGTTGTCGCAGGCAATCTCCTGTTCCATCATCATCCTTCCGAACCCATACCAGGCCAGCGGATTGATCCAGTGAAGACTGCAGCCGGCCTGGGCTAATATCCGCAACAGGATGTCATTCCGCTTGATGTGGGCCAGCTCATGGATAAGGACGGATTCCTGCACGGAAGCATGCCAGGATTCGACCCCTTCGGGCAGCACGATGGCGGGCCGTAGCCATCCGGTAGAAAAGGGGATGGAAGCCATGGAGCTGCGGAGCAATCGGACCGGGGTACGGATGTTGAGCGCTTCCTGCAGTTGCTGCAGCCGAAGGTTCAGGTCACTCTGATCGATCGTCGAGGATTTCCGGCGCAGACGAAAGGCGTACCAACGGCCGATACATTGCCAGCTCAGGACCGTCAGGATCCCGGAAAGGTAAAGAATCATCAGGATGGCGGGCGTGTCCCATTCCATAACGCTACTCTGCACCGAGGTAGGGACAGACGGCTCCAGGCCATCCCCTCCGCCCATGAGATCGATCCGGAATAGGGGTATATCCAATGTCGGCAGCAATCCGGAGGTAAGAGGAATCAAGAGCAGGGAAAACAAACCGGCAACCCAAAGGACGTGTCGGAGAGAAGCATTGGCCCGGCGGAATATCAGGTCGGCAAGGAAGGTCGCACTCAGAATCAGAAATCCTTTCAGAAGCCAGTCTAAAATCAATACCAAAGTGATTGAGGCAGAAAACGGCATCATCGACCCTCCTTCCTGGCATCTTCGATTAACGATGTTATCTGGGCCAGTTCTTCGTCGGTCAAATGATCGGCGGAGGACTCCAGCAGTTGCGTGATGGCCTGCGATATGGATCCCTGGAAGTGCGTCTGAATTACATGGTCCAGCGCCGAGGCTCGGGCATCCTCCGGCGCGATGGTCGGATAATAGACGTGGCGCTGTCCGTCGGTCTCATGGCGCAGCAGACCTTTTTCTTCCAGAATCCGGATCAGACGCCGGATGGCGTCCTGGGTGGATGAATCGGGAATGCTTTTCATGATCTCGGCGGCGGTGGCTTTGCCATGTTGAAAAACGGCGTCCATAATCTGGCGTTCGCGTCGGCTGAGATGATTGATGACCGACTTTCGCCTCCCATCCTCCGACATCTTTCTGCTGAGTTTGCGATCTTTGGAATCCATCATAATGGTAATTTTTTACCACTGCCGCCAATCGTTGTCAAGAGAAATGTGGTAAAAAATTACCATATATTGCAAAAAATCCGATCCTCCCCGTCCTCAATCATGCAATCGCTTTTGAATTTTGCTTATGTTCTATACGTCAACTACCCGGGGCTTCGGGTCCCGGTTACTCCTTACCGCTTTTTCTGTCGAGGAGCCGTTCTATCTCGCGATGCAAGGCCGTCGCCAATTCCGGGAAACAGCGCTGTAACGGCTCACTGAGGCTTTCGCCGAAGGTTCGGTTGTCCAGGATCTCGACGGCGAAGATATGGATTTCTTCGTCTTCGGGTAAATGCATTCCCAGGGCTCGACCGAGCTGCAGGGCGGTGGCGAAATTGACATCATGGATACCATCCAGATTACATGTCTGTGGCAAAGCAGCGGCGGTGAAAAAATGCCATTTCCCGGGAAAAGAGGGGCGGGTCTGCAGCGAATCGATGACGATCAGGCGATCATAACCGGTCAATACGTCCAGAAGATTCCATCCTCCCAGGGAGCAGTCGGGCTGAAAGTCCAAATCTTCCCGGCAAGGCAGCAGGGACTGCAGCCGCCGGGCCAGGAGGATCCCGATCGCATCATCACACAGGCAGGGATTACCCATGCCCAGTACCAAAGTGCGACCCCGTGGGTTCATCATCGGTTTTCCCCGCAGGCGCTATTCGGCCCATTTCTCAGTGCTGGAAATGGTAACGTTGCGCTCCTCCTTGGAAAATCGAAATTTCCAACGGCATCCGGCCAGGCAGGGAATGAGTGGCACAACTGTAACACGGATCGAAGGCACGAAAGGCCATTTCCACCCTGTTCAGGATCCCCTGATCCGGTTCCTGACCCGGGACGATGAAAGCTTCGGCTACCTTTTTCGTGACCATCTGGATCGGCGCGTTGTTGTTGGTGGTGCCGACGATCAGGTTGGCGGAGGTACAAATCCCTTTATCGTCGCAGGTGTAATGATGGGTCAAGGTGCCGCGCATGGCCTCGACGATACCCACCCCCTCGCCGCTGATACGCTTGGGTATGACCCGAAAACGGTCGCTGGTGATCTCGGGATCGGCGCAATAGCGCTCCAGCATTTCCACATTCTGCACCATCTCCACCAGACGGGCCCAATGGTTGGCCAACAGTGCCTTGCAGGGTTTGCCGCCGAGGGTTGCGAACATCTCCTCGAAGGCGACCTGGGCCCGGGGTGTGGCCATTCGTTCCGCCACGTTCAACCGGGCCAGGGGACCGGCGCAATAGATGGCGGAACCGACCCCTTCCACGAAGCCCTTCCAGCCCCGCTGCTTGAGATAGGGAAACTTGAGATAGGACCAGGACTCTACATGTTCGGCGATATGCTGTTTGTATTCGGCCGGCGTATATTTACAAATTTGCCTGCCCTCGAAGTCGACCACCCGGACTTCGCCATCATAGAAGTTGGGTGCATTGTTTTCGTCCACCAGTCCCATGGAATGGACATTCAGGGTATAGGGGCCATGGAGGATCAGGTCGACATATTGGGGATTCTTGAGCACCACATCCCGGAACAACTGCAGGGAGAAATCGGTGAAAGCCGCCAGTTGCACAACCAATGGTTTGATCTCGGACAATTCGGCCGTAGAGAGGCCTTTGGAAACGCCACCGGGTAGACACCACACCAGGTGGGTGGTGCGCCCGCCTAAAAGTTGCTGGATGCGCTGTGCCATGGCGCGGGCATGGATGACCTGCCCGCCGATCTCCAGGCCGACCTTGGCCACCACTCCCAGGATGTTGCGCTTGGCAGGTTCGGCATCGGGTCCGAGGACGAAATCGGGTGCCGCCAGCGCATAAAAATGGGCGATATGGCTGTGAATATAATGGGCGTGGTAATACATATCGCGCAATTTGCGCGCCACCGGCGCAATTTCTCCGCCGAAGCAACCGTCCACCGCCTTGGCGCCGGCCATGTGATGGCTGGCCGGGCAAACGCCGCATATCCGGGTCATAATACGCGGCAGCTCCTCGATCGGACGCCCCACCACGAAGCGCTCGAAGCCTCGCAGCTCAGGAATCTGAAAGAAGCAATCTTGAACACCTCCCTCGTCATTCAGAAAGATTTCGATTTTCCCGTGCCCCTCCAGACGGGTGATGGGATCGATGGAGATGACCTTGTTCATCGTACGCTCCTTTGCAGTTGGGAACCGGGTAAGCCAAAACGGTATACGAAACCGGCGATATCGGGCAGATTCCCAAGGATGTGTTTGATCTCCTTGGGGTCCTTGCTGTCCAGGATGGCTCCCAAAGCGCTGATGAATTTGGCCCCCTGATCCGGCACACCGGCAGGGGGACCATAACAGCCCCGGCAGCCCATATTGCTGTCGGGACAACGCACACCGCAGCCCGAACGGGTTACCGATCCCATACAGAGAATCCCCTGTTCCAACAGGCAGACGCCGGGATCGCAGAGGACCTCGTGAGGGCGAAAGAATTGTTTAATTTTCTTCTGGCTTTTGCTGCGTTTGCAATCCTCGCAGACCGTCAGATCCGAGGCACCCACCACCGAGCCTCTGGCCGGCAATTCTCCCTGCGCCACCGCCAGCAATACCTTTTTGACCTGATCGGGAGCGGGGGGACAACCGGGAACGAAATAATCCACATCGACGATATCGGCCAGCCGGTAGACACGGTTATAGAACTTGGGAAGAGTCAAGGTATTTCCGTTCAGGGGCGTTTCGGTTTTCGGTGTGACCTGATTCCCCGGTTCGATGGAGGGATTTTGCAGATAGGCCCGGGTGAGGATCTCCTCGCGTTTGGCCAGATTGGCCAAACCGGGAATGCCGCCCATATGGGCACAGCTGCCGAAGGCAATCAGAATCTTACTTTTGACCCGCAACAGTTTGACCAGGTACTCGTTTTCGCTGTTGCGGATGGCACCGTTGACGATGGCTAAATCGAGTTCACCGTCGCTCATGGCCTCGACATCCTTGTATTTGCCGTCGGTGGCAATGGGCCAGAGGCGTATGTCGGCCAGGGCGGCCACATCCAGGATGAATTCGTTGGTATCCAGCACGGCGACATCGCACCCTCCGCAGGCGGCTGTCCAATAGAGGGCGATCTGAAGTTTCTTGCAGCCGGCCATGGTTCACCTCTCGCTTTGATCGGCCGCCAGATTCACGGCTATCCGGCTGGGGCCCAGCAGACGCAACTGTTCGGTCATGTCCCGCACGATGTCGGCAAAACGTTGGCCTTCGCTGGCACTGACCCATTCCAGCCGTACCCGCGGCTCCTCGACGCCCATTTCGGAGAGCATTTTCTTGAGCAACGGGAAACGGCGCATGGTTTTGTAATTACCCTCCGAGTAGTGACAGTCGCCGGGGTGGCACCCGCAGACGAGCACGCCGTCGGCACCGCGCACCAGGGCATGAATGACAAAACTGGGATCGATGCGTGCCGAACACATGACGCGGACGATGCGCACGTTGGGCGGGTATTGGATACGACTGGTCCCGGCCAGGTCGGCGCCGGTATAGGAGCACCAATTGCAGAGAAAACCCAGGATTTTCGGTTCGTAACTCATCGCAGCACTCCTTCGATCTGGGCATAGATCTGTCCATCCGTGAAATGACGCCCCTTGATGGCGCCGGAGGGACAACTGGCTACACAGCAGCCGCACGCCTTGCACAAGGCGGAAATGACTTTGCTCCGTCGTTTCTCCTCATCGAATTCGATGGCGCTGTAAGGGCAGAGTTCGTTACACATGCGGCAGCCCGAGCAGGCCGACTCGTTGACTTCGGCGAAGACGCCCTCGACGTCGATCTTGCCCAGGGCGATCTTGCCCAGAATGCGGGCGGCCGCGGCCCGCGCCTGGGCCACCGAATCGGGGATGTCCTTGGGGGCGGCACAGGTCCCGGCGATGAAGACCCCATCGGTGGTCGTGGCCACCGGATCGAGCTTGGGGTGACTCTCGATGAACCAGCCATCCTTGTCCTTGCTGATGTTGACCTGATGGGCTACCTCCAAGGCATCGGTGCGAGCCTCCATGCCTACCATCAGGATCACCAGATCGGCGGGAATTTCGATCATCTCTCCGGAGAGTTTCTCATTGACCACGATCAGCATTTCGCAATCGTCATTGGGGCCGGCACGACGTATGACCGGATGATCGTTCTTGCCGAACATCAAAAAGAGGGTTTTGGCCTGCGACGCCCAACGATAGAAATCTTCATGTCCCTTGCCGAAGGCATGCATGTCGATATAGAGATCGGAGACATAACACTTGGGGATGGCCGATTTGATCTCGTGGACATACTTGAGGGCGGTCATGCAGCAGACACGGGAACAGTAGGAGTGGAACTCCTGACTGCGGCTGCCCACGCAATGGATAATGGCCACGTACTGGGGCACCTTGCCCTGGATGGTTTCGATACGTCCCTCGCGGATCATCTTCTCGAATTCAAAGGAGGTGATGACGTTGGGCAGCTTGCCATAACCGTAATGGGTGATGCGCCTGGCATCGAACTCCTGATAACCGGTGCAGACCACCACGTTGCCCACAGGCAAATCGACCTGGGGTAAACCCGACTCCCCCTCGCCGTTGCCGACCTTGACGGTGGCCGTGAAATTACCCACGAATCCCTTGAGCTCCGACAGTTCGGACTTCAAGAAAACCTGGATGTTCTCGTTCTCTTTGACATGGGTGATGCGTTCGATCAGCAGATCGCGCGCCGAATACAGGTAAGGGGCGGTCAGGTCGACGCGGGCGATGTTCCCGCCCAGATGATCTTCCCGCTCTACCAGGTACACCTTCTGGCCGGCGTTGGCCAACTCCAAGGCCACGGTCATGCCGGAAATGCCACCCCCGAGGATCAGGGTGTTGGGACACATATCGGCGCTCATGCGTTCCAAAGGTTCATGGAACCGGACACGGTTGACCGCACCCTGGACCAGAGCCTTGGCTTTGGCCGTACAGAACGGGCCATCCTGATGTACCCAGCTGCACTGCTCCCGTATGTTAGCCATCTCAAACAGATAGGGGTTGATACCGGCACTCTGCAAGGCACCGCGGAAGGTACGCTCGTGCATGCGCGGGCTGCAGGCAGCCACCACCACCCGGTTGAGATCATGTTTGCGGATGTCATCGATGATCATTTCCTGACCGGGATTGGAGCACATGTAGCGATAGGTTCGCGCTATGGCCACGTTGGGCAGCTCTGCGGCGAATGTCTGGACATCCTCGCAGTCCACATTCTTGGCGATATTGGTCCCGCATTGGCAGACATACACTCCGGTGCGGATCTCTTGCCCGTTCATGGGTTGACTCCTGTGGCCGGAACGACATGGGCGGTCACGCCTATGGATTTCTTCGCCTCCAGCAGCATCGCTTCCTTGCGTATGTCGGCGTAGAACATGGCCAGCGGCCGATACGCCATATGCGCCCATTTACTGAAGGGCACTTCGAGCACAAGCATGGGCACCACCCCCATCATATGGACCACATAGGCCAGGTTGGCAAAAAGATCGAAGCCCGTCCGGTGCAGTATGTGCTGCACCACTCCCGTGAGGGCCACATAGAGCAACATGATCAGAAAGAGCCAATCCGATTCGTGCGTGTGTTGAAATTGGACCTCGCTTTTCCGGATCCGTCCCCGTAACATAAAAAAGGTGGTGGCAATCAGACCGAAGCTGGCAAGGTAACCCAGGGCGTGGACCTCCCAACGGATGGCCGGGCCTGATTGCATGGTGCCGAGAAAAAACATGATCAACACCAGCATCGATAGATAGCTGAGCATCAACAGCAGATGCAGCATCCACAGCTTCTTGCGGTCCTTGCATTGGCCATATCGCTTCTGGGTGATGAAATGCAGCGGCAGTAGAAACACCTTTTTCAAGTACAACCACCAGGGAATGAAGAGCGATTTGTCGCGTATCATGGTGAAATACCACATGCGGGCGGTATTGATGAACAGGAAGGTGGCCAGAACGGCCGCCATGATCCAATCGAAGATATGGACATGGCGGCTGTCGAGAAAGGCATTGTCGCCACTATACACGTGGATGTCACCGTGAAGAAAACCCCAGAGGAAAAAACCGAGGCCCGTGAGCGACGCCAGCCCGATAATGGCGATCACCTCGGCTTTCCATGATTGGTAAAATAATTTGGAGATACCCGTGAAATCGTAACGCGAGGTGAGCCAGCGTCGCAGACTCATCATCGTCTCGCCGGGCTCGGCACTGCGTGGACACTGCTCGGAACACTGGCCGCAGTAATAACAAAGCCAGGGTTCCAGAGACGATTCCAACTTCTTTTCCAATCCCATCTGCATATGACGCATCGGCTTGCGGGGAAATACGAAGTGGTCGTCGCTATGGGGACAAACGGCGGTGCAGTTTCCGCAGTGATAGCAATTTTGTACATCCTCGGCCCCATATCGGGCCAGATCGTCGATCAATTTTGGATTGACTCGGATCGCCATGGATCACCTCACACCACATGCATGTCGCGCGCCCGGGTTTCGATTTCGCTGAGCGACAGGTTGCTCAGGTTGCCCATGACCCGGCCGCTGGAAATCGAACGCAAAACTCCTGCGGCCACTGCCGCAGCCTGAGCCACGGTGTCGGGAATATCCTTAGGCCCTTGACAGACACCGGCCACGAAGATGCCGCCACGCTCGGTATCGGTGGGATTGCCGTTGTAATT
This sequence comes from uncultured Acidobacteriota bacterium, assembly GCA_964617125.1. Taxonomy (GTDB): domain Bacteria; phylum Acidobacteriota; class UBA6911; order CAINFC01; family CAINFC01; genus CAZTVS01. The sequence continues at coordinate 9,307 of CAZTVS010000021.1, forward strand.
CAGCTCGGAGAACCATCCCTGGTCATCGCGACTGACCCCCAGCATGTGGGACAGTTCGGCGGTCCCCTGGGCGGGGATCAATCCTACCGCCAGAAGCACCATGTCCACGGGAAATTCCAGCAATTTGTCGCGCAGGATGTCCTCCCCCTTGACAATGATCTGACCGTCCCGATCGGTGACCGATGCCGTGCGGCCTCGCACCACAAAAGTTCCTTCCTGCTTGATCCGTTCCGCAAACTCCTCGTATCCCTTACCGAAAGCACGCATGTCGATATAGAACTCGTAACAGGCGCTGTTGGGCAGTTTTTCCTTGACCAGGTGAGCGAATTTGAGGGAGTACATACAGCACACCCGCGAACAATAGGAATTATAATTGTGATCGCGCGAGCCGACGCAGTGGATAATGGCCACCTTGCCCGGGGGGACGCCGCCGCTTTCGAAGACCCATTCCTCCTGTTTGGTACGCTTGTTGAGGACCCGGCTCTTGGTGACGATCTTGCCCCCGGTCGGCCCGGAAGCGTTGGTCAGGCGTTCGAATTCCAGCGCCGTCAGCACATTGGGATATTTCCCGTAACCATAACGTTCGATCTTGTGCGGGTCCAGGACGTCATAGCCCGTGGTCAGAACGATGTTCCCCACCTCCACCTCCAGGATCGCCTCGGCCTGCTGCAGATCGATACAATTTTTGGGACACTTTTTGACGCAGGCGCCGCATTTCTTGCCCTCGCTCTGTACGTAGAGACAATGGGCGGCATCGACCAGATAGGCATTGGGGATGGCCTGGGGAAAAGGGATATAGATGGCCTTGCGGGTACTGATATGGGCATCGAATTCGCTTTTGACGACAGAAGGGCAAACATCGGAACACTGTCCGCAGGCCACACAGTTGCCGATATCGACCCGGCGTGCCTTCTTGCGGATACGCACGTGATATCCCCCGGGAGTGCCTTGCACCGACTCCACTTCGGCATAGGACAGCAAAGTAATCTTCTCATGCAGCCCCACGGAGACCATCTTGGGGGTCAGGATGCAGGCGGCGCAATCCAAGGTTGGAAAGGTCTTGTCGAACATGGCCATGTGGCCGCCGATCGTGCCGCTGCGTTCGACCAGATAGACCGGCTTACCCGCATCCGCGATTTCCAGCGAGGCCTGAATACCGGCCACACCTCCGCCGATGATCAGAGTGGCCGGATGGACCGCCGCCTTCTCCGCATGGGGGATCAACGAGAATGGGACCCCCTGAACGGCGCAGGCAACGATGGCCTTGGCCCGTTCCAGGGCGATTTCTCCCACTGCCCCATGTTCGCGGAATGAGGCCAGGCGCACCTCCATGGGATTCTTGCCGGCGAATCCCATGGCCTTGGTGAAAACCGGTTTGAAAAATCCGGGCAGATCGCCGGCGATCACTACGCGTTCAATGCCTTCGCTGAACAACTGGCCATATAACTGTTCGGGATCGAGTCGATGGCCGGTTTCCAAAATCTTACAGGTTGCGACTCCGGGTAGATTGGCGGCATACAAAGCCACCGCGGTGACATCCATCTCCTGGTTCTTTTCCACAGAACAAAAATAAACGCCTGTCCTCATGGTTCCCCCCTTGATTGGGTGGTGTATTTGATGTTGCCAAGAGAGCGAAATCAGCTAATGCACAGGTAACATCACGTTTTGCCAAAAGTCAACCAATTCGGAAAGAATAAAGTGCTTAATTGATGAAGCCGCAAAAAATCCAAGGTTTGTAGTTCCGCGTTTACGCGGCATCCCATGGATCCGTAAAAGCCTGTATTTACGCGGTACCGCCTAAAGGCGGAGCTACGAACCCGATCCGTTTTCATTTGTTATCGACTTTTTGCGAGGTCATCCGAATTGACAACAGGGCACTTTGATCTATAATGAAAAGCGGATGAAAAAAGGACAAAATATACGTTGGAGTTCGGGCGTACATACAAAATGAAATCGCAGGATCCTGATATAACCGGCAGGAATACCAGTTTGAAAGGAACCAAATTGGTTTTCGGAATCATCCGGAGAAAGATACTTCTACTCTTTCTGGTATTGTCTCTTTCGTCTCCCGGTTCTTATTCCGTCCTTTGCATTGCCGATAACCATATCGCCATAGAAGACCTGAACGATCTATGCCGCGATTCCTCCAGTATCCCTAATTCCTCCACAGCCCCGATCGGCGATGGCTTCGGTCCGTCGGACGGCTGCAACCATTGTACGGATGTGTTCCTGGGTTCCAATTCGCATGGAGTGCTTCCGAAATTCTGTCACCCGACGGCCGTGAATCCATTGATTGCGGAATGCCTTGAACCCGATCGACCGATGGATGGTTTCCTTCCATTCCTCGGTGCGGGCAAAATCCTAGGCACAGATATTCCACCCCCTGTATCTTCCGCTGTTCCTCTTCGCTGTTGATTTTCCTCTTCTCTCCTGTATTGCCAAGAACCTGAGCTTGATGAGCTCGCAAAAAATATCATTTTCAGGCGTTTCTTAACTGATGACCTCGAAAAAAATCATATTTTCCTTTTTGCAATCCCAGGAATCCCAAAGGGATTCCGTAATACAGCCCGGGGTTGCGCCGCAGGCGCTACCCCGGGTTTCCGGCACCGAACAACGCCAACCCTGGAAGGGTTGCGGCAAGGGCTATCACAGGTGATTTAACGCAACCCTTTCAGGGTTGATATCTTCTGACGACGCGACCCGGGGTAGGCGCTGCGCGCCAACCCCGGGCTACATGACGCTTCCCCTTCGGGGAAGATGCTTTTTTGCGACTTCATCAGTCCTAAACCTAATTTCTTTACTGGGGGAGTTGTATATGACGGTTTTCTACAAGCGAGGGCAAATCTTGCTTTGCCTCGTCATCGCTTTCAACCTTGTCTGCACTCGGGCCAAACCTCAAGAACGGAACGAGGAGGTTCCATCGACCCTGAGGTTGGAAGACGCCATCCGTCTGGCCATGGAGCAAAACCCCATACTGGCGGCCGCCAGGAACGAGCTTCAGGCGGCAGAAGGAGACCGGATTGCCGCCGGCAGACGTCTCAATCCCGTCCTCAGCCTGCAGTTTGAAGATCTGCCTCTCCGCATTCATCCCGGGCCTATTTTCTCCGTGCAGGAAATCACTTCCCGCATCGACTATGAAATCGAGCGGGGAGGACAGCGCAAATTGCGCACCGAGGCTGCCGATCAGGTTTTACAGGCACAACGACTTCACTATCAAGATCAGACCCGCCTGATGCGGCTGGAAGTGCAGCGCGCCTTTTACCGGACCATCCTGGCGAAATCCAATCTGGAAGCCACCAGGCTGGTCATGGACCAGGTGGAACATACGATTTCGTTGAATCGGGTCCGATTTCGCGAGGGAGACATTTCCTCTCTGGATCTGAATCGGATGGAAACGGAAAAGCTCAAATTTCAGGACGATGTTTTCCAGGCCGACCTGGCCTGGCGCAATGCCAGAAGCGATTTGCTTTCCTGGCTCCATGCACCCGATCTTTCCCAGGAGGTCGGCGTTGTCGGCGAACTGCCGGTCAACCATCAAAATCCCGAAGCGGGATTGCCTCCTCATGCACCCTTGCGGGAATTGATCGGAATGGCCCTGCAACAGAGACCGGATATGGCAGCCAAACTGGAGGAACGAAAACGGGCCGACACCGAAACCAGGTTGCAGCGGGCCATCCGCTCTCCCAACATCACGGTCGGCGGTGGTTACAAGAGAAACCTGACCGACCATTCCGTCGTTTTCGGCATCAGCGTCCCGCTGAAGATCTTCCAACGCAACGAAGGCGAAATCCTGCGGGCGGATGCCGAACAAAGGCGGGCGGAAAACCTGATCGCTGCCGTACAGAAGGAGGTCCAGCTGGATGTGCAAAAGGCCTACGACGCCGTGGAAATCAATCGCCGGCGGGTCGAATATATCCGCACCGAGCAACTGAAGAGGGCTGAGGAGGTCAGCCAGGCGACGCTGCAGTCCTATCATCTCGGCGGATCCACCCTCATCGATTATCTCGATGCGCAGAGGACCTATCGCGATGCCCTGCGTATCTACCACCAGGCGCTTTTCGATGAGCGTATCAGCCTGTACGAGTTGTCAAGCGCTATTGCTTTAGGAGTCCAATAATGGAACCAAATCATAAAATCGGGAATGGATATCTTGCCGGAATTGCTCTCGTTGCCCTAATCATAGGCATCGTTCTGGGAGCCTTCCTCTATCCCAGGTTTGCCGGAACGAATCCACGGCAAACATCTTCCCTGGAGCCTGTTGAAAAGGGTCATTCGGAGGCAGCCGAACCGACGCCGGATACGATCCAGATCAGTTCCGAATCTCAGAAGGAATTGGGTATCACCCTCGACACAGTGGCCATGCGAGATCTGGGGGACACGCTCTCCGCGACGGGGATCGTAAGCGCGGATCCTGTCCGGGTAGTACACATCCGGCCGCTGGCTCGCGGGCTTGTCGAGAAGGCCTATGTCCAGGTGGGAGATCGCGTCTCTAGAGGCGATCCCCTTGTCGAGTACGACAATATCGAACTGGGTATCGCTATCGGCGAATACCAGAGTGCGCTGGCGGAATGGCATAGAAGTCTGACGGACCTCGAAGTGAAAAAAACCATCCTCGATCGGGGAAAGGAAATGCTCAAGGTCGGCGCCATTGCCCGCACCGCCTATGATCTACGCGAAGCCGAGTATAAGGATGCGGAGGCCAAAACCGCAGGCACCAGGGCAATCGTTGCCAAGATAGCGGATCAGATCCGCCGTTATGGATGGACAAACCAGGACCTGGCGGATCTGCCGGTCAAACAGGGCATAGGCCACGCCATCTCGCACAGCACGATGAAAGCCCCCCTGACCGGTATTGTTACCGCCCTCCATGCCTCGACGGGAGAGGTTGTGGAGCCCTCGACCGAACTCCTCACCTTAACCGATATGTCTTCTCTTTGGGTGCTGGCGGATGTATTCGAAAAGGACTTATCCCATGTCCGGATCGGCAAGTCTGTGAAGGTGCGTGTGGCTACTTACGCCGGCAAGATATTTCAGGGAAAGATCACCAATGTGGCCGATATGATCGAACCGACGACTCGTACGGCCAAGGTGCGATGCGTCGTCGCCAACAGCGGTGGGCTGCTGAAGCTTGAGATGTTTGCCACCGTGGAAATACCTATGGACCGGACAAACTCGGTACTGGCGGTCCCGGATTCGGCCATCCAGCAGATAGAAGGAAAACCCGTAGTCTTCGTATGGAAGTCGGAGAAAGAGTTCCAGAAGCGGGAAGTGCAGACCGGAATCGCCGCCGGCGGATACACGGAAATCCGGTCCGGGCTCCAGGTGGGCGATTCGATAGTGACTCAGGGAAGTTTCGTCGTCAAGGCCGAGTTTCTCCGTGGCCTTTTCGGTGAAGAGGAATAAAGACCGGGGAGCCATGACGAGGTCGCACAAAAAATTCATTTTCAGCCATTTCTTAACTGACTCCAATAATTTGGAGTAGGGGCACGGCGTGCCGTGCCCTGGCGACCGTAGGATAAGGGCTCCCTTTGGGCACGGCACGCCGTGCCCCTACAAAAGCAGATTCAATTTCCTATGACATAATTTTTTGCAGCTTCGTCAGTCATGATCGATAGTGAAGGTTGTCGAAGATTTACAGAGAGGAGAAAAGATGCTGGAAGCGATGATCGCCCAAACACTGAAGCATAGGAATTTCATACTTCTGGGAGTACTGGTCCTGATGGCTTTTGGCGTGTACTCCTATATGAATCTGCCGATCGACGCCTTCCCTGACGTAACCAATGTTCAGGTCGAAATTCTGAGCACGGCTCCCGGGCTTTCCGCTCTGGAAATCGAACGGTTTGTCACCTACCCGATCGAGAATGCCATGCGTGGACTGCCGGATGTTGTCCAGATGAGATCCGTCACCAAATTCGGTCTCTCGGTCGTCACCATCGTCTTCAAGGATCAGGTGGATGTCTATTTTGCCCGGCAGCTGGTATTTCAACGGCTGGAAGAGGCCAAAGCCGATGTCCACGAATCCGTTTCGATCCGTATGGGTCCGCTTGCCACAGCGATGGGAGAAATCTATCAATACACGCTGCAGGGGCCGGTGCCGACCGATCCGGTGCAAAAGACCCGCTACCTGACGGACCTTCGCACACTGCAGGAATGGACCATCACTCCGATGCTGAAGAGCATATCCGGCATCAATGAGGTCAATTCCTTCGGCGGATATTGCAAGCAATACCAGGTGATCATCAACCCCTCGCGGCTGATCGCCTATCATCTGTCGCTCGATGACGTCTACCGGTCCATCGAACAGAATAACGAAAATATTGGCGGCAACGTACTCGACCGCTTCGACGAGCAATATATCGTGCGCGGGGTCGGCCTCCTGAAGTCGGAAGAAGACATACGGAACATCGTATTGACCCAGCGCGGAGGCACGCCGATCTTCGTTCGCGACGTGGCCGAGGTCCGCATCGGGGAAGCTGTCCGCCAGGGGGCATCTCTTCTCAATGCGGAAGGCGAAGCCGTAGGCGGTATCGTGATGATGCTCCGCGGCGAAAACGGCCGTGCGGTCGTCGAGCGTGTCAAGCAGAAGGTCGCCGAGATCAACGACAACAACATTCTCCCCGCCGGAATCAAGATCGTCCCTTACTATGACCGCTCCGATATCGTATCGCGAAGCGTCGGCACCGTTCTACGGGCGCTGTTGGAAGGATCGATTCTGGTACTCATCGTTCTCTACTTCATGTTGAAGAGTCTGCGAGGGGCAGCTGTGGTCATTTTCGCCCTGCCGCTTTCGTTCTTTCTGACTTTTATCGTGATGCGATACCTCGGTCTGAGCGCGAACATCATGTCCCTGGGAGGATTGATCATCTCCATCGGGATGATCATCGATGCCACGATCATTCAGGTGGAGAACGTACAGCGGCATCTGAGTGAAAAGCGGAGCTCCGCACATAAACTTACAACGGTGCTGAAGGCGGTCCTCGAGGTCCGTACCCCTACCATTTTCGGAGAGCTGACCATCGCTTTGACGTTTCTGCCCATCTTTGCCCTGGAAGGCATGGAGGGGAAGATGTTCCACCCCCTGGCACTGACCAAGACCATCGTGCTATTGGCGTCCCTGTTTCTGTCGATCCTGGTCATTCCCGTGCTGTGCTCCCTGGTATTGCAGCCCGGGCCGGAAAAGGAAAGCCTCGTCATGCGAGGTGCCAGGACGATCTACCGGCCGCTACTCGCCTGGGCACTGCGAAATAAAGTCGTATTGATCTCGGGTGCACTGACGGCGCTGCTTGCCTCGACGCTGGTCCTGACCCGACTCGGAACCGAATTCATACCTATCATGGATGAAGGGGCTTTCGATATGGATGTACAGCTTCTGCCGGGTATCTCCCTGGATAAAGCCCTTGACATCACTCAACTCGTGGAAAAGAGGCTCCAGGCCTTTCCGGAGCTGGTCACCATCCTTTCGCGAACCGGACAGACAGGCATAGCGCTGGAGGCCAGGGGAGTGGATAAAACCGGATTTACCGGAGTATTCAAACCCAGAAAGGAATGGACATCGGCCAAGGACAGGGACGAGATGACCGAAAAGATGAGAAATTCTCTTTCCGACATTCCCGGGATGGCATTCAGCTTCAGCCAGCCCATACAATGCCGTATTGACGAACTTGTGGCCGGGACGCGGGCACAGCTTATCGTGAAGCTATTCGGGGACGACATGGACGTCCTGAGGACAAAGGCAGAACAGATCGGCGCGGTTTTACGGAAAGTTCGGGGAACGGCCGATCTGGTGGTAGAGCGGGTTGACGGACAACCTTACCTGTCCGTCAACGTGGACAGGCTCAAGATCGCGCGGCACGGCGTGAACGTGAGCGATGTTCTGCGGGTCCTGGAGATATCGGTCGGAGGGAAGGCTGCGACCAGCCTGTATGAAGAAAACCGCGCTTTCGACGTAACGGTCCGCTACCCTGCTGAATTCCGAAGTTCGATCGAGACGATCGGGAACACTCTGGTACCGACGAGAGACGGATACAACATGCCGTTGAACCAGCTGGCAAAAATGGAAACGGTTCAAGGACCGGTGCAGGTAAGCCGCGAAGATGGATTGCGGCGCATCGGCATCGAAATCAACATCCATGACAGGGACATCGGAAGTTATGTCGCCGAGGCACGGGAAGCTATCCGCAAGCAAATCAACCTGCCTCCCGGATATTACACCGCCTGGGGAGGCCAGTTCGAAAATCAACAGCGTGCCATGGCCAAGCTGATGTTGATTGCTCCGGTCGTGATCGGCTTGATACTGTTGCTGCTGTTCCTGACCTTCCAATCGATGCGCCTGGCGCTGTTGATCATTCTGAACCTGCCATTCGCTCTCATCGGCGGAGTCCTTGCCCTATACTTTTCCGGTCAATATCTGTCCGTTCCCGCTTCGGTCGGATTCATTGTCCTGTTCGGGGTCGCTCTTCTTAACGGCATGGTGCTCATCTCGCACATAGCCCATCTGCGTGAGGAAGGGGTCCCGGTGGAAGAAGCGGTTACCAAAGGAAGTGACGACCGCTTGCGACCGGTGCTCATGACGGCTTCCATTGCCGTCCTGAGCCTGATTCCCATGTTATATGCAACCGGACCGGGTTCGGAAGTGCAGCGACCGCTGGCCACCGTGGTCGTCGGCGGACTGCTGACATCGACATTCCTGACCCTGGTGGTCTTGCCGTCACTTTACAACTTGTTTGAACCGAAGGAGAAAGTCAAAACAGAAATCTGATGCCAAACATCCGCAGACAAAGGGTTGCAAGAACGGCTGCGAATCGGTTTCGTCCGGTTTAGCGGCTCCGCCTTAGTCCAGGAGGGGATGTTTCCTTTCGGCCAAGGGAAAGGTCAGACGAGCAGACTGGAGGTGTGCAGCGTAAATCCCCTGGATCATCTCCAGAGAAGCACGGCCGTCCTGCAGACTTATCCGTGGATCCTCAGTCTTGCCGATCGTATCGAGCACATCCCGGACAATGGGAGAATACCGCTCCGCCACGGGTTCCGCAAAGGTTGTAACCGGCAATCCGGGGACAGCCTCCCAGGAAGATACATCCTTCCCCGGCGCCCAGGTAGAACTACGGAACAGGGAGATATGGGCTCCGCCGTTTTGCCGTACGCAAACCACTCCTTTGGTACCATATAGGTCAAGGCCCCAGCGCCCGCCTGGACCGGTCTTGGTTTTTACGCTGGCAAAATGCCCAGTAACTCCGCCGGCAAAACCGAACCTGGCATGAATGCAATCTCCGGCCACCGGCCCGACAGGTTCCGTCGCCTCACGGCGATTCCGCCGGGTCACCCATTTCCCTTCCGCAGTAATTTCCGAGGAAACCCACAGAGGATTGCCCAGGAAAAATCGCATGAGATCCATGATGTGGGTACCGAGCACTATGAGATCCTCTCCCCCGGCTCGTTGGTCCTCTTTGCCCCGGCTTCTTATCTCCAGCACCTCTCCGATCAGACCTTCCTCCACCACTGCCTTTCGCAGCGCCTGAATCTCAGCCAATGCACGAAAGTTGAAGCCGATACCCCATTTCAGGTTCCCGGTCTCGATCGCCTTTACCATGGCATCTGCTTCCGTCAGATCGGATGCCAGCGGTTTTTCTATGATTCCGTGGGCACGGATGGCGGCACAGGCCAGAAGATACTCTCGATGCAGTGTGGTCCATCGGGGAGTGATGGCCACCAGCACGGGTTTCTCCTTTTCCAGCATCTCCCGGTAATCGCTATAGAGACGTTCCGCTCTGGCCTCGGTCCCGAATCTGCGGCGGCCTGATTCCATCGGGTCGGCCAATCCGACAACCCGCACATGGGGAAAACGTTCGAAAACGCGGTGCATGGAATGGCCGTAGAGGCCTTTTTGCGAATCGCCTATGATACAGGCACGGTACTCGGGTAAAGAAAATCTCCCGGACGAGACAGGGTCTACAAGAAAAGGGACAACCGTACAGCCGAAAAAATCTCTGCGCGTGGCGTTCATGTCGATCTCCACTCGGATGAGCTGTGTCCCTCTCCAACGGTCCCATCCTGGCAGGTAACGGCGGGTGCCGATTGCAGTTCCTTTTGACGGGCCAGCAATCCATCGAATATCGCCTCCAGCTGCGAATGGATCCCGCGCACACCGGCAACGACCTCTTCGGACCAATAGAAGTAGGCCTGTTTGCGCTCCGTTGACCAGCCCATGGGAGGGGTGGAGAGGATATCCCTCAGATTGCAGATCTGATCGGCCAATATCACCAGCTTGGCCTGCGGCGATGCACCCAAGGCATGCTCGATCTTCAACCGTTTCCTTTCCGCTTTGGTCAACGATTTGTCGTCGGTCGCCTCCAGCACGATGGAGGTCACGACGGCACCGAAGGCCTTCTGCAGCTCTTCTGCGGTAGTTTCCGTATCTTCGATCGTATCGTGCAATAACGCGGCACAAAGAACATCGGCATCGGACACACCGCCTTCATTGGCCAGCAGGCTGGCCAATGCGATCGGATGGTTAATATAAGGAGAGGCATGGGCATCTTTGCGCCTCTGATCCTTGTGCTTTCCGGCAGCAAAGAGTGCCGCCCGTAAAACGGTCGCGGTGTTCATCATGAGTCGATTTTTTGGCGTTGGCGAGCGACTTTTTGCACCGGCAGCCTTCTCGATGGTCCGATAGTTTTATAGGGCAGGGGCCTTGAAGGTGTTGCACTGCGCCAGATCGCCGGTCTCCAGGCCACGGCGAAACCAGCGCATACGCTGTTCAGAACTGCCGTGCGTGAAGGAGTCAGGGGTGACATAGCCTTGTGACTGCCGCTGCAACCGGTCGTCCCCGATCGCACTGGCGGCACGCAAGGCCGCCTCGATGTCTCCCGACTCCAGGATATGCTTCGACTTCTCTGTGTGATTGGCCCAGATCCCTGACAGGCAATCGGCCTGCAATTCCATGCGGACGTTGATGTTGTTTGCCTCGGCCTCACTGCGGGCCCGCCGACGGGCATTGTCTATCTCCTCGGAGATGCCCAGAAGATGCTGCACATGATGTCCCACCTCATGGGCGATCACATAGGCCTGGGCAAATTCGCCGGGGGCCTGAAATCGACTCTCCAGGTCCCGGAAGAAACTCAGATCGAGATACACCTTCCGGTCCGGTGGGCAGTAGAATGGCCCCACAGCCGCACTGGTAAAGCCACAGGCCGAATCGACGGCGTCGGTGAACAGGACCAATTTGGGTACCTGATAGGTGGTTCCGGCCTTGCGGAAAATCTCGCCCCAGGTATCTTCCGTTTCGGCGAGCACTACCGAAACCATGTCGGCCATACGATTCTCCTCCGCCGATCTGGCCTGCGGTTG
>CAZTVS010000021.1:20749-54322 GCA_964617125.1 uncultured Acidobacteriota bacterium
TTCATGACTTCCCGGACCTTTTCCGCCAGGATCGAGGCCGTAAATGGTTTCTGTAAAAAGGATACCCCCTGATCCAGGACAGCTCCCTCGGCTACAATGTCCGCGGTATAACCGGAAATAAAAAGCGTCTTGAGATGCGGATATAGCCTGGTCAATCGCTCTTTCAATTCCCGCCCGTTCATCCCGGGCATAATGACATCGGTAATCAACAGATCGATGTTCTCTTCCCTTTCCCTACACGCCTGCAGAGCTTCCTGCGGCGATGTTGCGCTCCTTACGCGGTAACCGTACATCTGTAAAACCGTACAAACCAGATGAAGGAGTTCCGGTTCGTCCTCCACCACGAGAACCATTTCATTTCCTTGAAGAGATACCGCCTCCATTGTCTTTGTCTTTTCAGGCTCCCTCTCGCCGTGAAATCGCGGGAGGAAAATCTGAAAGGTGGTCCCCTCGCCGGGTGCGCTCTTTACCTGGATAAAACCATCGTTCTGCTTGACGATACCGAAAATGGTGGCCAAACTCAGGCCCGTCCCGTGTCCCTGCGGCTTGGTAGTGAAAAAAGGTTCGTAGATGTGGGCCAGAGTCGCCCTGTCCATCCCCGATCCGGTGTCGGCAACACTCAGGAGTACGTATTCTCCCGGAGGCATGTCCCCATCCAGATTGCGATGGAGGGAATGGAAGGTATGGTTTGCGGTGGCGATGGTAATGGTGCCGATATCGGATATGGCATCCCGGCTGTTGGCGCATAAGTTGGTGACGATCTGACTGATCTGGACTCGATCCATCTTCACCAGCCATAAATCGTCGCCCGGGGAAAGAGTCAGAGTAATGTTTTCTCCGATCAGCCTTCCCAGTATTTTCTGCAATAGGCTCAATTCTTCGTTCATATCCAGGGCAACGGGAGTGATCACCTGTTTGCGGGCAAAGGCCAGCAGTTGCCTGGTAAGATTCGCCGATCGTTCCGCGGCTTCACGAATGGATTTTATCTTCAGAGAAACGGCACCCGAAGATGGCAGCTCCTCCTCCAGCAGGTTGGCATATCCGAGAATAATACCGATCATGTTATTGTAATCGTGAGCCACGCCGCCGGCCAGCTGTCCGATGGCCTCCATTTTCTGCGACTGTATGAGCTGCTCCCGGAGTCTTTTCTGTTCGGTAATATCCTCGACGATCCCATCATAGAAGGCGATCCTGCCATCCGCAGCCATCGTGACCCGTATGTTTTCCAGAAGGAAGATTTCTTCTCCTCCCTTTTTCCTCCGGGTGATCTCCAGCCCCCGTATCTCCTGCTTCCCATCCGAGAGAGCGTCCAGCCGGCGAAGATCGGCCTCCGACAGAAGACCTGTCGCAAAGGAATCGGCGGAGACCAAATCCTGGAATGTGTCATAACCCAGCATGTTCACCAGGTAGGGATTGGCAAACAAAAGCCTTTCTCCCGGGACAGCCCGGTAAATACCGATGGCTGCATTCTCATAAAGATTTCGGTACCGCTTCTCGCTCTCCCGCAGTTCCAGCTCCACCTGTTTTAACTGCGTGATATCGGTGATCGTGCCCACGTACCCGGAAAAGACGCCTCCGGCATCATATTCCGGTACGGCATAACCGAGTACCCAGGCGATTTTTCCATCCGGACGCAAAAACCGATACTCTTTATAGGACACCGATCTTTCCTGAACTGCGGCATCCCATCCCTGGATTACCAGTTTCCTGTCTTCCGGGTGAACCACCGAGAGCCAGCCGTCACCCAGTCCCTTTTCGCCTTCCAGCCCGGAAATTTCCGACCATCGCGGATTGACGTAAGTCGTTATTCCCTGTGCATCCGTGCGGAAAATGCCCACCGGAGAGATTTCACATAGCGTTTGAAATCGCTGCTCGCTCTCCCGTAAGGCCTGGTAGGCTATCTTCCTTTCCCGGATATCTTCCTGAATGACTCCGATTAGCGGGCCCCTGCTTTCGAAGTCTATCCGGTATTTCTGGGTGGCCAGAGGATGTACCCGCCCCAAGGAGTCTCTATATTCTTCTTCAAACGCTATGTACCCGCATTTCAATGCCGACAGGTCCGTATCGCAGACCATCTCTGCATATTCGGCCGGCAAGACCTGGTGGGGAGTTTTCCCGATCCATTCTGCAAAGGGATAGTATTCATAGCATTTTCTATTGGCATACAGGAAGCGCGAATCGGCATCCTTCAGGAAGGCCATGACGGGCAAGGTTTCCAGGAAGTGAAAATACGGATTACCCTCTTTGGCAGGGGTCTCCCCGATACCTTTTTTTCTGGGAGGAAGAGGAGAGTTTCGGGAGACAGCCGACAGGATGGCCGGCAGCAGTTTTTCCCGCTGTTTTCTCCAGATAAAATTCACGGCGCCGAATATCATGCATTCGACGGCTGTCTCTTCTCCTACCGGATCGGTAAAGAAAATCGCCGGCAGGTCAGGTGCCATATCCCGGACCAGCTTCAAGGCCCTCAAACCGTCCCAACCGGCAAGGTGATAATCGATAACAATGCAGTGATAGGGATGGGATTGGAGACGGGCGATCAAGGATTCCCGATCGGTAACTACGGTCGGTATAATTGCGATTTTCGAACGGGCTATATCGGCAAAATACTGCGTTAGAGATCGGGAAAGGGGTTCGTCGCTTTCCAACAGGAGAAGAGAGATGGCAACGGGAAATGTCTTTTCAGCATGCGAACCCATGATGGGATTGTGAGTATTTCAACACGAATCTGTCAAGTACGGTTCCTACAATTTCCATATCGGCGGTAGAACTCTATCCGATCAGGTCCCGTTCGATGCATTCCAGGGTTTTGCCTTTAGTTTCCGGTATCCATCGGCGGACAAAGAAAAATCCGGCCAGGCATATGGCGGCAAAGATCCAGAATGTACCTGCCGGTCCGATCCCCTTGTTCAGGATCGGGAACAGGAAGGTAAGCAGAAAACAGGCAATCCAGAGGGCGGAAACAGCCACCGAAACGGCACTGCCCCGGATACGATTGGGAAAGATTTCCGAGATCAGGACCCAGGTGACCGGGGCCAGGGACATGCTATAACATCCGATGGTACACAAGGTCAGCACCAACACGGCCATGCCCTTCAGCTGCAGGGCATAGGCTGCCCCAATCAGCAGATGGGAAAAACAGATCCCGAAAAATCCCAGCAGCATCAAGGCACGGCGGCCGAACCGGTCCACCGATCCTATGGCCACGAAGGTGAAGACAAGATTCACCAATCCGGTAATGACGATATTAAAGAGTATGTCGTTAACCCCGTAACCCGCCTCGCGGTAGATTTCCTCGGCATAATTGAAAATGACGTTGATTCCGCTCCATTGTTGCAGGGCCGCCAGTCCTATACCGATCAAAAGAATCTTCTTGATCTTCGGTTCCAGCAAAGTGCCCAGGCGCACGTGCCCGACCTCTTCTCCGGCAATGGTGGCGCGTATGTCCTGCAGCGCCCGACGGCCGTAATCCCTCCCTCCAATTCGGGAAAGGACCTGCAACGCCTTTTCATCGTTGCCGTTTTTCACCAACCAGCGGGGGCTTTCCGGAATCCAGAGAGATCCCAAAAAAAACAGAACGGAGGGAACGGCCACGGCGGCGAACATCCAGCGCCAGCCGTATTGTCCGTTCCAGGATTGACGGATCAGTTCCGCTCCCGCCCCATCCGGAACCTTTTCCGCAATCATCATGTTGACGATCTGTGCGGCCAGAATCCCGATGACAATCGTAAGCTGATTGATGGCTACCAGTCTTCCTCGCATGGCCGCAGGAGAAACTTCGGCGATATACATCGGCGATAAGTTGGAGGCCATTCCAATGGCCATGCCACCGGCGATACGCCATAGGACAAAGGCCGAAAAGCTCATGGCCCATCCGGTTAAAACCGAAGAAACGGCGAACAGCAGGGCGGAGGCCAAAAGAAGCCTCTTGCGGCCGAATAAATCGCTGAGCGCCCCGGAGAACATGGATCCCAGAAGACATCCGAGCAGGGCGCAACTGTTGGCCCAACCGATCAGGGTTTCATTTTCAAGCTGGAAGTATTTTTCGAAGAAGGGCTTGGCCCCTCCAATCACAACCCAGTCATATCCGAAGAGCAGGCCTCCCATTGCCGCGACGACACAGATGGTCCATATGAAGCGCATGTTATACACTTCTTTATCTACAGTCGGAGTATCTACGGATGTTCCCGTTTCGGTAATCGCTGCCATGTTCGCCTCCAAAAATGAAGATTGATGATACCAGATGGCATCGTAAAAAATCCCATATTCATTCATTTCTACACTCACTCCGAAAAATTTTGAGTAGGGACATGGTGTGCATTGCCCCGGCGACCGGAGGATGGGGGCTGCCTTTGGGCACGGCACGTCGTGCCCCGACAACAGCTGATAAAATTATCTATCAATTTCCGTTCTTCCGTGTTTATTCTGTATGAATTCGAAATGGGATGCCGGCAGGAGGCCGGCGCTCCCATTATTTCCGATAAGACAAATGAGTATAATTGGGTACACAGGCAACGGATACTATGGATCCACGGAACCGAAACAAGACGACTGCTGATGAATTCCTTTTGGAGATACGGGGTCTGTGCAAACGCTTCTCCGGAGTGGAGGTCTTAAAGGACATCAGGCTGGGTATCGAACGGGGACGGGCATGTGCCCTGACCGGAGAGAATGGCGCCGGCAAGTCGACTCTGGGAAAGATCCTCAGCGGTTTCTATCCGCCGGATTCCGGAGAGATACTCTGGAAAGGCACGCCGGTCCGATGGCGCCATCCGCAGGAAGCCTTACAGGCGGGCATTGCCATGATCCATCAGGAACTGATGCCCTTCCCGGAGATGACAGTCGCGGAAAACATCTGCATGGGACAGGAACCGTCAGGGATGCTGCCCGGCTGGATAGACCGGGCCGCCATAGACCGGACGGCTCGACAGGTCCTGGAGCGACTTGGCACGAAACTTCCACCCAAACAAAAAGTAAAAGAACTCAGCACGGCCGAGATACAGATCGTCGAGATTGCCAAGGCCCTGGTCCATCGCGCAGAAATGGTCATCATGGATGAACCGACTTCGGCCCTCTCGCAACGGGAAATAGAGCTCTTATTGGGAGTGATAACGGACCTGAAGGCCTCCGGTATAGCGATTATCTATATCACTCATAAACTGGAAGAGGTTTTCCGTATCGCCGACAGCGTTACCGTACTCCGGGACGGCCGGCATATCGAGACGGCGGCTGTGGAAAACTGGGACGAGCGCCGGTTGATTGCTTCCATGGTCGGTCGGGAACCGGGTTGTTCTCCGCCGGAACCCATAGCCAGCAGAGATTCCGTCGCCCTGGAAGTACGCCGACTGACCCGACCGGGCAGATTTCAAGAAGTGAGCTTTTCCCTGTACAAGGGGGAGATCCTCGGAATCACCGGCCTGATGGGGGCAGGTCGTACCGATCTGCTGCACGCCCTCTTTGGCATTACGCCTGCCCTTTCCGGAGAGATCTTTCTGCACGGCAGAGCCGTACAGATTCGTAATCCCGGAGAGGCCATTGCCGCCGGCATGGCGCTGGTCGGAGACGACCGTCAGGAGTACGGTATTGTCCCCGAAATGTCGGTAAAGGCCAATCTTACCTTAGCCAATCTGGCGCGTTGTTGCCGGCTCGGTTGGATCGATCCCCATCGGGAAAACGATATAGTCGAAGAACAAATGCGTCGGTTCGACATCAAAACCGACCATCGTCTCAAGAAAATCCAATATCTAAGCGGAGGCAACCAGCAAAAAGTGTTGATCGCCCGGGCTTTGTTTACCGAGCCTTCCATCCTTCTGGCGGATGAACCGACGCGGGGGATTGATGTTGGGGCCAAAGAGGAAATCTATCGGATCCTTACCTGTCTGGCCCTGGAGGGAAAGGCCCTATTGCTGGTCTCTTCCGAACTGACGGAAATACTGCATCTGAGCACACGCATCCTGGTGATGCGCCAGGGAAGGATCTGTGCGGAATTGAATCCCCGGGAAACCTCCCAGGAAGAGATACTTGAACACGCCATGCCATACTGAGGTCCGCAACCCCATGACATCACCTGCCATTTTCAAATACCTGCAACCCCGGCTGGGACCAATCCTGGGCCTTTTTCTGATCGGGACCGTCCTGTCTTTCACCAGCCCCAATTTCCTGACCCCGGCTAACCTGATCAATGTCATGCGGCAAATTTCCATCAACGGCATTCTCGCCGTGGGAGTAACCTTTGTCCTGCTCACCGGAGGGGTCGATCTGTCGCTTGGCTCACTGGTAGCTTTGTCCGGAGTGGTGGCAGCCGGCTTCGCCCATCCCGATCAATACCCTCTGTTTGTACCTGTCCTGGCAGGTATTGCCGTCGGGACCCTCTGCGGTTTGGCCAACGGGGCCATAGTCACACGGGGAAACATAGCGCCCTTCATCGTTACTCTGGGCATGATGACCATCGCCCGTGGTCTGGCCCTGGTTCTCAGTCAGGGGAAACCCGTTTCCGGTCTGAGCTTTGAGTTTACCCGTCTGGGGGGAGGAAATGTATTCGGAATTCCCATCCCTATCCTGCTCCTCTTCGGCGTTGCCCTGGTTTCCATCCTGTTCTTAAAATATTATCGCCTAGGCCGCTATCTATACGCCGTCGGAGGAAACGAGAAGGCAGCCCTGGTTTCGGGAATCCCCGTAGCCGGGATCAAGGTGTTCGCTTATGCCGTCTGCGGAGCGTCAGCGGGCCTGGCAGGCGTGGTTCTGGCGTCACGCATCAATACCGGACAGCCGAATGCCGGCCTGGGCTACGAACTGGATGCCATCGCTGCCGTGGTCATCGGCGGTACCAGCCTGTCCGGCGGAGTGGGAGGAGTCGGAGGAACCATTCTCGGGGCCCTGTTGATGGGAGTCATCAACAACGGTCTGGATCTGTTGAATGTCTCGTCCTATTATCAGGCCATTGTGAAGGGGATGATCATCATAGGAGCCGTCTGGCTGGATAAAAGCCGGAAGAAGGATTAAAGGAACCACACCATGAAAATAATTCACGCAACCCTGGCAATCATGCTGATCGTCGTCCTATTCTCCGGCGGCTGCACACAACAGAAATCCGTAGTCGAGGGAGAGCGGAAGCAGGCAGTCATCGGAGTTTCCCTTCTCAACCTTTCCTCGGAATTCATCGTCATGTTGCATTCGGCCATGGAAACCAGGGCACGGGAACTGGAGGTGCGCCTGATTGTTCAGGATGCCCAGCGCAGTGCAGAAAGACAGGTACAGCAGGTGGAAAATTTCCTGGCACAGAAGGTGGACGCCATTATCCTGAATCCCTGCGAACAGGAGGCGAGTTCTCCTGCCGTAGAGAAGGCTCTGGCTGCGGGAGTACCGGTGGTCAACGTCAACTCAGAAACAAAATCCGTACCGACGGCATTCGTCGGTTCACGCGATGAAGAATCGGCCCACCTGGCGATGCAGTATATCGCCGACAGACTCCAGGGGCGCGGAAACGTGGTGATGATGCATGGATTCATGGGACAGACAGCCCAGATCAAGCGGGATCAGGGGGCGCGGGAAGTCCTGGCCCGCCATCCGGGGCTGACATTGCTGGCCGAACAAACCGCCGAATGGGACCGGGCCAAGGCCATGTCCCTGATGGAAAATTGGCTGCAATCCTATGGATCGCGGATCTATGCCGTCTTTGCCCAAAACGATGAAATGGCCATGGGAGCCTTGCTGGCATGGGAGCAGGCAGGGAGCAAAGAGAGAGGGGTCCTTGTCGGTATCGATGCCATTGCCGATGCCCTGCAGGCGGTAAAGGACGGCCGTTTGGATGCCACTGTTTTTCAGGATGCCCGGGGCCAGGGCTCAGCCGCAGTGGAGACCGCCTGTAAAATCATCTGGCGGCAGCCCTATGAGAAACAGGTTTTTCTCCCCTTCCAGCTGGTGACGCGGGGAAATATCGACCGTTACCGGCCCTGACGCCATCAGGAATCGAGAACTGCACGAATTTTTTTTGCCAAATCCTTGAAAGAAACCGGTTTCTGCAGGAAGTGAGTCCCTTTCGGCAGAATTCCGTGATGGGCAAAGAGTTCGTCGGTATACCCCGACATGAAAATTACTTTCAGTCCCGGTTTCCCTTCCGCCAGGCGTTGATACATCTCCTTCCCGTTCATCCCCGGTAGGATGACATCGGTCAGCAGCAGCGAAATTCGTTCTTTGTTTTCTTCAAAACTCCGAAAACACTCCTGAGGGGTTTCGGCCACCAGGGTTTCGTATCTCAATTTTCCCAGCATACGCACGGTTAGATCTCGGACTGCCTGCTCGTCCTCGACGACCAGGATTGTCTCGCCGGGATGGGCATACGTACCTTTATCCAGAGAGTCTTGTTCCTGCTTGGATTGCGAAGAATCGGTTTTGGTTATCCTGGGAAAGAAGAGTTGGAAGGTGGAACCCTTTCCCACCACGGAGTAAACGACGATGCTCCCTCCATGCTGTTTGACGATGCCGAAAACGGTACTCAATCCCAATCCGGTGCCCTGACCGGATTCCTTTGTGGTAAAGAAGGGTTCAAAGATACGATTTTGTGTCTCCTGGTCCATCCCGGTACCGGTATCGCTGACGGCCAATACTACATAAGAGCCCGGGCTGATCTCCGGATGGTTTTTAGAATAGTCCTCGTTGATTTCCCGGGTATCGACGGATATCTCTAGAGAGCCTCCCTTGGGCATGGCATCCTGAGCGTTTACCGCCAGGTTCATCAGGATTTGTTCGATCTGATTGGGATCCGAGTTGATGAAAGACTCTCCACAATACATTTTCACGATAATCCGTATGTCCTCCCGGATGGTCCGGCGCAGGATCTTCTGGAAATTCTGTACGATCCCGACCAGGTCGATCTCTCTGAGTTCCAGGACCTGCTTGCGGCTGAAAGCCAACAGCTGTCGGGTCAGCGTTTTGGCCCCTTCTCCGGCCTCCCTTATCTGCTGCAGATAGTCATAATGTGGATTTTTCGGTGAGATATCCTGGAGCATGAGCTGAGTATAGCCAAGGATTGGGGTCAGCAGATTATTGAAGTCATGGGCAATGCCCCCGGCCAGCTGGCCGATGCTTTCCATCTTCTGTGACTGATGAAGCTGCAGTTCCAGATGGGCGCGTTTTTCTTCCGCCTGTTTTCTTTCCGTGATATCGAAGAAGTTCCAGACCCGACCGTAATAGGTCCCTTCACCGCCATACAGGGGAGCGGAGTATCTTTCCAATACCCTTCCATCGGAAAAGCGCAGTTCATCTTCGCTTTTTTCCGAAGGATGTTCGTAAAGAAATCGGACCTTCTGCCAGAACTCATCGGGATTCGTCAGTTGCGGCAGAATTTCCCGTAACAGGTCATCGTCCGAATCGCCAATGGAAAATTTTCGGGAAATCTTCCACATATCGACAAATTTCTGATTGAAGGACAGTATATTTTTTTGCGGACCTATGATGAGAATGCCGTAGGGAGCATTCTCCTGTTGTGTTTTCAGGATGGTGTTGATGAATCGCAATTCCAGATCGACATTCTTCTGCTCGGTCACATCCCGGATCGATTCAATGGCCCCGATCCGTCTGCCTTCGCTGTCATACAGGGGAGAAGCGATCGCCAGCAGATAGGCACCCTTTCCCTGGTTGAGTTTGGGTGCGAAGCCTTCGCCGAGGAGGGCTTTCCCTTTGCGTTTAAGATAAGAGTAATGGGATCCCGGTTCTGGTTGTTCTTCATCGATGAAATCCAGCAGCATCTTTCTGGCATCGCCGTAAAACAGAAATGCGGCGGCCTCGCTTGGTTTCCCGAGCATCTTCTTTTCCGGCACCCCGGTCAATTCCTCCATAGCCCGGTTCCACACGAGAATAGAATGATTCTGATCGATAATGATCGTCGGATCCGGAAGGAAACCGATCACGTTTTCCAATTGCCTTTTCGCGGCCTTCAGTTTTTCATTGGTCGATTTGTTTTCCGTAACATCCGTAACAAAACCTTGAATGTGGGTAGGCTCTCCATCGGAATTACGGACCAGTTTGATCCCAAGGAACACCCAGATTTTCCGGCCGTCCTTGCGGCAGAATTGCAACTCGCGTTGCATGGGAACACCTGTTTGCAGGAGTGTGGATATCAGTTCCTTATACTCCTGTGGATCGGCATAGATCTGATCCTGCAGAGACTTCACTCCCTGGAGTTCTTCCGGGCTCTTATATCCCAGGATCTGCGCCATCGCGGGATTTACCTGTAAAATCCGGCCATCGAAAGAGGTCACCATCAAGCCTTCGTATGCCTCTTCGAAAAGGACCCGGTGGCGTTCTTCGCTCTGGCGCAGTTCGGATATCGAACGGCGGAGATTGGCGACCATGGTATTGAATGTCTCTCCGAGGATTCCAATCTCGTCTCCCGATTGAATTTCGATTTTATGCTCCAGATCTCCCCGGGAGACGGAAACGGCGAAATCGGTGATCTGCCGGATCGGCCGGGTAATACTTCGGGCAAATAAAAAGATCAACCCATGTACAAACAGGAGAGTGATCGCACCCAGGACGATTGCGGTCCAGACGATTCTTTCCTTCCCCTGTTTCAGTACCTTCTGATATTCCTGTAGTTCATCCTCATAGACGCTGGTTCCGATGACCCAATCCCAGGGGGAATAGTAAGTCAACCGGGCAATCTTCCATCGGGGTTCCGTTTCTCCCGGATTTTGCCAGCGGTAACGTTGCGTGGCCATTTCACCCGGCTTCAGCGCCCGGGCTGTCCGAACAATTTCCTGTATGACCAGATGACCGTCGCTGTCACGCGATTCCCAAATATTTTCGCCGTCCCGGAGGCCCCCCTGGGAAATGATGTAATGTCCTCGTTCGGCCCCCTGCCCGCCGAGTACATATACATATCCTGTTTTTCCGACGCGCGTCTGCAGAATGGCCTGGCGGATGCGGGATTCCACTTGTTTCTGTTTCACACCCACATAGAGCATTCCGATGATTTTCCCTTCGGCATCTTTCAGGGGTTCATAGCTGGTGAGATACCAGTCGTTCACCACGTAGGCACGCCCTTTATAGGTGTAATCATTGATGATCGCGGATATCACCGGATTGGGAGTCCGGTCCGGGTTCACTGCCGGGATAAAGGTCCCCATCGCCGGTTGGTTTTCAGAATTCAGAACGGTGGTGGAAATCCGCAGCATGTCGCCCAGGGGGTTCATCCGTTGAAAAACGGTAACGGTTCCTCCGGTCAACTTCGACACTTCCTGCACATAGGCGTGGCTCTCCATCGCCTCCGCGCAAGTGCCGGAGCCGGGCTTGGCGAAGCAGATCCTGGGAAGCGGAACAAGCTTCGTCTCCCGGGTAAACTGATCCACCGCTTTCCAGGTTACCGTCTCCTTCTGGAAATGAATCTTCCCCTTGGCGGCCAAGATATATCGGGAAATGGACAAGGCTTGGTCCACCTGGAGTTGTATGGCTTCGTCTTCGGTGCGGACCATGTTGTACACACCTTCGGTGATATGGTCGAGATCGGATTGGATGAGGAGATCGACTTCTTTCTGTGCCAAATCATAGTATTGCTCACTGAGCCACACGATCATGGCGACCAGTAGAAAGACGGAAATCAGCACGGCGAAAGAAGACAGGGCGGACAGCTTGGTGCGGAAACTGAGATCTCTCCATTTTATGGACATGTGCCCGTCTCCTGCTCTCTCTCGATGCAAGCAGCAGTATGCCGAAATATTTTAAAACGGAAAAGCGGATGTAGATGAAACGATTCTACCTACTCCGAAAGCAGGGGTCAAGTTGCCGGACGGTTCTTAAAATCATAGTAATTGTAGTTTTTTTCGTAAATATCATAGAATACCTCTTCTTTATGGTGTAATTTATCCTTATACTTCATACTGCACAAAAGAAGGGGGTGACTTAGAAATGGGTGCATGGATCATCCGAGTATTCATGATTGTAATTTTAGGTGTTTGTGGCTTTTTTATTCAACCGTTTCATTTGAGTCCGGTCTATGGTTCTCTGGTGGGAATCATGACCGGTGCCGCCATCGTTCTGGGCGAGATGCGAATCTCTACTCTCTCCGTACGGACCTTGGTCGGATCGGCCTTCGGCTCCATCGGAGGCATCATCGCCGCCAGTCTGATCAGTATGGTGATCAATCATATGGGCCTGGAACCGGTGACGGCACAATTCGTACAAATCTCCGTATTGGTTCTGATGGGTTACATCGGAATGATGGTCGGCGCCAACAAGGGGCAATTTCTGGATCTCTCCTCCCTGGAAGGAATCTTCGTGGAAAAGGGAAACCGTAAGCTGCACAAGATTCTTGACACCAGTGTGATTATCGACGGACGCATCGCCGATATTCTGGATACGGGCTTTCTGGAAGGAATCCTGGTGGTCCCACAGTTCGTACTGCGTGAACTGCAGCAGGTCGCCGATTCCACCGACTCCATCAAGCGCAATCGCGGACGTCGGGGTCTGGATATCCTGCAACGCATTCAGAAAAAGTCGGGCAGTTCGGTGGAGATCGTCGAAACCGATTTTCCCGACATCCGGGAAGTGGATCTGAAATTGATCGAGCTGGCCCGTCGCATGGGCGGCAAGATCGTTACCAACGATTTCAACCTCAACAAGGTGGCCCAACTGCGGGGAGTGGACGTCCTGAATATCAACGAGCTGGCCAATACGCTGAAACCCGTGGTACTGCCCGGCGAGCTGATGAAGGTATTCATTCTCAAGGAAGGTAAGGAGCAGACGCAGGGGATCGCCTACCTGGATGACGGAACCATGGTGGTGGTCGACAATGCCCGCCGCATGATCGGCAGGAACATCGCCGTGGCGGTCACCAGCGTGCTGCAAACGACCGCCGGCAAGATGATTTTCGGCCGATACGACGAATCGAGCGGGGAACTGATGGAAAACGATCGTCAAGAACCACGCGGTTTTCCCGAGAGGCATTACGGAAAAACCCAGGGAAAAACGGCGTGAAATCGGAACGGACTTTGGGAATCATACTCCCGGCAGCAGGCGTGGGAAGGCGATTCGGGGGGCGGAGACCCAAACAATTTTGCCTTCTGGCGGGGTCGCCGGTCCTGGCCCACAGTGTTCGTTTTTTTGCCCGGCTTGCCAACGTCCGGCAGATCGTAATTGCCATTCCGGAGAAAGCGGACAAGGGGATCAGCCAATGCCGCAAAGTTCTGGAAGATCTAGCGGAGCGTATCCAATGGGTGCCCGGTGGGAATACACGCCAGCGGTCCGTAGAAATCGCAATCTCTCATATGTCTGCAGAATGTGAATGGATAGCGGTCCACGATGCGGCGCGTCCGCTGCTGGACCGCTCTCTCTTCCGCTCCTTATGGCAGGCAGCCCGGAATACCGGAGCCGCCGTCCCCGGCCTGGCGGTTACCGACACCTTGAAAAGAGTAGGAGCCCGCGACCGCATTGAAGAGACCGTCCCCCGAGCGAACTTGTTCGCCGTACAAACCCCACAAATCTTTCGACGCGACCTGCTGCTGGCTGCTTTCCAGAAGGCGCATCAGGATTCTTTTCTGGGAACGGACGAATCTTCTCTGGTGGAGCGGCTTGGAGTTCCGGTGACCCTGGTCCCCGGCTCCAGAAGAAATCTCAAGATCACCCTCTCCGCCGATTTGACGACTGCCGAGTGGATTCTGCAAAATCCGAAGTGGAAATAGCCCGCCATGCGCATCGGCATCGGACATGACATACATCGCCTGGTACCAGGCAGGCCGCTTATTCTGGGCGGCGTGGAAATCGCTCACCCCATGGGCCTGTGGGGACATTCGGACGCCGATGTTCTTTGCCATGCCGTCAGCGATGCCCTTCTGGGGGCCGCCGCTCTGGGCGATATCGGACAGCATTTCCCCAATACCGATCCTGCATGGAAAGATGCCTCCAGCCTCAAACTGCTTGGCATCGTCTGGGCGATGCTGAAAAATCGCGGCTGGAGATTGGAAAATGTCGACAGCCTGATCCTGGCGGAAAAGCCGAAACTGGCGCCCTTCCTGCTGCAGATGCGACAGAACCTGGCATCCGTTTTGGGCGTGCCATCGGACCGTATCAGCATCAAGGCAGGCACCAACGAAACCGTGGATGCGGTCGGCAGAGAAGAGGCCATTGTCTGCCATGCCGTTGTTCTGATCGAATCCTCGACGGCAGGATAGAAACATGGCATACCTTGCCCTCAGAACTTTTTTAAATAATCGGAGATCGATATGGTCAAAAAAAAGACATCCGCAAAAAAGACGGTGACAAAAGCCGGATCGAATCCGCTGGCCCAATGCCCGCAGGTAAAGGTGCGCCGGGTAGACGAATGCACTTCTCTGGATGAGCTGTTTCGCCATTGCCTGCCTGCCTTCGGTGGAGCCTATCTGCGGCGAATCTACACGATCCTGGATGAAGCCATCGGCGCCGGATGTCCCTTTACCATGGCCATTGCCGGACCCATCACCGTTTCCGGCCAACACCAGACATGGCTGATTCCGTTGCTGGAAACCGGCTGGATCGCCTATCTCAGCACCACCGATGCCGTCTGCTATCATGACGGACACCGATCCCTGCAAGGGACGGAAACCAATCCCATCCATGAGGTTCCCATTTTCGGAGATGATGGCCGGTTACGGGAAGAGGGCGTCATTCGGGTAACGGATATGGCCTTCCAGGAACGGATCCTGCTCGAACAGGACCGCTTCATCTCCGCCTGTCTCCGCCGCCCGGAATTCCAGAAGAAGATGACCGGCACGGAGATGCGCTATCTTCTGGGCGCCTGCTTCCAGGCCCAGGAGAAAAGGACCAAAGCGAATGCCGGCCTGCTCTCCACTTGTCACCGTCTGGCTATCCCGGTTTTTGTCGGCGCCCCGCCGGATGGGAGCGTGTTTCTCAATTCCATGAAACTCTGGGCCATGTGCGAGGCGGGCATCATCGCCCAATACGGATTCGAACTGGATCTGCACCAGGAGGTACTGGAGGCTTGCGCCTACCACCGCTGGGGATTGTTCGACCATCCGGCCCACGCGCTGGCCACCTGGATGCTGGGAGGAGGCGTTCCCAAGAACTTCAATCTCCAGCCGGAACCGGCGCTGGGACAGGTGCTCGGCTTGCCGGAGGTACGGGGATACCAGTTCGACGTACAGATCGTCACTGCTCCCGTTACAGACGGTTCGCTCTCCTCCTGCCCTCCGGCGGAAGCCGTCACCTGGGGTAAGGTCGATAAGGACTGTTATCTGCGGACCACGGAGAGCATGCAGGCCGATTACTCCATGCTGATGCCCTTCCTGGTAAAGGCACTGCTGGACAATCGTGATCGCTATGCCCGTCTGGCAGAGAAACTGACCGCGAAAGAGCTGAACCGGAAATATCCGAAAGCCAAAGGATACCTGCGGCCACGGGAGGGCTACCGCCTGTTCGAACATCGAACCGAATTGCGCGAGAAGCTGCTGCAGGACCTGAGAAACAACAGACAGTGGCTGCTGCAATCGATGCAATATCCTACGGGCAAGCGTTGAGTTGAAAGCGGGGACAGAATGAAGCGTCGCATCATTCAAGTCGAAGAGAGACTTCCCTTCGGCCAAACCATACCGCTAAGCCTGCAGCACCTCTTTGCCATGTTCGGGGCCACCGTCCTGGTCCCTTTCCTTTTCCATGTCAATCCGGCCACTTCCCTGCTGATGAACGGCATCGGCACCTTGATCTACCTCTATTTCGCCCAGGGAAAAATCCCGGCCTACCTGGGATCCAGCTTCGCTTTCATCGCTCCGGTCCTGGCGGTTATGGCCACTCCCGGTATGAGCTATGCCGCAGCCCAGGGGGGATTCATCGCATTCGGCCTCTTCTTCATAGCGATTTCTTTTATCGTTCGCCTGTCGGGTGTACGCTGGATCGATGTCGTGTTTCCACCGGCTGCCATGGGGGCGATCGTGGCCATCATCGGACTGGAACTGGCCCCAGTGGCCACCGACATGGCCGGATTGACAGGAAAAACGACGGCCGAGTTGCACATCCCGTATGTCACAGCGGTAACCGTTTCCATGTTTACCCTGGTGGTGACCATCGTCGGTTCCGTTCTTTTCCGCGGTTTTCTTGCCGTCATCCCGGTTCTGATCGGCGTCACTGCCGGATACATCCTCTCTCTGTTTGTCGGCATTGTCGACTGGAAGGGAATCGCGGAAGCACCCTGGCTGGAGTTCCCCACCTGGTATGTGCCCGAATTTCGCCTGGATGCCATTCTGATGATCATGCCGGCCGCCCTGGTGGTCCTGGCCGAACATATCGGACACCTGGTTGTCACCGGACACATCGTCGAACGCGACCTGATACGCCGGCCGGGACTGCATCGGTCACTTCTCGGCGACGGGATATCCAACGTCCTCTCCGGTATCGCCGGCGCCACCCCCAACACAACCTACGGAGAAAACATCGGTGTCATGGCGATAACCAAGGTCTATAGCGTTTGGGTCATTGGCGGCGCGGCCGTGATCGCCATAGCTATTTCTTTCGTAGGCAAATTGGCAGCGTTGATACGGAGTATTCCGACACCGGTCATGGGTGGCGTTTGCATCCTTCTGTTCGGAACCATCGCCGTAGCGGGCATTCGCATGCTCATAGAAAAGAGGGTGGATTACTCCCGGTCTAAAAACCTGATCCTGACCTCGGTGGTACTGATCAGCGGCCTGAGCGGCACTTCCGTCCGGTGGGGCAGCGTAGAGCTCAAAGGAATGGCGTTGGGAACCCTGACGGCGATCTTGGTGAGTCTGACCTTCGAGCTGTTCGATAAACTGGGCTGGACCAGCACCTCCGAAATGGCCTCTCCCACCATCCATGTCCCCGACAAAAATTAATAGGGATTCTATTGCTCGTTTCCTCCATGCGGCAGTTATAATGTAATTCATCGATTGATATCCGGTTCCATTCATCTTCCGAGAACGTCTTCCTGAAATCCCAAAAGGAACGAATGCCTCCTCCGGAAGGATGACTGGAGCACGATGTTGTGAGGCACCTGATCGACAAAACGTTTTACCAATGGAGAGATTTCCATGCAATCCACTCATTCCCATCGAATCCCGGCTTTCTATCCATTCCTGTTTCTCATCTGCCTGCATACCCTTTCGTCAGCGCTGTGGGCCCAGAACTCCGATCCTTTTCAACCGGGGATCATGCATCCGGACCGGGCCACACTGCAGGAATGGATGCGGTCCTATCGCGAACTTCCGGCAGCAACCATCGATGAAGCGATCGCCCAGCGATTATCCAGAAACCGGCTGGAGGGAATCAGCAGTTCCCTGAGCCTCCTGGATTACCTGCAGTACACGCCCAGTGAGAGGCAACAGGGATATTGCGGTAACTGCTGGATTTGGTCCGGGACGGGAATCATGGAGATTGCTCTCGCTGTTCAGAACAGCACCAAGGAGCGCCTGTCTGTACAATTTGCCAATTCCTGCAAGCTGGACAAATACACCTGCTGCGGAGGCACGCTGGAAAAATTCGCTGCCTGGTACCGGACCAAGGGATTTGCCGTACCGTGGTCCAACAGCAATGCCTCTTTTCAGGACACCTACCAGCAATGCGAAAACGGCAGCAGCTCGGTCTCCTGCGGTTCCATTCCCAATACCCCGAAATATTCCATAACGTCCATCCAGGCCAAAAGCATCACGACAACCGGCGTCACCCAGGCCGCCGCCATCGCCAATATAAAAAATGTACTGCAGCAAAACAAGGCGGTCGAATTCGGTTTCTATCTGGCCAATCAGTCCGATTGGGACCAGTTCAGCAGCAACTTCTGGAACGGACAGGGAGAATCGACCCTATGGACGCCGAATAATTATTGCGGACACACCTGGGTTGAGGGAGAAGGAGGCGGTCATGCCGTTCTGATCGTGGGATATAACGATGAGGACGCAGACACTTCCAAACATTACTGGACCGTTGTCAACAGCTGGGGTACCGCTTCCGGCAAACGACCCAATGGCATCTATCGCCTGCCGATGTATATGAACTACGGCTGCACCATTTATGACGGCTACTCCTCCATGAACAACTACATCTTCTCCACCCTGGATGTCACCTTTTCCGGAGGGGGCCAGAGCTGTAGTTACTCTCTGTCCACTTCCAGCCGCTCTTTCTCCACCTCAGGAGGATCCGACACCGTCAACCTCACGACCACCAGCGGTTGCCAGTGGAAGGCCCTGAGTAACAATTCCTGGATCACTATCACATCCGGCACTTCCGGTTCCGGAAGCGGCACCATCGGCTATACGGTTGCCGCCAACACCGGTGCGGCTCGGCAAGGTAGCATCACGGCCGGAGGGAAGACCCTTACCATAACTCAGGAGGGTTCCGGTTCCACTACCCTTCCCAATCTGGCCCCCTATACACCTACCGGATGGAGCGATTCCATCGTAATCTCCACCAGAGCCAATACCAATACCGATGCCGGCACGATCACCGCCAGCGATCGGCTCTATATCGATTGGGCGGTAGGCAACGATGACGCTACCATCTCCACCCCCTTCCAGGTTTCTATCTACCTGGACGGAGTTCTGTATCAGAGCGAGACGATCAACTCCCTGACCAAAGGCTATTACATTTACGATGAGGATCTCACCCTTGGCCCCTTGAGCAGCGGTCAGCATACTCTGCAAATCCTGGCCGACTCCTCGGACACAATTCTGGAGAACAACGAAAGCGACAACACCTATACCAGGACGTTCGAAGTGGGTTCGACCGAGGGAAGCTATACCGCCCTTTCCAACAACGTTCCTCTGCAGCAGGCCATCTCCGGCAAATGGCAATGGGACGGATGGAATTTCTACTATGCCGATGTGGCCTCCGGCACCCAGAATCTGGTTGTCGATCTCTATGGCCTGACCGGAGATGTGGATATGTATGTGGGACAGGGGACCACTCCGGAGCTGATGATTTTGAGCTATGCCTTTTCCTGCGCTTCGGAAAACGAAGCCAGGGGCAACGAGCAGTGTTCCATTTCTCTTCCGGCCGGCGGACGCTGGTGGGTCGCCGTGACCAATTACGATGTCGGCCGCATCAGTTACACTATCAAAGCCCAGTGGGGAGCTGTGTCCGTATCATCGACCACGACCAGTACCGTCACCAGTTCTACCTTCTTTTTCACGACACTTTCCCTGTTCCAATCCACGACCACCACTTCCACCTCGCTGCGAACCACCACCACCACCTCTGTATCTACGACCACGACACTTCCGGGAAGTGGAACTGCGACACGGTCCTTTGCCGGCTGTTATTCGGCCGGTTCGGCAACAACCGTCAGCCTGACGACCAATCCCTCGTCGACCACGCAGGTTTATGCCGTAGAAGAAACCCCGCCTTCTGGATGGACCATCAGTGATATCAGCCATAGCGGGTCTTGGGACAGCTCGAAGAAACAGGTCAAGTGGGGCCCCTTCTTCGATCACGATCCCCGCACATTGACCTATAAAGCGACTCCGCCGGCCGGCGAATCGGGGGTAAAAACCTTTACCGGCACCATCAGTGTGGATGGCATTTCCAGTGCGATCGGCGGCAGCGCCACAATCGACACCTGTTCCACCCATCCGGCCGATAACGATTCCGATTTCCGTATGGAGATCGATGAAGTAACCCAGTACGGGGCCGCCTGGAAGAACAGCAGCACATGGCCCCGTCCGCCCAACCCAATACCCATCGACTATGTAACACGCGCCGGTTATCTTTGGAAATCGGGTGAAATATACCATCGCAATCCCTCCCTGGCCTGCCCGCAATGCTGGGTACCCGGGACCATGACTTTGTCCCGTACTCGGACCCGGACGGAAAATCAAAGAATCCTGCAGGCGACGATGGCCGGTTCTGCCATCCGAACATTGCCCTCTCTGTATACGGCCGGCTCCCCCTTCTCCGTTTCCATCCTGGTGACGGCAGACACGACTACGCAGGTTTATGCCGTGGAGGAAATGCCGCCAACCGGTTGGACCGTCAGCGGCATCGATAACAGTGGACAATGGGACGGCACAAGCCAGAAGGTAAAGTGGGGGCCCTTTTTCGACAATACCAGTCGAACGCTCCATTATACGGTCACACCACCGCAAGGAACGAGTGGAGTCAAATCCTTCTCCGGTCAGGTCAGCCTGGATGGTACCGGCATTGTCATCGGCGGAAATACAACGATTTCCAATACATCCTCCAATACTACTACCACCACTACCACCGCCTATGTCACCACCACCACTCTCCCAGGCAGCCAGGGACGTTTGTATTTCCCCAAACTGATCAATCAGAATGGAAAACGGACCAGTCTGGCCGTAGTCAATCTGGGGACAGTCAGCACCCAGTTGACTTTTAAAGCCTATTCGGATAACGGACAGCTTCTGGCGACCGGCAGTTCGCCCTACTCCCTGTCTCCGGGAAAACAATACGCCCGTCTGATCGGAGAGATACTACCCACCTTCAACCAGGCCAACGGCTGGCTTTTACTCGAGAGCTCTCCGGTTCCGTCAGCCCTGCTCAAGGGCTTCTTCCTCGTTTTCGACGACCAGCTGAGTGTGATGGACGGTGCCGCCGTCTCCGATAAAACCTACAGTGAATTCGTTTTGCCCACAGCCGACGATGCGGAAATCTATCTGGCCAATCCGTCGTCGAGCTCCGTAAGTTATACCTTGGAATATATCAGCGAGTTCGGCGTGGTAAGCGGCGAAAAAAGCGGCACGATTCCGGCCATGGGACAAATCGGCGCCACCACAACCGCCCTGCGCTCCGGCACTGGGCTGACCGGATATTTTCGTGGACGAAGCAGCGGGACAGGGGTTGTCGCTGTAGCCATCCTCAATGGAAACTCCCAGTGGACTGCCTCTCTCAGCGGGATCGATCCCTCCCTGTATTCGACACCCACCCAGCTGTACGCTCCCCAGTTTGTGGTAAACAACGATTTCACCACGACCCTGGATGTTATCAATCTGGAAAACAGGCTCAACTCCGTAAGGCTCCGACTGATAGGAGAAAACGGACAGCAGACCGGTTTCGATGCCCTCATTCCGCTGCCGGCCGGCGGAAGCCGCCGGATAGAAGGCTGCCTGATCTTTGGCGTGACCTCTGCACCCAACAGCTATATCCAGCTCTCCTCCTCAGGGAAGTTCACCGGATCGGTTCGTTTTACCGATCCGGCCGCGAGCAGCATCGGAAGCGTCCTGCCGCTGGTCGGTACCGGCGAACTGAAGACTACCTTCTCCCAGGTCGCCCAGGATGCCACCTTTTATACCGGCCTGGCTGGAATCAATCCGACCGACCAATCGATGAATCTCCAGATCCAGGTGTTCGACGAGAACGGCATTCTGAAAGGATCCGGTTCCTATGAGATGCCGGCAAAATCCAAATTCGCCAAGGTTCTGACGCAGGTGATCAACGGAGAACTCCCCTCCCTGACCAGGGGTTATTTCCAGGTGACGTCTCCGCAGGCGATCTCCACCTTCGCCCTGTTCGGCACCTGGAGAGGAAAGGTGCTGGCTGCCATCCCTCCACAATAAAAAAAGGAAATTTATTCCGGGATGACGGTAATTCTTGCCATTCCCTATGGCATTCCGATCGGCCAGGTACAGCTGTCCGATCGGAATGCCATAGGATGCTTAGCCTCCAATCCCTTCATTACATTAACGTTCCTTTTATACCCCATTCCATTCCCGTCCCATTGTTTCTCTTCTTGCGATTTTCCTTTCCGGTGGCCATCGGTTTGCTTTCCTATGCCTGGAGAAGAGCCCGAAGGCACCGCATATGGCACAAACGAGAAAAGTCTCCCAGGTTACCGTGTATGAGGCACGGGGTATTGCCAACGAAGGGAATCCCTACCGGCAAAGCAGTCTGGAGGAACCGGTCGCCAGGAGAAGGATGAAAATCAAGGACACGGTGCAATCGGGAAAGCTGACGGAAAAC
The DNA here is from genome assembly GCA_964617125.1 of uncultured Acidobacteriota bacterium. Lineage (GTDB taxonomy): Bacteria > Acidobacteriota > UBA6911 > CAINFC01 > CAINFC01 > CAZTVS01. Next base: position 42,659 of record CAZTVS010000021.1, read on the forward strand.
CTGGCCGCGGAGATGAATATCGAACTGGATTCTCTGCTAAGTAAATTCTCCAATTTTAAGGCCGATACTCAATCCCTTCTGAGCAGAGAGGAGCGAGCGGAGGTTCAGGAGAGGCTGCAGAAGATCGATCGCCAACTTTATCATGCCATAACTACGGATGCTTCGGCCGTGGCCCCCGCCACAAAAAGAACGGGCAGGATCATCGATCTTTACGGCTGATCGGTTCGTCGTCTATAGATTATCCACAGGTCTTCCATCATTTATCCACAGTTTTTCCACAGGTTGTCTTTAGTCTGTCTATAGTTTGTTCACAGACAGGAATGTCTGTGTCACCCTTAGGATTTGCGGTCGGGATGAGACCTGTCCACCTTGCGGAAGATCTGGGTTACCTGATTGGCGTTATCCTTGCGCTGATAATACACATGAACGAAGGCTCCCGTCTCGTAGTCGGTTTCCCCCTTCAGAGTCGTAGCCAGCAACTGGAAATCCTGGACTCCCTTCTTGGTTCTCACCGAGATGCTTCCGGGAGTGCTGCCTACGACTGTCCCATAAAAGTCGTAAACCTCTTCCTTTTTCGTCAGGACTTTCTGTTTCTTTCTGTCCTCCGCCTCTTCCTTGGTCCACCAGGCGGGACCGCCGCCACGGGTACCATAGGAAGGGGGACCGAGATCGGCGCTCAGAAAGACGCTAGCTGTCGCTCCCAGATAATTGATATCGGTCGGATACAGCTCATCTTCCATGGCATCGTATTGCCGTCTCCAGATGTTGGAGTGATTATAGACGTTAAAAACGGAAAAACCCAGACGGGCGGAATTGGTCTCTCCCGTGTAAAAATTCCAGGTTGCCGAAAGATCCAACCGCTGATAGGAGGGCAATCGGGAGCCGTTCTTCTGCCCGATCGTTGGCAGGGAAAATTCCCTGTCATTGGACCAGGTGTACGTCTCCACCCCGGTGGGCTCGGTGAACGGTTTTCCCGAGGCATAGACCATGCTGCCGGAAAATACAAAATTGCGCCAGGCATAGCTGTCTACCAGCTTGATTTCATGGGTGGAATCGTGGGAAGCGTTATAATACCCGTCATTGAGATCCCGGATATTGTAACGAACGTTGCTCAAGGTATAGGTCAACCAGCCGGTATGGTTGCCGAATTTCTTCTGGGCCAGGAATTCCACGCCCTTGGCGTCGCCCACGCCTTTGAAGAAGAGTGCGGTCATATCGATCGGATCGCGTTCCTCATCCTCCTCGTCGGGAGGGGGCATACGGCCCATGCGCATGGAGGCGAATTCGGCCAGTCCGGTCATCTTCTTGTAATAGGCTTCGACGTCGAACAGCCATTTGTTGGTCTCGTAGGTACCGCCGAAGATATAGTGATTTGATTTACCCAAGGGTGCCAGATCCCCATCGGCCATCACCCAGAAGTCCTTGTCCCCCTGCATGGCATCTTCCCGGGTCAGATTGCGCACGAACTGGCGGTACTGTCCGCCGGCGCCCTTGAGCCGTAACTTGTCGGTGAGATGCAGGATAAAGGACATGCGCGGTTCGAAAAAGTAATTCTTGGCCAGATCGTAATACGTGGCCCGCAATCCGGCGGTCAGTTCGAAGTTCTTATGCAGCTGCCAGCGGTCCTGGGCATAACCGACATATTGCGTCCCAAACGTCTTTTTATAGACGGATCCCGTGTCTTCATCGAAAAGATAATCGTAGCGGGTGGAGTTACGGGTGTATTCCGCCCCGAATTCGAAGATATGTTTGGAAATGGGAGTGAACAGATTGTGCCAGCGCAGGCTGGTATCATAGACCTTGTTGCCTTCGGTCGTGCTGCGTTCCATGGTATTGAAGACCGTACCGGAAGCGATGTAACTGCTTTCCATTTCCGAGCTGTTTTCCATGTTCTTGAAATACCGCGACCCCGACACAGTCAGGTTGGTAATGTAGTTCGGGTTCCAGATATGTTTCCACTGAAAACTGCCTGCCGAATTTCCCCAGTGCTCGAGATTGGTGATGGTTCCGCTGACCTTGACGTTGGAGTTGCTCTGAGAATCCCTCTCGATGGTATGGGAATTGTCGAAGGTATCGACCCCATTGAAAAAGCTCAAGACGACGGTATCGTGAGCGGTGGGCGCCAGAGAGATCCGCCCGTTGAGATCATAAAACCAGCTTTTCGGCTGGGTGGTAAACTCGTTGAATCCCCCCTGTCCGGAGCTGGTGTAGTTGTCACGTATCTTGTTGCTCAAGGGGCTCTGATAAGAACGCCTTCCGGCAAACATATAGGAACCGTTCTTCCCCAAGGGTCCGTTCCAGTAGCCGTTATAGCTCATCAGGCCTACGCCGCCGCCCCAGGCCATCTCCTTACGGTCGTTGCCGCGGCCGGTCATGTCCACGACGCCGGACATGCGACCGCCATACTTGGGCTCGAAACCACCCTTGTACATGTTGATGGTGTCGATGGCGTTGGCATTGAAGGCACTGAAGACGCCGAAGAAATGATTGACATTAAAGACGGTGAACCCATCGAGAAGGACCAGATTCTGGTCCGGCGTACCGCCACGGACATAAAGACCGGAAGAGGATTCGTTGGTGGCGCTGACACCCGGCATCAGCTGCAACGAGCGGAAGATGTCCTTTTCTCCTAGGCTGGGCAGGGTTGCCAGCTGAGAGGGGACTACCTGTACCTCTCCGATACTCTCGGCGGCGCTCATCAACTTGGGCACTGTGGAGGTGACATATACGGCGAATTCCTGAGTGGCCAGCTCCAGGGTGATATTCAGTTTGGCATCCTGTCCGGCCTGAATCAGAGCGGCCACCTCTTTCTCCTGAAAGCCCGTAAGCGAAGCGATAAGGATGCAGCTTCCCGGCGTAAGATTACGAAGTAGGAAATTCCCCTGCTCGTCGGTAATGGCGGCAATCTTGGTACCCTTTACCTTGATCTCCACTCCGGCCAACCGCCCTCCGGCCGTATCCTGCACATAGCCGGAGACAACGCCTTTCGAGGCCGCCTGCTTGTCCTTGAGGCTGCCGGTTTCCTGTCCGAGTACCGGCAGAAGGAAAAGACAAAGAATCGTTCCCAATACAGTCGCTGCTCGTTTCCGCATATATCTTACCTACCAGATGATTCCTGAATATTACATGGAGAAGCGACAGAATTTCCGATGCTTCTCCCCTGACGATTAAGAGGAATAGAATACATCACATTTGCAAAAAATCCTGCCGGTTCTATAAAAATTTTAATAATTTAACCGGACCAAAATGTTAAAACAACGAAAAACATTGTGCAACCAGATAATTTCCGATGACCTCGCAAAAAACCTGGGACCGCCGGCGGGACGCCGGCATCCCATTTCCAATCAAAACGCAATAAACGCAAAAAAGATAATCTAAGGTTTGTAGTTCCGCGTTTACGCGGCATCCCATGGATCCATGAAAGCCTGCATTTACGCGGCACCGCCTAAAGGCGGGACTACAAACCCGTCCCGTTTTTCTATCATTATTGATTTTTTTTGCGATGCCAGCGGTTCCGATAAGGTCGCAAAAAGTCTTTGCTCCGGTTCTTTACGAAAACTTCGTATTGATTCCATTGCTTTTGCCGGCAGGATGCCGGCGCTCCCGGCATTTTTTGCGACGGCATCATTTCTTGGCGCCTCTGGCGAGGAAGAGGTTGATGGCCGAGTCCCCACCAATCGTTCCGCTGCAGGTGACAATGCCAAGGGAATCCTTCCCCGCTGTCAGGATTCCCGAGGCGAGGCGAAAACTCGCGCCATCGCTACAATGGAATTCCTTCTGCGCTATCTTTTTCAGTGTCATGTTTTTAAAATCTTTCGTTTCCACCAGATACAGGTCGGCAAGGTTTTTCTTTTCTTCATCCTGGCCCATGGCCACCAGGAATAAACGGTCCTTGCGGTCTACAAACAGATTTATGTTCTGATAGGAGAGCCACCTCTTATCGATCCAGTCGGATCGATCCGCCTTGCCGGAATCGAAAGAACAAACCAGTTGGAGATTCCTCTTACCATTCCTCCAGTCCCCGGGATGATCGAGATAAAAATCCAGATGGCGGCTGTCCCAGTCTCCGACGGCCAGAACCATGCGATCTTTCCATTCGCTCAATGCCACACAACCAGCCGTGGCACGCTTCGGACTTCCCGACCGCTGGACCTCCATGACCGGTTCGGCCAGGCTTTGTTCCGGATCGGAAATATCATAGATATGGACTTGCGATTTGTCTTTGGCATTGTCGTCTTCCAGGCCCACAGCCAACCACCGGTCAAAAATCTGAAATCCACCGGCATGCTTCCAGGGTTTTTCCAGCAGCCGGCGAACACTGACCTGTGGCGGCGTTTCCGGCCTGATGACGGCAAACCAGGAACAGGCATCGGCACTTCCGGTTACGAGGGCATACTCGGTTTGCCGATAGGTAAGCCATTGCACGCCCTGGATATGTCCTCCCTGAATTCCATCCGGCATGGACCCGGAAAAACGCACGACGCGTCCGATCGTATCGATTTGCTGAAAGGCCTTGAGGCCATCCGCCGGCCTTGCATCCTTATCCGCGGCGATCGTTCCCATGATTAAAGCACAGAGCAACATCAGCCACATGGAAAGTGTCCGCATCGCATTCAGTCTTTGTTCCATTTCTTTCCTTGGATTCCTTATGGATTCCATTGCTTTTGCCAGCGGGACGCCGGCGCTCCCAGGATTTTTCACGATGAATGTTCCGATTGGATCCAATTTTTCAATCCGCCAGCTGGGCAGGAACGCCGACCAGCTGCGTAAGGTCTTCGGTATAAAAGAGTTCGAATCCATAAAGACCGTATTCGGAAGTCACCTCGATGTGCCCTCCGGCCAGGGTCAGCGATTCGGTGAAGAATCCGGCTCCGGCCGCCGGATAGCTGAGAATCCGCGAAGCCTTCTGTCGGGGTGCCAGCGTTTCTGTCTTTTCCGCCAGCAGATTCCCTGCGGCATTAAAAACCCGCATGGTAAAAGTAATGGCTGTCCCGTACGGATTCAGCAAGGCGATACCCGTCTGGTAATTCACACCCGAACCGGCAGGAACCTGATGGGCCACGTGGGAAAAGAGGAGCTTCTTCCGTGGCAGATAATCGGCCGGCACCGCAGCGGCGGATCGCCTGTCGCCATCCGCATAGGTAAAATGGGTGAATCCCAATAGACCCTGCCGTTCGTTTTCGGCAACCACGTAACCGGTTGTTACCTGAGATCCGGCCGTCAATCCGAAAAGCGAGGCCGCCGATTGCACCATCTGGCCGTTGGCGGGAATGGTGATCTCCGCCGGTGTGCCCAGAACCCTTCCATCGTCATCATAGGCGGTCAGCACAACTCCGGAAGCAACAGTATTGGTGTTGACGATTCCCAGCACGGTCGTAAAGCCCTGGTGACAGGCGATATGGGGGAAGAACAGCCGTGCCTCCGAAGCGGGTGCCGCAGCGCCCAGTATGGAGACATCCTGTGAATTTCCTATCAGTTCCAGGCCGGAAATCGGCCGGTCGGACTCGATGCGCACATATCCGGAAGCGCCGGTCATGCCGTCGAAATGGAGCAGGATCTGCCCTCTGGGGGCTACAATCGCCGTTTGTACGGAACCGGAGGCATTCCCCGAGGCGCTGTACCATACGGCCTTGATATTTGCCGCTCGGATTCCCGGATTGAAAAGACAATATACGGTTTTGGTCGTCGTATCGGAAAGATGGTAAGGAAAGATCAGGTCGGTCGTCGTTCGATCGCTGACCGGAATTCCCTCGGCAAATCGCCGGAATTCCGAATCGAACAGCAGGAAGAACCCGGCCAATCGCTGTGCCGATCCGGTGAGGATCCCCCCGAGATTCGATTGCGAGGAATCGAAGCCGAACAACTGATAAGCCAGGGTGGAAATCTGCGATCCGGCGCTCAAGGCCTGGGTTGCCGGATTCGTACTGGCACTCAGATAGGACCCGCTCGGACTATAGGCGGCGAAATTGGCCAGGGTCGCTTCGCTGCTGTAATCGACCAGAGCCAGGCCGGTGGTGTAGTTATCTCCCAGGGCGGATTGATTCCCGTTGGCCATCAGCGGAAAAACCAGAGGGTAAGTGGAGCCATATTCCAGGGCGCCGATATCGACCGTCCCTGTATCGCCGAAGGTGGAACCGGAGGCCACCCGCATCTTCCGCCGAAAATCCAGGAAAGGAAGTTCGGCCGCCTCGTTGGATCCGGCATTGATCGCCGGAGAACCGGATGCGAGCGAAAAATCGTCGGCCGCGGGATTCGTCATCTGCGCCTCCCCTTTCAGATTGGAGCCGCTCAGTTTCTGATCGCCGATGAGGGAAAAATCGATGTCCGCGGAAGAGAGTGTTTGCAGATCCCCGCCGGTATTGCTGCCGATGATCGTATTGCGAACGTACAAAGTACCACTGCCGGTTTGCAGGACGCCTTTGTAACCGTTGGCGTAAACGGTGTTGTTGATCAACCGGATCTTTCCGGCCCCGGTCACCTCCACGCCACTTCCGTTACTGGTGCTGGTGGATCTGGTAACGATATTGTTGCGCAACAGGGCATTGGTGGTTCCTCGCAGGAGGATCCCGCGGGCGTTGTCTTTAATCAGATTCCCGTCCAGGCACAGGTTTTGCCCCGAATCGCCCAAGAAGGCATAGAATAGATTTCCGCTGAAGGTATTCTGGGAAACCTCGATCGTCGAGTCAAAAACGGACCCCGAATCGGTATAGAATGCCAGACCAAAACGCTGGTTGGCGCTGAAGGTATTGTTACGTATGGTGAAGTAACTGTCGATGATCTCCGCACCGTCGCCGTAGTTTCCGGTTTGGGAAGAGAATTGGTTCCCTTCCAGGGTCCCGATGCAATTGGTAACATACAATCCCGGACCGATATTGCCGCTTATGGTTGAATTCAGGACCTGCAGATCGGAGGTATCGGCAATGATACCGCTATAGGAATTGTTCTGTAGGAAGGACCCCTGCATGGTAAAGAAAACCCCCTCTTCCAGATAAACGCCCGGGCCATAGACGTTCTCGATGGTCGATCGGGTGATCTCCAGTTTACCATTCCCGGAGGACTCGACACCCGAGGAACTGTAGCTGTTTTGTATGTTGGTAATGGTGCATTGATCGATGGTGACGGAGAAGGGCTCATCCGTAGAGGATTGAGATACCTCGATGCCGACTGCGCCACCGCTGATTTTCAGACCCTGGAGAAGTACATCCTTCAATCCGACGATCTCGATATCGGCCTGATTATTGATGCTTGATCCATTGAGGGTGGGAGTCTGTCCTGAAGCGGCACGGATCGTAAGGCCATGAAGCGGCAGTCCCTCCTGATTCAAACCGATGGTCAGTCCGGCCGTGTAAGAGCTGCTGTCGGCTATTTCAATGATATTGCCGGGGCGGGCCGCCGCCAGGGCGGCCGTCAGGGTGCTGTACGTACCGCTCCCCGAAGCCGACTGGGAGACGGTCAGGATACGCGAGGTGTCGTAATTGCACAGACCGGCCCAATAGGGGATCCGGTATAGCATGGAGGTCGTCAGGCTGCGGACCTGAACGAAACCCTGAAATCCTCCGCTGATGGGACTGGCCGTGTATAGCTGAACCTGAATCGTGGCCGTTCCGGAGGGTGCGATGGAATCGGTGACCTCCTGGTTGAATGTGATGGAGGGGCCTGCCGTCAGGGTTTCCAGGGAGATACTATACTGATCGGCAGTGGTCCCGATGTTCCGGATCGTAAAGCTTCGGCTCAGAGAAAGAGATTTGGAATTGGTATGAACGCCGAAATTCAGATTGGTCGGAGTGAAAACGGCCCCGGCCGCGGAGGCGTTGCCCATATCCAGCAATCCGCTGCCGGCCTGGATAATGCTGGCGGGAGTGGTCCCATCGGAGGTCACATTACGGCTGGCCGTGGTCGTTATCAGGGATTTGATGGCGTAAGCATCGAGAGAGGGGTATAGCTGCTGTAAAGCGGCCGCCGCGCCGGCGACCATGGGAGAGGAGAAACTCGTTCCGTCGTTGGTGAGATACTTGGTGGCGCTATACATGTCCCCGCTGGGGCTCACGCTTTCCGCCGCCGAATAGACATTTTCACCGATGGCCACAAGGTCCGGTTTGATCCCGTAGTCGGTGGATGGGCCGATGGCGCTGAAATCCGAAAGGACACCGCCGGTCCTGGTAGCGGCCCCGGTTGTCGTATACCTGTCGATTTCGACCCGGACGCTTTCCGGGGCAGAAGCAATCAGATTCTTGATCGCCACACCGTCCAGATACGCAATCATAACCGCGGGTATCGATGCCGCACTCAGGTCCGCCATCCTGTCCGTACCGCCATTGGGGACGTTGTTGTAGACGATCACCGCGGAAGCCCCCGCGGAGGCGGCATTCGTCACCTTAAGATAAAAGGTGCACGCCGTCGCCACCCCTCCTCTTTGAATCAGGGCGATCTTCCCGCTAAGACTTCCCGAAGAGAAGGAAGAGCAGCCATATCCGTTGCCATCCAGGCTCTGTACGTCGACTATGCCGGTAGAGGGTATCTTTGAAGTGACCTGCAGACCGTCACTCGGGGTATAGGCGATATTTTCCAGATTGGCCGGCACCGGTGTGGGAGCGACGACGTGCAGAAGCGAGCCGAAGATGCGGGAGTTGGATACGGAACCGACCGTAATGGCGCTGGGCGCGGCACCCGGGTTGCTGATGGTGTGGGCGTCGGGTCCGTCATTGCCGGCGGAGGCACATACGATCACACCCGCCTGCACGGCCTTTTCCAGCGCCTGGATTTCGGGGTCGTCTTCCGGCAGGACATAGTCGAGGGCGCCCAGGCTCAAATTGATCACGTCCATTCCATCGGAAACGGCATCGTTAACGGCCGCCAAAACCGCCGCCGTTGTCGTCGAATCGTTGACTCCAGGCGTTCCGAATACCTTGTAGCTTCCGAGAAAGGCTCCGGGGGCCATACCGGAAATCACCGCCGCCGGGGCACTCACCTGTTTTCCGGCGGCCACTCCGGCAACGAACGTTCCATGACCGACCTCATCGATCGCCGTTCTTACCGATTGCGACCGGGACAGGTAGCTGATGTAATTGCGGGCCACGATTACCTTGCTGTTGGAAAAATTCGATTCTCCTTTAGGGAATCCTGACGGGGCCGTCAGGGAATCGTCGATAAACATGGGATGAGTAATGTCGATACCGGTATCGATGATACCGATTTTAATCCCGCGTCCGGCACTGCTGTTGCCGCCGGCTCGATTCCAAAGCCCCTGGGCGTTCACCAGGGAGGCGGACGTATTCAGCAACAGTTTCTGCGGCCGGGAAAAGTAGACCTTTTTCACTCCCGCCAGCTTGCGGACATAGTCGTATTGATCCGATCCGGTACGCACGATCAGCGCATTCATCACGGTAGACACCGCCCCCTCGACCGCCACTCCACTCCGGGCAGAGAGGGTTTCTGCCATGGTCTGCTGGGCCTGTTCGATGGCGGCACGGTAGGTTAACGCCCGATAGGATTGCAGATGGAATTTACCGGAAGCGGATAAGGATTCCAGCATACTGGAGGGATTTTCTTTTTGATCGGCCTGCATCCGTTCGAGGACCGACGGTTGGGAGAGCTCGACAATCAGTTGCAGCTCTTCCGTACCCGGCAGAAACATACGGGAAAAGCGTTTCCTGGGTGCAGGATTTTCGGATGTGGACAAATCGGCAAAGGAAGGCAAGACCGATATGCCGAACATGACAAAAAAGACCAGGAGGCGATAAAACCGTGAATATCGCCATGATAAAGGGGACCACAAAGAATGACTGCTCTGTTTCATATCGTACAGCTCCACGCCGTTTTATTCGTACTAATTATGTCCTGATTATGTATCTCCCAATTCCAGACACAGCAGGAATGGAATGGACTAGTTCGTATCGGTCGAGCGGGCAGCAACCTCTGCCTGCTCCGGAAAGGCATCCCGGATTTCCTTTCCCTATGGGCCGAGAAGTCCCGGCCCTGCCGTTATCCTGAATAATCCTCTGAAATGACTCCAAAAAAAATCAGAAGGGCAGATGCAGCGTGGTGCCATCCTGCTTGTGGAAGTAGAGGGTTCCACCCACTATCTCCTCTTCGAATCCGCCATACAGAAAAAACTGTGTGGAGTATCCGCCCCCGTTCACAATGTAGGGAAACGACATCTTGGACTGACCTGTCGTGTTCGCGTCATCGATCGGCATCGTCGTGGTAATGATATAGTCATTTCTTTCATTGGTTCGGCAACGCAGGCCGACGACCCCGATCTCCGCGCCTTCGTAAGAAGAAGTGATCTGGACTACACCTTGGAAGGTACTGGGCAATGTAACTCCGGAGAAGATTTCCGGTATGAATTTGGAGACCTGCCCCTGCCCGGGTATGCGAAGATGAGCATAGCCGTAGGAGGTGCCTCCCATGTCATAAAGCTCAAAATCGACCTCGATCTCCTCCTCGGTTGTATTACAGATGGCCAGGCCGGATTGGATCGATCCCACCGCTCCCGGATTGCCGGAAAACTCCACGAAACTACGGAAAGTAGTCCCGCGTATGGTGGTCACGCCCGCTTCCGTCACGGTAACGCCGTTGGATCGGTAAGAAAAAATCGCCTGCGGAGTGGGGGCATTATCTCCAGACGTGGGGGTGACGACGGCCCAGCCGGTAGTGCTGTCCTTTCCCGCTGAAGTGGCATTCAGTTTGAATGAACTGTTGGCGGCAATCTTGTAAGGAAAATCGCCTTTGGTTTCTCCGTTGCCCGTGACCTGAATCAGATTACCCTGGGTATCGACAAACTGAATCACTCCATCGATCTCTTCGTCGAGGGGATTGACCAGGATCACCTGGGTGCTCCACCCGCCGCCGATGGCGAAATGTGGCAGGATGATGGAATAATTGGCGACTACGTTATCCAAATCGACCACCGGCAGAGTGGTGATTAAAAACTCTCCACGCTCGTTGAGCAACCCGCGGAGGGCGACGATCGACACCCCGACGTCGCCGGATTCCAGGGTGATCGTTCCGCGAAAATTTTTCCCGCACAGGTATGGTTCCTGATCGATGAATCCCGCTATCTGACTGTTGGCCGGAATCGACAGGGTGCCGGTTCTGAAATCGGAGCCGCTCTCATCGGTCAGGGTGAAATCGATATAGGCATATTCGTCATTCCAGTTGGTAATGGCGAGACCGGTGTTCACGTTTCCATCCACCTCGGCGTAGATCCTTCCGGTAGTCAAAGGAGTCGTGATCGGCACACTGGCCTCGGAAACCACGATCCCATCGTCGTTTTTGACGGTAATGATCGCCAATCCCGAGGGAACGGTGGTCTCGGTACTGGAAATGACCGTTGCATAACCGAGGGTCAGATCGCTGAAGGAGGATTCCGTCTTAGTCGTGAAGCTCCCGTCGGGATAAATTTCATAACCGAGCTTTTTGGATATCTTGGAAAAGATGTAATCCCCTTTGTTGAAGTGATAACTCAGGCTGGTGCCTTCCGTAAGAATGGATTGCTGATATCCGGTTTGAACCGCTCGGCTGTAATCCGCGCTCTGAAAACCGACCGTGGTCCGGCTGCCGTCGGCGTAGGCCCCGCTCACCACGGCATAGACGAATTGGATGTCGTTGCTTCTTTCGTAAAGAATGACTTCGAAGGAGATACGGACACCCAGATCGACTCCG
>CAZTVS010000021.1:54422-56604 GCA_964617125.1 uncultured Acidobacteriota bacterium
AGATGATGAATTTTTTCATGAACCGTTTCCCAATATTCTTCTGACTCGATTGCAGCTACTCACAGGATCTCGGTTTCGGTCGTTCGCTTTCCCAGATTTCCGATTCCATCCGGCCGTTTTCATCGGCACAATAAGGAGCATCCAGCTCCCAAGGATCTCCATTGGCAATATCCGAATCCGGATCGTTTATCGAGCAGGATCCACTTTTCACCAGGGAGAACAAATGCAGCTTTCGCAACTCGTACAGACTGTTAATATGATCGTAAATACTCAAACTCATCATGATATCTCCACATGGATACGGATGCAAATCGATTACAGCTCCAGCTTGCCCTGATATACCATCTCTTTCAAGGAAAACTTGGCATGGATATTGAGGTTTCCTGGATTGGAGATGAATTCGATCTCCTTATCGGACGGAAGAATCGGATTGGTACGGGGAAAGTAGAACAGAAAAATCTGCTCCTCCCGTCCGGTTGATGATTCCATCTTTTCCGGAACGATGGGCGGACCGGTTTTCCTGAGCAGGAAGGTATTTTGCAGCAGTGCATCCTTGAGATGCTTTGCATCCTCCCTGTTGGAATGGAGGGATCGGCTTACCGCCGCAACGATAAAATACTTCTCGATCTTTTCTGCGGTAACCTCTATGTCTGATTTCTTCGCCCGCTTTAAGGCCAAACGCACCGGCTCGGCACTCAGCCACCGGATCACCATGTCTGTCGGTTGGAGTTCAGATTCGACCCGGCCTTCGGATCTTCCTTTCGGTCCGCCCGCACCACCACCAGGATAACCTGATTCGGCAGATATGGCAGACGTGTCCTGCTGGTTCATGTTTACGGTCGCTTCCTTGGACCAGGGGGACTTTTGCAGCAGCTTGTCGATTTCCTGATCGGTCCAGCTATCGGGAGCTTTCGTTTTCCAGAACGTATCAGCCGCCGCGGCCGGCAGACTTAGCAGCAGTAAAACAGCTGATATCGTAAATAGGTATCTTTTCATCAAGTTAACCTTAATCATAATGACGTTATTCCAGATTCAAAGGGGGAGTCGCAAGGGATTCCTCTCCTTCGACTCCCGGTTGGATGCACCTTAGGGAAAATGAGTTCGAAATATGGGATAAAAAAGGATTATTGCTCCATGGGTGGCCCTCCACCCATACGCATCGGACCGGCACCGGGCCCCCCGGGACCGCCTGCCATTCCCATCTCCCCATCAGGACCTCCAGCCTCTGTTTCGATCAGATTGTAAAACATGGCCTCGCGGGCAGTGCCCATCAGTTCCAGAGCCTTTTCCAGAGCGGCAAGAGAAATCTTTTGCGTATCGGTCAGGATGGTCAGACTGCGTGCGCGGTAGGTAGCTCGCAAAGCCTGGATTTCCGTCCGCAAGGCTTGCATTTCGCTCTTCGCCTGGGTCATGGCAGTCTGGTCGGCCGTACCCTGTTCCATGGCTTGGCGCATGGTCTGGCCCTTTTCGAACATCTTTTCCTGCAGCGGCTGGGAAGCCTCACGGTAGGCTGTCTGTAGGGCCTGCAAATCGGTCCACTGCTGGTCCGTCAAATTCAGATAGGCCTTCAACTTTTCGCCCTGCATCTCCGGTCCCCGCCCTCGGCGGCCTTTGGGTGCCATATCCTGGGCGACCACGGTACCGATGCAAAGCATCAGGACAAGTAGTACCATTTTCTTTTTCATTTCTTTCTCCTTATTCTTAGGTTTTTTCTGTTCCGTAAGTAAGACGCCGGGGTCCTGCAGATGTTTGTTAAATCGATGTTAATTCTTGGTCGGCGGGCATTGGGCAGGAGATGGGGGCCGAGAACAAAGGAAATCCGCGATGTGGAACACCAAACGATCCGGGAAAAAGAGCGGGAACCGCCGGCGCCCCAACGCTCCCGGCACTTTTTGCGAGGTCATCGTGTATTAGGTATTGCAAGCCGGATACGGTGATGGAGCCCAGACGGTAGGGGCAACCCTTGCGGTTGCCCTGTTACGTTTGTGAAAGTGGCTCAAGGGCGGCGGTTGGCGGATTACCAAAGGGAGGGGCACAGTCCGGAGGTGTTACAACCTGTCTTTCCTGCGAATCTTGATATGGAAAGCCCCAGGAATGGTTTGGTCCGAAACCAGGATCAGGTAGCCGCCCCCACCCGCTCCGGAGAGCTTCCAGCCTAATGCCCGATGGCGGTATTGATCCA